>NZ_WQFL01000014.1:0-82055 GCF_013034175.1 Ruegeria sp. HKCCA5463
CGTCAGGCCGTCTCTCCGACCCGTCAGCACCGCCTCAGCAGCGCCGGTGAAGGGGGTTCTAAGTATAACAAACAAATCCCGCAAGCAGAAAATACACAAAAACAGAAGAAATTCTTGAAAAGCTCATTTATCCAACAATTACAGATGCTTAATTCAGGACAACCAAGCGCGCTACCGCCGATAACTATGTAAAAGCAGGTCAGAATTCCCGGTTCAGCGCGTTATGCACATGATTACCCACAGACTCATGTCCGAGTCAGGCGGAATCGGCCCTGTTGGACCGGAAAGACAGGTTGGGAATCGGCAGGCGCAGGGCAAGCAGGGCGATGATGGCAGCCAGGTAAGCAAGCGGCTCGATCTGAAAACCTTTTGCCAGCAAGAGGTAATGCATCGCCCCCAACAATGCGGCCGCGTATACAAGGCGGTGCAGCTTGCGCCAGCGCGGTCCCAGTCGGCGCACCGACCAGTTGTTGGAGGTCAACGCCAGCGGAAGCAGAAGAAGGAACGCCGCCATGCCGACCGTTATGTACGGGCGTTTGAGGATATCCGCCCAGATCTGGCTGGGAAGCTGCACATCCAGAACCAGCCACACAAGAAGATGCAACGCGACGTACACAAACGTGAGCACCCCGATCGCGCGGCGAAACTTCATCAGGTTGAGGCCGACATACCGGCGCAGGGGTGTGACCGCCAGACCGGCAATCAGCAACTGAAGGGCCAGTTCCCCATATCTGTGCTCCAACGCCTCAATCGGTTCGACCCCCAGACCACCGGTCAGGCCAAGATAAAACAGCCAGGGCGCGGGCAACGCCCCCAGCAGATATATGACCCATACCGGAATACGGCGGAGTGTCTGGTTAATCGCCAACATGGTCCTAATAGTTCTTGGCCAGATCCATGCCTTCATAAAGGCTGGCGACCTCTTGTTCATAGCCGTTGAACATCAGGGTCGGCTTGCGTGACGCGAAAAGCCCGCCCCCGATCTCGCGCTCTGAAGCCTGAGACCAGCGTGGATGGTCCACATTGGGGTTCACATTGCTGTAGAACCCGTATTCGCGTGGATTGGACATGTTCCAGCTGGTGGGCGGTTCATCCTTTGTAAGCGTGATCCGAACAATCGACTTGATCGATTTGAAGCCGTATTTCCAAGGGACGACCAGACGCAAGGGGGCACCGTTCTGGTTGGGAATTGGGCGGTCGTAAATTCCGGTTGCCATGATTGTCAGAGGGTGCATCGCCTCGTCCAGGCGCAAGCCCTCTCGGTACGGCCAATCGAGAACGGGAAACCGCGTTCCCGGCATCTCGTCCGGGCGATAGGCCGTCTCAAAAGCCACATATTTCGCGCCGTCTTGCACGCCCGCCATATTGAGAAGGTCGGCCAGTTCAAACCCGTTCCACGGAATTACCATCGACCAGGCTTCCACACAGCGGAAGCGGTAGATCCGCTCCTCTATCGTCATCTCGGACAGGATGGCCTGAAAATCATAGTCGCCGGGGCGGTCGACCAGACCATCAATCGTGACGCTCCAGGGTTCGGTCACCAGCGTATGAGCATATTTCGCCGGGTCATCTTTTCCGGTCCCGAACTCATAGTAGTTGTTGTAGGTGGTGATCTCTTCCCACGTGTTCGGCTCCAACCCATCCTGTGCTGCCGCCGGTTTGGCCATCGCAGTCAGGCCGACACCTGCCAGCCCGGCCATAACCTGCCGCCGGTTGAGGAACGCCGCCCGGGGCGTGACGTCGGCATGTGTCAAAGTATTGGTCCAGCGATGCGCCATATGGGTCTCCGTCATCTTCAGTGGTCGCTATTGACGTAGTGTGCTGATAGCACAGAGCCACGGAAACAGGCGTAACGATTGAGCGAAGTGATTGTAACGTTCCAATGTGATCGGGCATTCGAGTATCGTTTTCAGCACCGAAAACCATAGACTAGAGAGCTTTTGGAGCCCGGCGGAAAACCGCGGTTTTAGTGAATTACCGTCAGAACACGGGTACAAAACTTTACAACTGCGGGCGCAAGGCTGCACTCTGTCAGACGGGCGCCACGCCAAGCCGAACGCGAGGCAAGGCTGCGATTGCAGCCTTTTGGCCGCAATGGGAGGAAGAAAAATGTGTGATATCTGCGTAATGAATGCCGTCAAAGACAAGATGCTGTCTCGTCGCGGGTTCTTCAAAGCTGCCGCCGCTTCGGGTGTTGCAGCAGCCGCAACCGGGGCCGTCGCGCCGGCAGCACTGGCAGCCGGGCATGGCGGTGTCGAAGATATGACCCATACGCTGAGCCCGGATTTCCCGACATGGGGCGGCGAACCCGGCATTTCCGCCGAGCAAGCATTCAACTTTGCTGATCACGGCTTCAATCTGTTCAACCTTTCAATCAACGAACACACGGGCACGCATATCGATGCGCCGCTTCACTTTTCGGCGGATGGGACGTCGGTTGATGAAATCCCCGTCACGGATCTGGTCGCCCCCTTATGCGTCGTGGACATCGCCGCCCGAGCGGCCGAAGACGCTGACACGCGCGTCACCCCGGACGATCTGAAAGCCTGGATTGCGGCCAATGGTGATATCCCTGATGGTGCCTGCGTGGCGATGCATTCCGGATGGGCAGGCAAAACCGCCACGGATGAGTTCCGCAATTTCGACGGCGAAGCGCAGCATTACCCGGGATTCCACGTTGAAGCCGCGCAGATGCTGATGGAGGAGACAGGAGCACGATCAATTGCCGTTGATACCCTGTCCCTCGATCACGGCATGTCCGCAGATTTCGCGACACATTACGCGTGGTTGCCGTCAGGCCGGTTCGGGATCGAATGTCTGGCAGGGCTGGATCGCGTGCCTGCGTCGGGTGCAACGCTGGTGATCGGCGCACCCAAGCACCAAGGCGGCACCGGCGGGCCGGCCCGGATCTTTGCATTGGTCTGACGAATTCCCGGGCGGCTGACCAACGCCCGCCCGGCCATCTTTCCGGCAGAGCCAAACTTCTGCCAAAGTTGCAGACCAAGACTTCGTGCATTCTTGATCTGTTTGGGACACCCTGCCTCCATGTTGCTCAAACCCCTTGTTGTTTTTTGTCTTTGCTGTGCGGATCGGCATTGGCTGATGTGCAATCGTGCAAAAAGCTGTTTGAGCGCGCGCCGCAGGTCCTGAGCGATCTGAACCAGATCGGGTCGGAAGTTTATGAAGACAGCCATCCGGGCCTCGGCTATTCCGCCACTTTTGCAGACCCATCTTCCAAGATCACGGTTTTCTTCTATGACCATCAACAAAGGGACGTCTCATCCGAAATGGCCCTTGAAAGCTTTAAACAAGCTGCATGCGATATCGCTGCAATAGCTGCGCGGCGCGGTGCCGAGCTTGGCGAAATCAACGCCTATCAGTTGCGTGATCCGTCGCAGGTGTTGCCGTATCGGGCCGAGGCCAAAGCATCAGATGGCCTGTCCGAACTTCTGGCAGTCGGCGTCGTGGACAATTGTATTGTGAAGCTGAGGTTCACGGCCCAGTTTCCAATGGAGAAAGCGCAGGTTTGGATGAAGGTCCTCAGTGATTATCTGAACAAAGGCTATGGAAAGCCGACATGAAAAAGGCCCGCCAAAAAAAGCGGGCCTTTCAGTTCACGGTGTCAGATCAATGCACCACGGCATCGTCCGGGCGGGGTCGCTCGGAAGTTCCCAAACGATCGCCGATGATCAAACCATCGGGCCCGGCGGTGACCGGAACGACGTCACCATCCTTGATTTCCCCAGCCAGCAGAGCTTCGGCCAACGGGTTCTGCAAGGCGCGCTGGATGACGCGTTTCAGCGGGCGGGCACCGAAGACCGGGTCATAGCCTTCATTGGCCAGCCATTCCTTGGCGCTGTCATCCAGGGCCAGCTCGATCTTGCGGGCGGCCAGACGTTTTTGCAGACGTGCCATCTGAATATCGACGATGCCATCCATATCGGCCCGCTTGAGGCGGTCAAAGATGATCGTTTCGTCCAGACGGTTCAGGAATTCGGGCCGGAAATGTGCCCGGACCGCATCCATCACGTCGCGCTTGGCCTGTGAACTGTCCGCACCTTCGGGCAACTGGCTGAGCGCCTGCGACCCAAGGTTCGACGTCAGGATGATCAGCGTCTGTTTGAAGTCCACGGTGCGGCCCTGACCATCGGTCAGAACGCCATCGTCCAGAACCTGCAACAGCACGTTGAAGACATCCGGGTGCGCCTTTTCGACCTCGTCGAACAGCACGACCTGATAGGGTCTGCGCCTCACGGCTTCGGTCAGCACACCACCTTCGTCATAACCGACATAGCCCGGAGGGGCACCGATCAGACGGGCGACCGCGTGTTTCTCCATGAACTCGGACATGTCGATGCGCACCATCGCGTTGTCGTCATCGAACAGGAAATTCGCCACGGCCTTGGTCAGCTCGGTCTTACCCACGCCAGTCGGCCCAAGGAACAGGAACGAGCCAAGTGGACGACCTTCGTCATTCAGACCGGCTCGCGCACGACGTACTGCATTGGCAACAGCGGTGACAGCCGCATCCTGACCGATAACGCGGGAATGCAGTTCTTCTTCCATCCGCAGCAGTTTCTCGCGTTCGCCTTCCAGCATTTTGGCGGTCGGGATGCCCGTCCAGCGTTCGACAACACTGGCGATCTGTTCGGGACGCACCGTTTCCTCGGCCATCATGGCGTTGCTTTCGGCATTCTCGGCCTCGGACAGCTTTTTCTCAAGCTCGGGGATGATGCCATAGGACAGCTCACCCGCCTTGGCGAGGTTGCCTTCGCGCTTGGCGATTTCCAGATCGGCCCGCGCCTTGTCGAGCTGTTCCTTCAAATCCCGCGCGCCAGCCAGCTTGTCGCGTTCGGCCTGCCACTGCGCGGTCATCTCGGCGGATTTTTCCTGAAGTTCGGCAAGATCCTTCTGCAAGGTTTCCAGGCGATCCTTCGATGCCGCATCGTCTTCCAGCTTCAGCGCCTCTTCCTCGATCTGCATCTGAAGGATCTGACGATCCAGCTGATCAAGCTCTTCGGGCTTGGAGTCCACCTCCATCCGCAGACGCGACGCCGCCTCGTCGACAAGGTCGATGGCCTTGTCGGGCAGGAACCGGTCGGTGATATAGCGATGCGACAGGGTCGCCGCCGACACCAGCGCCGAATCCGAGATGCGCACGCCGTGGTGCAGCTCGTACTTCTCTTTGATACCGCGCAGAATGCTGATCGTGTCCTCGACCGTCGGTTCCTGAACCATCACCGGCTGGAAGCGGCGCGCAAGGGCCGCGTCTTTTTCGACGTATTTGCGATACTCGTCCAGTGTGGTCGCACCGATGCAGTGCAGCTCACCCCGTGCAAGCGCAGGCTTGATCAGGTTGGCGGCATCCATCGCACCATCCGATTTGCCCGCGCCAACCAGCGTGTGCATCTCGTCGATGAACAGGATGATCTCACCGGCGGCCTCGGTCACCTCGGTCAGAACAGCCTTGAGGCGTTCTTCGAATTCACCACGGTATTTCGCACCAGCGATCAGCGCCCCCATGTCAAGCGCAAGCAGCTTCTTGTCCTTCAGCGATTCCGGCACGTCGCCGTTGACGATGCGCAGGGCCATGCCCTCGGCGATCGCGGTTTTACCGACGCCGGGTTCACCGATCAGAACCGGGTTGTTCTTGGTGCGGCGCGACAGAACCTGCATCGCGCGGCGAATTTCCTCGTCGCGGCCGATGATCGGGTCGATCTTGCCTTCGCGCGCGGCCTCGGTCAGGTCGCGGGCATATTTCTTGAGCGCGTCATAGCCCTCTTCCGCCGTTGCGGTGTCAGCAGTACGCCCCTTGCGGATGTCGTTGATGGCTTCGTTGAGCTTTTGCGCAGATACGGCACCCGCCTCCAGCGCCTCTTTGGCCTTGGATTTGACCATGCACAGCGCCATCAACACGCGCTCGACCGGAACAAAGCTGTCGCCCGCCTTGGTTGCGATCTTTTCAGCCTCGTCCAGAACCTTGGCCGTCTGGCCGTCCATGTAAATCTGACCGGCATCACCGCTGACTTTCGGGATCTTGCCCATAGCTGCGTCAAGCGCCTCGACCACGCGGTTCGGCGCGCCGCCCGCGCGTGTGATCAGATTGCTTGCCAGCCCCTGATCGTCATCCATCAATGCTTTGAGTATATGTGTGGGCTCCAGCCTCTGGTGCCCCTCGCGCAGCGCAATGGTCTGCGCCGCCTGCACGAACCCCCGTGCACGTTCGGTGAACTTGTTCAAGTCCATGGTATTCTCCTTTTCCAAGCGCCCGGAGAATTTGCGCCCGCTTGGCAGCACGCAGTGGTCCGGGCCTTGACCTCAATCTGGGAAACTTCTCCGCCGCTTCAAGAGGCTAGAGAGTGAAAAAAAGCCTCAACCACGCGGAATCGTATAGACGGTGTAGCCCCCGGTTTCGGCCACCTGCTGGGCATCGCTCGTCTCGACCAGCGACTGCGCGGCGGCGCTGCCCGTGGGGCAGGATACAAGGTCGGCGGTGTGGTCGAGGAAATTGCCGGTAAAGGCGGTTTCGCCGGTCAACTGGCACCAGTCATCTTCGGACCGATAGCCGCGGACAAGATACAAATCATCATTGGTCGGGGGCGGCGCGGCGCCTGTTTCGGTCTGTGGCGGCGTGTCGGTACAGGCGGCCAGCGTGGCCACGACGGCCAGCGGAACAAGGTGCTTCATGGTCTGTCCCTTTGATGCAGTTTTCGTTTCAGAATGGCAGCACCATAGCACAGTTGGGACAATGCGGGGACACCGCTGGCTCGTTTGTCAGCCTTGGGGGTCAATCGCCTTCGATCTGCCGGATCAGCTTTTGCGCCTCGTCATCGCCCTGCTCGGCCGCGAGGCGAAGAAACCTCAGCGCCTCTTCGACATCGCCGGTTTCATAGAGCAACCGGCCGAATTTGCGCTGCGATTTCACATCGCCAAGCTTTGCGGCCCTGCCCCAGAACAACAGGGCTGCTTCCGTGTCCTGGGGCATACCGTCCCGCCCGTGATAGGTCAAAGACCCAAGATTGTGCAGCGCCACGACATTGTTCTGCCTGGCGGCCTGAAAATAATAATCCAGCGCCTGTTCGATGTCCTTGGAGTAGCCGTTCTCGCCGATCTCGTAGATGTATCCCAGACGCGCCGCGGCATCGGCGCTGCCGTTTCGGGCCGCCATCTTCAGATAATCGACCGCGCGCTGCATATCGCGTGCGACATGCGTGCCTTCGCGATAGATTGCGCCGAGGTGCAGCAGAGACGGCTCATATCCGAAGAACGCGGCCCTTTTCGTAATAGTACAGCGCCTTGTCGATGTCCGGCGCAACACCTTTCCCGTTCTCGTAGCCATAGGCGACGTTGTGCATCCCCTTCGGCAGACCGGTTTCGGCAGCGGCCATGTACCAGGCAAACGCGGTCTCGTGGTCCGCGGGAACGATCTCGCCATCATTATAGAGCGAAGCGAGCGTGTTCATCGCCAGCCCGCTGCCCTCCATCGCGGCCAGTTCCGAAAACTCGAGCGCCATTTCCAGCTTGCCACCTTTCGTGAGCGCCCGGCCAAAGGCGGCCACGACCTCGGCATCGACATCCTGGTCTTTCAGCAGCAGATCGACACAGATCGCCATCGCATTCTCGGCGTCCATGTCGGCCCACTTGACCCCGTCGAAATAGGGCGACTGCCCCGGAGCGGCAGCGGCCATCAGGCAATCATACTCTCCATCCGAATAGTCGGGGTCCTGCGGTGGATCGTCAGGGTCGGGTTCCGGCCGCGGCCAACACACCCAACCGTATCATCCCGTATTTTCCTGCGTCTTTTCTTGTCTCAATGCGTCACACGCTCTACAGAAGCGCCGATCCCGTCAAGTTTGAAAGGCCGAAACAATGTCCCAAACCGCCGATGACCGCCTGATCGTCGCCCTCGACGTCCCCAACGCGCTGGAAGGGCTGAAGCTGGCCGAGACGCTGGGCGACGCCGTGTCGTTCTACAAGATCGGCCTGGGCATGCTGACAGGCGGCGGGCTGGCACTGGCCAATGAGCTCAAGCAGGAACACGGCAAGCGCATCTTCCTGGACATGAAGCTGTTCGACATCGGCAACACAGTGGAAAACGCGGTGCGGGGGTTGGCGCAGTTCGATCTGGATTTCCTGACCGTGCATGGCGACCCGCATGTGGTGCGCGCCGCCAAGGAAGGCGCGGCGGGCAAGGATCTGAAAATCCTGGCGGTGACCATCCTGACCTCGCTGAACCGCGACGACCTGGATGCCGGCATGATGAAGGCCGGTGACGTTCAGGACATGGTGGTGGAACGCGCCGCCCACGCCTTCGAGGCCGGGGCCGATGGCGTGATCGCCAGCCCGCAGGAGGCCGCCCTGATCCGCGCCCTACCCCAGGCGACGGGCCGGCTGATCGTAACCCCCGGCGTGCGTCCGGCAGGCGCGGCACTGGGCGATCAAAAACGTGTGGCCACACCTGCCAGCGCCATCCAGGGCGGGGCGGATCATATCGTAGTTGGCCGCCCCATTTATCAGGCCGAAGATCCGAAATCCGCGGCCGCGGCCGTTTTGACCGAGTTAAATTCTCTGAAAACGAGATGAGCAGGATCATCGTTTCAACAGGGATTCACGCTGAAAAAACCGCCGCAACAGGTTGACCTTACGTCAATTTTTCGCGAATCCGCGCCAAATCGTCCCTGTGCCAGAAAACACACATTCAAAAAGCGAGTTTTTGAAAAGCGCGCTTAACCCTATCTCAGCCCGAAAATCTTAGCGATTCTTAAGGGGATTTACTCCCCAACGAACCTATTCTTCCTGAGGTTCGTTACTTCCCCCCGCGAAGCGCGGGGGGTTTCTTTTCTCTGAATGATCTTTGATCGATATCACTGGATGATATAAAGAACCCCCAAGACAACTGCGGAACACACGAGGACGCAGATGCCCGGTCTTTGCCGAGATTGCCTGACCCCTTTGACGAACGAACGGCGCTGCACGGCCTGCGGCAGCCCCAGGGTAAAGTCTCATCCCGAACTGTTTGATTTGTCCATCGCGCATATGGATTGCGATGCCTTCTATGCTTCGGTGGAAAAGCGGGACAATCCGGAATTGGCAGACAAGCCTGTCATCATCGGCGGCGGCAAACGCGGTGTTGTGTCCACGGCATGCTACGTGGCCCGAATTCGCGGTGTGCGATCCGCCATGCCCATGTTCAAAGCGTTGCAACTGTGCCCCGATGCCGTCGTGATCAAACCACGCATGTCCGTGTATGCCCAGGTGTCACGGGACATCCGCGCCATGATGGACGAACTGACACCAGTGGTCGAACCCCTGTCGCTGGACGAAGCTTTCATGGACCTGTCCGGCACCGAACGCCTGCACGGAGCCCCCCCAGCCGTCATGCTCGCGCGCCTGGTCAAACGCATGAAGGATGAACTGGGCGTGACAGGATCCATCGGGCTGAGTCACAACAAGTTTCTGGCCAAGGTTGCCTCGGACCTCGACAAACCCCGCGGGTTTTCGGTGATCGGCAAGGCAGAGACGGCAGAGTTTCTGAATGACAAACCCGTAAGGTTGATCTGGGGCATTGGCCCCGCCGCGCAGGAATCACTGGATCGGGCAGGGATTCGAACCTTCAACGACCTGCTGCGTTGGGATCAGGAGGCTTTGACTGCGCGTTTCGGCTCGATGGGGTATCGCCTGTGGCATCTGGCACGGGGTCAGGACAAACGGCGCGTTTCAGCCCATGAACCGATGAAATCCATCAGCAATGAGACCACGTTTTTCGAGGACACCGCCAATATTGATGTGCTGGACGGACATTTGTGGCGCATGGCCCTGAAGGTCTCGGACCGGGCCAAGGCCAAGGATCTGGCTGGCCGGGTCGTTACGCTGAAGCTGAAGAAGGCCAATCACAAGGTTCTGACACGGCGCGTGTCATTGCGGGACGCAACGCAGATCGCGGACAGGATTTATCGCACCGCAAAAGGGCTTTTCGATCAGGTGGGGGATCAGGGGCCGTACCGCCTGTTGGGATGTGGCCTGTCTGACCTGTGCCCGGCGGATCAGGCCGACATCTCCGGCGACCTGCTTGATCCCGGCGCCGACCGCAGATCACAGGCCGAGCGGGCCACCGACCAGATCCGCCAGAGGTTCGGCCCGGAAGCAATCGTGAAGGGCCGTGCTTTGCGCTAGTTTCATTCCGCCGCCAGGCGGAGAGATTTTGAACCGATTCTGGATATGTCGCGCACCACCTGCCGGAGTAGTTTGGAAAACGTCATGAAATTGGCGTTCGGCGCAATCTTTTCTTCGTCCATATACAAGGCCCGGTCGATTTCAATCTGGATCGCGTGTTGCTGGCGGGTGGGGCGGCCATAAGTCTGAGTCACATAGGCCCCCGCAAACGGGGCATTGCGCACAACATTCAGACCTGCCGCAGCAAACGCCGATTCGACGAGGTCCACGATTTCAGACGAGGCCGAAGCACCGAACCGATCACCCAGCACGATCTCGGGCCGTTTGTTTCGGGTCGTACCAGCCATGGCCACCGCCTCATGCGGCATGGAGTGGCAATCCACCAGTATGGCCTGGCCGAATTTCTCGTGTGATTCGGCCAGCAGGGATTTCAAACGTGCATGATAGGGGCGCCAATAGGTGTCGATACGCAGCCGCGCCTCGTCCATGGTCAGCTTGCCGCTGTAGATTGCCCGTCCATTGGCCACAACGCGGGGTATCACACCCAACCCTGATGCGACCCTGGGGTTGTGCCCATGCCTGCGGGCACCGCTGATCAGCGCCGGGTCCAGTTCGTCCAGACTGCGATTCAGGTCCAGATAGGCGCGCGGCATGGTCGCTTTGATCAAAGGCGCGCCATTTTCGGCCGCAGCAGCAAACAATTGATCCACGAAGGCGTCTTCCGAGGATCGAATCACGCTTTGATTCAGAACGGACCGCTTCAAAAACGCTTCTGGATAATTCCGCCCGCTATGCGGGGATGAAAAAACCACGCATGAACTGCGGTTTTCTGGCATATCCAATACAAAGGCTGCGTTCTGCATGATCCCTCCATGTTCGCAATCAACATAGACCGGAAAATAGTTCTACCAAACCCCTTGAACCCCTTTGCGACTCCTTTTATAGACCCCGCTACCGGCGCGGGGTTCCGCGCCCCATTTCGTTATGGGGCTGGGCACGCAAAGGGAAAGTGGGCGGTTAGCTCAGCGGTAGAGCACTTCGTTGACATCGAAGGGGTCACAAGTTCGATCCTTGTACCGCCCACCATGATTTCACTGTTCCGGAGATCCGGGACACCCGAGCAACCCAGGCGCTGGCCACGTCCTTGATGAAGGCGCCGCAGATTGGAGACAGACCATGAAGGTCAAGAACTCGCTCCGCTCGCTCAAGAATCGGCACCGCGACTGCCGTATTGTGCGTCGCAAAGGCCGCGTCTACGTTATCAACAAGACGCAGCGCAAGTTCAAAGCTCGTCAGGGCTGAGAACAGCGAAACACCGTTTTAGAAAACCGCGCTCTTGAGCGCGGTTTTTTTTGTTTTCTGCACCTGTGCGCCCGACGTGCTACCCTTGCTTCGATATTGCGGAGTGTAAAACCCATGCGCGAACACGGCATCGACGTACTGGTGGGGACGACCAAGGGAACGTTCATTGTCTCTGGCGATCAGAACAGGTCAGGCTGGAAAGTGACGGGCCCGCATTGCGAAGGATGGCCGATCAACCACGTCATCGGCGACAAGGAAACGGGCACGCTTTGGGCCGGGGGCGGTGGTGACTGGCATGGCGCCGGTGTCTGGTGTTCCGAAGACGGCGGTGTGACTTGGCAGGTCGCAAAACTCACCAAGGGCCAAATGGACGAGTGGGCCGCCAACGATCAGGATTTTGCCCAGATGATCGGCTGGACCGGAGAACCCGCACCATTCGCCGATGAGTTTTCGCAGGTCTGGTCTTTGCGTTATCAACATGGAACGTTGTACGCTGGCACAAAACCGGCCCGCCTGCTTGCCAGCCACGATAATGGTCGGACATGGGACACGCTTGAGGGCCTGACAAACCACCCCTCAGCACCCGATTGGAATCCCGGCGGTGCGGGGCTGGTCCTGCATACAATCGTGACTGACCCAAATGATTCGAAAAAGCTCTGGGTCGGCATTTCCGCTGCGGGTGTGTTTGCAACCGAGGATGGCGGCGCAATCTGGGAGCGGCGCAACAGATTGTCCAACGCCGAATCTTGCACGCATCATGATCATCCCGCTGCCCCCAGGGATGGTGAAACGGGTCATTGCGTCCACAACATGGTTCAAGCTCCGGGAACCGCGGATTTGCTGTACCAGCAAAACCATCACGGTGTTTGGCGCTCGGCCGACGGAGGGCGCAGTTGGGATGACATCACCAAAGGCCTGCCATCCACCTTTGGATTTCCGATTCATGTGCACCCACGTGATCCGGACACGATCTGGACATTACCTTTGAACGGAGACAGCATCGGGCGCTATCCACCGGATGCCGCCGCGGCAGTTTGGAAATCCACAAATGGAGGCGCAACATGGCAAGACCAGCGGCGTGGGTTGCCGCAAGAATGCTGTTTTTTCACTGTTCTGCGACAGGCCATGGCCGGAGACCACCGAGACCCCGCCGGTATCTATTTCGGGACCAACAGCGGCTCGGTTTTTGCCAGTGTTGATGAAGGGGACACCTGGACGGAAGTCGCGCGCCATTTGCCCACGATCCTTGCAGTTGAGGTGCTTGATCGTGAGTGATCCAGACACTGCCGTGTGACGCGGATCTTTCCGTTCAACACAACTCGCGCCCGCCCCCAACAAGGCTCGCAAGGGTGCCTGCGCTCATTTGACCAAGTAAATCTGTCGGATTTTCTTGCATCTCGCTGAGAATCGTATAATTGAGCAAATCAGTCGGGTTATCAACCGACGCGAAATTCAATTGTTGGGGCAAACTATGCTGAAATCCACAACCTGCCTGGCCGCCGCTCTGTCGGCATTGATCGCAACATCAGCCGCAGCTGAAGGCGAGCTGAACCTTTATTCGTCGCGCCACTATGACACTGACGAACGTCTTTACACGGACTTCGAAGAAGCGACCGGCATCAAGATCAACCGGATCGAAGGCAAGGCGGATGAATTGATCGCGCGCATGGAAGCCGAAGGCGCGAACTCTCCGGCGGATATCATGCTGACGGTCGACACGTCTCGCCTGGCGCGTGCCAAAGATGCGGGCATTCTGCAAGCCATCGACAGCGAAACCCTGGAGGAGCGCATCCCCGCCAACCTTCAGGACGAAGACAACCAGTGGTTCGGCTTCTCACAGCGCGGTCGGATCATCTTTTACAACAAAGAAAACGTTGCCAATCCGCCGGCCACTTACGCAGACCTCGCCAAGCCGGAATACAAGGGCCTGATCTGCATCCGGTCCTCGACCAACACCTACAACCAGACCCTGCTCGCCTCGATCATCACACATGAAGGTACCGAAGCTGCAAAATCCTGGGCGGAAGGCGTTGTCGCCAACATGGCCCGAGACCCGCAGGGAGGTGACACCGACCAGCTGCGTGGCATCGTTTCGGGTGAATGCGACATCGCTGTATCGAACACCTATTACTATGCACGGGCTATCCGCAAAGACGTCAAAGGCCTGTCCTCTGACCTCGACAAGATCGGCTGGGTCTTCCCCAATCAGGACAGCTATGGTGCGCATATGAACCTGTCGGGCGGTGGCGTCGCGGCACACGCGCCGAACAAGGAAAACGCAATCCTGTTCCTCGAGTATCTGGCAAGCGATCAGGCGCAGAAGTACTTCTCGGCGGGCAATGACGAATTCCCGGCAGTACAGAGTGTCGAGCTGGCGGAATCGGTAAAGGCACTGGGTGAGTTCAAAGCTGACGATGTGAACCTGTCGGAAGTCGCAAAGAACATCCCGGAAGCACAGAAAATCTTTAACGAAGTTGGTTGGAAATAATCCACCACCTCGTCAAAAGCTTGCGAAAGGCGCAGAGTTTCTGCGCCTTTTTTCATTTACACACACATAATTTTTATGTAATTTTCCCATAAATGAAAACTCCTCTCGTTTGTGGTCCATGCTCGACAACCTCTCAAGCCGCCTTGCCGTCCGTTTGAACGAACTCCGCCACGGGCGCGGGTGGTCCCTGGATCAACTGGCCGCCCACAGCGGAATCAGCCGCGCCACGCTGTCCCGCATGGAGAAAGGAGAGGTCAGCCCCACCGCTGAGAATCTTGGCCGCCTCTGTGCCGCTTATGACCTTCCGATGTCCCGGCTTTTGATGATGGTCGAAGACAGCTTTGACCCCAAGGTGGCGTTTGAACGCCAGACCGAATGGCGTGATCCCGAAACCGGCTTTACCCGCCGTGCAGTTTCACCGCCTGCAAACGGCCTGAACGCCGAGGTCGTGGAATGTCACCTGCCGCGCGATACGGTCATCACTTACGAGGCGCCGCCCAAGTCCGGGCAGGAACACCATCTGATCCTGATCGACGGCGCCCTGACACTGACAGTTGACGGAACCCCCCATGCGCTGAGCGCCGGAGATTGCCTGCGCTATCACCTGTCGGGCCCAACCCGGTTCGAAACCGGGGAATCTCGCGGTGCGCGTTATCTCTTGGTGCTGATATGATCTCGCGTCTGACCGATCTCGATTTCAGCGCGGCAGTGGATGATCTGGCGGAAATCCTCCACGCCTGTGTGCATGACGGGGCCAGCATCGGCTTTGTCCTTCCGTTTACCGAGAGTGACGCACGAAATTACTGGCTGCAAAATGTTCCGCCTGAGCTGAAATCCGGTGCGTTGGAGCTGTTTGCCCTCCACGACAACGGGCGCATTCAGGGCACGGTGCAACTGATCCCCGCGACCATGCCCAATCAACCGCACCGCGCTGATGTTGCGAAACTTCTGGTGCACCCGAACGCCAGACGGCGCGGTTTTGGCCGCGCCTTGATGGAAGCCCTCTTTCAACGAGCGACAGAGTTGGAGCGCACGATGCTGGTTCTTGATACCCGCAGCACCGATCCTTCTCGATTGCTTTATCTGGACCTGGGGTTTCAGATCGCCGGGGAAATTCCGAACTATTGCCGGAACCCGTTCGAAACCAGACTGGAACCCACGACTTACATGTATAAAGAGCTGTCAGCCTGACGCCAAACAGCGACCGCATGACCGTGGATCATGGATTTTCCCCAGTAGTCCACGCGAAGTCGTGCGAAAGGTCCGGGGCATTCCCATGCCGCGCTTTTTCGCGGCGTGCGCTGCAACCAGGCCTGAACACAGCGGAACTCAATCGCCCGGCCACCTGAAGGGATGCCCGGGCAATCAACTTTGTGCCTTGCGTTTAGAAATGCGCTGACTTCGTGCCTGCGGGCTTTCCCATCGGAGGCGCAAATTTGGTCAGGTCGATACCTTTCACGGCCGATTTGTATTCCTCGGCGGTCGGCATTCGGCCCAAAACAGCCGACAGCACGACCACCGGGGTCGATGCCAGCAGGGATTCGCCTTTCTTGTCCGCCGCGTCCTCAACAACACGGCCTTGGAACAGTCGTGTGGACGTGGCCAGCACAGTGTCACCCTTTGCCGCTTTCTCCTGGTTGCCCATGCAGAGGTTACATCCCGGACGCTCCAGATACAGGATGTTCTCGTATTCCGTCCGTGCTTTGCTTTTTGGGAACAGATCGTCGAATTCAAAGCCTGAATACTTCTGAAGAATGCTCCACTCGCCTTCTTCTTTCAGCTCATCGATGATGTTGTAGGTGGGCGCAGCAACGACCAGCGGGGCCTTGAATTCTACTGTGCCCTTCTCCTGCTCGATGTTTTTCAGCATCTGCGAGACGATGACCAGATCGCCCTTGTGCACCATGCACGATCCAACAAATCCCAGATCGACCTTCTTTTCCCCTTTGTAGTGGGAAACCGGCCGGATCGTATCGTGGGTGTAACGTTTTGATACATCGGCGTTATTGACATCCGGGTCGGCGATCATGGGTTCGCTGATTTCACCCAGGTCAACCACCAACTCGGCAAAATACTTGGCGTTTTCATCCGGTTTCAGGGCCGGCTTTTCACCCGACTTGATTTCCGCGATCCGAGCGTTGGCCTTGTCGATCAGACCTTGCAGTGTCCGGGCTTCGTTATCCATTCCCTTGTCGATCATGATCTGAATACGGCTTTTCGCGATTTCCAGAGATTCGATCAACGTGTCATCCGCTGAGATGCAGATCGACGCCTTGGCCTTCATCTCGGCCGTCCAGTCAGTAAAGGTGAATGCCTGATCCGCCAGCAATGTGCCGATGTGAACTTCGATGATCCGCCCCTGGAACACGTTGTCGCCGAATTTCTTCAGCATCTGCGCCTGGGTGGCGTGAACCACATCGCGGAAATCCATGTGATCCGCCATCTGGCCCTTGAACGTCACCTTGACGGATTCCGGGATCGGCATGGTAGCTTCGCCAGTGGCCAGCGCCAGTGCAACAGTACCCGAGTCTGCACCAAACGCGACGCCTTTGGACATACGTGTATGCGAGTCGCCACCGATGATGATCGCCCAGTCATCCACGGTGATGTCGTTCAGAACCTTGTGGATGACGTCTGTCATCGAGTGATAAACACCTTTGGGGTCACGCGCGGTGATCAGGCCAAAGTTGTTCATGAATTTCATCAGTTTTGGGATATTTGCCTGCGCCTTGGAATCCCAAACCGAAGCAGTATGACAGCCAGACTGATAGGCACCGTCAACGGTGGGCGATATCACTGTCGCCGCCATGGCTTCCAGTTCCTGCGCCGTCATCAGGCCGGTGGTGTCCTGCGAACCGACGATGTTGACCTTCACCCGAACGTCCGAGCCCGCATGCAGAACTTTGCTTTCGGCCACGCCAACCGCGTTTTTGTTGAATATCTTTTCAACCGCCGTCAGGCCCTGCCCTTCATGCGAAATCTCCTTGGACGGCGCGAAAGCGGATTTCACCTCGAGACCGAGCGTCTCGGCCGCGAATGTCTGAAGCTTTTTGCCAAAGACAATGGCATAAGATCCTCCGGCCTTTATGAACTCGGTCTTTTGCGGCGTGAAGGATGATGACAGATCGACCAGCTCTTTGTCGCCTGCGTCATTGTACAGCTTTTTGTCCTTGGTGTTGATGGTCAGTACCGTTCCGGTCTCGACGGAATATTTCTGCTCGAGGATAGGATTGCCGTCATTGTTCAGGATCGGATTGCCGTCGGCATCCACTTTCTTGACCCAGTTCTTGAGATCGATGCCGATCCCGCCGGTGACGCCGACGGTGGTCAGAAAGATCGGTGAAATCCCGTTTGTACCGGCAACAACCGGCGCGATGTTCACGAATGGAACATAGGGGCTAGCTTGCTTTCCGGTCCACAATGCAACGTTGTTGACACCGGACATGCGCGACGATCCAACGCCCATCGTCCCTTTTTCAGCAACCAGCATGACGCGCTTGTCCGGGTGCTGTTTTTGCAAGTCCTGAATCTCGGCCTGTGCTTCGGGTGAGATCATGCACTTTCCGTGCAATTCGCGGTCCGACCGCGAATGCGCCTGATTGCCGGGCGACAGAAGATCGGTCGAAATATCCCCTTCGGCCGCCACATAGGTCACAACCTTGATTTCTTCTTCGATGTCGGGAAGCCGGGTAAAGAACTCGGCCTTGGCATAGCTTTCCAGAATGTCCCTGGCAACGGCGTTCCCGGCCTCAAAGGCTTTTTTCAGACGGTTGGTATCTGCGTCGTACAGGAACACCTGGGTTTTCAGAACTGCCGCCGCTTTCTGCGCAATCTCTGCGTCATCGCCCAGCGCCAGATCAAGCAGAACCTCTACCGATGGGCCGCCCTTCATATGCGACAGCAATTCAAACGCGAAATCCTGCGAGATTTCTTCGACCGTCGTTTCACCCAGGATGATCTCTTTCAGAAAGCGCGCCTTTTCACCTGCGGCGCTGGTTGTGCCCGGAAGCGTGTTGTAGATGAAGTAGTTCAGTGAACCGGCACGATGAGCGTGACCCGTATCTTTGATCTGCCCGATGATTTCCTGCAAAAGAGCACCGTCTTCGATGGGTTTGGGGTGCAGACCCTGTTCTTTGCGCGTCTCAATTTCGTTCAGGTATTCTGTGTAAAGGCTCATGACGGTTCCGACCATTTAGCTGATGCACCGGGCCATGTGAAAGCCCGGCACCTTGAATTTGTATGCGGCGGTATACCAAACTGTGCCGGCGTGCAAGATACCGATCTGCGACCCAGTGTCCTGCCCTACGGGCGATGCCCGCCGCAATGTCGGGCGGTGGGTCGACGGGAATGTTCGATCCCCTACCCCCCGAAAGCCGCAATAAACGCTTTCGCCAAGGGCAAAGAAGAATAGCCCACCCGTGAAGGTGTAAGCCCCATCCGCACGACGACCATGTCACGCGACGGGAAAATTCCGATGGACTGACCGTCATGCCCTTGCAACCAAACCGCGTCTTCAAACGGTGGCAGGTCGCCCGGCGATTTCAACCAAAGATGACCTTTGGCATATTCCCCGCCAGACGCCGCAACGGGTTCGAACATCCAGTCCACAAAACCTGTGGGCAAAATCTGTGCGCCGTCCCAAACCCCTTTTTGCAGCAGAAACTGGCCATACTTCGCCCAGTCTCGGGCCGTGGCGTACATATAGCTGGATCCGATGAATGTATCGGCGACATCTGTCTCGATGATCGCCGAAGCCATGCCAAGCGGTTCAAAAAGCGCATCCCGAGGATAGCTCAAACCTCCATCGGCCAGCTTGTCCTGCCACACCCGGGACAACACGGTGGACGTGCCGGAGGAATAGTTGAAGTCGGTTCCAATGCCGGCTTCCAGTGCACGGTCGGCAGCGAAAACGGCCATGTCATTGCTGAGATACAGCATCCTGGTCACGTCTGACACGTCTCCGTATTCTTCATTCCATTGCAGACCGCTTGTCATCGCCAGCATGTCCGCAACAGTAATGTCTCGCCTTGCGTCTTCTGCCCATTCGGGAAAGCTGTCGACAAGGGTGTCCGATACATTCATCTGACCCGCGTTGATCAACGTTCCGATCAGCCCGGCCGTGACCGTCTTGGTCATGGACCAGCCCAGCAACGGTGTGTCGGCGTCGAACCCTTCCGCATAGCGTTCGGCCACGATGCGCCCGCCTTGAACCACCACTACGGCGCGGTACCCTTCGCCAAGCAGCGTATCATCCGACAAGACGGCCTGAATTTTGGGATCTTGAGACTGCGCAACGTCGTTTCCTGTTGGCCAAAGACCTGTCGGCGCGGGCTTGGCGGCCTCAAGTCGCTGCGCACTCAGGGATGTAGCATGCACGTTGGTGCAGCCAAGCCCCTGCCGGAACTGCGACGTGGCGGGCGCGAAGAACCGAAAGAGTTGCGCATGAACAGTCTGCGCCTCTCGATCGACCTCAATCGAAACATGTTTGAGCAGCGGATGCCCCGGGGCCTGCACATCCACCGCAAGGACCTCTTCCGGATCACGTCCGGCAATGAAAACGTTTGAACAGACAATCTTGGCCGAGTAGTTCGTGCCCACTTTCAACAAATCGGGCGGGGCGATCAGCAGATAACCAAGCAGCCCCACGATGCCCAGAACCGCGACACCTATACCCGTTTTCAATACCTTCCCGAACATCCGCTGACCTGCCCTGTTGCTGTCATTTCAGCACAGGTTAGATACATCCTGCTCGGTTTTGCCACTATTCCGTTGCGTATTCTTCCGACGCTGATCGGCAGACCCGGCACCTTTCTCGGTGAACGGCTCAGGTCGCCTCGTCGTTTTGATCCTGCGACAACCAAAAGCTTTGCGATTGCCCGGCAAGACGTTGCCAAATCAATTCACTGAACTCTGGCTTCGCTTCGGCCAAACGGACCATTCTTATTGTCAGCGCCTGCGCAGGCAGGGCGTCTTCAACGCTTACAAGCTGTCCCTGAGCAAGCGGCGTGGCGACCAAAGAATAGGGCAACCAGGCAACACCGATTTCCTTCACGGCATAATGCAGCATCGCCAGCGTCAGGGCCGTCTCGGCCTTGGCCACGAGTCTGGTTTCGTCGGGCAACCGCAGTGCAATCAATTGGGAAAACACTTGCCCAAGAAAAACATCAGGCGGGTAGACAATCGCAGGAATGGTCTTGCCATCCAATTCCCCGCGCATTGCAGGTGCGCATACCGGGATCAATGTGTCGGCACCAAGCGTCTTTGCCTCAAACGCACTTTCGAGGTTCTGCACCCCGCCGTCCGATGCCGCGTACATGATCGCGAAATCGACTTCTTTCGAGATCAGTTGCAACAGGCATTCGTCCTGGTTCCCCGATCGCACCTGAACCGAGATATCGCTGTTTTCGGTCAACATCCGGACCACCTTCGGCGAGACGGTTGTCGTCAACGCATGCTGGCACACGAGCGACAAAGACTGGCTGGCCTGATCGCTTTCTGTTTTCAAACTGTGACGCAGTTTGTGCAGACGCGCGCTCAGCTCGCGCAGTTCAGGTTCCAACGCCTGAACGCCCGGCATCAGGGATACGGGTTTGCGACGACGATCAAACAGGGTCGCACCGATACTGCCTTCGATGAGCCGCACCCGACGGGTAAAGGCAGATTGGGTCAGCAGCCGTTTTTCCGCGGCGCGCGTCAGCGATCCGCTGTCCAGCACGGCCAATATGTCGTCGATCCATTCCAAACGCATGTGAACCAGATAGCCCAGACCTTACTAATATGCAATTTTTGCAACATACTCACTGAATTTCGAATTAGCAGAGCGGCAACATACAGCGTAAATTGACGAAAATCAATATTAGGAATTGTGACATGCATCTTGCGCGCTTTCCCCGCCTTCACCTCGCCCATCTTCCGACACCGCTTGAACCGATGAAGCGGCTTTCCAAAGAACTGGGGGTGGAAATCTGGATCAAGCGCGACGATTGCACCGGCATGTCAACTGGCGGCAACAAGACCCGCAAGCTGGAATTCCTGATGGCCGAAGCAGAAGCGCAGGGCGCCGACATGGTGATGACGCAAGGTGCCACCCAAACCAACCACGGTCGACAAACCGCAGCGTTTGCCGCCAAGCTGGGCCTTGATTGCCATATTCTTCTGGAAGATCGCACCGGCTATCAAGATGGCAACTACAATACAAACGGCAATGTCCTGCTGGATCATTTGCACGGCGCGACCACCCAGAAGTTTCCCGGGGGTCACGATATGCCGGGCGAAATGGAAAAGGCGGCCGCGAAGAAACGGGCAGAAGGCCGCTCTGTCTATGTCATTCCCGGCGGCGGCTCGAACCCGACCGGGGCGCTGGGCTATGTAAACGCGGCCTTTGAACTGTTGGGTCAGGCCAATGACAGCGGATTGCGGATTGACCGGCTGGTACATGCAACCGGGTCGTCCGGTACGCAGGCAGGTTTGGTGACGGGAATGTGCGCCATGAATACGCAGGTGCCGGTGCTTGGCATCGGGACAAGGGCACCTCGGCCAAAGCAGGAACAGATGGTGTACGACCTCGCCTGTAAGACGGCCGAAAAGCTGGGGTGCGCGGGCGTGGTAAAGCGCGAAGATGTCGTGGCCAATACCGACTATGTCGGCGAAGGCTATGGCCTGCCCAATGAAAGCGGCATCGAAGCGATCCAGATGTTTGCCGAATTGGAAGGTATCCTTCTGGATCCCTGCTACTCGGCCAAGGGTGCGGCGGGCCTGATCGATCTGGCGCGCAAAGGCGAATTCAAAGACCAGCGGGTCGTTTTCCTTCATACGGGCGGCGCGGCGGCTTTGGCGGGGTATGACTTTGCCTTCGATCACAAAGACCGCTGGGTGAATATCTGAGCAATGACGCAGCACCCCATCGGCATTATTGGCGGCATGGGCCCCGAGGCAACGATCCTCCTCCAGCGCAAGCTGGTCGAGGCTGTGCCGGTGAGCGACGACCGGGACCACATTCCGCTTTTGATCGACATGAACACTCAGGTCCCGTCACGGATCGCGCATCTGATCGACGGGGCGGGTGAAGATCCGGGGCCGACACTGGCGGCGATGGCACGACGTCTTCAGGATGCCGGCGCCGTGGCGCTGGCAATGCCCTGCAACACGGCGCATCACTATGCCAAGGCGATCACCGAAGCCGTGACCGTTCCGCTGTTGAACATGGTTGAGCTGGCTGCGGATCACGCCGTCGGGACACTCGGGAAGGGTGGGTGCGTTGGTGTGCTCGCTTCTCCGGCGGTGCGCCGTATTTGTCTTTTCGAAACAGCCCTGCACGCGCGCGGGCTGTCGACCGTTTGGCCAACGGATGACGACGCGATGCTGGCGGCGATCCGCGCGATCAAAGTCAACGGTCAAAGCGACAAGGCGCGCGAAACGCTGCGAGCGTCCTCAAGGGCCTTGGTCAAGGCGGGGGCGGACTTGCAGTTTGTCGCTTGCTCTGAATTCTCCCTCATTGCCGACAGCGTCGCGGATGACGCCAATGCAGTGGATACGATCGATCTGCTGGTCCGCGCGATCGTCAATTTTTCTCAGACGGGCCGGCATAGGAGGTAAAGGCGCATTTTCCGTTCAATCGCCGGTCGGTGCGCCAAAACGATTCCGTCCGGTCACAAACGCTGCCAAAGCTGGTGCGCGATCTGATCCAAACTGGCCGGATTGGAAAAGGCTGAAATCGTCAACGTTGCACACCATGCATCGTCACCGATCGGCACCAGCAACCCCTGATCCAACTCCGCCGAGATCGACGTTTCGGGCATCCAGGCAAATCCGCTGCCGGTCATCAATCTTCGCTTGATCGTTTCGACCAGGCTATCGACATATATCGTTTCGGTATTCTGGGGTTTCCGGTCAACGGTGTTTTCAACGACCATGCCCAAGAAGGACGATCGGTCATAGGCCAGATAGGGGATCGGCGGGCCATCCTGCCGGGACAAATCCCAACCCAGTGTCCGCACCGGCTGTGCGGCAGCCACCGGTATCAGCCGATCCTTCAACAGATCCTTACGCTCGAACGCGGTTTCGTCGATCATGGGCGAGACAGAATGGTGATAGTAGCACAGCAGGATATCCACCGCGCCTTCGACCAAAAGATCACAACAGGTGCTCAGAGAATCGGACAGGACACGTGTGCGCAAATCTGGGATCTGCTTTTGCAACTCTTCTATGCGGGTTGCCAAAAAATTGACCGCAATGGTGTGCAGAACCGAAAACCGGATGAACCGACTGTCGCCCCGGTCGGCGTCCCGCAGGGATTGGCGGGATTCAGACAGCTGTGAAATTGCCGCCTGCGCAACAGGCAGGAATTGTTTGCCGGCCTCGGTCAATTGAACCGGATAGGTTGCCCGATTGACCAAAGGCAACCCCACCCAGCTTTCCAAGGCTTTGATTCTGCGGCTGAATGCGGATTGCGTGATGTTGCGTTCATCAGACGCACGGGTGAAGTTCAAGGTCCGAGCGAGGCATTCAAAATCGCGTAGCCAATTCAGATCCAATGCGTATCCCCGCTTGTGAAAGAGCATCTTCAGCAACGATACAGAAAACTATGCAGAAACAGAATAGTTTGATGAAATGTTCGAATTGGCTCTCGGAAAAGCTCCTGTTCTAGACTTCCGGGCAGGGTCTGGCGGTTGGTCTTGTTTCAGCCTTCCGTCCGAATGTGTCGCCAAAGGCAAGTTGGCGCGCCCCTATTGCGCGACGGGAAAATCGAACGACGGAAAGAACGACGCCGAACCACGGCGCATTTCAACAGAGGAGAAGACCATGAGAACCAACCTGAAAAAGCTGGGGATGGCTGCTGCGCTCAGCGTCTGCGCTGTGCCGGCATTCGCAGCCGAAGAAGTGAAAATCGGCGTGCCATCCTGGACCGGAGCACAAGCGATTGCCCATGTTCTGGGCGCGGTCGTGGAAATGCGCATCGGGGGCAAAGTGGAATATGTGCCCGGCAACAACGCCACGATCTTTCAGGCGATGGATCAGGGCAAGGGCGACATCGACGTTCATCCCGACGTTTGGCTGCCCAACCAGGAAAGCTTCACCAAGAAATATGTGGACGAAGCGGGCACCGTCACCCTGTCATCGAACCCCTACGAGGGCAATCAGGGTTTCTGCGTCAGCAAAGACTTTGGTGAAGCCAACAACATCACCGACATCGCCGATCTGGGCCGCCCGGATGTGGCCGCATTGATGGACAGTGACGGCAATGGCAAAGGTGAAATGTGGATTGGCGCGCCGGGTTGGGCTTCGGCCAACGTGAACGAAGTCAAAACCCGCGACTATGGTTTACTTGATTTCATTGAGCCGATACGTGCCGAGGAAAGCGTGAAAACCGCGCGGATCAAGGACAGCATCGCCAAGGGCGAAGGCTACGCCTTTTATTGCTACAAGCCGCATGCCGTCTGGTACATGTTCGACGTCCAGATGTTGACCGAGCCACAATTCGACCCGGCAAAATACGTGATGGTCCAACCGTCTGATGACCCGGACTGGTACAACAAATCCAATGTCGCGACCAAGGACGCCCTCAAGAACGTGCAGATTGCGTGGTCCAACACGCTGCCAGAGCGTTCTCCGGCGATTGCCGATTTCTTGGCGAATTTCGCATTGACGGCGGATGATGTCAGCGGGTTCGCCTATGAGATCAGCGGCAAGGGCCGTGATCCGGCAGAGGTTGCACGCGAGTGGGTCGAGGCGAACCCGGATCGTGTCGACGCTTGGCTGGGCCTCTGATCGAGCTTCCAGAAACAGGGTGGCGGCATCTGTTGGCGCCACCCAAAAGCAGACCTCTGGGGGACTTATGAGCGACGATACCGTTATTGAAATCTCGAATGTCTGGAAGATTTTCGGGGGCAGGCCCGATGTAGCGCTGCAGGCAATCCGCGACCGTGGATTGGACAAGGCCCAGGTGCTGGCGGAATACAACTGTGTTGTCGGCGTCGCGGATGTCAGTCTTTCGGTCAACCGGGGCGAGATATTCTGCATCATGGGCCTGTCAGGCAGCGGGAAGTCCACTCTGGTCCGCCATTTCAACCGGCTGTTGGAACCCACCGCAGGCAAGATCGAAATCGAGGGCACGGACGTGATGGCCCTGGGCCCGAAAGAGCTTCAGCAGTTTCGCAACAACAAGATTGGCATGGTCTTTCAGAACTTTGCGCTGATGCCGCATCGGTCTGTGCTGGACAATGTCGCAATGCCGCTGGAGATCCGGCAGGTCAGCAAGAATGAACGCATGCGTCAGGCCGCTGCTATTCTGGATATCGTCGAACTCGGAGCCTGGGGATCGAAATTCGCACACGAGCTGTCCGGGGGTATGCAGCAACGTGTGGGCCTTGCCCGGGCACTGGCAGCGAACCCGGATGTGTTGTTGATGGACGAACCGTTCTCGGCGTTGGACCCGTTGATCCGGCGGCAATTGCAGGATGAGTTCATTCGACTGAGCAAAATCCTGAAAAAGACGACGATCTTCATCACCCATGATTTGGATGAAGCCGTCCGTATCGGGAACCGGATCGCAATCATGCGCGACGGCAAGGTGGTGCAGATCGGGACGGCCGAAGACATCGTCATGAACCCCGCCGATGACTATGTCGCCGATTTCGTGGCGGGTATCTCAAGGCTCAAGGTGGTGCGTGCCCACGCGGTCATGCGGCCCATACCGGAACATGTCGCTACCCATGGTCCTCTGCCCTCGGACGCCCCGCGTGTGAATGAAGGCGAAAACCTGAGCACGCTGATCAATCTGGCAATCGACACCGACAGCGCGATCCTTGTGGAGGACGGCGGCGTGGATGTTGGCGTCATAACCCGTGCCGATCTGTTGCGCACCGTGATCGAAGGAACCGAAGTGTCATGAGTTCTTCAGATGTGAACCCGCTGGAAGATACCGAGAACGAGGCCGCTTTGGCATATGCCGAAGAGCGGCGCGAAAACATCCGTGCCTTCGTTCGCACCAGCCCCGACTATTACATCCGCAACTTCGACAAGATCGGCGCTTCGTCCCGATTTACGCCGACTTTCAATCTGATGGCCGGGTTGTTTGGCCCGGTCTGGTTCGGTGCACGGGGGTTGTGGTCATGGGCGCTGCCATTTTTGATCCTCGAAACAATAGCCTATGTGCAGATCGCGCGCGGGATGTTCGGCGACTTGGCGGCTGAGGCAATGGAACGCATCGCGTCAATTGAAGGGACGCTTGAGCTGCGCCGACAGCAGTTGGCCGCTGCCATCGAAAACAACTCGGACAAGATCGACGTCTATCAGCGGACGGTGGACTCGCTCGAGGAAAACATAGGCGGCATCCGCGCCGAAGCCGAAGCAATGGCCGCTGAAGGGCCATACATCGTTCTGACCGGCCTGATCATTCTGATCATCGTCAAGCTTGTTCAGTCACAGGTGGCAAACTGGGCGCTCGAGGCGCGTTTCTCGGAATGGCTGTCAGATCGTTCAATCCGATCTGCAATGCCGGTATCGCAGATCGTGTTCAGCGCGATCTTCATGGTGCTGATCGTTGCTGCGGCGATGATGCATTACAGCTTTCCGGGGCGTTTCTCGTTGCTCAGCCATTTCCCGACAGACCCCAATATCCGCCTGACCAGCATCACCTGGGTGGAAGACTTCATCGCCTGGTGCGTGCGCAACAGCGAAGCGTTCTTTGACGGGCTGACATTCGGTATCCGCACCCTGCTGGACGCGCTTGAGGTCATCTTGGTGCAGACGCCATGGATCGTGATCGCCAGTCTCATCATTCTGCTGACATGGCTGACTGCGGGCGTCAGCACGGCAATCTATTCGGGCGCGTTTCTGGCCTATATGGGGCTGTTGGGCTTTTGGGAGGGCGCAATGACCACGCTGGCCTTGTTGGGGACAGCGGCGTGCCTGTCGATTGTCATCGGAATTCCACTGGGCATGTTCGCGGCGCGTCGCCCTCGGTTCTACGCTTTCATCCAGCCGATCATGGATTTCATGCAAACCATGCCCGCCTTTGTTTTCATGGTCCCCGTGATCGCGTTTTTTGGTGTCGGCAAGCCGGCGGCAGTCGTGGTCACGATGATTTTCGGTGGTACGCCCGTGGTGCGCCTGACCGTTCTCGGCTTGCGTGGCGTGCCCGAAAGCGTGCGCGAGGCGGCGATCAGTTTCGGCGCCAACAAATGGTACCTGCTCACCAAAGTCGACTTGCCGCTGGCAAGCCCGTCGATCCGGGCGGGGATCAATCAGACAATCATGTTGTCACTGGCAATGGTTGTTGTTGCGTCTCTGATCGGTGCCAAGGGGCTGGGCGAGGATGTTCTTGAAGCGTTGCAATACGCGAATGTGGGCCAGGGTATTCTTGCAGGGTTCTCAATCCTGTTCTGTGCCATGATCCTCGATCGGATTGTGCAGGGCGGCCGGAAATGACACCCATCGTGTTTGTTCACGGGTTCCTGGGCGGCAGTCGGCAATGGCAGCGGCAGGTCGAGGCCCTGAAAGGTTACGATGTCATCACGCTGGATCTGCCTGGTTTTGGCGAAAATGCGCAACGTGACGCGTTTTGCAGCATCTCGGGATTTGCGGACTGGGCGCTGAATGAGCTGAAGGCGCGCGACATCGAGACATTCCACCTGGTTGGTCACTCGATGGGTGGAATGGTCGTGCAGGAAATGGTTGCCCGTGCGCCCGAGCGTGTTGACCGTTTGGTTCTTTATGGCACCGGGTCCGTAGGTGTGCTGCCCGGGCGGTTTGAGACCATCGACACCTCGAAAACCCGTGCTTGTGCAGACGGGCCGAAAGTGACGGCGCGGCGGATTGCGGCAACCTGGTTTCTCGAACGCGAAAATGCTTTGGAATATGAACTTTGCGCTACGATAGCCCAGAAAAGCAACCTGAAGGCCATGCTGTCTGGTTTGGATGCGATGCATTCCTGGAGCGGCGCTGAAAACCTGCCGGCAATCAGGACGAAGACGCTGATTGTCTGGGGGGATCGTGATCGCACCTACCCATGGAGTCAGACGGAACAGCTGTGGCAATCCATCCCGAATGCAAACCTAGCGGTGATACCAAACTCTGCACATGCGACGCATCTGGAAAAAGCTGAACTGTTCAACGGGATATTGCGAGATTACTTAGTTGCCTGATGAATTGTGCCAAACAAATGAACCGGTCAGTTGAAGCCATTCTGCGGAAAACCGGATGATCAATTTGGTCGAACGCCATGGTCCGTCATATTAATCCGTTGATCGGCAGGGTTTCCGTGTCAACACGTCGCCGCAAGACCACCAGTTCGTGGCCTGATGTTCAGCAGGGCCCCAAATACCCATGCGTTCCTGCCATCACGCTGGATTCGCGAAAAAAGCTACCTTCGCACCATCTGTGCACCCAATCCAACGGCACTGCGCAAACCAATCAGATTTGCAGAACATGAACGTCCGGCATGGACCGGATCGTGGCCAGATCCTGCTCGTAAAGCTCTGTGAACGCTTCAACTATGTCGGAATTCCAGCCCGGTAAATCGAGCTCTTCTTCGATTTGCTCCGGCCGGGCGTATTCGTCCAGAATATTCGCCATCTCTTCACGTCGGCGGCCGTGATCGATGGCGTCCCCTTTTCTCACGATGTCCAATACATGACGTTGTCCGGCTTCTGTCAAAAGGGAGGACAGGAATGCAAACTCTTCATGAAGCACGGCCTCGTCAGGCAGTCCCGCTATGGCGCGGATGATATCGCCCCAGATAAGCGGGGAATTCTCGTGTTCCCACAAGGTGAGCTGAACCTGAGGCGCAAGATCCCGCAGGTCTTCGATCATGCCAAGCCAGCTGAGGCAGCTTAAATCGGTGCTGGCCAGAATGTCCCGCCGATGGTCTTCATGGATCGAGGCCAGAATCTTTGGGATAAAAACCCCGGGGTTCACCAGCCCTGCAAACACTTGAACCTGCACGCCGTCCAGCAGAGTGTCCGTATGGGCTGTTCTATTCCCCGCAAACGGATAGATCTGGCCGTCTTGCAGCGCGGTGCGCCTGGGGCCAAAGAACTTGTCACTCGACACAACCACGCGGTCCAGATTCTGGTTTCCGGCAACAAGCTCGGACAATCTGTTCCGTGCGTCTGCATCAGATACACCCTGCAGAATCGAGTCAGACATCACTTTGACGAATAGCCGGGACCGACGCGGCCCCAGAACCGCAGTTCGGTATTTGGCAAGTACGCTCCTGTTCGCGCCAAGCGAGGACATCACCAGCCCTTCATCCGAAAAGGCAACACCGGCGTGGATGGCAACCTGCATTTTTTCCTTTACCCCTTGGCTTTTCTGCATAACCGCGTCTGTTACCACTCGCGAGATATTTGCAACGGATGAATTCAGCGTTTTTTTGCACGTTCTCAGGAAATCGGGCAATGTCTAAGTTTGGGCTAAAATTCAGGCTTGCAGTCTACTGCCAGAGGAAGTAATCGACAGCCAGTGCCCCTATAGCTCAGCTGGTAGAGCAACTGATTTGTAATCAGTAGGTCCGCGGTTCGAGTCCGTGTGGGGGCACCATCTCCTCAGCTAACACATTGGTATCGCTTCAGCTTTTAGCCACTGCTAGGAGCCGTAGACCATGTCGGAGACCATTTCGCGCCCATTCACCTTCATCAAAGATGGTGTTTTCTACTTCAGCCGCCGTATCCCGA
Organism: Ruegeria sp. HKCCA5463; assembly: GCF_013034175.1. Taxonomy (NCBI): domain Bacteria; kingdom Pseudomonadati; phylum Pseudomonadota; class Alphaproteobacteria; order Rhodobacterales; family Roseobacteraceae; genus Ruegeria; species Ruegeria sp. HKCCA5463. The sequence continues at coordinate 29,638 of NZ_WQFL01000014.1, forward strand.
AAGAGTTGAGAAACCACTACACGTTGCCTCGGATCACGTATTCGCTACGGACAAAATCGCCCAAGATCGCTGAAGCAAGAGCCAGAAGAGCAGCCGATCAGCTGGACGAGTACTGGTATCACCTGCGTTGTCGTGATGCAAAGCTACCAGAAAGCTCATTTACCGAAGTGGGGATGAACAATGGTCTACCGGAAGCCGAGTTACCCGAGACTTTTGATGGCGATCAGTTCCGGGTCTTGCTAGCCGCTGAGAGTATCAGACAGGTTTCGACCAGCCCCTGCTGCAAACCATGTATGTCGTGAAACGGTTGGCAGGAGTTCAGGCTGTTCAGACCCTCTCCAGGCTAAACCGCATGGCACCGGGTAAGTCACGAACCTTTGTCCTCGATTTCGCCAATGAAGAGGAAGACATCTTCAACGCGTTCAAGCCCTACTATGAGGACACACCGGTCGGGGATAACGCAGACCCACAGAGGCTCAACGAGTTGCAGCACCGTCTGTTGGAATGGGCGGTCTTCACACGTGAGGATGTGAGTGCTTTTTCATCTGTTTGGTACGGGAAGCCGCGCGCGACACTCAGACCGAACTGGATATCCATTGGCATCCATTCGAGTTGAATCCGCAGATGGCCGAGGGTGGTGAGAACCTGCGCGACAACTTGGCATCGAAATACGGGACGACGCTGGAAGGGTCGATCAAGGCACGAGCCCGCCTGACCGAGATGGGCGCGGCACTGGGGTTCACGTTCAATTACGCCGATGACATGCGGATGTATAACACCTTCCGTGCGCATCAATTGATTGACTGGACCGCCGAACAAGGCAAGGGCCATGAAATGAAGCAGGCCCTTTTTTCGGCGTTCTTTACACGCCGCGAAAACGTCTCGGACATACAGGTTCTGGCAAATGCGGCTGCTGGCATCGGGCTGAACCGCGCGGATGCGTTGGACATGTTGCAAAGCCAAGATCGGGCCAATCACGTGCGACAGAAAGAGCAATTCTGGATCAGCCGAGGAATTCAGGGTGTGCCCGCAATGGCGTTCGACAAACGTCACCTTGTGACCGGCGCGCAGGGCGAGGAAAACTACGCCCGTATCCTTCTGCATCTACGAGACGACAGGGCCGCGTGACATCCGTGAATACCGGGCACTGCCAGCGCAATAAACCCACGATCGGGCGGGTGTTGCCCGGCATGCCCTCGCTTAACAACAATTGTGGGGGTTGCATGACGAAAGTCTCCGCGACAACCTTCATCTTATAGTGAAACTCAATCTGGGTGGCCGCTTGTCGGCCACAACAGCCTTCCAACCTTGAAGAGTTCCCAATTTATGGCATTGCATGACCACCCCATGTGGCGAAAGCCCCAACATCACCAGGACCTTGACCATGCACATGATCATGTCCACTGGGCCGAGCTGTTCTACGACCTGATCCATGTCGTGACGATCTTTCTGCTGGGCAATTACTTGTCGCATCATCTCGATCTGCATGGGTTTCTTGTGTTCGCCGGGGTCTTCATCACGCTCTGGTACGCGTGGGGCGAACTCAGCATATTCAACTCGATCTTCGTCAGCACCGATTTCTGGCACCGGCTGATTATGGCCGTGATGATCTGCACGGTGATGTTCATGGCAGCGGCGATCCCGGCTATTGACGGCAAGGGTTGGGTTTTCTTCGCGTTAGGATTTGCAGCGAACAGGGCCATGCTCGCGGCGTTGTACTATCGCGCCCGGCGGGCCAATTCATCTGGCGAGTCAATGTCGACGGCCCAGATCCGGAATTTTTCGGTTTTTGCGGTGATCTTTGCCATCACGGCATTTCTGCCAACACCCTTGGCCTATTGGGTGTTTGCTGCCGCAATGGTGGCCACGCAGGCGATGTACATGATCCCAGGCCTCACTGTATTGCGCTTCGAACGTTTCGTCCCGCGCCTTGGCCATATGGCGGAACGGTTTGCTCTGCTTACACTGATCGTTCTGGGCGAAGGGTTCTTCAAACTCGTCGTAACTTTGTCCGAGAAAGGCATCTACAAAGTCTCACTTGATGTGCTTGTTAATTTCGTCATCGGTGGCGTTTCGATGTTCGTCATGTGCTGGATTTATTTTGACTTTGTCGGCAACGCCAAGCCCAACGACAAGAAGGTGTCGACATTGGTCATCTGGTGGCTTGCGCATCTGATCTTGATGTTATGCGGCGTCATGGTAGGCGTGGCCTTAGCTGCCGAGGTCAAAGTCGGTTTTTGGGAGCCATACCCGACCGAATATGCCGCCATTGGCTGTTTCGGCCTTGCAGGATATATCGCCATGCTTTGGGTGCTCCAGAACGTTATTGAACACCGTCTTGCATCGGACTTTGGGCGCTGGGATGTGCGGGTATTTGGGATCGTTCTGGCTATTGCCTGTTTCTTTATCGTCCCCCATGTTCCCTCTTTGGTTGGCAATCTGATCTGGGGCACAGCCTTGCTATCGCAAATCGCGATCCCCCTGACGCGCGCCTGGACGCAGTTTCGACATGAGTGAGGCAGTTACAAATTCGGGCTATCTAAAAAGGAAAGTCTATTGGTGGCTCGAGCGCCCGGACCGGGCGGCCACCGGTCCATGGTTGCTTGAAATAGCTCTAATTGTCCTCATCACACTGAACGTGGCCGCCGTTATCCTGGAGACGGTCGACTCCATATATACCCGTTGGGGCCTGGCGCTGAACCTCTTTGAGGGTTTTTCTCTGTTCGTATTCGTAGTCGAATACGCGGCAAGGCTGTGGGTCGCCACCGAAAATCCAAGTTACAAAACGCGGGCTGCCTGGGCCGTCTCCCCGATCGCCATCATCGATTTACTAGCGATTTTACCTGCGCTGCTCTATTTGATCTTCCCGGTTGATCTGCGTCTGTTGCGGACCTTCCGTATGTTGCGGCTCCTCAAACTCACTCGGTACTCGCCCGCACTCGGAATGCTGCTCGCTGTGTTTGAGGAAGAGGCCGGCGCCTTTTTTGCAGGTTTTTTTATCCTGATGGTGATGCTGATCTTTGCTGCCAGCGGTGCATGGCTGGCAGAGCACGAGGCGCAACCGGAGGCATTCGGATCGATCCCAGCGGCGATGTGGTGGGCGATGGCAACGCTTACGACCGTTGGTTATGGCGACGTAACGCCCGTGACAGTTGCCGGTAAGATCTTCGGCGCTGCGATTACGGTGATTGGCATTGGGATGGCCGCATTGCCCGCAGGGATCATTGCCAGCGGCCTGAACGACCAGTTGCACCGCCGACGGGCCAGCCTGGAACGTGAATTTCGAAAGGCCTTGGAAGACGGCGATATCTGCGACGCGGACGAAGCCGTTATAGAAGCCGTTCGCAAGCAATTGGGTCTCTCGCGTCGCGCTGCCGATCATATCCGAAACCGCGTACACGCTGAGACCATGTCACAGGCCGATCACTGCCCTACCTGCGGGCAAACTGTGCAAAAGGCCAAGCCCTAAGCGTGCGTAATTGGCCTGCCACTGATCAGGTGCCGAGCTCCCAACTGGATCACAGCAGATCTGTGAAAATGTGGGATTTCGAATAGAGTATTTCGCGTGCTTGGGTGTTTCGCCGCTGTCCTACGCGATCTGTGTTGTCGACAGCATCCACACAACTTGCTGTCGATTGCACGATGGAACATAGCAAGCTTTCTCAGGTTCTTGCGAGTTCAAGCCGGGGGTGAATGGCCCTAGCCTGCTTTGGCTGCAACGGCCGCTTCTTTACCAAAAGCCGTCCCTTGTTCCAGGGGCGCAACGTGTTGCGAAAACGGGAACTTGGTTTTTGAACATTGTGGAGCCTACATCCATTCCCGTCCTTCCCAAAAATCGGCAATGTGCCAATGGCTGTGGTCTGGTTGCTGCTCGCGTGCCTTCCCTTCGCACAAAGTCGCCCATGATCGCTGAAATGAAAGCCAGAAGAGCTGCCGATCAGCTCGATTAATACTGGTACCACCTGAGGTGTCGTGACGAAGAACTTGCGGTGAAGCACATGCCGAGGCTTCAAAATGCAGCAGGAGCCGACCACTCTGATCTGCCGCTGTTGCCTCCTCGTCATCTGTTCTTTTGTCTGAGGTCGTGGGGATTTACCTGCGGTTGAAGGGTATAGGCCGCGCCGTGACTTAAAAAAACCGCAGAACCTTACCCATAAATCTGCGCGGTATTCGGTCACAGTTTTGTACAGCTATCCCACAGATTTGCATGCCACAGAGAACCCCAGGAACAAACAGGGTCCTCTGGCACAGTTGCTAAACACAAAAAACAGTTTACTCCCAGCTTCCAGAAGTCGAGCGCCAAGTCTTGGCTTCGGCATCCCAAATACTGGCGCTGACGCATGGCGTCGGATTGATTCCCTCGCAATCGGATCCATGCACGTCCGCGATGACAATGCGTTGGCTCCCAAAATCAACGACCGTCCAGCCTTGGTTGAGCAAGGAGTGCACCTCTTCGCTAATCCAAAAGTGCGACATGCATCCGCCGGTACCACAGTAAAGGGATGCGGCGCTCGAACACGCAAAACCAGACTCATTCAGAACCCAGTCGCGTCGTAGATCTCCGTCGAGATCGACCCTTTCAACCGCGCCCCAGGCTATGTCAAACTGACCGTCGTTGAACTCCGCGCAGGCTCGTGCCGCCAGATCAACCTTCGCCTGCAAACCGGGCGGAAGTTGCGATACATCAGCCGCGACAGCTGGTGAGGTCCAAACTAGTCCCGAAACAAGTACGATCCCGGAAACCAAATACTTCAGCTGGTGCTCTATTGGGGAAACTGATTGGAAGGCGGCGTCAATTGCATTGATCATATCTGAAGTCCCCGTATTCCAGCCAGTTTTCCGCACCTTCGTTAAAAATCAGAAACTCGGACCTGTCTTCCCCAAGCAGGGCGACGACAAATCCGGCCGGCGGCTTAGAGTTTCCAAAATAACTATAGGCGGTCATGGCTCTGATCAACTCGCCATTGACCGATACTCGCGCGTCCCACTCCCCGTCCGGAGTGTCGAAAATTACCGGTTCGATCACGCGCTCTACCGCTCCGCCACCACAATAGGCGATGCCTTCGGGCGCTTCGTCGGAGGCCCCCTGGCGAGCACCTGAATCGCAGGCGGAACGAAGGGACTGAATTGCCGCGCTGGAACCTTTCAAGTCAAAGATTCCATAGCTGATATCTTGATCAATCATGGACAGATTAACCGATGCATTGGCCGCAAGCTGGTCCAGTACAAAACCATAGTCCTCTTGACTATTGAAACTGACTTCGACGGGATAGTTGTCGACGATCTGCACGGCAGCGTTTTCTGCGCCAACCTGAAATGCCCCAACTTCGGTGGTGCCGTTCTTCAAAAATCGAATGGAAAGCCCCTGCTTCTGCACAATGTCCTGGCTGTCCTCATATCCAGCCGGAGCAAAGCGGATACGGTTACACTGAAGTTCCAGCGTCATGTTTCCGGTCTGAATAAATGCATTGGGACTAGGCCCGGAACTGAACGACCACTCCGCCGATGCTGTGGTTGCCATTGCCATCATCAGCGCTCCAACGGAAATCGGCTTGAAATTCATTCTTTCTCTCTCCACGGCGTTGCATTTGGCTCTTTCTTGCAGCAGAGCGTCGGGCCCACCGCCCGGACAGCCAGATCAGGAAACAGGTTCGCCGTATTCGTTTGCGCCTTCTTGGGAAGGTCGTGTCAGCCACCAGATCATCAGGATGGACAGAACCAATTGAAGAATTGAGAAAACAACAATGCCGGTTGCGCCCAAAACTGCCGCGGGTCCACGTAATGTATCGGGGTTTTCCGTTCCTTGCTCCAATACCGAAAAGAACGCCACCCCGCCCAGCATAACAAAAAGCGTTGTAATGCTAAGCGCCATCGGCAGCAGCAAATACCAGCCAGGTCGTCCTGTATCATGCAGCCTCCGCCAACCGGCGGCCAGCATGGGTATGAGAACAGCCAGTTGGAAAACAGAGGACAGAACCCGAGAACCCTGCCCTGTTTCGGGATTGGTCCCGAATATGATCGTATCCAGCACAGCTAATACGGCACTCACGAGAACCACAAACAAGAAGAACCACCAGTATTCTGATCGTAAAGCCCGACCCGAGAACTGGAAGTATTTCGAAAAACACGTTTTTACTGCTTCAACGAATCCCATGTTTTTGTCCCTTCGTCGTTTCTTGGCGGCGTCAAAAACGCTTGGCCGGGTAGGGAACACTCGCTTTTCTGAAAATCCCCACATTCTTTTTGTTTGAAAGCAAAAGCCTTTCGCACGAAAGCCTAGAGAAATTTACGCGCGGAAAAAATATTGATTTATGAAAAATTAGATTCAAATATGAGAATTCGACGCAACTTTATTTTACCTCCGTTGTTGTCGCTGTCGCCCGTTTTACCGGGCCCTTCCGACTGTCGGAGTGAGTGCTGGCAGTCGGAAGGCGTTTTCAATGATCGAGCGTTGGGAGAACGCGATGCCAAGACTCAAAATACTAGCTCTTCTTCCAACATTCGCTCCAGTTTTTTCCAGTGCGGTCACGCGTTGTTGGCAGTGCATGCGATCAACGCAATATTGTTCTGCCGGCCAAACCTTGAATGGCGAGTCTTTTGAGAACGGCAGTCACCAGTTCGAGGTCTGTACTATTGGCCGCATAGACGCTGGAGCTTCAAAACGTCGCCACCAATTCAATTGAGATCAAAGAACCCAGAGGGAGAAGAAAATGACCAACAAGATGGTGATGGTTGCAGGCACGACATGTGTCGCACTGCTTGCGGCCTGCGACGATGCGGGTACATCAAGCGCGTCTGCCGAGCTCACGCCCGCTCAGCAAGCGTGTTTGCGAGACGTGGCCAACACAACGAACAATTCGCAAGTCGTTGTTCTGTCGTCTGCGTTCAGCGAGGCGGGAACCCAGGTCACCGTCGGCGTTGGCGAGGATCGTGCCCCATGGAACTGTATTGCTTACAGTGATGGCGCCACAGCCGGTATCGAGTTCCTGGGCGACGAAGGCGCATTGTGACCTGTTTGGTGCGTGGCTGAACACGGCCGCGCAGCACTGGCTCGCTCATCGGAATGCTCGACTTGGTTTGTAGAATAGCCACTATCATATTCGCGATCCTTTACCTGTTGGCGTTGGTTGCGTTCTTGACGGGTACATTTGGCTGGTTGGGGCAAGAAAAAGACCCTTTGTCCGGGGTGTTCCTTTTGCCGTTGGGGTTGCCCTGGATACTTCTAGCGGACTTGCTCTCGGAGTCGACCAAACCGTGGTTCGCGGCGCTCGCACCGGTTTTCAATCTTCTAGCGCTGGTCTTGATTTGCAGATGGACACGCAGTTTGCGGCAGCAGTGAACGCCGAACGCATTCTCACCAAAAGGGAGGAAAACATGGGAAAAGTGATCTTGGGTATCGTGATCGGGCTCGTCCTCGGCGTGGTTGGGGCGATGACCTTGGGTGGAGGTGCCGCGGTGGGTGTCGGCGTTGCGACAGGCTTGTCCGCCGGTGTCTGCTCTACATTGAAAGCCGCACAAGCCGAGAATCTGATCACCGCCGAGCAAGCGGATCAGATCCTCAATCGCGTGAATTCCGAGATGGCATCACTGCAAGGAATTGAAACGACGGACGAGATCGTCGGCAGCGCACAGGCATGCGATGAGTTTCTGTCCAAGTTGCGGGAAGCGAAATGAAGTTCCGCTTTGTACAGAAGAACACTGTAAGGATTAGCCAACAGGGGGCAATCTGATGAAACTCCGTTTACTGAATCTCCTCACACCCATGTTTGCAATTTCGGGCACAGCTGCTCTTGCAATGTCGGAAGCCGATGACGCGTGTATCGATCATTTACGGCAAGTTGGTGGGCCAGACGGTCAATCCGGTACGATTGAAAGCTCAGAGTTTTCCGAAGCTGGCACGCTGGTCATGCTACGTGACGTAGGTGGGACACTTTGGCGATGCATCGCGTACAAGGATGGAAGCATCGGAGAGATGTCGGTTGTCGAGGCGATGGATGATGGTGGTGGAGCTATGGCCGGTGCCGAAGGATCTACTGAAAGCCGACGCGTCAAATTTGATGCTGGTTCAACTGGCGCCGAACTCGTTGGCCAACTCGCGCCCGGAGCGTCCCAGCAATACGTCCTTGGCGCCAAAAACGAACAGTTCCTTTACGTTCGCGTTGCTCCGCGAAATGGCACCTTGGACTACGTTATTCGAAACCCCGATGGTTCTGAACTGTTGGGATTGATGTCGGCGGACAAGGAGTATCGAGGGCAGCTGTGGCAATCCGGTGATCATGTTGTCGAGGTCATCAACCGCGGCAACTCTTCCGTCGGCTACAACGTAATTTTCGGAATTGAATAGGTGATCGACGGAAAACCCTGGAACGGCAACTCAAATCAGCTAGGAAAAAACAGATGAAATCCAAAGTCTTTTTGGTGATCGGTACAGTGTGTATTTCTGTACTCTCAGCATGCGACGAGAGTGGCGGGTCAGTGGATGCGAGTGCACCAACTGTGGGCAGCTCTAGCGATCTTTCGTCATTTGAAGGGGCCAGAGCGGGTCAGGCTGAAATGGGCATCCAAAGTCTTGGGTTTGAACTTATCCGAAGCGAAGGGCTGACCTCTTACTGGTTTAACAAAGATACCGGCGCATGTGCGCGGATCACGACATCTGAAGGAAGGTATTCAGATGTAACTATGCTGCCATCAGGCGACTGCTGACAATTTTCAACAATCCCAAATCTGAAAAAAGGAGCTCTAGTTTGCATTTCGATCTGGCACATGCGGCGGTCATCGTTGTCGCTTTGATTATCACAAACCTGGCATTGAAATCGGCCGGCGTGATCAACGAAGAAAACAAACACCAGTGGAATTGGAAAGTTGTTCTGGCCTACTTCGTGGTCGTCGTTATCATCAATCTGGTGTGGCCAATTTGAAGCTTCGCGGCGGGACGCTAACCGCCACCAAAGATGTTTACGGTGAATGTGTCTCTCCGAGAGATTACCGGCTGGAAAAGTGTGAGCATCACGGGCTGAACACAGAAAGGAACACGCATGCGGTTTTTGACGTCACTCATATTCATTGGTGTTCTGGCAACCGCTGCGACTTCTGACGTCACCAGCCGAAACGGTGGCCCTAGCAACAGCCAAATGCTTTCAAAAAGTGGCGACGGAGGGGTCGATGGCGTCGCTTTCTTCCGCCCAGTCTTAAGCGGTGTGTTGTATCGATCCGGTTTCAAGGGCGGCGACAAAGATCGAACGGGTCTGAGTGACGTTCAACGCGAAACCTTGTGCGAAAAAGGGTTTTCAACCGGGTTTTATGCCGACTTCGGCAAAAACACTCAGTACGGCCGCACCAGTTGTGGGAACGGATCCTTTGACTATCAGAGCGCCAGATCCTCCCGTCCCGGTGTCGTCATGGCATCCATACACGAAGTAATTGAAAACCCGGGTAAGGGTCCTGTTCTGGTGCACTGCATGTGGGGCGTTCATTCCTCTGGCGCACTGTCGGCAATGGCGCTTGTTCAGTTTTGCGGTTGGACGGAAGAAAGGGCCAAGGATTATTGGAATGATGCCCGAAACGGGGCGCCTTGTTCAGGCGGGTGTGACCAGTGGATTGACTCAAAATTCTCCAAGTTCAGTGTCGACCCCAATCTGAAGATTTCCGCCGAAAAACGGGCTGCGATTTGCCCTAGATGATATCCGGAGGACTATTCAAATGAAGTTCCATCTTCTGGGGTCTCTTGCTTTCATTGCACCCACCATCTTGTGGGCGAGCGACGATGTTCTGGGTGAAGCCACGACTTTTGATAGCCCTAACGGATTTACTGAGCGCTGTATTCGGATCGAGAAAATACCAACGGGCGCGTATAAGAAAAGCGATCTTGAGGAAGAAACAACCTATTGCGAGATTGATTTCTATGCCTCCGAAATTGCTGTTTGCCCAAAAACCTGGAGCACCAGCCCAGGAATGGCGATCTACGACATTTCCGAAGGACCCTACGCCGGGAACCGTTCTGAATTTGAGAGAAACGCTTGCAAAGAGGGGAAGGCGGCAAAAGATCTGGCAAGGGACAGGGTGGCTAAATTCAAATCCACCATGAACCAGAAGGGTACAAGCGGAACGTTTTCAACCTCTTCGCTGCTCTACTACCATTTCTCCAGGTATTTCGACGCGACGGTGAACGTTCCGGTGGCGGTCTGGCGTAGCATGGACGCTCAGGCGCATCTCACCGAGGTCGCAGAGCCCGGCCTTGCGATTTCTGGTGGCTCTCATGGCGGGCGCATGAACCATGAAGGCTGGCGGGTATTCTTGGCTGCGGATGCCGGTCCGAACTCGTACCAGCCAACCGATGATCTGTTCACCGCGGATCGAACGCAGATATACGGTGTCCTGCTTGACAGCCCCGGTCATCGCTACGGCTCGGAAATCAACGGCACCCGTAAATCCGGTTGGGGCAAAGGCCAAAACCGCGATTTTCAGGAAACACCCGCCTTCTTGGCCTTGCGGTCTTCAAAACCCTTGCCCGAGGCCATTGTAGAGGGTGTCAGGGAAGGTCGAAAGGATCGGCAGATCAACAAGGATCTCGGCCCCGATGTCAGCGACCAACAGATGGCATTTTGGATGCAAGAACTTACCGAGATTGTTCTGCTCGACTTCATCTTTAGCCAGCAGGACCGCGTAGGAAACATAGACTTCACACCCTATTGGTATTGGGTCGAAGACGGAGACCTGAAGCACAAGAAGGCCAAGCACCATAAGCCAAACGATGGAGATGTTCCAGCCGACGCATTATTGATCCGTCGCAGCAATCTAAACGACAACGATGCTGGTGGGCGTGTCGAATATGCCAACTTTGCGAAATCCACTCAGATGCTGGAGAAAATGCGACACTTTTCTCCAAGCACTTACCAGCGCTTGTTTGCTTTGAATAACGACCTTCAAACGCAAGGCCCGATTTATGACTGGTTGTCGCAAAGCTTTGGCCTGTCAGATAGGCAGATTGCGCAAGCCGTTAAAAATACAGCGCTGGCAACGTCCATTCTCCAGAGCAATTGTTCAAAAGGTGTTTTGATGTTCGACTTGGACCCCGTCGCATTCTTTCTGAAAAACGACACCGAGGTAAAGGCTGTGGACTGTAATGACCCGTAAGCGCTCCGTCACCGCGGCGGTGTTGATTTGGTCCGCTCTGCTTGCCTGCAAAGCGGCGGCTTTGGATGTAATCGTCATATCGGATCTGAACGGAAGCTATGGCTCGATAAAATACGATGCCCGTGTCGACAAAGCAATTGAACGGATAATCGAGATTGATCCCGATCTGGTGGTTTCGACCGGAGATATGGTTGCGGGTCAGCGCATTCCCAACTTGTCAGACAAACAGGTCAGAGAGATGTGGAAGGCGTTTCACAAGGCAGTGTCAGACCCGCTGGAGGCTGCCGGAATTCCATTTGCGGTCACGCCGGGAAACCATGATGCCTCTGCCTATCGCGGGTTCGAACGTGAAAGAAAAATATACGCCGAGGAATGGGCACCGAGAAAACCAGACGTCGCTTTCCTGGTTTCGAAGGACTATCCGTTCTTCTACGCGTTTGAGATGCAAGGCGTCACGTTTGCGTCTTTGGATGCCACGACCCTTGGGCCGCTATCCGGCGATCAGCAGGACCAACTTGAGGAACTGGGGGCGAATGGAAACCCGATTGTCACTTTCAGTCACCTGCCGCTTTGGCCCTTCGCGATCCAGCGCGAACGCGAAATCATCGGTGACCCGGCACTTGAGAAAATCTACCTGCAAAGCGGGGTCGTTCTGCATCTGTCCGGCCACCATCATGCCTTCTACCCAGGCTGGAAAGACGGTGTGGCTTATGTTTCCCAAGCTTGTTTGGGCGGTGGTCCACGACGGCTGATTGGTGATAATGCCAGATCACCTCACAGCTTCACTCATGTTACGTTCCAGCCGAACGGAGAGTTTGGGATAGCAGTATATCGAGGGCCCGATTTCGAAAGGTCGGTAAACTTCAAGTCGCTCCCGAAAGAGATCAGATCCCCGAATGCGGTGTTGAAACGATTGGACCTTGTGAAATAACTAGAGGTTGAGTTTCAACTCAACTTTTTCGGGGACCAGATCGTTTATCATCTCTTCGATCCGGGCTTCTGAAAGTCCACCCGAAGTAATGAAAAGCAATGAAACGCGAGACTTGCCGGGGACGTGGTGTTTTCTGACCAGCTTCCAGCCGGCGTCTGCGGCCATGGCTTCAATGGCGCCGCTGACGTTCAATGAGTGCTCTTCGTCTGAAGCTTTGAGAGAAATCTCAACACCCTTGTTTCGCCCTCCAAGCCAAATGAAACACCAACAAACAACTGCCACCAGCGTGGCCATCAGCGGCAAGCCCAAACCGACCGCAAGACCAAGAACAGTTACGACTATCATTTCGACGGTGTCTACCGGATCATCCAGATTGGAGCGAAACCTGAGCAAAGCTCCGATGCCAAATATGACAAAACCAATCATTGATCCGTGCTGAACCACCAGGAATCCAACAGCCATGCCAATAAGAGCATAAAGGAAGAACAGCCTCGGCATGACCAAGTCGCCGATGCTTCTACGGGCTTTGCGTCTCACCGGATGATAGACGATCAAGCCAGCCAGAATGATCGTGACCACCACATCGAGAGTAAAGAAATACAGTTCCTGTTTGCCGCGAAACTGAGTCCATTGGCGTTCGATCAGAATTTCTGACTCCGAAGATCCGGCCAGCATCGTTGCAGGATCGATTTGCGACACCGCAGCGCCTGGCAACAGCAGCATCAACAACACGGTTTTTAACGGGAATGTCGTATTCAGCTTTTCTTCCTTCCTGCTCAGGCCAAGGGCTTAGGCTTCACCACAGGCACATCGTGCCCCATTCAATTCAATCGCAACAAGCGGGATCAGGTAAAGAGTTCAATGAGCATTCTTCCGACATCGCATCTGAGTTGTGATAAGAACGCGATAAAGGGATGTGTTCCACGGGCGAGAAAACTGAATGGCAGAAAACAAAGTGTTTCCGTCAAAACCTGAAATTTCACGGAGCTTCTTTATACTTAGACGGCTCGCTTTTGCGCCCGGACTATTGGCGGCGGCGTTCCTGCCATGGGCTGGTCTTGCCTGCGCCGAAAGTGCTGATCTGGTTCTGGTCGATAGGTTCAAGGTCGCAGACAAATCAGAAGGGTTTTCAGAGCCTTCAGGTCTGTCGCTTTCCAGCGCTGAAGGCTTCTTGTGGTCTGTCAGCGATGCCGAACCTAAACTGCATCTCCTTGGAATCGACGGGGCATTGGGAAACTCTTTCAAGTTGCCATCACTGAAGGGATCAGACCTTGAGGGTGTCGCTTCGCGAAAAGATGGATCTGTTTTGGTGCTTCAGGAAACTGACCGGTCAATTCTAGTCGTTCACCCAACCGACCCCATTCAACTGACAACGGTTCCACTTGCTACTCTCAAGGGTTATTCGGATGCAGCTAAAATGCTCGTCGGCAATCCATTGAACAAAGGGCCTGAGGGCATCACAGTCGATCCGGACACTGGGCGAGTATTCGTGGTCATCGAAGGGAAACCGCGGTTGTTGCTGGTATTGTCACCAGAGCTGACGGAGATTGAGGAAATCACCCCCTTGGATCGCGAATCTGGTTTTAAGTCTGATCGCGTAAATGACGATGAGCTGGATGTAAGCGGATTGGCTTGGTCTGCGTCCTCAGGTGTACTGTGGATTCTGAGCGACAAAGGGCGCCAGATCTTTTTGTACAATCCCGAGACGAGAACGGCAGAGACAATAGAACTAACTTATATGAAAGACGGCGACCGTAAGGTTGTAAAGCATCCAGAAGGGATCGCCCTGGATGAGCCCAATGGACTACTCTACATCCTGACAGATGATGCCGAGAAATCGCGACTGTATGTTTTTGATATTCCCGAATTTTGATAGCTAGAAAACGAAGCTCACACCGCCATAATGGCTTCCGCAAGTTGTTGCAGCTTGCTTTGTACGCATCTACCTTTGTCCGCCTCAATCAGAACCTCCGTTGTAGTGTGGCTGGGACTAGGCGACCTTAATCCAGCGCAGGACATTGCGCGGGTAAATTTCATGCTCACGTCATACGTCGCAAAAAGGCTTCAGCCGTCGTGACATGCTTGTTTTTGACCTCTGGCGACATGCGCCCAGCCGTACGGCACATCATCGCCCAACGGGGATTGCCAGCAAGTCTATCGGTGTGTTTCAGGATAAAGCGCCAATAAAGCCCGTCCCAGATATCTGCCCAGGGCCCTTTGCCCCAATGGCTCATTTTTCGAATGTAGTTTGAGCCGGAAAAATACGGTTTGGTGGTGATCAACCCGCCATCGGCATGCTGGCTCATCGCGTAGGCATTGGGCACCATCACCCAATCATAGCTGTCGACGAACATTTCCATGAACCAGCGATAGACATGGTCTGGATCAATCTCACACAGAAACATAAATCCTCCCAGTACCATAAGGCGTTCAATGTGGTGGCAATACCCGGTTTCGAGCACCCTTTTGATCGTGTCGTCCAGCGGATCAATACCAGTGGTTCCGTTGTAGAAAGAGCGATGCATAGGGCGATGATGGCCCCAATGGTTTGTAGTGCGCATCTGCACACCAAGGTTCTCATAGGTAGCACGCATAAACTCGCGCCAGCCAATGATCTGGCGGATGAATCCTTCTACCGAGTTCAGGGGAATTCCCTTGCGATCAGCATGCGCCAGGGCAGCGTCCAAAACTTGCTTCGGCGTCAACAAGCCAATGTTCAAAGTAGGCGTAAGAACGGCATGCCACAGCCAGTTTTCCCCCTCGACAATGGCATCTTCATAGTCGCCAAAATGTTCGAACCGCCGTTCCAGAAACTGCGCCAGCCAGTCGGATGCAGCTTTGTGTGACGTCGGATAAAACAACTTTTCCAGGCTGCCCAATGCATCTGGAAAATCAGCGATAACGCTCGCTTTTGCCGGTTCGTCAACTGCGTCATGGGCAGGCCAGTCGATCCAAGGCAGGCTGCCCAACAGCGCCTTGGGCACTTTTTTGCGGTTTTCCTCGTCAAAACTCCATTGTCCCCCGGCCGGTTGGCCGCTGTCCATCAACACGTTCAAACGGCGGCGTTGGCCCTTGTAGAACTCTGCCATGAACCAGCGTTTTCGACCGGCAGACCATTCCAGATTGTCGGCCCGCGTATTCAAAAAGCCGGGCGATGGCTGGATATCGAGCGTGATGTCGGTATTGCCAGCCGCTGCCCGAAAACGTCTTTCTGCAATGAAGTCTACTGGATCAGCCATGATCACTCGGCTGACACCACGATCACGCAGGTTCTGAAAAAGCCGCAGACATGCACCCGGCTGCCGCTCAAAGGGCCAGATCGCAGCATCAAAGCCCTTGGCGACCAAGCCATCGCGATAGCGCGCCATTGAGGCGCGGTGCAGCCAAAGCTTTTGCTTGTGCATCGTGGCGGAATAATACGCGTCGCCAAAGAACAGCGGGTCTTCGAAAAGTACAACAGTATCGGGCCGGGCGGCCAGGCCCGGGTGTTGGGCAAACAATTGGTTGGGAAGTAAAAGGGCGGCAGTGGACATGGGCTATGGTCTTTGTTGGGTGGCCAAGTTCAATTGGCCTAAGAGCGACGGGATCTTCTTTCGAAGGCCGAAGAACCCGGCCTTCGCATGAGGCCATGTTATAGCGTCGTACGGCCGCATTATCCTGTTCAAAGAAAGGCCTGCGTCTCTCAATACAGGTTCCGCACGATCCAGCCGTGACTGAGTGGGACCGACAGGCGCATAGGCTGTTGCAATGGTCGCAACACCTGCATTCCGTGCTGCCTCGATCAACGTACCACACCAGTCCTCGGTCGATTGCCCGAGTTTTCCGTGGGGTTCCAAAGCGTTGCTCATCGCGCCCTTGGCAAAATCCTGTACAACGTCTCCCAACGGGTTTGGAGACCGACCACGTGTCGCCAAAAGTCCAATCGCGGCAACGGGCGGTGTCGGCATCAATTGATGAGCTGACAGATCATCCTCTGTCAACAGCAACAGATAAGAGGTGCCTGAGGGCATGTGCGGACTTGAAAGGGGAACGAGCGGGTGTTCTACCGGCTCGGTCAGCGGTTCTGCAAATTTGGCCAGGCCTTTAGGTTGAAACCGTCCTTCAGTGTATTTGGCGATGTTGTCAGGGCGCGCGAGGTAAGTCTTGCCTTTCGTGTGCAATCCGCCAACCCAGCGCCAGCTCAGCGTGTTCGATGCGGGATCGCCATCCAGCAAATGTCGCAAAAAGAAATCTGCACCAAGCTGCCAGGGTAAGCGAAGTGTAAAAATCCAGATTGATGCAAACCACATGCGCGCATGGTTATGAAGGTAGCCTGTCGCCACCAGTTCCCGCGCCCAATGGTCGAAACAGTCGATGCCGGTATTGCCGTTCACTGCATCATTGAAACGGGTCTTTAGGCCCTCATCATCCCTTAATCGCTCACAAGCGCTCAGCAAATCCCGCTGATACAGTGACCAGACGCTGGGCCTTTGTTCCAGCCAACCCTTGAAGTACGTGCGCCAAAACACTTCTTGCACGAATTTCTCCGCCGCGTTGAAATTATGCGACGCTAAAACCGTTGCCAGTACTTCTTTCTCTGTTATCAAACGGTGGCGCAGCCAAGGTGACAAACCCGATACATTGCTGCGACGCTCAGTCCCAAAATCGTAGTTTCGCGTACTTGCGTAATGGCGCCCGGTGCGTCCCGCGAACTGCTTCAGCCTTATAAGACCGCTAGTCCGTGTGGGTTTGAAATCGAACGTCTCTTTCGCTTCATCAAGTTCTGAAAACATCTCGATCATGCAGCCGATCTGCATTTTTTTGAGCAGTATTTCACCTCATCCCAAACGTTTCCCCATTTCTTCCGCCACGTGAACGGGCGCTGGCAGACCGGGCAAACCTTCTGGGGTAAGTCGGCTTTCTTGCGCATCTTCATCACTGATCCTCCAGAGGCAGGCTGAGTTGCTTTTGATTTTGAGACGCCCGCGCGACTTTGCGAGGATTCCGCCGATTCTTTCGGCTGGCGTGTTTTGTCACGATGGCGTGTGCTTCGGAACGAAACTCCGCACTTCGGCGGACTCCCCAAACCCGCTCGCGCGCGGCCTTGGCTGCCGCTAGATGGTCAAAAACACGCTCTGGATAAAGCGTTCCAAGGATGTCTTTCGCGTTGTGAGCTTTCCAGGGTTCATGGATATGCTGATCCGCAATTTGGGACAATTCCGGCAACCATGTCCGAATGAACAACCCTTCTGGATCCTGATCATAGCCCTGCTTAACCGGATTATAGATGCGCACGGTATTGATGCCAGTGGTGCCTGATTGCATCTGCACCTGACTCCAGTGAATGCCCGGCTCATAGTCGGTAAACATGCGCGCCAAATGCTCACCCGGGGCCCGCCAATCCAGCCAAAGATGATAACTCGCAGTGGCCATCACCATTGCGCGCATCCGAAAGTTAAGCCAGCCCGTTGCCCGCAATGACCGCATGCATGCGTCCAGAAATGGATATCCCGTTTCGCCGTTGGACCATGCGGTCAAGAGCTGGGCATCAGGCGCTTTCGGCCGAAGACCATCGTAGAGCCGATGCAGATTTTCAAATTCAATCCGGGGTTCATCCTCAAGTTTCTGAATAAAATGGCAATGCCAATGCAAACGGCCCGAAAACGAGCGAAGCGACTTACGCCAATCTTTTGCCTGCGGCGGCAACCGGCGTCTCTGATTTTCAGTAGCTTGGGACACCTCGCGCATCGAAAGCGCACCCCAAGCCAGATAGGGCGACAGCCGCGAACACGCAACGGCCCCCTCCAAGGGGCTGGACATTTCGCGTTGGTACCTTTTGCCACGGTGGGTCAGAAAACTGCTCAGACGTTCCAAACCCGCAGCTCGTCCACCGGCTTGACGACCAACACATGTATCATCCCGCAAGCCAAGGTCGCGCCCCGTGGGAATATAGCCTGGTTCTACGTCGATATGCTTAAGCGCAACTGGTGAAGCAACGGGCAAAGCCATAAACCGATCCCAACGTTCCGCCCAGCCATCGCGAGACCTGAGCCTGCGAAGAACGCCATGGTTTTGTACTTCGTGCCACCGCACGCCGTGGTCCCTGCACCATGCAGCAACCTGACGGTCCCGCTGATACGTCCAATTGTTTCCTGTTTCTTCATGTGACCAAAGTACGTCTATCAGACCACGATCTTTTAACTCGGAAAGGACCGCCACAATTTGTCCCTTGCGCAAAATGAGTGGTTGTCCCAGTTTCCCAAGGTCATCACGCAACTCAGCGATTGTCTCAGCAACAAAGTTCCACTGCCGTGTTGACGCGTCAGGTTGCTGCCAAAGCTCAGGTTCAACCACATAGAGTGGCAGAACTGGCCCGACCTCAGACGCTTGCGCCAGTGCCGGATGATCATTTACCCGTAAATCCCGTTTGAACCAGACGACCTGCACGATACCTCCGTTTTCAAGGATTGTACGCATGGCCACTAGAAATGGATCTATGTTCCAGCCTTCCTCACATTCCGCTAGGACTTGGTTTTTTGCAGAGAAGCCGTTGGCCTTCGGTACATGAATGTCGGAAGCGTTCGCGAACCCACCGAAAGCACGTGGCCAGAAGAAAAAGACCCCGACAAAGGTGACATTGGTAAGTGATCGCTCTGGGCCCTAAACCACCAAAAAAGGAGCGGGTTAGCCCATCTCTGTCTTACTTGAATTTCTGATTTCTGAGTAAAGGATAAAGAGACCAGCCCGTCGATTTGAACGCTACAAGGCACGGTTTGCAACGGACCTCAGAGCATCCACCCCGAAAGCTCTGTAAACGGGAGAGAGAGGTAATCAAACGGGACCATCTTGTTTGCGCATCGAAGACAGTAAGCTTGACTTATGCGGTATAAAACCCCGTGGATCATGAGCTGCGCCAACCGCTGAGCTTGTGAGATTGCCGTAGTCATCTTCTGGTAGGGCAACTTTTCAGTGCCTTTCGGAAAACAGCGAGGTACCTACAAACCCCTCACCCTATTAGATAAAATTGCCCGCACGCCTGCAATTCGGGCGACGCAATCGCTAAAATTTTGCTAGCATCATCACAAGTTGCGGCCTCATAACGCATCTGTATGTCACGGCTGAACCCTCGTTTCTTCGGTATCTGCGCTAAGTCTTGCAACGGGGCGGATGAAGCCCGCAAGACGAGGTCAAACAAAATGGACAAAACGGACAAAGCTGAGGTAGCGCTCACATCTGATGACGCCGCACCCCATCATTCGTTTGCTACGGTTTATTACGACGGATCTTGCCCGCTTTGCTCCGTTGAGATCGAGCACTATGCCTCCTGCGAGGGCGCTGAACGCTTGAGGTTTGTCGACGTTTCAAAACCCAATGTTCGAATTGATGAAGATCTAACGCGGCAAGAAGCTATGGATCGTTTCACTGTGCGTCGACCAGATGGAGAACTAGTATCCGGTGCACGCGCGTTTACGGAACTGTGGGGCACTTTACCTAAATGGCGTTGGCTGGCACGGGTGGCAAGCTTGCCGGGGATAACGCCTTTGCTAGAGCTTGCATATCGGTGCTTCCTGCCACTAAGACCGATGCTTTCGAGGATCGCGTCTTGGGTCGGAGCGAAGTCGGCTAACGAGACAGGTTCGTCGACATGATCAATCTGGACGATGGTCATTTCAATGGCTGGTTTGGCTCGTAAAACGGGGGCTCGAACCCGCACTTGGCAACACTCGCATTATACTCGCGCTTTGTTTTGGGTTGGTCACGCATATCGGTGCCGCGGGTTCTGCTATTGCTCGGTTTGCTGGGTTAGGAAGGATGGAGGTCGTTCAGATGACATACTTTGCAAGAAGCGCCTTTACAGGCAGCGAGGCACTCAATCGCGTGACCAACAAGAATATCCCCCCAATCTTTCGCTGAAGGTAAAGAATATCCATTGGCATTGGGGTCGGGACATACCCGGCCCGGGCCAAGGCCATGACTTCCTTGTTCAGGTGGTTAGAGAGCGTTCGGTCAGAAAAATCAAATTCATTCGCGGATAGGATTGCGTCGAAAACAATGCGGATCATTCCGAGGATCCGGTCGTCGAACGGGCCATCACCTTCAACAAGCTTCAATTGGATGGCAGCGTTACGAAGCTGTTCGTCATCTTCCCGCAGGCCTGCACGCAGCAGATGCATATACCCATCAATTGCCGATGGTTGCAGTGCTCGGGCCGCACCAAAATCCAAGAGGCTGATCTTCTCATTTGCCGGGTTGTATCGGTAATTGGCAAAATTTGGATCACTTTGCATGATACCGAACTCGAAAACCTCGCGCAGCGTGAGATCGACCAAGGCTTCTGAGACTCGATTGCGTTCCTCTCTGGTCGCATCACTCACGGTCTCGATAGGGCGACCTTCCAGAAAGGACATCGTTAGAACTTCGGGAGTGCTCCAATCCGGAAAGAACTCCGGAATTTCGAAGGCTTCATCACCCTGCAAGAGGTCAGCAAAGTGGCGCATGTGCCGCCCCTCGCGTTCATAATCCGTTTCTTCACGTAATTGACTGCGCGCCTCTTGGATATACGGCCCCAGATCAAAGCTTTTGGGAAGTAGACCGGACGTTCGAACCAACGCGGCCACATTGGCAATATCGCTGTCAATACTGCGAGCGATACCGGGATATTGCACTTTGATCGCCACATCGCGCCCGTCTTTCAAAGTTGCACGATGTACTTGCCCGATACTCGCCGCCGCAATGGGCCTTACATTGAAAGTTTTGAAGGATTTGCGCCAATCTGTACCCCAGGTTCGGTTCAGGACTTCACGCAATTGCTTCGGTGGCATGAAATGCGCCTGATCCCGCAAACTTGCCATGATGTCAGCCAGCTCAGGTGGCAAGACCTCGCCTGCATCCATCGAAATCAGCTGACCCACCTTCATCGCTGCCCCTCGCATGCGCGAAAGCTGATCCGCGATCCGTGTCACGTTACCTGGGGACATCAACAAACCACGCATATCGGGTCGCGCACCGCGACCGATCTCTCGAAGGGCGCGTACTGCCACGTTTCCTGCAATGCCTGCCGTCATGCTGCTTAAACCGGCAACACGGACCAAACGGCTTGTAGGAACTGCCAAAGAGGTTGGTGAGGATTTAGGGTCAGTCATACATCCTCACCAAAATTCCGTGCCCGGAGAGCCTTTGATGCGACCTTTCAAATTCTCGGTGACCCAACCTCCATAAAAGTCCCCGGGTTGCGGGATCACGCGATGCTTGCCAACGAAACAACCGCCCATAAGCCCGGCGAAAAAGGCGACATAGCCCTTTATCTGTTCAAACCTGGTGGTTGGTTCCTCGTAACTCCATGCGGCTTTTGTGGCCTTGGCCGCCCCGCTCTGAACGTCCCAGTAACTCGCAACGCCCTTCCATTCGCAGTATGACCTGACCGAGGTTTTTGTCAGAACGGCATCAATGTTATGCGGTGGGATGTAGTAAGTTGGGGCGTGGTGGGTTTCGAGAACCTGAAACGCCTGATCGGTTTCTACGATTGTTCGGCCGCCAAACTCTATCCGTACGTTATGGGGCACCTCTCGCAGCGCAGGTGGCCGTGGATAGTCTTGCACGTCTTCAATTGTCAAAGCTGTCATTGTCGGACTGGATTGTGTATTCGGCTGTTCCTTCTGCGAGATAGCGCGCCGACAGCGTTATTCTAGCGAAAGAACTTTCAACACAAGGTAGGCGAACTTGAACCACAATTGGGCTTAGTATCAGCTTTGATCGGGCTGCACTGTTAGACCGACTTTGCAGCCAGAACCGTCAAAATAAGTGTCTTAAGTCTGCCAGTTCGCCAACAGTTCGCCCATGCGCTCTAGGCCAAGGTTGAGATTGGCAGCAGCACCTCCTCCGACGCCTAGTCGGACGTGGTTCTGCATCCCGTAAGACGAGCCCGGTAAAAGAAATGTTCGGTACGGATCGGCGAGCAAGCGTTTGGCGAAAACATCGCCATCAATCCCGTCAAGCCGTGCCAAACCAATCAACCCAGCCTGAGGTTTGACCCAATCGAGGCGGGGTTGTTCGGCAACAAACCGATCAAGGCGCTCCAGTGTTTTCATCCCATCTGCGCGCGCAGTTTTCATTGACTGATTGTATCGGTCAGGCCTTAAAGCGATTTCGGCAATGACTTCGCCGAGTATATTCATAATCTCGCTAGAGTTTTCTCGCAGAATTATGGCATCCCAAATCAGATCGGGATCACGGCAAATCATCCAGCCGGTGCGCAGCCCCTGGAGCCCCAATGCTTTGGAAACGCTGCCCGTCGTGATACCCCTCGGATACAAACCGGCAATCGAAGGGGCACGGGACCCGTCCCATTCCAATCCCGCGTAAACTTCATCAACAACCAGCCATGCGCCGACACGGTCTGCAATTTGTACAAGCCTTTCCAGCTCTGCCCGGGTCATCAGGCTGCCCGTTGGGTTATTGGGGTTGGTGACAAAGATGAGCCGCGTGCGCGCTGTTACTGCGGCTTCAACTTCGTCCAGCGGCAATAACCAACCAGCGCTCTCTTCTCGGTCGACAACTTTGAGAGTCGCGCCAACAGCCTCTGCCAAGACGCCCACTTGCGGCCAGCCTGGGCGTTCTGTTACGACTTCGTCGCCCGGTTGGACCAATTGCATGAATGCAAGATAATTGGCTTCCGCAGCGCCTGCGGTGATCAGAACATCGTCTGGTTTGCAAACATCAGACAAGCCTGCGCGGTCCAAGACATGTCGTCGTAAAGCAGGCAGGCCCCGAAAGCTTTTTTGGTTCCAATCCAATGGCAGAGCTAGGTCCAGCGCATCCATAAACTCACCCAAACACGGCGACGCAGACAAGGAAAACCCAACGAAAGCTTCTGGATCCGCTTCGGTGGTATCCAGCAGGTACTGAAAGAGTGTGTGTATCTTGACTTTCATGCTCAACTCAAAATCCTTGTAGTCAATCAGGGAGAGAGTCTGTGCAAGCAGAAGGATTTGTCAAAGGGCGACCGAGTGACTTGGCAGTTTTGGACTACGGGCTGTTCAAGGTCCATTCCACCGGCCGCATTATTGGGATCTGCGGGTTTCTGATCCGTACGGACTTAGGAGAAGCAATACTCATCGACACTGGGTTTCCTGAAAAATACGCGACCGATACCGACGCCGCAGTCAAAGAAGATCGATTGGACGAGTTCGGCGAGGTCCTGAAGTGTGAACCAGACAATCTGCCACGCGCACAACTGGCAAAACTCGGACTGACTCCGTCAGACATCACATTGCAGATTTGTACGCACACTCATATCGACCATATCGGCGCATTGGGCGACTTTCAAAGCAGTCCAATTCTTATCTCTTCCGCGGAGAGAGCCTTGCCTCGCCCATTGTATTGGGGCGATATACGGCCTTTGGAATGGCCCGATCAGGATTATCTCTTGGTTGATGGCGACGCAGAGATTGGACCGGGCATCTTCGTTTTGGCTTCACCCGGTCATGCGCCAGGTCAGATCGCCGTGATGGTAGATCTTCCTTCGGGTGCAATTTTATTAACGAGTGATGCAATATCCCGGCCGGCAGAAATCGACGAGAAGTTTGCAGGTTCGTGGGACGAAGATGCCGCAATAGCCAGCGCAGACAGGTTGATGCGTCTAGCATCCGAGCGAGATGCCTTTGTAATCTATGGGCATTGCCCAAAGCAGTGGCCCGTTCTGAAGAAAGCACCAGAAGTCTACCGTTGATCCCAACCTGTGGCTCACTTTTCCCGAAAAGTGATGTCGCGCCTGCCAGTTATCTGACGTCGCGCCCTTGATTCAGAATAATCACGTTCCCGCTGGAAACATCGCCGGCCGGCGAAATGAGAAAACTGACCCAAGAGGCGATTTGCTCGGGTAGCATCGCGCGACCATGCGGCATGGCACTAACGGCTTTCTCCAAGACTTCCTCGGTCAAGACATTGAACAAGGGTGTCTCGGTCATGGCAGGTGCCAGCGAATTCACACAGATTTTTTCGTTTGCGTATCGACGGGCAAGGTCTTTCGTAAGGGTATCCATAGCAGCCTTTGACGCCCGGTAGTGCGGAGGGTCGAAAACATCGAAATTGTAAGCTCCGTTCGAAGAGATATTTACAATCTTTTTGATGCCTTCGCGTTCCAACATCAACTGAACCGCCTGCTGGCAACAATGGAACGCAGAGTTAAAGTTGATTGCCATCTGTTTTTCGAGTTCCTCGGGCGGAATGTGCGGGAAGTCGGACATGAAGCAGGTGCCCGCGTTGTTTACCAAAGCATCCAGACCACCGTGCGCTGACTTAATGCCATCAAACGTCTGAGCGATAGCCATGGAATCCGTTAGGTCGACGGAGATCGGCGTGAAATCTGGGCCTAATTCTGTAGCCAGTTCGTCCAGACCCTCTTCATTAAGGTCCAGTCCAACGACGTGGAACCCATCTGCCCGAAATTGGCGGCAGATGGCCTTACCCATTCCTCCCGCGGCGCCAGTCACAACCGCTGTTTTCATAGCAACTCCTCCCACCTTGGCATGAATTGGGGTACTTCGAATTAAAGAAGGAAACTCACAACCCTTTTATCTGAAAGCTGCGAAAGTCAATTCTGCTTGAATTCAGTGCCCGCCCGTTTTGGGCTTTATGCGATCATTCCCTGCTGTCTGCTTTCATCATCTGCTTGCCGTCTTTTTTTAACTTGAAGGCAAGCCCGGCACTCAAGTACTTCTCGATAACACTGCGGATGGCCCACGCACTTCTCCCCCGCAGAACGGGACTACGCGCGTTAGGCAAGTTTAACTAAGCCCTCGCATTGCAGTTTCGATTTGACCACAAAACTTATCAATATCGCGCTCCAGCATGTCGCTTTCTCGGGTCTCATCTCTGACTGCGGTTAGTTCATCTACAACAGCCCGCGCTTCCTTTTCTGGAGCCGCTTCAGCAATGCGCACCAAAGCTCGAATAAGGGCGGCCGTCACGAGGCCATTGCCCCGAGCGGCGCGTCTTAGAGCTGGCATCGAGTCGTGAAACAATGACTCTGCCGTGATGGATGGGTAAACCACCCGCACGGCTCCGTCGTCATCTCGATACACACCCGTGCAGAGCTTGGACGACCACGCACGGGCCAGAGAGGCCGATAGACGGTCGATGCAGACAATTGCGGTGAACGTGTCGTTGACACCCGGCGACAATGCCCGAAGTGCGATTTCAACGAGAAGATGGACAGAAAAACGGATATCTCCGTTAGGGTCTCGCGCGGGGATCAACGGAGCTGCCGCCGGCACCAGATCATTGAGGCTCTCATCAATATCACCATAAACATTGGCCAAAATGTCCGATGGAACCATAAAGTCACCAGGCTGCACATCAAAAACGACGACTGCTCCTGCTTGTTTGGCCGCATGCACCAGTTCTTTGGTGTTGATCGAGTTCACATATCCGGTGCCCGAAGCCGAGATTTGGCGCTTGTCTCCCTCCTCGGGGATTGCCTCTGAAGATGGAATATCTGCACTGTTTTCGATTACGGTGCTCACTTGACCATCCAAAGCTTCAGAAATCCGCGCCGCCTCCTGATCAATGGTTACGCGCGTCGATACTGTATGGACGAAGAGCAGCAGCAACAGAACCGAGACGATTGAATAGATTATGCCAACCACCACGGCTAGGTTCACTGATGTGTCATCGCGCACCAACCACAAGATCATCAAGCTGTATAAAAACGTTGCTCCAAGTGAACCAACTGCAATCTGATTTACCCTGTCTTCGCCAAAGCGTTGCAAGAGCCTGGGGCCAATAGATCCAGCTGCCAAGGTGTAGACCAGAAGAACAATGGAATAGACCATAACCAATGCGGACATGGATGCTGCCGAGATTGCGCTCAGTACATCGCTCGCAGTGCGATTCGAAACGCTGAGCCAATCGGAAGCGGACCAACCCCACTTCACAAGCGCTTGCTCGGTCTTGAAGACAATCCCAGCCACCACAAGACCTGAAAGACTTATGGCGGCAGGGATGGTTAGGAAGCCGCGAAAGTATCTCACTAATTCTCTGGGTGTTTGCATTCCAGTCCCCATTCACAACACGCGCTTTCTTAACGAACCCTGCTTTACGCGAACCGGTCGGCCGCTTTTTTCAAAGCACTCTGCATGTCATTCCATGCAGCCTCGTAGCCCTCTTTGACGTCTTCCCAGGCCTCGTCGCTGGTCGACTTCAACTCTTTCAGCTGAGCTTCTGCGTCAGACCTTACCTTGTAGAGCTTGCTGAGTTGTTCCTCGAGCTCGATCTTGGCATCCGCTTCCGCCACTTTCAGCTTGGCTTCAAGAACATCAACCTGGGCATTCCAACTATCCAGTTGCAGCTGCGCCTTTTTCTCGTACCCAACACGTGTCATGAGTTTTCCTTTCTTCTCAAACGGTGGTTCAGATCGACGGGAGCCGCCCACTAGGCCGCAACAATCGCCTTGAGCATCCAGACTGCTTCTTCATGCTTGGCCATCCTGGCGTTCATCAGATCCTCTGTAGCCCCATCGCCATAGCGGGCGGCGGTCGCGGCAGTCTCACGCAGGTTTCGGGCGATCGCTTCATGGTCTGCAACCAACTGCTTGATCATACCTTCTGCGTCTTTGACCGTTTCTTCTTCGGTCAACTTTGCCTGGCTAACCATGTCAGTGAACGAAATCGGTGCCACCTGACCCAACGCGCGCACGCGCTCGGCCAATTCATCAGTGGCCTTAAACAGGTCACGATACTGACGCTCTGTCAGCTCATGAATCGGCAGGAAAAGCGGGCCGACGACGTTCCAATGTGTGCCTTGCGTTTTCACCATCAGGATCATTGTATCGGCCAGTATTTCCGTCACCGCGTTGGCGATCCACGCATTTTTGTCGATGCCTGTATCGTTCGTTTCTTCCTGAACTTCAGACTTCAAAACTTGCTGTATCATTTTCACTCCATTTCGTTTCTTACAGAGTAGAAACTAGGGGGAAAATGGTAAATTTCAAATAAAATCATATACTTATTATATGTATCCAACACATAATGAGGCGCTTCATGATCATGGGTATCCAGCCCAACATGCCAACATTGATGTAGACACACAGGCCCATTGCCATACATGCTTGGAGTAACTGACGTAAGCTACTGAGGTCATGCCAGTGTCTGATCAAAATCGACCACCAAAGCGCACTGAAAAACTGCAACTAATGCTCGACCTCGAAGAGCTTAAGGCCATCGATGATTGGCGGTTCGAGAACAGACTGCCATCCAGAGCGGCCGCCATTCGTGAACTTATCCGTCGCGGTCTGATTTCCAATGAGTTCGAAGAACCACCTACTGACGCGCCTTCCGGTGAGTTTCGTGTTGTGGACGAGTGACAGAAGCATCCACAGCGCATTTCGTCTTTGGAAGGACGTGACACTGAACCAACCGAACGTTCCGGCGCGCGAGAAATCGTATGCTGATCTTGTTGCATACTGCACACGTGACAGTAGGGCGATAACCGCAATCCACCGGAGTATTTTGGCGATTTTCTGTACTGTGCAACACAGTGCTTTGTACCCAACTGATCCGCGAGGACACTATTCGACTTGTCGGGTTAAGGTGAAGTCAACGCTCAGTTATTCCACTGGAGCCGATATAGAACGTGGTGTCCACGGAGACCTTTGAGCAGTCTGGGTTCTAGGCCGGAAAACGAAAACCCGGTCTGTCCGGCAACCATGGCGCGGGTCACATCTGAAACGAGTATTTCGCCTGCCACACCAGCCGTTGTAATGCGTGACGCCTTGTTGACCACGGTACCGAAAAAATCTCCACGTGATTGCACGACATCGCCAGTGTGAATTCCAATACGAATACCGAAAAACGGCTCTTCTGACACCGATGCAATGGCCTTCTGAATTTTGATGGCAGCCGCTAATGCCTCTTTCGCAGACGGAAAGACAGACAACGTTCCGTCTCCAAGCGATTTTACGAACTGGCCATGATGCTTTTCAATGATCGCCGACAAGACCCGGAAATGGTTTTCGATCAGCACCGACCAACGCTGATCACCCAACGCCTCTGCCAATGCCGTACTGCCCTCCACATCAGTGAAAAGTACCGAAGCTAAACCTTCGGTTTGGGTCAGCTCGGGCCCTTCATCGCGTGCGGCATCAATCAGTTTTTGGATGGCCAGCTGTTCCTTACCCACAAGTTCAATATTCGGAGTGGGTACTGAAGCGTGGCGATTGATGATCTTCCAGGCCGCTCCCTCCAGGACAAAAATCAGGACGGTGCGATAGAAGACGGCTTCGTCAAAGCCGACAAACTGAATCTTATGGACAAAGGATGACCATCCCGTTTCTCCGTTTTCGAAGGCTTCCGCTTCAATTTCTTCGAAAACGACCGGTGCCGGGATTTCCGCAAAAAAGCCGCTAACCCCATCACGAACGGCTTGCCCGCTCCAATACTCGCCTTCGCCGGTTCCAACGAACCGAAGTTCTTCTGCTTTCGACAGAAAGTTCCGCAATTCCTCAGTATTCTTCTTGGTTCTGAGAATCTTGTACCAACGCCTGGAAACTGCCAGCAGTTCAGGTGAGGAACGTATCATCGCAAGCAACCCGAGACGCTACATGGGAAGAGACTAAGAAGGCCTTGCAAACGGTATCCCCATTTTTCGAACGACGCAGGTCAATGCTGCCGCCGGGATTTGGTCAGATCAAGACTTTTGTGGCTCTTCAGGACATGACCTGAGCCCGTAAATCTCCTCCAGTTTTGCGTAGAGTCTGGTCAACTAAAGGACGGACAAGTGCACGTGGGATTCATCGGCGAACAGATCATTCAGATGATCAACGAACAAGAAGCCTGCGAGAAGACGGGGATGTTTACAAGCACTTTGGGATCAGCCAGAGCACCTTCCACAAATACAAATCGAAGTATGGCGGCATGGAACTGTCTGACGAGAAGCTGCGTGCTTTGGGTTCCGAGAACCGGCGGCTGAAGAAGCAGCTAAGCCGCAAGTTCCGCCCACAGTTCATCAAATACACCCCTGTATTTGAACCGCACGCTCCGCGGAAATCTATTATCTGTCATCTAAACTGAAGTTCCGGTCACCCGTGAGAAATGAGACATTGAGAACATAAGCGTTAGTCGGAGTCCGGTGCAGTATTTGCATTCGGCCAGCAAAGAACGCCCGCAATTGATAAGCCACACCGGGCTTAGGTGCCTCACAACCCGGCTTTCTTGCCATAGATTCCGTTCATTAAACTCAAGTTTAACGCCCATAGCCCTGCACGATTTGCCCAAAAGTCTGCAAAGTCAGTATTTTGCGTTGGATTAAATCCCTCCGAATGTCTCTTTGAGTTCTGCGACTTGTTCTGCATCCAACGTTCGGGTTGGCATACCCCGCAGTGCCACGAGCAACTTGGCCGTTTCTTCCAACTCTTCTGCTGCACAGACCGCTGAGAAAAGATCCTTTCCCGAGACTACGGGTCCGTGGTTGGCCAACAGTACAGCACTGTATTTACCGCTCAATTCGCGGATCAGGTCACCAGATTTCGGATCACCCGGCTTGACGTATGGAACAAGTTTGACCGTGCCGACGCGCATCACCACGTACGGCGTCAGCGGAGGAATACAATCATCTGGGTTGATGTCTTCCAGACACGACAGGGCGGTGGCCCAGGTCGAATGCAGATGAACCACGGCGCCCGTTTCTGGCCGCGTTTCATAGAAGGCTTGATGCAGGAAAACCTCTTTGGTCGGGTTGTCGCCAGAGACGTGGTTTCCATCCAAATCAATCTTGGCAATGCGCTCGGGATTTATATCTCCTAAAGTTGAGTTGGTTGGAGTCATCAGGATACCGTCGTGTAGACGTGCGGAGACATTGCCCGCAGTGCCGACGGAAAATCCACGCTCAAACAGCGAGGCACATAAATCCGACATCTGCTGCCGCAATACCAATTCTTCAGATTTCATGTGCCTGCCTCCATCATTCTGAGAGCCTTCAAAAAGAAGTTCGGAGCGCCAAAGTTTCCAGACTTCAACGCCAGCGCGATGGGTTCGGTTTTTCCAACGCTCAGGACCGGCACGCCCGGGTCAATCTCTGGCCCAACCGACATGGCAGGAGACCCCAGTGCCGCAGACACGGCTTTGGCGACAGCGCCCGACGTCTCCCCTCCTGCCACCACCAATCGCTTGTACCCCGTCAGGACAAGTTCTCGCGCGGTGTCTGCAAAGAGATTGTCCAGCTTTTCCGCTACTTCTTCCTGACCAAATTGGTTTTGGATCGCGCGCACATCTTCCGGGTTTCCCGACGAATATGCGAGCGGCGCCTGACCCAAGTGCGTTTCAAAGAATTCCAAAAGCGTTTGCGTGGTCACATCTCCGCAAATGACGCCCGGAACATCAATTGCGAAGGTCGGATGGGAACTCGCATGAACATCGATCTGCTCACGAGTAGCGCCTGAGCAAGACCCTGCAAGGATCGCCTCGGGCCCCGTGATACCGGGGAACACACTGCCAGCACTATTGGGTGAAGCCCCTCTCAAGAAGTTTCTTGGTAACCCCAGTGCTATACCCGATCCCCCAGTAATGAGCTTGGCATCCTTTAGAGTTTCGCCCCAGGTCAACAAATCTTCATCCGAAATCGCATCGCCAATCACAAATCGTTCGTCGGCGCTCTTCAAAGCAGCAGCAATCGCCTCGGATCCTTGCTTCACGGCGTCAATGGGCACCAACCCGACCGCTTCTTTGGTCTGACGCTGCAACCATCGCCGGATGTTGGCATCCGTCATCGGAGTAAGAGGGTGATTTTCCATCCCAGACTCGTGCAACAGCTTGCCGTGCACAAAAAGATGTCCCTGAAAAACGGTACGCCCCGTGGTGGGAAAGGCCGGACAGAAAACCACCTTTTGCTCATCCAACTCGTTGGCGAGTGCTTCCGCAACGGGGCCGATATTTCCCTCCATCGTGGAATCAAAGGTCGAGCAATACTTGAAAATGAACTGACCGCATCCTTGATCCGCGAGCCAGCGTAGGGAGCGCAAGCTATCTGCAACAGCTTCATCGACAGGTGCAGTGCGGCTTTTGAGAGAGATCACACCCGCTTCGATCGCCTCGTCCGCCGGGGTAGTTGGAATGCCTGTAAACTGAGCCGTGCGTAACCCACCTTCCGGCTCAACGCCCTTTGCCAAGGTGTTCGCAATATCACTCGCACCAGTGAAGTCGTCCGCTATGACGCCGATCTTCATAATTTGATGTCCTTCGTCGGCCCTGGATCCAACCTATGGATATGCGGCGCTGCTCCGACGGGATAAATCTCGCGCACAAGTGGATCGTGGCCGGGCACTATGAGTCGAGGATGCGAAGCCAACCTCTCGAGCGTCTCGAAACCGTCCATCATGTCCTGCAGGTCGACAACGATTGGAAAGGCTTTGCGCGCCATGAAATTCTCGTAGTAATGCGAGGCATCTGAGGCGAGTACCATCCATCCGCCTGACGTCCTTACCCGAACGCATTGCAACCCGCGCGAATGCCCCCCGATGCAGTGCACGGTCACCCCATCTGCTATCTCGGCTTCTCCGTCGTAGAATATGACGTGGCCTGAATAGAGACGCTTTACGACCTCGCAAATATGGCCCGCCGAGAAAGGCGCACGCAGATGGTCGTGGCACATACAGGGGCCCGTGGCGAAGGCCATTTCCGCCGATTGCATATGCAACTTCGCGTTAGGGAACATATGCAGCCCCCCCGCGTGGTCATAATGAAGATGGGTCACGATGACATCGGTCACCGCTTCGGGCGAAATACCCAAGGGCCGCAAAGCCTCGCGAGGGTCCGTCGCGATGGGACGACCCCGGGCAGTGGCCTCGCCGCTATCGTAACCAGTATCTACCAGAATGACTTTGTCGCCGCGTTTGAGCACCCAAACGAAGTAGTCCATCGCATGAGGCGCGTCGTGATTGTCATCGATGATGAAGCTATCAGCTCGCGTCCGGGCATTGCGATCTGCATATTTGACGGCGTGGATTTCCCAATTGTTCATCGAATGACCTCGGAATACTGGTGAA
Source organism: Ruegeria sp. HKCCA5463 (assembly GCF_013034175.1). Lineage (NCBI taxonomy): Bacteria > Pseudomonadati > Pseudomonadota > Alphaproteobacteria > Rhodobacterales > Roseobacteraceae > Ruegeria > Ruegeria sp. HKCCA5463. Next base: position 61,716 of record NZ_WQFL01000014.1, read on the forward strand.
CAACTTTGGCTTCTATCATATCAGCCACCGCAGCATCGAAGGACTTGAAATGCGGGCTTTCGAGGTGAACACCGAACGCGGCAGCGTCCTCATAAACTTCGTAGAGGAACACCGTCTCGGGATCGTCACCGAGGCAAACGTCAAACTGATGGCATCCGGGTTCTTCACGCAAAGAGGTTGAAGCGTTTTCGACCATCAGCGGTAAAAAGGTGTCTGTCGTACCGGGCTTGAGAGTGAAGGTGACAGTAACCGCAAACATCAGACAGAAATTCCTATTAGGCGTGAGAAAGCGCGCTTTGCGACAGGCAGTTGGCTGAGGATCAGACCAATATTGAGTACCAGAAGAATGGCCGCACCGGGTCGTGAAAAGAAGACCGAAAGATCCCCGTCCGACAAGAACAGCGACCGGCGGAAGGTTTCGTCAAACAGGCCGCCCAGAATAACGCCGATAACCAACGGCGCGATTGGGTATTTCATCAGGTTCATGAAATAGGCAACGGCACCCACACCAAGCATAAGGTAGAGATCATTGATGCCGCCACCAACGCTGAAAGATCCAATTGTTGTCAGAACCATAACGACGGGCAAGAAGATGGTCTGCGGGATGGCGAGTATCTTGATAAATACCCGAGCCGTGAAAAGCCCCATCAGGAACATTGTCAGGGATGCCAGCACAAGTATTGCAACCACGCGCAGAATGATCTCGGGGTCTATCGTCGGGCCTGGGATCACGTTGTTGATTTTGAAAGCGCCCATCAAAGCGGCGGCCGGTGGCGAACCGGGAATGCCCAACACCAAAAGCGGGATCAGAGCACCACCAATACAGGCATTGTTTGCAGTCTCAGAGCACAACAGACCTTCCAAAGAGCCTTTTCCGTATTTGTCGCCCTCGGCAGATACGGTCTTGCCGACACCGTAGCTGACCCAACCGGCGACATCTTCGCCAACTCCGGGAAGTGCTCCTACCCCTGTCCCGATCACGCCTGACCGGCCAATGGTCGGTAGGTAGCGCCGAATAGAGCGAAGGTTTGGAAGAATACGGCCTTTCAGAGCCAGAACTTTCCCGGCCTCAACGTGCCTCAAACCATCAATGATTTGCGGGATCGCAAAGGCGCCCATTAAAACTGGCACGACCTGAAATCCGCTCATCAGGTAAGACCAGCCGAAAGTATAGCGTGGTTCAGACAACAGAGGGTCAAGCCCCACCATGGACATCGCAAGCCCGATCAGACCAGCGATCCATCCCTTGATCACCAGGTCTTCGCTCATCAAAGTGCCAGAAAGCAGAATGCCGAACAGGGCCAACAGTGCTTTCTCTGGGCTTGCGATGTTCTTTGAAACCAAAAGCAGCGCCCAGACGAAAATCAAAAGCGTGATGGTCCCGATTACTGTGCCAATGAAACTGGCCGTCGTGGTGAGCCCTAATGCTTCGCCCCCTCGACCCGCTTTGGCTAGAGGGTAGCCATCCATGGCCGTCGCCGCGCTGGCTGCTGTGCCCGGTATATTCAATAGAATTGAGGGGTAAGAGCCGCCGTAAATCGCGCCCACATAGGCGCCGAGCAATGCGATGAGTGAATAGTCCAATGGGATCTTGTTGCCGAAGAATCCCGTCAGGATCGTCACGGCCAGGGTTGCCGTAAGTCCCGGCAATGCTCCAAATGCGATGCCCAGGAATACGGATGCGACCAAGTACAGATAGGTCAGCGGGTCCACTGCCAGGCCCACGAAAGCGGCCCCAAATCCAGCCAGTTGCGAAAGGATAAAGTCCATCCGGTCAGTCTTTCCAAAGCGGACGAAGCGTCACGTAATAGTGGTATTCGATTTGCTTGAAGATCAGTCCGCCGCGCGCGGGCACGTTCTGCCGGAATACAAAGGCCATCGCGCTTACAAGGATGAGCGGGGCAAGTATCGCCACCACTGGAACGAACCGCAAAACGCGTTCAGTAACCGCTTTGGTCAACACCACAAGTGTAAGCGTGACCCAAACGGCCAATGTAAACCAATCATCACCGTGTTCATTCCAATCCGCCTGAGCAGGAAACACGGCGAACGCAAACAAACCGGCAGCGACAACTGCGACACAGGCCACCAAAGCACGCCGCGCATGACCCCCGTAGTAGCCGTAAGTCAAAGCCGTGATCAGCAACCCAGAGCACAGAATGAAGTCCACTCGGGGAACCAGCCCGACGACATATGCAAGAAGGATCAGGCCTATTGTTGAAGCACGGTAGGCTTCGCACTTTTCCCATCCAATCCCCAAGGCACTGAACGCGTTTTGAGCTCCGCCCGAACGGACCGAAATAGCCAGCAAAACGAAGGAAAGAACAAGTATCCCGCCGAAGATGAATAACGGTACAATTGCAGCCGAGTTGTACCAGTCCGATCCACTTACACCGGCGCGGTTTTCACCCCAAAGTGGAATGTCCAATGTCTTCCAAAGGAAAAAGAGGGACACTGTGATAAGAACAATCGATGCCCAAAAATCGCGCGTCCGCAGGATCAGTGTTTCGTCAGGTTTGTCCATGGCCTGCCTCCTTCAGGAAAGGGCGCGATCGAACGCGCCCTTTCAAAATTGATCGGATTAGGGCTTCTCGATACCCAGCGAGGCCGGATCGACAGTGGCAGCACCAAGGTCCTGCAAGGTATAGGCAAAGGTAGCTTCAAGGTTCGCAAACAATTCTTGAGCTTCTTCGCCGTGCTGACCGCCGACATCGTAGTTGTTTGCCGCAGCCCATTCAGCGACGGTGTCGGACGCAATCGCCTGCTCGAACGCATCGCCAAGCGCAGCCTTTACGTCATCTCCGGCTGAACTGTGAACTGCAAACCCGATGGCCTGTTTGAGCGGCAGATACTGGTCGAGCCCGTCGTAGATGCCAAAGGCAGATGGCACCGTTGTGCCTGCAATCTGCGCATCTTCGGGCGTCAACATTGCGAGCGGTTTAAGTTGACCGCCCTCAATCAACGGAGCCTGTTCAGCCAGTGAAGTCACAACCAACGCAACTTCACCCGCTATCGCCGCTTCCTGCCCGGGTGCTGAGCCTTTGTAGGGAACAAATTTGAATTCTGCACCGGACCCTTTTTCGATGGCCAGAAGGTTCAAGTGGTGGATCGAACCCGCACCGGAAGCCGCCGCTGGAATAGTGCCAGGGGCAGCTTTGGCAGCGTCGACCAGTTCTTCCAGCGTATTGTAAGGGCTGTCCGCTGGAACCGAGATCAGATCAGGTGATCCGCCAACAATGAACGGGTACCAAAAATCAAATTTCTTGTCCCACCCACCCTGCACAGCAGCGGTGACGTTCGACTCTGACAGACCAACCAATGTGTAGCCATCGTCTGGTTGGTTCATGACATAGACCATGCCGTTGGAACCTGCGACACCACCTGTTTGATTGATAACATTGATCGAGACCGGAAGGTGTTTTTCCATCTCGGCCATGATCATTCGGTTGATCGTGTCCGTGCCGCCACCGGCCCCCCAGACCACAGCTGTGGTGATATCACGATAGGGATAATCCTGCGCGGCAGTTGCCCCTGCGATCCCGGTCGCCATCACGGCTGCGGCCGCTAACCGCCCTAGCTTTAGTTTCATTTCCAAGTCCTCCCAAAACAACTTCGCGTTTATTGTTGCATTTATTTGCGTATACATTAAAGAATGCATTGTCAACGGACTGTAGTGGAAGCTGCTATCGCGCTATGAATGCAAAACGGGAAGGAAGCGGGCCAAAATGAAAAAGACTTACGATATCGCGGTTTTCCACGGGGACGGGATCGGCCCGGAAATTATGGCGCCTACGCTTGAAATTTTGCGCCATCTCTCGCGCGGTAATCCGACCTACGAGTTGGCGTTTACAGACGCACCAGCAGGCGCAGGCCACTACGCCAAAACTGGAGAATCTTTCCCATCAGGATCACTCGAAACTGCACGCATGGCCGACGCGATTCTGCTGTCAGCAATGGGTTTACCGGATGTTCGATATCCTGACGGAACCGAGATTTCTCCACAGATAGACCTGCGAAAGCAGCTTGGCCTTTTTGCTGGCGTGCGTCCGGTAAAGGTAAGCAGCGGACAAATGACCCCCTTGGCGCTGCCTCCCGGAAAAGAGATCGACTTTGTCTTGATCCGTGAAAGCACCGAAGGGTTGTTCTTCACCCAAGGAACGGGCGAAGTCACGGAAGATGAGGCGCGTGAAACCCTGCTGATCACCCGAGAGGTATCCGAAAAGCTATTCTGCTTTGCGTTTGATCTCGCCAACAACCGCAAGGCGTCCGGTCGCGGCCCGGGGCGAGTAACCTGTGTCGACAAAGCCAATGTATTCCGCGCCTTTGCATTCTTCAGATCAATCTTTGACGCCGAGGCCGCACGCCATCCCGATTTACAAGCAGACCATGCTTATGTTGATGCGACCGCCCTCTGGATGGTCCAGAAGCCTTGGGAATTCGATGTTTTGGTAACTGAGAATATGTTCGGAGATATCCTCTCTGACCTTGGTGCAGGTCTTATGGGCGGTCTTGGACTGGCTCCTTCAGCAGATATCGGATTGAACCACGCCGTGTTCCAACCCTGCCACGGCTCCGCTCCGGACATTGCGGGACAGGGTGTTGCCAACCCTTTTGCAATGTTCCTGTCCGCGGCAATGATGCTTGAATGGTTGGGCTTGACCCATGATCACCCGGAACTGTCCAGCGACGGCGCTCGATTGCGCGAGGCCGTAGAAAAGGTGGTGGCGAACGGTCAAAACCTGACGCGAGACTTGGGCGGCAAAGCTGGAACTCAGGAAGCGGCCTCAGCGGTATTGGAAGCATTGCCGGCATGAGTACTAAAGAAGCCATTCGGGTCGCGTGTGTAGGTGCGGGATACTTCAGCAAGTTCCACTACGAAAGCTGGTCAAGAATGCCTGGCGCTGTTCCAGTTGCATCCTGCAACCGTGATATCAAAAAAGCGAGGGAAACAGGGCTGGCGGCTTATGATGATCTATCGAAAATGTTGGAGGCAGAAGAACCAGATCTCGTGGACATCATCCTTCCTCCTGTGGCGCAGGCCGAGGCCATCCGCACGGCACTGCGGTTTGGTATCAAGTGGCTGATCTGCCAAAAGCCATTTTGCTTGTCTCTGGGTGAAGCGGAGGAGGTTGTTTCCGAAGCAGATGAGGTTGGCGCAACTATTGTCGTACACGAGAACTTTCGCTTCCAGCCTTGGTACCGCGCAATCAAGGAAGCGATGGCTGAAGGTCGAATTGGAACGCCTCTACAAGCGACTTTCCGGCTTCGGCCCGGCGACGGACAGGGACCACGCGCCTATCTTGACCGGCAGCCCTACTTTCAGGACATGCCGCGTTTCCTCGTTCATGAAACAGCGGTTCACTGGGTAGACACGTTCCGGTTTCTGTTTAATGCGCCCAGCGCGGTTTATGCCGACCTGCGTCGAGTGAACCCCGTTATCGCAGGCGAGGATGCAGGTTACATCTTGTTTGATCACCCCAACGGCTTGAAAGCTCTGTTCGACGGGAACAGGTGCCTTGATCACAGTGCCGAAAACCTGCGCCAAACCATGGGCGAAGCGCTTATTGAAGGAACGAAAGGATCGCTGGTTCTTAACGGCGACGGTTCAGTTGAACTGCGCGCTTTTGGAAAACAGGAGCGACAGCAGATTCTACCTCCGAGCGATCACGAAGGATTTGGAGGAGACTGTGTCCACGCCTTGCAAAGTCACGTCATTTCGGGCCTTCTACGGGGCACGCTGTTGGAAAACACGGCCCGAGAATATTTGGATGTGATCCGCATAGAAGAGAAAATCTATCTCTCGGCTGCGGAGGGACGAAAGATCAACCTGGAGACGCCGTGAAGGATCAGGACGCAAAAACTCTTTCCAATACACAACGTGCAGTAAGGGATTTGCGGCGGATGATCCTATCCGGCGAACTTGCTGCCGGAACTGACCATCTGGAATCGGAACTCGCCGAGACCCTTGGCATGTCCCGCACCCCGATACGGGAAGCTGCGCTGATGTTGGAAAGTAAGGGTTTGCTGGAAATGCGGCCCCGGAAGGGCGTGCGGATACTGCCTGTTTCATCCGATGATATGCGTGAAATTTACGACATATTGACGGAACTCGAGAGTCTCGCAGCACAGCGCGCAGCCGAAGCAGGTTATTCAGATGATGAACTGTCGGTACTTGCTGGATCGATTGCAAAGATGGACCAAGCCATCGACGCCGAAGACCTTGAAGCCTGGGCAGAGGCCGATGAGCTGTTTCATCAGGAACTCGTGCGTTTAGGTGGCAACAAACGGGTCGAAGCGATTGTGGCCATGATGAGCGACCAGGTTCGTCGCGCACGCGCAACGACACTGTTTATCAGGCCTCTACCAGTCAAATCCAATGAGGATCATCGTGTTGTTTTCCAAGCGATAAGTGAAGGTCGGCCGGATGTGGCGCGTGAACGCCATCGAGAACACAGGCTCCAAGCCAAGACTATGCTTTGTGGGATACTCGAGAAGCATCGGCTCAACAGCCTTTGAACCACTTGGACGGCTCTTCGAAAGTTCATTAAACCGCTAGGACCACGGGATAACTTGCTGCGCCCGGCTCGTTGCAGCCATTTGGTGAAGTTCGCCGAGGGTCTACTCCTCAAGTGTAGAAGACATTTATTCTCGGCCGGAAATACTCCGTACCGGAGTTGTGTTATGATGCCTCCAATTATGGAGGAAAAGTTGTTTCGCTATGTTTTGCCCGTCGCTCTCATTTTGGGGAACCCAATCCATGCTCAGGATGCAATAAACCCGTCTGGGCTTTCTGGACCTTCTGGTCGCCCTTATTCACCTTACGCTGAGCGTGCGTATCCAACTCAAGTCTATTTTGGAGACACCCACGTTCATACTGGACTGTCCGGGGATGCTGGCGGCGGCGGGACACGCCTGATGCCGCGAGATGCTTATCGGTTTGCGCGTGGCGAAGAGGTGATCTCAAACACGGGTCAACCAGTAAAACTTTCGATACCTCTCGATTTCTTCATGATTACAGACCATTCGGATGCGATGGGAGCAATCACCGACATCATTGGGGGTGCACCCAACATCCTGGCGGATGAGCAAGGCAGATATTTCCACGAGGAATTCAACAAAGGTGGGGAAGCCGCCTTGGCAGCTGCGCTTGAGCTTACCGCGGCATTTGCTCAAGGACAGGTTTCCCCTGCGCTGAACTATCAACCCGGCAATCCCGCTTACGCCCGTGTTTGGGACGACATTATTGATGCCGCGGAGGAGTACAATGACCCAGGCGTGTTCAGTACCTTCATAGCCTATGAATGGACATCTCTCGTTGCAGGGAACAATTTGCACCGAAACGTGATATTTCGCGACGGCCCTGAGCTCACAAGGCAGATACTGCCTTATACAACGACGCCCCCGGTAGGCTCACCAAACCCTCGTGATCTTTGGAAGTGGTTGGAAAACTATGAGCAAACAACCGGCGGGCGTGTGCTTGCTATTCCGCACAATGGAAACTTATCGAACGGCTGGATGTTCCCGCTCGTTGACGATTTCGCAGACGGGGTACCGTTAGATCCCGCATACGCAGAAGCGCGAAACAAATGGGAAAGGCTATATGAACCAACCCAGATAAAGGGGGACGGTGAGGCCCACCCGTTCCTTTCACCTGATGATGAATTTGCTGACTTCGAAACGTGGGACTTCGGTAACCTTGATGCTTCGGTTCGAAAAGAGGCGGATATGCTGCCCGGCGAATATGCACGATCCGGGTTGCTTCGCGGCCTGTCACTTCAAAAAATTTTTGGGGTGAACCCTTTCAAGTTTGGTTTGGGTGGGGCCAGTGACACGCACACAGGTTTGACCGCCCCTGACAACGACAATTTCTTCGGAAAATTTACCGGCTACGAGCCCAGCGAAGAACGGAGCCAACATGTCAGCAAAACGTATGCTGACGGGACTGTTGCGCTGCGCTCGTCGCAATATATTACCGGCGGTCTGACAGCAGTATGGGCCGAAGAGAATTCCCGCACAGCCATCTGGGATGCGATGCATCGGCGTGAAACTTACGCAACAACAGGTCCCCGAATGCGCGTCCGTATGTTCGGTGGATATACTTTTACCGAAGAGGATGCCTTGCGGCGGGACTTGGCGCTTGTGGGATACACCAAAGGTGTGCCGATGGGTGGCGATCTTGGCCCTGGGGAAGGCTCTCCTACTTTTCTGGTATACGCGCTTCGTGATCCGATGGGAGCAAACTTGGATCGAATCCAGATCATAAAGGGTTGGTTAGATGCAGATGGAGAGCAACGGGAAAAAGTCTACGACGTGGCCTGGTCCGGTTCCCGCGAACCAGATGCCGCTGGTAAGCTGCCATCCGTAGGCACCACAGTTAATCTTTCAATCCCCTCGTGGACCAACACGATAGGTGCTTCTGAGTTAGGAACCGTGTGGCAAGATCCCGACTTTGATCCGTCAGAAAGCGCGTTTTACTACGCCCGAGTGATCGAAATTCCGACACCCCGCTGGACGGCGTATGATGCCGTTAAGTTTGGAATACAAATGCCAGACAATGTCCCATTGACAGCGCAGGAACGCGCATACACTTCGCCAATTTGGTACGCACCTGACCAATAGTCCGAACTTGCTGACTGTTCTGCTTTTCGCTCTAGGCCCTCATACACTGCGTCGAATACTTCAAGTATTTCAGCCTTTTTTTGAGGTCGCTCGATTGGTCATAGTGCATGGATGCCGAATGGATCGGAGAAACCCTTGATCATGGTTCCACCAAATGTGTCCAACACATAGGCCGCCACCGACAGATCGAAGACTTCTTGATCAATCAATTAAAGGCTTCCGGTTTTCTGCGTCTCTGTCCCAAGGTAAGCAGCAAGGTTTACGGTCGATCCGATACAAGTATACGTCGCCCAATTATCCGTACCGGCATAGCCCGCGACGACTTCGCCAGTCGCTATTCCGATGCTGATTTTCAGGTCACTTTTCCCTTCTGAGCGCCGCTCGTGAACTTACATCTCAATCATGATATGCATTTGATGTCCTTCCTACACTGAGCTTTGCGCAAAGTTCGGCGGTGGCTGCGGAACTCCGAAACCGTCGCCCAGCATCAGACTGACAATTCCGCCATTGCTGGTATGCGAAATCAACACTGACAAACGAAACAACCTCGGGTTTCATAGAACAAACTTGCAATCGCATGGTCCGGCGTAGTCACCTAGGGCATACGGTTGGAGGAAGCCTATGGCGCAATGGAAGTTCGTGATTGGGGTTTGTTGCGCGCTGTTTCTTGTCGCTTGCGCTCCAAAATCCCGTACATATGAAAAGACAGCATCGGCTGCGCTGCCGGCGAATTCGGGCACGGCTCTGGGCCAGGCGGCCGATCGCTTTGGAGACCCCAAAGACGGTCGGTCAGGCATCAAGCTGATCAGTGATGGAGAAGAAGCGCTTGTTTCACGGCTGCTTTTGGCGGCTGCTGCCGAGCGAACGATAGACGCGCAATACTACCTTCTGCACAACGACCCAACAGGTCACCTTTTTGCAGCCAGTCTTTTGCAGGCAGCAGATCGGGGTGTTCGTGTCCGATTGTTGCTGGATGACATGGACACGTCCAGCTATGACGCGATGACGGCCGCGTTGGACAATCACAAAAATATTGAGATCAGGCTATTCAATCCATTTTGGCGAGATCAGAGCCTTTTGATTGCGGGTATCACAGATTTCAAACGCATCAATCGAAGAATGCACAACAAGTCCATGACGGCAGACAATGTGTTCACGATTGTGGGTGGAAGAAACATCGGTGCCGAGTACTTTCTGGCACGGCAAGAAATGAACTACGCTGATCTGGATGTGCTGGCCGCAGGCCCCGTTGTGCGCGAGGTGTCGCGTAGCTTTGACTCTTACTGGAACAGCGAGTTCGCCGTTCCGGCACGTGCGGTCGTTGGGGAACCCGAAGAATTTGACCTTAGCGATGCACGAAGCAGGTTGAAGGAACTGGTCGAAGAAGCGAAGCAAACGCAGTACGGCGCCGCCCTCAGAAAGTCAGCACAAGAGAACTTCGCAGATGGAGCCCTGTCACTGGATTGGCTGCCTGCGAAACTATATGCTGATCCACCTTCAAAAGCGGCGGGTCTGGATAGTTCAGACCCCGTTCTGGCATCTCAATTGCTTCCGTATTTTGAGAATGCCCGCAGTGAGGTGAATATCGTGTCCGCCTATTTCGTGCCGCGCAACAACGGCGTGAAATGGTTGGCCGAACTCGAGAGGCGCGGGGTCGACGTAAAGGTCGTAACCAATTCACTTGCGTCTAACGACGTCGCACCCGTTTACGCACACTACGCTAAAAAACGCCGAGCACTTTTACGCGGTGGAGTAGAACTCTACGAACTGCGACCCGACGCTTATCAAGTTCAACGCCGCGGGATTAACTGGGCTCAATCGCGATCAGGCCTACACTCCAAGGCATTTGCGGTTGATGACCGATACTTGTTCGTAGGGTCGTTCAACTGGGACCCCCGGTCTGTCAACATCAACACCGAGATGGGAATTCTGATTGACTCGCCAGCATTGACTGCACAGACGATGGGTGCCCTAGACGACGCGCTGCCCGCATACACATATCACGTCACACTCGAGCAAGCTGGCCAGCTTAGATGGACGACAAGAGATGATGATGGCAACGTCCTTGAATATGAATCCGAGCCGACAGGATCAGCCTGGGATCACATAGTTTCCGGTTTCCTGAGTATTTTGCCAATTGGGTCGCAGCTTTAGGTCTTTTTGACAAATAATCTGATGGCATGTCGCCCTTTTTGGGGGCGCGGCTACACCGAAAGGGGGACGCCCAGACGTATTTCTGGCCATCGCCCGGGCGACCTTCAGTAAAACCCAATCTCGCTGACATCCACACGGGCCTCGTGATCGCGCCCATAGGCTACAACTCCAACCGAGGTGATTTCGTCAGCGACGGGAATAGCGCGCAACATGGCACCTGAAGCCTTGAAGGCTGACAAAGGCAAAGAGACTTCGGTCCAGTCTTCTGAAGTTGGAAACTCGGCCTGGTAGTATTGCCAAGGAAGCACGGTGCCACGTGTCCTGAGGTGAACAAAGTATTGCTCGCCGTTACCCCGGACCAACAGCCTTACGCCCGATACGCCCGCATCGGGCCGATCAGGCAACTTGTGTCGAAACTGGATGAAGCCGCCGTTGTTTTTTGTACTAACGGTTCCGGTCAGATGCGCGAATGCGACATCACCTTCCGTACGAAACTGCACTTTCCCTGAAGAGACGCCTCCCATGACTGTGTCCGCAACATAGTCCCAACGCGTCTCCGGAGACTTGGAAAAGTCCTCAGCAAGGTTTTCATCAGCCTGTGCCATTGTAGATCCGAGCATAACAAGCCCCGAAAAAAGCCCAAAGAAGTTGGCACGCATGTTGTTCCTTCTCAGTTCAGTATCGCAATAGAAAGATTAAGCGCCGTGGCAAATGCGACCCATGCACAATACGGCAGGAAGGCCAGCGCGGAGACTGGATCCGAGTTCCTCACCCGAGCGATGAACACGAAGATGACAGCCAGCAACGCAACAATGACCACAAAGGCAACCCACGGCATTTGCAGTACGAAAAAGGTTGGTGACCACAAAAAGTTAAGCCCCATCTGCGCCCACCACAACTTCATGGCGGCCGAGCTCCGGTCTGCTTCGAACTGGCGCCAGCCCGCCATCGCGATCAAAACATAAAGCGCCGTCCAAACCGGGCCAAAAATCCAATTTGGTGGATTGAAAGCAGGTTTAGAAAGTTGCGCATACCAATCACCGGGTGCGGTTAGTATCCCGATCAGGATGCCGCCTCCGAGCATGAGCACAAGAAATGCTATGCGGATCAACCAGTCCGACATTGCCGGGCAGCTCTCAGCAATCCTTGGTCATCACGTTGACGAACGCTTCGGAAGAGAAGGTCGCAGTATTGGTCTCATCCGAGGCAGTATATGACACCATGGCGCCCTCGATCTCCGACCCAGAAACAGTGATTTCGCGTTGCCCAATGGTGTCATCTACATCGATGGTAAAAGCGAGTTGTTCCCCTACCGCGAGGGAGGCGATCTCAAGTTCAATTGTATTTTGCCCGTCCACGACCGAAGGAAGCTGACGTAGTGCGTCAGCACCTTCAACGAATTCGAGAGGTTGAAAAACCTCCACGCCCGCGCCTTTTTCGGTAACGTCGAAAATCAAACGTCCGGCAGATTGCGACAAGTCAATTTTGACGGTCGAGGCTACGACGTCGCACGTTCCGACATTTGTCAGAACAAAACGGTCCTTTGGTGCGCCCTCTACGAAGCGTATTTGAACACCAGCTTGAAGCGAAGTGGCTACGAAAAATCCAAGGGTCGCAGCGATAATGCTGGGTGGAAGCATTCTTTTCTCCTTGTTAAGATGGGACTTGATAAATACGCCTCGGCGGGTGTCTTGGATCAGATTAATGCCTTTTGCCTATCGTGGTTCAGCCAATAATTGCTTTCGAAGTTACGGCTACAATCGCGCCTCGGAGATCAAGTGCGGCCTCGATGAAATGCAGGTGGCCAAAAACTTCGACTGCCACGGGTGGATCGTCGGAATCGCTCCCAAAGTCCCTGATAAGAAGCTCCGCACGCAATTCACCGGGAACATTGGCGTGCAACACTGACGCGCAGTGCTTTGTTCCGACCTCGCCTTACTTTGTTAAAACACTGACGTCACCCGCTGCATGGCTTCCAGATTTTCCTCGGTTGAAAAAATATAGGCATCCTGAATTTGCCCCTAGAACCCCAGAAAAGGAGATTTGAAACCCGAGGTAACGCCTCGGGCCCGTAGAAAGCAGAAAACAACTCGGCATCTTGTCCTCCGGCTGAACACGGCAATCCGGGTTCTGGGGCGGCATCTTCAAGTTCTGGACCTGAGAGGTCCTGCGCGCATACAGCCGTGCCCGATAATACAAACGCAGTGGCAGGTGCGGGCCATGTGATCGCTTGAACCAATTTCCCAATCTGTTTCAGCAATCAGGTGTTTCTCCTTATTTGGTCCTTGGCGCTGCGGGTTTTCGAGCGGTTACGAGTTGGAATTTAAGAATCACACGCAAGCAAGTTTGGTCGAACTTGCCGCTATGCGGTCGCCAATAACGCATCGGAAAGCTCGTATTCTGACAGGGCACCCGGTGCACCTATTGCAACAAGCCTTGTTTCGCGTTTTCGGTGGCCCCATGCCCCATCCCTTGCGATGTCCATACGTTTTCCAACGACCTGAACGAGAATGCGATGATCCGGGTCTTCCTCGCTAAAAACAAAACCCTTGAGGCGATAGACATCGCCCGGAAGCTTCCGAATTGCGTTCCGGAGAGAAGATAGGCTTATCGGGCGTTCAGCTTTCATCATGGTTGTTGAGAAACTGTCCGAGTGATCAGAGTGGTCACAACCACAATCTGGTCCATGTTCGTGATGATCGGGTATTGTTGTTTCGAGCTGTTCGGCGGCAAAGCGACCAACGGAAAGAAGTATATCCAGTGGGACGTCGGCATTGACAGCTTCGACCAGGCGATATCGACGGAAGCGAGACCCAAGCCAATCGTGCACCTTCTGAACAGCTGCCCTGTCGACGAGATCGACCTTGTTCAAAATAACCATGTCCGAGAACGCGATTTGACGGAGCTTCAGTTCCATTTGTTCCGGCGCAGCAAATAGCTGTTCCGCATCGACAAGACACATTAGGCTGTCCAAGCGGATCATGTCCCGAAACTTCTGATCGGTAAATGTCATCGCGATTGACGACGGGTCGGACACTCCACTTGCCTCAAGGATGATGTATTCCGGCTTCTCAGGCCGGGCAAGTACGGCTTCCACCGTTTCGATCAGGTCATCTCGTATCGAGCAACAAACGCAACCATTAGCCAGGCTCATCACATCATCTTCGAGGCCGACTACAAGATCGGCATCGACATTGATGGATCCAAAGTCATTTACCAGAACCGCAACCCGCAACCCGTGATTGCCTGTCAGGATGCGGTTCAGAAGCGTTGTCTTACCGGCTCCTAGAAAGCCGGTAAGGATCGTTACGGGGATCGCAGAAGTCGAACCAAATTCAATCATCGTTCGATCTCCTCTCAGTCTTCATCACGCGTGCCGATTACATCCGAAACTTTGATGGTAAAGTCCTGCGGCCAGTCCCCGCCGGGTGCTCGGAAAACGTCAGTTGGGTAGTACTCGCGTGGATCAATCTCCATATCTCTGTACTTCTGATCTTGCTGATCTGCTCGGGTGAGCCTCGGGTTCGGTAGTGTGATTTCATCTGGAAGCTCGATACGTCCGGCCTCGGCTGCCGCAGCTAGTTCGCGGAATGGCGGAACGGTACCGGATTTTCCGGGCAGTGCAGCTTTCCTGTACCAGATTGCATCCTTGGTCACGTTCACAACGGCTACATCGAGACCCCATTGGAACAGACCGTCGTAATGAGCGCGAATACCAGCCAGCATTTCAGCGTCGATGTCTTCGTCCTGGGTATAGTGTGTCACCATTCCCAAACGCGGCCTTGTGTCAGCAAAGAGCTTACCCACGGCATAGTGGGAGGTGTGATGCGTATCGATAGTGTAGTTAAAGAGATCTTGTGGGATACCATATTTGTAGGTCATCAGCTGACCAATATCCTGTCCCGACATTTCGGTTACAAAGACATCAACACCTTCGCCGTATTTACGTGAAAGCTCATCCGGGCGACCATCGCCGGTCCATACAAAGCTCAGCCCGTTCCAATCGAGCCGATAGCCAACCGCACCGTCCTTGGCGTGGCTTCGTGGCCAGGACCGAACAGTCACGCCATCTTCGTCATAAACGATGCCGCCTTCCTGACGGAAATCGAATTCGTTGACTTCGATCTCGTAGCCGTCCCCAATCGGGAACACATCAAAGGCCTCCAGATGCCATTTGAGCATCTGTTGCATGCCTTTGACCATTCCGGCGGTCCCAAGTTCCGGTGTCCGACCAGAGGGACCGTGAATGCGCAACGGCGTGTAGCCACCCGACCAGGCACGGAACGGGTAAATATACGGAATGTCGGCATAGTGGTCGACATGCAGGTGAGAGATGAAGATGTCGTTGATCAGTTGCCCAGGTACTTGCATGGCAATGATGTTGCGGACACAACCGGATCCAAAATCGAAGAAGAACCGCTTTCCATTCCCCAACTCCACCATGATACAAGTACCCGCCTGATCTTCGCGCGGTGGATACGGTGTTGAACCACAGAATGAGATGCGCATCTCATCTGGCCCCAACTCCTCACTCAGTGGAAAATAGTTCGCGTTTGAACCGGTCATGTACTTCGTCGGGCGGAAGTACTCTGGCAATGATATGCCGCCTGCGGGTCGACCGCCATATGGGTTCTTGAGTGTTTCTCCCAGGGGGCCGTCTCCTTCGTGGGCCTCGGCACTTCCTGCCGCAAACCCAGCTGCCCCTGTCGCGGCCGCTCCAGTGGCCAAGCCCTTTAGAACACTCCGCCGCGACGGGTCTTCGATTTGCTCTGTTGGTTGCCCCTGTTTGTTGTCCAGGTCTTTCCCAGTGTCTTCCTTAGTCATGGACCAGTCCTCAGTTAGAAGTGTTGCGAAGGCTTCGCTTCACCATCCGGCGAAGCTCGTTGATCAGCTCAGATTTGATGTGGGTCCATTCCGCGCGCTCTGGGGCTGGTATTGATGTGTCATCCAACAGTGCCGATACTTTCTTCAGGTCTTCGATTGCCTCGCTGAGCAACGCATCCGTTTCGTTAAACCCTGAGAGCGCATCGGAAAGCTCTGGAAGCTCGTCACTCAGTTCCCAAGTCACTGGATTATCCATGGTTCCCACTATCTATTCTCAGATCAAGATGAGTGCGGTTGACGATGCAGGCCAAGTGAGTCACCGTGAGTTGGGGGTGAGTTTGCTTTGAACCAAGCTAATGAATTGCCGATAGATCCAGATATTGCACCGCCATCGCCGGAGCTTGTCCGACAGGCACTTCAGAGCGTTGTTTCAAGCGTCGCGTTCCAGGCTTCGCCGCGACTCCAGCAATTTATTACTTACGTGGTCGAAGAAACTCTCGCTGGTCGCGGCGCCCAAATCCGTGGCAAAGCAATCGCAGTCGAAGTTTACGGTCGAAGTATTGATGGCACCGGTGGCCGAAATCTCGTTCGCGTTGAAGCCAGACGGCTGCGTCGACTGCTTCATGAGTTTTATGAAGATCAATGGAACGGCAAAGGGGTTCGCATTTTTGTTGATCCGGGTGGATACAAGCCACGGTTTTCGCAAAAAAATATGACAGCAGACGACACTTCAGAGGTACCGAGTAGCGATGTGCCTGCCGAACATCCGCGTTTGAAAAAAATGCTGCCGTTTGGACTGGGTGGCCTTGTACTGATTGCTGGAATTGGCTTTTGGCTGGCTCAAGATAGCAATGTGGTTTTGCCCCCAACCCAATCCCTAGGGCAGGCTGAAAGAGCAGCGCTTGGTGAGCAGTCCTTGACGAGACTTCAGGCGGCTAACCTTGCGGATCAAGCCAGAGGCATGTTTTTTCCTGTTTTCGATGTCAAACGACAGCAAATAGCATTGGGAATGTTCCAGCATGCCACAGAGTTGGACCCGGCACTTTCCGATGGCTACGCCGGATCGGCACAAGTTCTGGCGACTTTGGCTATTTTGGCCCCGGACACAGCGCAAAGAGATGACCTCATCAGCAAGGCTTCGGAGATGTCGGGAAGGGCGCTTGATCTGTCTCCGACAGATGCCTGGGCAAACGGCGCAAATGGTTGGGTATTGGCTGCCCAAAATAATCCAGTCGAGGCTAAGAAATATGCAAGAATGTCCGTCGAACTTGCTCCGAATGATGGTCATATCCTGGATCTTGTCGGCATCACAGCCATCCTGGCTAACGCACCGGAACTTGCTGCCGAGGTTAGCAATCCCGAAAGACTAAGGTCAGGATCGGGCCGCTTTGGCGCACGTAATATTTGGGGTGTATCGCAGCTTATGCTCGGGAATTACGAAAAGGTTGTCGAAGCATTTCAAGGCGCGCCCGCTGCCGGTGCGCCCGTAAGTGCTCCGTCGCTCCTATTCCAGGCCGTTGCGCAGGATCAGCTGGGACATTCGCAAGAAGCACAACGACTGGTCACTGAAATGCGCAAAACGTGGCCTCAGTTTCCATCGGAGTTTCTCGCCGGCAGGATCTTCCACAATGATGACGCAACGCGGCAAGCGATACTTGATACTCTGACTAGATACTGATCAAACACGTCGTATCGCAGCCGATGCAAAGTGTTCTAGGGTCAATCCTTGATGTCACATTCAGAGGTACAATGCGACGTTGAACTCGAATGATTGGTCTTGGTCCGAAGGCTTTACAGCGTTGAACGCCATTGCAGATTGCAAGAATTGGCGAATCCGGACGACTTTGCACAGCCCGCTTTCTGCGCATCGGAGACATTTGCGAAAGTCCAAGCAAGAAAGGCCGCATAGAACCCAAGGTACCTAAGGAGGACCTTTGCGGGATTCAGCAACGCAAGGGGCCGTAACCGCAAAGACTACGCCAAAAGACTGAATTGTTTTGCACGATTTACTTGCGACACTGCTCGGCTCGAGAAACGCGTTCAATTGATTGTAGTCACCGCACATCTTCCTCAACTAAAACCGGGCGCCCCTCAATCAAGGATGCATCCTGATTGGATACATTCAACCCTGATCATATGGCAGCAGTTCATTTGCAGGTTTGTGACAGGCCCTCGCCTTAAGAATAGAGATCTCCGTAGTTGCTGGGTGAGCGCGTCCAACCCGGCGCGCTCACTTTGCTTGGTATAGCCCGTCGCTAAGGGGTTAAGAGCGATGTATCACTCTGCAGCGACCGCTTCCTCTTCCAGTGCCGGATAATCGGTATACCCTTTTTCATTGCCGCCGTAGAGAGTGGTTGGATCGAGCTCATTCAGTGCGGCGTCTTTCTCCAGCCGGTTGACAAGATCCGGGTTGGAAATAAACGGCCGACCAAAGGCCACCAGGTCGACGGCGCCGGTCTCAACTGCTTCAATCGCCATGTCTCGGTCATAAGCGTTGTTGCCCATTTTCACTCCGTCAAACAGTTCATAGAGCGCCTTTAGGTCACCACCTTCAGGAATATCGCGCGGGCCGCCGGTCTGCCCTTCTACGAGATGGAGATAGGCCAACCCATAGCTATTCAACAATTTGATCGCATGCGAGAACGTCGCCTGTGGGTCGCTGTCGGAAATGTTGTTAGCGTCCGAGAACGGGCTGAGGCGGACACCGACGCGGTCGGCACCCCACACGCCGACAACAGCGTCCATCACCTCTTTCAAGAATCGCGCTCTATTCTCAACAGGACCACCGTATTCGTCTTCACGCTTGTTCGACCCGTCGCGCAGGAACTGATCGATAAGGTATCCGTTGGCTGCATGGACCTCTACACCGTCGAAACCAGCCTCCTTGGCGTTTTCCGCAGCCCTCCGGTAGTCCGCAACAATGTCAGCAATTTCTTCGATGGCCAGAGCCCGCGGTTCAGAAGTTTCAACAAACTGCTCACCATCAAACGTCTTGGCCTTAGCGCCAATTGCGGATGGCGCAACAGGGGCTTCACCACCCTCCTGCAAGCTGTAATGCGAAATCCGACCCACATGCCAAAGCTGGATCACGATCTTCCCGTCTTTGGCATGGACGGCCTCAGTCACTTTTTTCCAGCCGTCGATTTGCGCTTTGGAATAAATGCCGGGCGTCCAGGCATAGCCTTTGCCTTGGGGCGAGATTTGCGATGCTTCCGTGATGATCAGACCAGCAGCTGCCCTCTGCGCGTAGTACTCGGCCTGCAATTCATGGACACTGTCATCCTCAGCTCTTGCCCGGTTACGGGTCAGTGGCGCCATTACAATTCGGTTCTTCAGCTCGATTGCACCAGCTTTGATGCCAGAGAACAGTTTTTCATCAGCCATTGCTGCTTCCTTCTTTGGTAAACTTCGTTCAGATATTATTGGACCAACTAGTCCAATATTGCGCTCACTGTCTCTTGTTTGAGTTTGTGTTAGGTTTCATTTCGTTATGGTGGCGGGAGACCTTATGGCGAAATCACCAACCGGGCTTGTTTCAGGGTTTGCGATATCTGCTCAGCGGGAACGCCCGCCTTACGCAAGGCTAGCGTGCCAATGGCAAGGGAGGCATAGGCGCGCGCCCTGTCGAGCGCCAGACTCGGATCTGAAGGCTCAAGCGCTTCCGCAATAATTTTGTCAATGCTCTCCAAATGGTGGCGTCCGAGATCGGCCACTTCATCATCATGCGGGGCAAGCTCGGTAAGGCAGTTGATCAGCATGCAGCCGTCACGACCTCCTTGCGGATTCGCCAAGGCTTCCATTATCGCGCCGACGGGGTCATTTCCACCCGCGTCCGCGACGTCGCGCAAAGCTTTCAAACCACGTCTTGAATAGTGGCTGAGGGCTTTGCGAAACAATGCCTGCTTGTTTCCGAAGGTTCCATAAAAGCTGGAACGGCTCAAACCCATGGCCTTGGTCAGATCGTCCACCGACGCGGCCTCGTAGCCCTTGTGCCAAAATACGCACAAGGCTTTTTCCAAAGCATCGGCTTCGTCAAAGGCACGAGGCCTACCCGGGCCTGCGGGCGACTTGATGTCGGCAATTGGAAGGGTTTCTTTGTTCATGGCATAGATGTGGAATGATCAGTCCAGAATTTCAAGGGACCAGTCAGATAAAGCTGTTCAACCGACTTCATTCGCAGGTCTGTTCGGCAAAGGAACTTGCTAAACCGTGATGTAGGGACGCGCATAACGCTGCATTCCTAACATTGATTTTATTCAGAAAATCTGGGGGTCTTCGCCCATATTTTTACGCCGCCGTTGACACTTCCGGGCGCTGAACATCCTTGATGAGCACAGTCGGGAATGCCTGGCGATTAAAGTGAAGCGCAAGCTGAACTCGGTCGATGTGATCGATGCCCTAACGGATCTGTTCATACTGCGGGGTGCACCCCGCTTCATACGTTCAGACAATGGGCCAGAATTTATCGCCCAAGCCGTCCGAGACTGGATCGCCGCAGTTGGCGCGCAGACGGCTTACATTGAACCTGGGAGCCCTTGGGAGAACGGATACTGTGAAAGCTTCAACGGCAGGTTCAGGGACGAGTTGCTCAACGGTGAGATCTTCTACAGCCTGCGCGAAGCTCAAATTCTGATCGAACAATGGAGGAGACACTACAACACAAAGCGGCCCCACAGTGCACTGGGCTATCGCCCGCCAGCGCCCGAAACCATCATACCAATGGATCGCAGGCCGACAATGCAC
>NZ_WQFL01000015.1:0-43674 GCF_013034175.1 Ruegeria sp. HKCCA5463
ATCAGTGGACGACTTTTGCTCCGCCCCATGGCAGGTTTTTACGCCGCCGTTGACACTCTGCATTGGGGAAAAGCCGCAATTTCTACACCTGAGATTAATTTTTGGCGTGCGATAGTTAACCGATATTCAACATGAGGATTTAGCATGAAAAAACTTGCAACCATCGACCTGCCAAGAACAAATACTAACGCCCTTGAAGTGCTAGCATGCTGCCAGGCCGCAGCCGAGAGAGCCGGAGCCGAGCAAGCCAAAATTCAGACCTTTTTGGAGGATGCCGTACAGGGTGACTTTGAGCACTTGTTGCGTGTGGTGAACACCCACTTTGAGATCTCTATCGCAGGGTCTTGATTGGAGAGGACCTGGCATGCCGCCACGAGACCATGAACCAGCAATTGAACGGCGCATTTAGTCGTCTTTTATTTCGGATGCGCAGGTAAATAATACGAGGCCTCAGACAACAGCGATGCCAGATCACTCAGTTTTACCAGTACACCAGGTGTCCTGGCGTCATCTTACCTTCCATTTGGCACCATGTGTCTCAAGTCTGCAAGTCAGCTATGATGCGGTCGCGAACCGATTCAAAGCTGGCGCAAGTAATGGAAATAGCTACGACTCGGATTGTTAGCCAACATAATAAGGAAGCCTTGGGCATGAACTAAGGCAGGTTCTTGGCCAAGCGCCAATTCAGTCAAGCTGACGAAAGCTTTGCGAAGAAAAGCGTGTCACTGGCCAAGGCTGCAACATGTACAGCCAGACAGGGCGGAGATTTCAAAAATCGCAGACTTGGCTGGCTGTCCGGTGATTGCTTTTTTGCCTCGGTGGCCTTGTGGGATTGCAGGGTCCTTGCTGACGACCAAATCTCGTTTTCGCTGGCAGGTCTTCAATGTGTCAGAAAGCCGAAACTGCGGTTGCTGAAGTCCTTGTTGCCTTTTTTGATAGTTTATCCGAGGCAAGACCTGCCTCGTGATTGCCTGAAGGCTTGCGGCTCAAAGGCTGGGTTCTTTTGGCATTGAAGATCGTTGAAGATTCCTGTTCCGCCTTTTGCGGAGTGACGCATGCGATTGGGCTGTGCAGAATTCTCGACCGACCCTGGGACATTGCGGGTGCGAGCGCCGCAAACCATTCTTTAGATCAACCAAAAGACCAGTCATGTACCAACCAACAAAGCCTGACCACTCAAGTGGGGCTACTCGGCGCGACCGACACCTTTTTGGCATAAGGCATGGTGGTGTTAAGAACTCAGCGCTCGGTAATGAAGGACAGCCCGGACACGAGTTGTCTCAGTCCAAGCGCCGCGCCTGCAAAGATCGCGGCGAATGTCACAGGCGCGCTGTAGGCCAGAAGTGAGAAGGCAGATATGCCTTGTCCGACGCTGCAACCTACTGCAATGATCGCTCCGGGGCCCATGATCGCCGCGCCCAGCATCTGCCGTTTCAATTCGCGCGGATCTTCGCAGGCTTCCCAGCGAAAATGACCCTTTGACCAGGACCCCAAAAACGCGCCGATCAGAACGCCCGAGACTGATCCGACGGCAAAAGACAAAGTGTTTCCGGACGCTGTCATCAAATAGAATATCGTGTCACCCAAGGGTGCCGCGAAGGTATGGGTTTGCACCGGCTCACCGTCAAAACCGTGGGTTGTTACCCAGTTTGTGCCAAGCCAGCCCGAGACGATCGCCAGTCCAACCACAGATCCCCAGAACACCTGCGCTGGCGTGCGGCGGAACTGCTGGTTCGCCAAAGCGAAGACCACCAAAACGACACCGACGGCAGAACCGACGAACCACGCCGGAACAGAGGTCAACCGTTCAGCTAGAAAGCTGACGCTTTGGGGCGCGCTGATATCCATTTCCACTGGAAACAGCCAAACCCGCAGATATGCCAGGGGGCCGGACATTACGACATACGCCGAAAGGCCCATGATCAGGACGATGACGAAGGATCGAAGGTCGCCACCTCCCAGCCTTGCCAGCGCCCCATAGCCGCAGTTCCCGCTGATGGCCATTCCATAACCGAACATGAGGCCGCCCACGATCGAACCGATCGGGTTCCAGGTCTGGGCAAGGTAGCGTGTTCCTACAGGGTCAAGCCACCCGAACGCCATGGCGGCATGGCTTCCAACAATCGCGACGCCAATCGCAACCGCCCACATGCGAAGTCGCCGATCATCGCCTGCGTAAAGGAAGTCTTCGATTGCACCCAACGTGCAAAAGCGACCGATGCGCGCAGCCAGCCCCAAAGCGATGCCCCCAATCAAACCGATCAGAGCAACGGCATTTGCGTCTCCCAATGCTTCGAACATTGCCAGTCTCCTCCCAAAGCTGGCGGCGTCTTGACCGGCTTCTACGTCTCCCGGCAGAAAAGATCGTAAACGACTTCCAGTATTTGCGTCGAACGATCATCAGCCAATCTGTAATAAATTGTCTTACCCTCGCGCCGTGTTTTGACCAAGCCTTCAAAGCGCAGTCGGGATAATTGTTGGGATACGGCGGCCTGTCTCGCCGACAGCATCTCTTCCATCTGGGTGACGGACTTTTCACCCGATGACAGATAGCACAAGATCATCAGACGCCCCTCGTGGCTGATGGCCTTCAGGAAGTTTGATGCCGTCTGGGCATTCTCCATCATTCGGTCCAGATCTTCCGCACACATGTCCTTTGTGAACACCGGCAGTTTCGATGGTTTGTCCAAAAGGATCGCCTCGCTTTCTCAGCTTCACGCATTCAAAACAGTTTATGTAATTTGCCGCCGATTAGCCAGAGGTCTCAACCTGTACCCCTGCGTCACGCAGCATCACGCCCAACAACCCCCAGAAAAAGTCTTCGCCGGGGTAGCCTTCGATCCGGCCGACTTCGTGGCCGTTGTCCAGCAAAACAAAGGTCGGAGTGTAGTAGAGAGGTCGTTTTAGGCTGATTCCATCCGGCAGGGTTTCATGGATGTCGACACGCCGAAGCGGGGCGGCAACTCCTTCTTGTGTTTTCGGGTAGATCCCCGAGATTTCGGAATCCCATCGGGCACACCACATGCACCCATCTTCTTCGGCCATCAGAAGCGCCATTTCCGCCCGTAAAGCCAGGGGCGAAATAAGCAACGTGACCGCAAGCACAAGCAGGAAAAGGTGGCGCATCTCAAGCTCCGATTGACCGCAGCGTCATATCTTTATTACTTTGAATGTATGAATGATAGCGTGCCAGGACGGGTTTGACCATGCTCGACATCACATTTGCAGGGGCTTTGGTCGCAGGGCTGTTGTCATTTCTGTCCCCGTGCATCCTGCCGATTGTGCCGTTTTACCTCAGCTACCTGGCGGGTGTCGGGATGGAGCAGATTTCTGCCAGATCAGTCATTTCCGGCAACGTTCGCCGCAGGGCAACGCTTTCTGCAATCGCTTTTGCAGCAGGGATCATAACGATATTTATGGCGCTTGGGGCCACGGCTTCGATATTCGGTCAAATGATCCGCGAATACTTCGATATCCTTCGTTGGATTGCCGCGGCCATCATCATGGCGATGGGCTTGCATTTCCTGGGGCTGATTCGCATCGGATTCCTGTATCGCCAGTTTCGGGCAGATGTCGGTGAAACATCAAACCCGAGCCTGATTGGTGCGTATGTTCTGGGACTGGCATTTGCTTTTGGCTGGACGCCCTGTGTCGGGCCCGTGCTTGCTGCAATCCTGTTTACGGCGGCCGGAACCGAGACGGCTTGGCGCGGTGCGATGCTTCTATTCGTTTACGGGGTGGGAATGACCGCCCCCTTTGTTCTGGCGGCCTTTTTGGTGCGCCCCTTCATGCAGTGGATGGCGCGGTTCAGAAAGCATTTGCCTCTGATCGAGAAGGCCATGGGCTGTCTGTTGATTCTGTTCGGCGCTCTGATCGCAACCAACTCGATCAATCGCGTGGCTCAATGGATGCTGGACCATATGCCCTGGCTTGCGACCATCGGATAATACGGGAGGACAACATGAAGCGAACATTGTCAGTTTTGATGGCGTGCTTAGTGGGCGTAGCGGTTTCCGCCGCCGAGCTTGGCGACGACGGGTTGCATAAAACACCGTGGATGCGCGACACGTTCAAAGACCTTCGCGAGGATCTTGACGAGGCGTCAGATGAAGGCAAGCGCCTAGTTTTGTTTATCGAGCAACAGGGCTGCATCTATTGCAAGAAAATGCATGAAGAGGTTTTCCCCCAGCCCGACCTGGCGGCGTACATTGAAGATAACTTCTTTGTCGTCCAACTGGATCTGCACGGAAGCACCACGGCCACCGACTTTGACGGGGAAGAGAGTGAGCAAAGAGCGCTGATGCGCAAATGGGGGATTCTGTTTACGCCGACCCTTGTATTTCTGCCGGAAGAGGTTCCCGAGGACGCCACCGCCATTGATGCAGCGGTTGCAGTCATGCCGGGGGCGTTTTCGAAAGGAACAACCTTGGATCTGTTCACCTGGGTCTTCGAAAAGCGGTACGAACTTGAAAATGGTGAAGATTTTCAGCGTTACCACGCACGGCGCATTCAGGAGCGAAACAATGTTTCGCAAGACTGAGGTCGGGGGATATAAATAAAAAAATTCATTGTAATGAATTTAATGTTGCGACAGACCGCCCTCGTCGACTACGGTACACAAATGCTTTGGGTCGCAAAGCGCCGTCGGCGTGTTAGCAAATGGGAGGGATCATGAAGCTGAGACTCTTAACATTGGTCTGCGCAATGACAGGGGGTGCCGCGTTTGCCGCGGATACCGACCCGAAAAACGTAACCTATGGTGAATATGGTGCCGTAGAGGTCTCGTTGACCGGCGCGGCCGGTGACGCGGCAAATGGCGCGCTTATCGTTGGCGACAAGTCAAAAGGCAATTGCGTGGCGTGCCATGCGGTCTCGGCTTTGGCCGATATTCCGTTCCATGGCGAGGTTGGCCCGGCGCTGGATGGTGCCGGTGATCGTTGGTCCGAGGCCGAGCTTCGCGGATTGGTTGCAAACGCGAAAATGACGTTCGAAGGCACGGTGATGCCGGCATTCTACAAGGATGACGGCTATATCCGACCAGGCGACGCCTATACCGGCAAAGCCCCGACCGAGCCTTTGACGCCGATCCTGACAGCGCAGGACATCGAAGACGTGGTCGCGTTTCTTGCGACCCTGAAAGAGCAATAATCGCGCTTCGCTAGTGTGATTGTCGAAGATTCAAAGGAGATTGAAAATGGAACTCTCTCGCCGCGAAACTCTGGCCCTTGGGCTGGGCGCCGCGTTCCTGACAATGATGCCGTTTCGTGCAAATGCGGCCGCTGAGGATGCGATTGCCGCGTTTACCGGTGGGGCGGATGTGGCTGACGGCGGTGTTACACTGACGGCACCTGAAATCGCCGAAAACGGAAACACCGTTCCGATCGAAGTAAGCGCCCCGGGTGCGGAGTCGATTCTGATCGTTGCAGCAGGCAACCCCGAACCGGGCGTCGCAACGTTCAACTTCGGCCCGTTGGCCGCTGAACAGGCTGCTTCAACCCGTATCCGCCTTGCCGGAACGCAGGATGTCATTGCCGTGGCGAAGATGGCAGATGGCAGCTTTGCCAAGGCATCCGCGACCGTAAAAGTGACAATCGGCGGCTGCGGCGGCTGATAGCCACGCGCGCCTCGAAGAACAGGAGACTAACCAATGGCATCCGGTGTGAAACCCCGCGTCAAGGTTCCGAAGAAAGCCGCAGCTGGCGAAACCGTCACGATCAAGACATTGATCAGCCACAAGATGGAAAGCGGACAGCGCAAGGACAAAGAAGGCAACGTCATACCTCGGTCGATCATCAACCGTTTCACCTGTGAGTTTAACGGCGAAATGGTGATCGATGTGACGATGGAGCCGGCAATCTCAACCAACCCGTATTTCCAGTTTGAGGCAACCGTGCCCGAGGCAGGTGAGTTCGTGTTCACCTGGTACGATGACGACGGCTCTGTCTACGACGAGAAGAAATCGATCGAGATCGCCTGACGGCTCGACCACTAAGGCAGATCAGCGCCGGGCATGACGTTTGGCGCTGGTCCACCAAGGGAGGAACGTAATGAATACAAAGGCATTAACGGCGATCGCGGCAGTTCTGGTTTTCCCAGTGGCAGCAATGGCCGGACCTGACGAAGACAATCTTGTGATCAATGACGAGCTGGACATGACCTCGGTCACCGAAGCGCCGGCGCATTTGGAAAACCTGGACACGATCTATTCCGGTTGGCATTTCCGTACGGATGAAACCCAGGCCCTTCAGATTGATGATTTCGACAATCCGGCGATGATCTTCGTCGACCAGGCTGCCGACCTTTTTGAGACGGTCGATGGGGCTGCCGGCAAAAGCTGTGCCTCGTGCCACGACGGGGTGGAAAGCTTCAAGGGATTGCAGGCTTCCATGCCGAAAGTTGATGCCGAAACCGGCAAGCTGGTGGTCATGGAAGATCTGATCAACGCGTGCCGGACCGAGCACATGGAGGCCGATGCCTGGAAATGGTCCGGCGGCGATATGCAGGGCATGGTCGCTTTGATCGGACTACAGTCACGCGGGATGCCCATGAACGTTGCCATCGACGGTGATGCCGCCCCGTATTGGGAACAGGGCAAGGAAATGTACTATACGCGCTATGGCCAGCTGGAGCTGAGCTGTGCCAACTGTCATGAAGACAATTGGGGCAACATGATCCGGGCAGATCACCTGAGCCAGGGAATGATCAACGGGTTCCCGACGTATCGCTTGAAACAGGCCAAGCTGATTTCGCGACACAATCGTTTCCGCGGTTGTATTCGTGATACGCGGGCGGAAACCTTTGCCGAAGGTTCAGACGAATTCCGTGCGCTGGAGCTTTATGTTGCCTCGCGTGGCAACGGGCTTTCAGTCGAAACCCCGGCCGTGCGCCAATAACGAACGACCCGCGCCGGCTATGTCCGACGCGGGTTTTTCAAGAATATAACATTCACACATTAATATGTGTAATAGGAAAGCCGAAAGATGATTTCTCGACGTGACTTCTTACAGGTTTCAATGGCGGCATCGGCTCTGTACGGAGCGTCCGGGTTTGGCAATTGGGCCAGGCTTTCCGCGCAGCAAAGTCTGACGCAGGATCAGCTGCTGGAGTTTCAGACCTTTGGCAATATCAGCCTGATCCATGTAACTGACATCCACGCGCAACTCAAACCGATTTACTTCCGTGAACCCGAGATAAACCTGGGTATCGGCGAGGCGAAAGGGCAGATGCCGCACGTCACGGGGGCCGCATTCCGCAAGGCCTACGGGATCGAGGATGGCAGCCCGTCCGCCTATGCGCTGACATACGACGACTTTGCGGCCCTGGCAAAGACCTACGGTCGGGTCGGTGGTTTGGACCGGGTCTCGACGGTGATAAATGCCATCCGTGCGGACCGGCCCGATGCCCTGCTTTTGGATGGCGGCGATACCTGGCACGGGTCTTACACCTGTTTTCAGACGGCCGGTCAGGACATGGTCAATGTCATGAACGCGCTGAAACCTGATGCAATGACCTTTCATTGGGAGTTCACGCTGGGCAGCGACAGAGTCAACGAAATCGTCGAAGGGCTGCCCTTTGCCGCCTTGGGTCAGAACATTTTTGATGCCGAGTGGGATGAACCAGCGGAATTGTTCAAGCCCTACAAGTTCTTTGACCGGGGCGGTGCAAAGGTTGCCGTGATCGGGCAGGCGTTCCCTTACATGCCAATTGCGAATCCGAGTTGGATGTTCCCTGAATACTCTTTCGGCATTCGGGATGAGAACATGCAGGCAATGGTCGACGAGGTTCGCGATGCCGGTGCCGATGTCGTCGTCGCCCTCAGCCATAACGGCTTTGACGTGGACAAGAAAATGGCCGGCCGGGTGCAGGGGATCGACGTGATCCTCAGTGGCCACACCCACGATGCGCTGCCCGAGCCGGTTCTGGTGGGCAAAACGCATATCATCGCGTCAGGCTCGAACGGCAAATTCGTCAGCCGCGTGGATCTGGATGTGCGGGATGGGCAGTTGATGGGGTTGAAGCACAAGCTGATCCCGATCTTCTCTGATGTTATCGCTCCGGATCCTGCGATCACCGCCCTGATAGATGAGCAGCGCGCGCCCTATGAGGAGACGCTCAGCGAAGTGATCGGCAGAACGGACTCGTTGCTCTATCGTCGCGGCAATTTCAACGGAACCTGGGATGACCTGATCTGTGATGCCCTGCTTAAGGAGCGGGAGGCAGACATTGCCATGTCCCCCGGTGTTCGTTGGGGGCCGTCGATCCTGCCGGGGCAGGAGATCACGCGCGAGGACATCTGGAACGTCACTTCGATGTCATATCCGAATGCCTATCGCACGGAAATGACGGGTGAGTTCATCCATGTGATCCTCGAGGATGTTGGCGACAACCTGTTCAACCCTGATCCCTACTACCAGCAAGGCGGCGACATGGTCCGTGTCGGTGGGCTGGGCTACCGCATCGATGTGACCAAGCCGCAAGGACAGCGGATCAGCGAGATGACCCTGCTCAAGACAGGTGAAGCGATTGATCCGTCGAAAACCTATGTCGTGGCCGGCTGGGCCAGCGTCAACGAAGGCACCGAGGGTCCGCCGATCTGGGATGTCGTCGAAAACCACATTCGCAACCTTGGAACCGTAACGGTGCAAGAGAACACCAGCGTCGATGTCGTCGGCGCCTAAGAAACAGATGGAGACCTAAGAGATATGGATGACGCGTTCAAACCATCCCGCCGGGCCTTCCTGAAAGGCAGTGCCGCGGTCGCCGCGGGGTCAGTTGCAGGTGCGGCAGTGGCAGAAACGCCCGACCCCCTGATAACAGAGCTTCAGGATTGGGCATCGTACACGGGTGCAGGCGTTGACGAGACACCTTATGGCATGCCGATCAGCTATGAATCCCATGTCGTGCGCCGCAATGTGGAATGGCTGACCGCCTCTCCGGTTTCGTCGATCAACTTCACGCCGATCCACGCGCTTGATGGTACCATCACACCCCAGGGCTGCGCCTTTGAACGGCACCACTCGGGCGCAATCGAACTGCGCAAGGAAGACTATCGGCTGATGATCAACGGGCTGGTCGATCGCCCGCTTGTCTTTACGTATGACGACATCGAACGTTTCCCGCGCGAAAACCACGTGTACTTCTGCGAATGCGCGGCGAACACCGGGATGGAGTGGGCGGGTGCGCAGCTCAACGGCGTGCAATTCACCCATGGTATGATCCACAACATGGAATACACCGGTGTTCCGCTGCGCACACTGTTGCAAGAGGCCGGCGCCGATATCTCGCCCGACAAATGGGTCTATGTCGAGGGCGCGGACGCGTCGTCCAATGGCCGCTCCATTCCGATGGAAAAAGCGCTGGATGATGTGTTGGTGGCCTTCAAGGCAAATGGCGAGGCCCTGCGGATGGAACATGGCTATCCTGTGCGCCTGGTCGTGCCAGGCTGGGAAGGCAACATGTGGGTCAAATGGCTGCGCCGGATCGAGGTCGTCGACAGGGCGGTCGAAAGCCGCGAAGAAACATCAAAGTACACCGATGTCTATTCCGATGGCACGGCCCAGAAATGGACTTGGGTGATGGATGCGAAATCCGTCATAACCTCGCCCAGCCCGCAAATGCCGATCAAACATGGGCCCGGGCCGCTGGTGATTTCAGGGCTTGCATGGTCAGGCCACGGACAGATTACCCGTGTCGATGTATCCAAGGACGGCGGCATCACTTGGGAGACGGCACGCCTTGGCAAGCAGGGCGACACCAAGGCTTTGACACGTTTCTATCTCGACACGAATTGGGACGGGGCGCCCATGCTCCTACAGGCCCGAGCAATGGATGAGACCGGCTATGTACAGCCAACCAAAGACCAGCTGCGCGAAAAGCGCGGCGAGAACTCGGTCTATCACAATAACTGTATCCAGTCGTGGTACGTAAGCGCAGAGGGGATCGCCGAGAATGTCGAAGTCTCTTAGTCATGTTTTCCTGCCCGTATTTGGCGGCACGGCGTTGGTGCTTGCGGGGGCGTTGGTGTTCGCCAACCGAAGCTTCGGCCAATCGAAGATCGAAATTTTGGAAACCCGGATTGGTCAGGTTGAGGCCCACGCAGCAGCCGCACAGGAAAAAGCGAAGACAGAAGCCGAACGAGCAGCCCAGCTTGAGCTCAAAGTCCAGGAAATTCAGGCCGCCGCAGCGGAACGGGTTGCGAATGGCGCGAACCTGACCTCACCTGCGCCCAGCCACGAGGGCACCTATGGGCTTGGACGGCCTGCGCTGGAGGAAGAGATCGCGGCGTGGGACGTTGACGTTTTGCCGGACGGGCGGGGCTTGCCTGTCGGATCGGGCGACGTTTGGACCGGGGAAGAAGTGTTTGCCGACCGCTGCGCGTCATGTCACGGAGAGTTCGCGGAAGGTGTGGACAACTGGCCCGTTCTTGCCGGTGGGTTCGATACGCTTGCAAACGAAGATCCCGTGAAGACCGTGGGGTCATACTGGCCGCATTTGTCTACTGCCTGGGATTACATTTCCCGATCCATGCCATTTGGCGAGGCGGGCACTTTGACCGCGGATGAGACCTATGCGATTGTTGCCTACATCCTTTATTCAAATGATTTGGTGGATGACGATTTCGAACTGGGCAACGAAAACTTCGCCGAATTCGAGATGTACAATAAGGACGGTTTTGTCGTCGATACACGACCCGAGACCGAGTACGCCGAATGGCGCAAAGAGCCTTGCATGGAAAACTGCAAGGCAGAGTCCGC
Organism: Ruegeria sp. HKCCA5463; assembly: GCF_013034175.1. NCBI lineage: Bacteria > Pseudomonadati > Pseudomonadota > Alphaproteobacteria > Rhodobacterales > Roseobacteraceae > Ruegeria > Ruegeria sp. HKCCA5463. The sequence continues at coordinate 10,755 of NZ_WQFL01000015.1, forward strand.
TGTCACGATGCGTTCCGTTTTTCTGGTCGAGACGCCGCCCGAAGGTGGGTCGAACTCGGTGATGAATGATGCCACCGTTGAGGGGTTGCCGACATTCACTGCGGACGGCCCGTCGTTCATTCCGGCAGCGGCACCCAAGCCCGAGGAAGAAGCCGCTGCGGAGCCAGCCGTTCAAGAGGCCGAAGAGACCGACGAAGCAACGGAACTGGTTGCCGCCGGAGCGAAAGTCTTCAAGAAGTGCAAAGCCTGCCATCAGGTGGGTGAAGGTGCAAAGCACGGTACCGGGCCGGCGTTGAACGGAATAGTCGGGGCCAATGCAGGATCGGTCGAGGGGTTCAAATACTCCAAGGCGATGAAAGCCGCATCCGAAGCCGGCCTTGTTTGGACGGATGAGGAAATGGCGGCCTTCCTGACGAAACCCAAGGATTACATGAAGGGCACGCGAATGTCTTTTGCAGGGCTCCGGAAGCCAGACGACGTTGAGGCCGTGATTGTCTACCTCAAATCGTTCGGAAGCTGATCGTGCGGTGGTCGGGCATAGTGGCGTGTGCGGCGGTTGTGGCGGCTTTCGCCACATCGACCTACGCAACCGAAGACCTTGGTGATGCCGAGGCCGGGAAAACAGTGTTCGCCAAATGCAAAGGCTGCCATCAGGTTGGCGAAGGCGCGGAAAACAAAATCGGTCCGCATCTGAATGGTGTCTTTGGGCGCAAGGCCGCAGGTCTCGATGATTTCAATTATTCCAAAAGCCTTATGCGCGCGGGAAATTCGGGTTTGGAATGGCACGCTGACACCTTGTCAGCCTATATCGAAAATCCCCGTGCATTCGCCTCGGGCACAAGGATGAGCTTTCGCGGTCTGAAAGACCCGGAAGACCGGGCCAATGTGATTGCCTATTTGCGGGGGTTTTCAGACAACCCTCGGGACATTCCCGAAGCGGACCCAACCGCGAAAGGCACGGACCATTCCGTCGATCCAGCGATCCTGGCGATTCAGGGAGATCCCGAATACGGCGCATATCTCAGCAGCGAATGCACGACGTGCCATCAGATCGAGGGAAGTGACGAGGGTATCCCGTCGATCGTGTATTGGCCCGACGAGGATTTTGTCGTCGCCATGCACGCATACAAGGACAAAAAGCGGCCACACCCGGTTATGCAAATGATCGCCGGAAGGCTGAGCAATGACGAGATTGCGGCGTTGGCCGCATATTTCAATAACCCAGAGTAATTGTGCCTAAGGGGAGGAAACGCGATGACACTCAATAGACGTACATTTCTAGGAGCCGCCGGGGTGGCGGCAGCCGGATTGTCTGCACCGATGGTTCTGGCTCAGGGCAGGCCCCGGGTCGTTGTTGTCGGCGGCGGTGCAGGCGGCGCTACGGCTGCCCGTTATATTGCGAAGGACAGCAAAGGTGAGATCGACGTGACGCTGATCGAGCCGTCGCGGACTTACTACACCTGCTTCTTCTCGAACCTGTATCTTGGAGGGTTCCAGGAACTTTCGGATATCGCGCACAGCTATGGAACGCTTGCTGCCGATTATGGGATAAACGTGGTCCACGATTGGGCCATCGGTGTTGACCGCGATGCCAAGACTGTATCCTTGGCCGGGGGTGGCTCGGTCCCGTATGACAAGCTGATCCTCAGCCCGGGTATCGATTTTGTTGACGGGGCTGTTGAAGGCTGGGACGTCTCGGCGCAAAACAAGATGCCGCATGCGTACAAGGCCGGCTCGCAGACAGAGCTTCTGAAAGCTCAGATCATGGCGATGCCCGAAGGCGGTACCTTTGCGATGGTTGCACCACCAAACCCGTACCGCTGCCCGCCCGGACCCTATGAGCGGGTCTCGATGGTTGCGCATGTTCTGAAAGCAAACAATCCCACCGCGAAAATCATCGTGGCGGATCCGAAGCCGAAGTTTTCGAAGATGGCATTGTTCCAGGAAGGCTGGGCAAACCATTACGAAGGCATGGTCGACTGGATCGGTGAAGACTTTGGTGGTGGAAATGTCTCGGTAAACCTGGACGCGATGACGGTGACCATCGACGGAGAAGAGACCAAAGTCGACGTCTGCAACGTGATCCCGGCGATGAAAGCCGGACGCATTGCCGAAATGGCCGGAGTGACCGAAGGCAACTGGGCGCCGGTGAACGCCGCGGACATGTCCTCCAAGGCGGATCCGGACATCTATGTCCTGGGCGATGCCAGCCAGCAGGGTGACATGCCGAAATCGGGTTTCTCGGCCAACAGTCAGGCGAAAGTGTGCGCGAATGCCGTGCGGGGTGCGTTGACCGGATCCAAGGTGTTCCCGGCCAAGTTCTCCAACACCTGCTGGTCGCTGATCGACACGGATGATGGCGTGAAGGTTGGCGCAACCTACGAGGCGACGCCGGAAAAAATCGCCAAGGTGGACGGCTTCATCAGCCAGACCGGCGAAGATGCCGATCTGAGAAAAGCAACGTATGAAGAGTCGCTGGGTTGGTATGCCGGTATCACCTCGGACATGTTTGGATAGAAGTTCTCGGGGGTTTTGACACGGGTCAAAGCCCCCGAAGCTCAATCTGAGAAACTGCGGCTCAGGAGGAGGATCAAGATCATGAAGCACTTAATCACCACGGCCGCGTTTTTTGCGGTCTCTGCCAGTCAAGGGCTTGCCGAGGATATCATCACGACCCCCTTTGATGGAAGTTTTGATGATGCCACCTTTGCGGTCGAATCCGCAATTGTCGGGCAGGGGCTGGTCATCGACTATGTGAGCCACGTTGGCGAAATGTTGAACCGAACGGGCGCTGATGTCGGCAGCGACAAACAGATATTCGCGGCGGCGGACATCTTTATTTTTTGCTCGGCAAAGATTTCGCGAGAGGTGATGGAAGCTGATCCGATGAATATCGGCTATTGCCCATACGGGATTTTCGTGGCCGAGGACGATGACGGGGTGAAGGTCGGATACCGAAGCTATCCGGACGGCTCAATGCAAAAGGTCCAGACCCTTTTGTCCGGAATCGTGGAAGAGGCTGTCGGGGATTGAAATGAACTACCGGCAGTATTTTCGAGATCAACTTGATCAACTGAAACAGGAAGGAAACTACCGGGTTTTTGCAGACCTCGAACGTCAGTGCGGCGCGTTTCCTAAGGCGCGCAGTTACGCAGGGGGTGGTCCCGAAAAAGTCACTGTCTGGTGCTCGAACGACTATCTTGGAATGGGACAGCATCCCAAGGTTATTGCGGCCATGCACGAGGCGATCGACAAATGCGGTGCAGGTGCCGGTGGGACGCGGAATATCTCGGGGACCACGCACGAACATGTGCTGTTGGAGCAGGAGCTTGCGGACCTTCACGGCAAGGACGCAGCATTGCTGTTCACGTCCGGCTATGTATCCAATTGGGCTGCGTTGGGAACCTTGGCGTCCCGCATCCCCGGCATCACGGTTCTGTCCGACGAATTGAACCATGCCTCGATGATCGAGGGGATTCGTCACAGCCGTTGTCAAAAGCGGATCTGGAAGCACAACGATCTTGAAGACCTTGAAAGGCAACTTGCGGACTTGCCTGCAAATGCGCCCAAGCTGATCGCGTTTGAAAGCGTCTATTCCATGGATGGCGATATTGCACCGATTGCCGAGATCTGTGATCTGGCGGACCGATATGGCGCGATGACCTATCTGGATGAGGTTCACGCGGTCGGGCTGTACGGTCCGCGCGGCGGTGGCATCGCCGAGCGCGAGGGCCTGATGGACCGCCTGACCGTGATCGAAGGGACTTTGGGCAAGGCGTTCGGCGTGGTCGGTGGGTACATCGCGGCGTCGAAAGAGCTTGTCGACTTTGTCCGATCCTTTGCCAGCGGATTTATTTTCACCACTGCTTTGCCTCCGGCCGTGGCGGCAGGAGCTGCGGCTTCGGTGAAGCACCTGAAGCAAAGCAATGCAGAGCGGCAACAGCACAATAAGCGCGTGCGCGAAGTCCGGGACAGGCTGGACGATCTGGGTATTCCCCATACACCGAACCCAAGCCACATCATTCCGGTCATGGTCGGCGATCCGGTCAAGTGTCGCTTCATTTCGGATGTGCTGATGCGTGACTATGGGATCTACATTCAGCCCATCAACTATCCAACTGTCCCCAAAGGAACGGAACGTCTGCGGATTACGCCGTCGCCGGTGCACACCTGTGAAGATGTCGACCGGCTGGTATCCGCATTGGGTGAGTTATGGACGCAATGCCAATTGGCGCGCAGGCCGATGGCCGCGCAATGACGATGACGAATTGATCAAAGGCAAGGACACATACGCAACGAAGTGAGAGTTTCTGCCCATGGAGAGGCTCATCGATCTGCTGGGAGACCCGGGCGCCTTGGCATTTGCCGGAGTGCTCGTCGGTATCTTGTTCGGCGTGACGGCTCAGAAGTCCCATTTTTGTTTGCGCGCGTCGACTGTCGAAGTCGCCGAAGGTAAGCTTGGCCCCCGTTTGGCGGTTTGGCTGATCGCCTTTACCGCGGCACTGACGCTGGTCCAGGCGCTTGTCTCGCTTGAATTGCTGGACCTTTCAGAAGCACGCGCCATCGCGTCAACTGGCAGCCTTAGCGGTGCGGTTATTGGTGGGGCGATGTTTGGCATAGGCATGGTTCTTGCGCGCGGATGCGCATCTCGCCTGCTGGTCTTGGCCTCGTGCGGCAACCTGCGTGCACTTGTGACAGGATTGATTTTGACCTTGGTGGCCCAGGCAGCCTACACAGGAGTACTCAGCCCGGCCCGTGAAGCGATTTCCGGTCTGTGGACCATCTCAGGAGGCGCACAGCGCGATCTTTCAGCAATAATCGGGCTTTCACCACCGGCCTATACAGCCGTTGCCGCAATTGGATTTGTTCTGGCAATTGTGTTTGCTTTTCATAGAAATGTCGCACCTGCAAAGATCGTGACAGCCGCAGGCGTGGGCGGGGCAGTGGCGCTTGGGTGGTTCATGACATATTCCATCGCGCAAGCTTCTTTCGAAGTCGTGCCTGTGTCTTCAGTGACGTTTACCGGCCCGGCCACAGACACGCTGATGGCGTTGGTTGCAGAGCGAAATGTGGTGCTGTCTTTCGGCATCGGCCTTGTTCCCGGCGTGGCCATTGGCGCAGCAGGATCTGCCATCATTTCCGGCGAGTGGAAGATCGAACGTTTTGGCTCGGATACCCCGATGGAACGTTACCTGGTCGGAGCTGTCCTCATGGGGTTCGGAGCGATGCTTGCCGGAGGTTGCGCCGTGGGCGCCGGGCTTTCAGGCGGGTCCGCCCTGTCATTGACAGCCTGGCTTGCCGTTTTCTTCATGTGGGTTGGGGCGATAGGCACGCACAGGTTTTTGATGCGTCTACCGGTACTACAGCATTCCTGACTTACTCGAACTCCATCTGTTCGAAAACGCGCCCGGCATTCTTGGTTGCCAGTTCCTCGTACGTGTCCAGATGGGCATAGGGGGACTGATCGACATAGTAGGCTTCGGTCAGATCGCCGCCTGCATCCATATGCTCTTGAATCCTGGTTCGCAGGTACACCAGGTAATCGCGTGTATAGCGGCGCACCTGATCCATATTCGTGGGATGACCGTGCCCGGGAATGACATATGTGGCATTCAAAGCCTCGAACTCGTTGTCCCAGGTTTCCAGCCATTCCGCGGTATAGGTATCCTGAAAGATCGGCAGCATGCGCTCGTGGAATGCCATGTCACCCGCGATGACAAGGCTTTGGTTCGGCAGCCAGATCGAGATATCGCCGGGGCTGTGGGCCGGTCCGAGGTATTTTGCTTCGATCCGGAAGTCGCCCATCTCAACCACGTATTCATCATCGAATGTCTCGGTTGGGCCTGCCAGAAACGTCCCCTCTGCCTTGTCCTGATTGTATCGTTTCATTCCTTCCAGAATCTGAGGGCCATACTCCTCGAACTCAGCTGCTGCATCCGAATGGGCGACGATTGGAACACCGATTTCTGACCAGTAGGCATTGCCAAGCATCGCGTGCCCCTGACCGTTTTCGTTGAAGACAAGCGTGACCGGCTGATCCGTAACCGCCTGAATTTCCTTGTGAAGTGCCTCGGCAAGGACATAGGCGGCACCGCCGTTGACAACGACCACGCCCTCACCTGTTACGATGAAGCTCAGGTTGTTGTTGTGACCAGAGTTTTCGTAGGTCGGCGGAGCGGTTGCGCCAATGGCGGAATAGACGCCAGGGATGAATTCGACCGGCTTGGAATACAGAACGCTTTGCGGATACTGGTCTGCAATATCCTCGCTTGCCCAAGCTGGTGTGACGAAAGCAACCGCAATCATGAGTGATCGTATCATGACGCCTCTCCAATGAACCTGTAGGCCGAACCGGTCTTTTCGACGCGGCCAATTCCTCCGTTCGGCAGGTGGAAGCCAATCATTCTCATTTTCTCTTCGGAAATCTGATCCAGAAGTGAGTAACGCGCAGCTGCGGCGACCTGGGGGTCCTGATCCGTTCCACTGTGCCAATCGGGGTGTTCAAAGGCCACGTGCGGATTTCCGAGCGCGTCGCCTACGACCATCACGGACTCATTCCCATTTCGAAGCTCAAAAGCCATGTGACCGGGCGTGTGCCCAAAGCTTGCCCGTGCCGCAATGCCCGGAAGTATCTCTTGCCCATCCTCGAAGAACGCGACCTGATCCTCGATTGCTTCCAATCGCCGCTTGGCACCGGCCGCGAACGCGGTGCGATCTTCGCCTATCGTGTCCACCGTTGAGGGGTTCCACCAGTAATCCCATTCTTTGCGTCCAATGAGGTGCGTCGCATTTGGGAAAAGCAGGTCGTCGAAATCATCCAGAACACCCCAGATATGATCCGGGTGCGCGTGGGTGAAAACCACATGCGTGACACTTTCGGGCGACAGGCCGATTGTTTCAAAAGTTTCCATAAGTTTGCCCGATGTGGGCATGAAGTCCGGCCCCGCTCCAGCATCGAACAGCACGGTGTTTTCATCATCTCGATAAAGCGTGACGTTGCACTCTGGCTCGTACTTGGTCGCGTCCGCTTGAGTGCGGGTCAGAAATTGCTCGACCTCCTCTTTGGGCATGGCTCCGAAAACAACATCAGGTGGCAATGACAGGTATCCGTCTGACACGGTCGTAATTCGGGCTGAAGGACCGAGCCGCAGCTCTGCTTGCACGATCCTGGCTTGAGCTCCAAGTGCCGCAAGACACGTGGCATTGAACAGGAAGCTGCGTCGGGACAAAGAAATTCCACTCATACGAAATCATTAAAATGAATATTATTATTTGTAAACGATGGAAGTACCAACAAAGGATCATTCCAAGACGTCGGAAAACCGGTCGGGTCTTCTTTGTGATTGGGCGAAGAACGGTTTTCAGTGGTGGCAAATGAACACGACACCAAGGTCATGCGCAAAGTGAACGCGCAGCGCAATCCGCGCGAAGATGGATTGCCGAGGAAGGGATGATGTCGGAAAGGCGATTGTTACGTGACCTCGAAACAGGGGAGGGACCCAGCCGCAGAACGACGGCGATGGCAGAACCAGCTTTCCACCGAAAAATCCCGGTTCATCTGCGTCAAAGCGCATTGTTCTCATCCCGCTGCGCTTGTAAGGAAATTGCACGGCCCCAGTGGCTGCGCCGTGCGGGCGTGATGGAATGGTAGACATATCAGACTTAAAATCTGAAGGGCGTATGCCCGTGTGGGTTCGAGTCCCACCGCCCGCACCAAAAAACCGTATAAGCGTTTTTGAGAAAACAAATAAAATATGGCAACTTTCGTGCCCCACATTCTGCGCCACACTTGTTGAGGTATGCTTGCCAATCAGGCGGCCTTTTCTTCCATTAGACTTTCCAGTTCAGCAACCTTCGCCAGATTGACGCCTGTGCCCTGGTGAATCATCCATTTGCTGTCTTTCTCTGTGCACAAGAACGATTGATCCGATCGAAATGGCGTGTAGACCATTCACTAATTTTCCAGGGAGGACCCCACAGGCTCTGAAACTCGATCAGTCTGGAGCCTGGTCTTCGCTTGGCCTACAGTGTTGCTGGGCCTCTCCAACCGAAAAAGGAGCTCCTATGTCCCGACTTTCAGAACGCACAGACTTTGCCACCGAAATCTGCAAGCAGGCTGGGGTAGTGGCCAAAAAGTTCTTTGCAGATCGGGTCAATCTTGTCGTTGATCAAAAAGGCGCTCAGGACTGGGTTAGCGAAGCGGACAGGAGCGTTGAGACTTTCATTCGTCAAAAGATCGCGGAAACTTGGCCCAAAGATGGCGTTTACGGTGAAGAACATGGCGCGGTAGCGGGAGAGAGTGGCTTTGACTGGGTTATTGATCCAATTGATGGAACCACGAATTTCGTGAACGGTATTCCAGCATGGACCATTGTTCTGGCTGGTGTCACCAACGGCCAAACGGAGATTGGCGTGATCCATGATCCAAACGTGGATGAAACATTTGTCGCAACGCGCGGAGAAACAGCGACACTTAACGGATCACCGATACGCGTCGCTTCAGGAGTGCCGTTGCGCGACGGAACTGTGGCCGTAGGATACTCGAACCGGATTGAAAGCCGTCATGTTTTACCCGTGATCGAGGATCTGATCGAGCACGGGGCGATGTTTCACAGAAATGCCAGCGGAGCGCTTTCGTTGGCCTACGTCGCTGCCGGACGCCTTTTGGGTTACGTCGAGGAACACATGAATGCTTGGGATTGTCTGGCTGGGCAATTGCTGGTCGCGGAAGCGGGCGGTATTGTCGAGGATCAGAACGCCGATGCGATGATCCGAGACGGCGGGCGCGTGATCGCAGGCACGCCAGATGTGTTCGAGACGTTGCGTGAGATCGCAGAAAACGCTTGGAGCGCTTAACGTCTAAGTAAAAGAGACCCAACCTGAATCAGGTTTGAGTGTCGCTAGATCAGCCTGCCAGAAATGGCCTTGCGAGGGCTGGTCATACTTGCGGTCTATCGAACAATCCGAAAGTGCGCACCAAAGCAATGTGCCTACTGCCCCGTGTGTCGCGATTGCAAGATCCCCGGCATGATGCGTCTGGATTATCTCTGTTACTGCGCGATGAATGCGTTTCTGCGCCTCGACAGCTGTTTCCCAACCGCGATAGCTCGTATACGGCTGAGCAAAGAAAGCATCGGCCGCGGCCTCGAATTCGTCCCGAGGCAAGTAACCGGTTGCGCTGCGGTCGTTCTCACCAAGACTCAAGTTGCAATTCACGGGTAGCGCTCGTGGTGCAGCAAGAATCTCACCTGTTTCGCGGGCCTTCCGCTCGCCACTGGTCCAGATCTGCGTCACGTTGGACAAGACTTCACTGGATGCAAATTCAGTAGCGCGTTTGCGGCCCACAGCATTCAAGCCCCACTCAGTTATCGGGACGGCCGGATCGACAGAAACCTCGGGGTGCGAGATGATAATGAGTTTCGGCATTTAACCCGGCAAAAGAACGGGGCCTTTGTCAGCAAAGCCCATTTTGATTTCGGTGCCGGGATCAAGCGGCGCATCGACGTCATCGTGTACGGCAAAAACCTGACCGAATTCACCGGTCAGCGTGTATTCCATCCGAACGCCGACATAGGTCGCCTTGGTCACCGTGGCTGGAATGCCTTTGTCTGAGCCGATGACCAGACGTGAGGGTCGCACGGCGATGGTCGCAGGTCCTTCGGACAAACCTCGACGTGGTAGCGTGTGGCGATACCCTTCTATTTCTATCGTTGCCGCGTCGCCATTGATTTCGACGATTTGGCACTCCAAAAGGTTTGCCTCGCCTATGAAATCAGCGACAAATCGGTCGTTCGGGGCATCGTAAAGCTGGCGTGGGGTGCCCATTTGGGCGATTGCTGCATTGCGCATGACAACAATCTCATCCGAGACCGCCAGTGCCTCCTCCTGATCGTGGGTCACGTAGACAACTGTCAAACCAAGATCTTGCTGGATTGCCCGAATATCCTCTCGCACCTGACGGCGAAGCTTGGCATCGAGGTTGGACAGCGGCTCGTCGAACAGCAGAACCTGCGGCTCAAGAACCAGCGCGCGGGCGACTGCAACACGCTGTTGTTGACCCCCTGACAGTTCAGAGGGAAGACGGCTGTCGAACCCCTGAAGCCCAACCAGTTCCAGCCCATTCAGAGCGCGGCTGCGGGCTTCATCCTTTGCATAGCCCGAGAATGTGAGGCCATACATCACGTTTTCCAGCACGCTCATGTGAGGGAAAAGCGCGTATGACTGGAACACCATGGATACGTCACGGTCGGTTGCGGGCAATTTGGTCACGTCTCGATCTCCGATCAGGATCTTGCCCGAGCTTGCCATTTCCAATCCGGCAATCATGCGCAGAGTCGTTGTTTTCCCACAGCCTGACGGGCCAAGCAGTGTGACGAGCTTTCCCGCCTCGACGTTCAGGTTGATGTTGTCGACGGCAACGACATCCTTGCCGAACACTTTCGACACGTTCTCAAAGCGTACCGGGGCGGCCTTGGAACCGATTTTGGTGTCGGTCATGGCGATGTCTCCGTAGCGTGCTGCGTGCGTCGGCCAATCTGGACCCGACCGACGAGAAGTTGCAATAAGCCGACCGCCGCGAGCATCACGAAGATCAGCGTCGTCGAATAGGCGATCGCAAGGCCATAGTCGTTGTTCTCGACTCGACCGATGATGTAGCTGGTCGCCATGTCATATTCTGCGCTGACCAGAAAGATGACGGCCGAGATCGCCGTCATGGCGCGCACAAAGCTGTATACAAGCGCGGCAAGTATCGCAGGGCGCAACAGCGGCAGAATGATATTTCGGAACGTCTGCCACGAGTTTGCACCAAGGGTCAGCGAGGATTCATCAAGGCTGCGGTCAAGCTGCGACATGCTCGCGATCCCCGCACGAACGCCGACCGGCATATTGCGGAAGATGAAGCTGACAACGAGAATGACACCCGTACCCGTGATTTCAATTGGCGGAACGTTGAAGGCCAGGATGTAGCTGACGCCGATCACTGTCCCGGGGATAGCGAAGGACAGCATTGTTCCAAATTCGAAAGCGTTCTTGCCTGCAAAACTTTGTCTTGTCAGCAGATAGGCGGTCACCAGGCCAACGGCGGCAGTCAATGGCGCAGCAATGGCCGCGATGGTTATGGTGGTCCAGAAACTGTCCCAAGCTGCCCCGGTCCAGCGAATACCCTCTTCTTCGAAGCGGACCGAGAATGCAGTGATATAGTGTTTGATCGTCAGCGAGTTATCGACGCCCCACAGCTCGACAACACTGCCGTAAATGATCATCGCGTAGACAACAATTGTGAACAGCGCCCAGCCCAGAGCGATGAGCAGCACCGGAACAGAAAGGCCAGTGGGCATCAGTGGATGAACGCCGGCATCCCCTTTGCCAGTGACGGTTGTATAGCTTTTCTTGCCAAGCCAGACACGCTGCGCGTAGAAGGCGGAAAGAGTAAAGAACAGCAGCACCATGGCCAGAACCGCGGCCCTGCCCTGATCGTACTGAGCGCCGACGATGGCAAAGAATATCTCGGTCGAAAGCACGTCGAAATTCCCGCCCAATACAAGCGGATTTCCGAAATCGGCCATGCTTTCGATGAAGCCCAGAAGAAATGCGTTCGCAAGACCAGGCCGCATCAGGGGCAAGGAAACCGTCTTGAATGTCTGCCATCTGCTGGCGCGGAGCGTTTGCGCCGCTTCTTCCATCGACGGAGAGACACCTTCAACCACACCGATCAGAACAAGAAACGCAATTGGCGTAAACGCGAGTGTCTGCGCGATCAGGATGCCCGGCATTCCGTAAAGCCAGCGTGTCGGTTGCGTGCCGAACAGTTCGGCAAAGAACCGGGTGACAGAGCCGGACAGGCCAAAAAGCAGGATCAGCGCCAGTCCGATCACGAATGGCGGGGTGATTATTGGCAGAACGGTCAGAGCCCGCAGCGCGCGCTTGTAGCGAAAGCCCGAGCGCGTCACGACAAGTGCAAAGCAAAGACCCAGGACCGTGGTGATGACACCAACGAGGATGGCGAGGAACAGTGAATTCCAGGCTGCGCCACAACGCGCGCCCTGAAAACACCCCAGACCCCACAGTCGATCATCGAAAAACTTCGAGAAGAAGACCGCGATGGAATACGCGCCGTCTTCGGTGATGAAGGCAGCGAAAAGCATCTTCGCGATGGGAAAAAAGACAAACGCGGTGACAATTGTAATAACGCCCCCGATGGCGCTTACGACAAAGACGTCACCGTTAATGGCACCCCTTGCCGCGATCCCCTGAGTAAGCAGGAACAGAAAGCTCGAGGCGCATATCATCGCGCCATAGCCCATGCCGAACTGACGGTCGCCAAGTTCGCCAAACATCGCCTCCAGCCAATTGAAGTTGAAACCTCTGATACCAATGCTGAACCCCTGAGCGATCAGCCAGCCAAAGCCAAGCGCCCCTGACAGGATCAGTATGCGGGCGTAAACTGGATCAGATTTGGTGCGCTTCAACACCAGAAGCGGCAGGGCCAGTGCGATCAAAAGCGGAGCGAGCCAAAGTTTTTCACCTTGCCCAATCAGAAACGCAGCGGGGGCGTAACCCTCATCGAATGGATAGCCGTCCAAAAGCCACTCGAACGACCAAAGGCCACCGTCGACCATGTACCAAGGTAACAGGCAGAATCCGACCCACCCGGCCGTGATCCAGAAGATCAGGACCGGATGGGTCGTTTTTGAAGTCTGGTCAGTCATTTACTGCGGCAGAGTCGAAACCTCTTCGTCCCATTTCTGCAACAGACGCTTCCGTTCGTCCGAGGACCCATACTTTTTGAAGTCATAATCAATCAGCTTGATCTGACTCATGTCTGGCGCGCTCTCCGAAGTTTTTGCGTTCTTGTTCGACGGTACCTGAAACGCGTTGACCTGAAGAGCAAGATTCTGAGCTTCTGGAGACAGCGCCCAGTCATAGAACTTTTTCGCCTCTTCTACGTTGCGCGCCCCTTCAATAATCGACATCGAGCCGATTTCGTATCCCGTGCCCTCGCACGGCGCGACGACCTTAATCGGGAATCCTGAAACGGCCTGCTTCACGGCGTCATGCATGAAGACGATACCAATGGTGTTCTCACCTCGACCGGCGGCCTTGATGGGCGCGGACCCGGACTTGGTATATTGGTTGATGTTCGAATGCAGACCCTTCATGAACTCAAAGCCTTCGTCCTCGCCAAAGATCTGAACCATCGACGCCAGCGTGGTATAGGCCGTACCTGATGAGTTCGGATTCGCCATCTGAACGTGGCCCTTGTATTCGGGCTTCAGCAGGTCTTTCCAACAGGCCGGTTCGGGCAGGTTGTTTGCAGCGATAAGATCGGAATTGTAGCCGTAGCCGAGTGCGCCTGAATAGATGCCGATCGTCTTGTTGCCCGCGCTTTCTGCCTGGGATATCGCCCAATCATGAAGCTGGTCGCGCATCGGCGAAATGTATTCCATCGTCAGGCCCTCTTCGGCGGCCTGCAAATGCGGATCACCCGTACCGCCCCACCAAACGTCTCCTTTCGGGTTCGAGCTTTCGGCGCGTATTTGTGCAAAGGTTTCCCCTGACGACTTCCGGGTCATGTTGACGTCGATGCCCGTCGCATCTTCAAAGCTGCGCGCCATCAGTTGGCACCAGTCTTCTTGCGCCGAACAATAAAGTGTCAGCTTGTCGGCCTGTGCCGCCGACAGTGACGCAGCCAGGGCGATCACCGGTCCAACCGTGGTGGATATCAATTTCCTCATTTTCTTCCTCCCTTTGAGCTTGATGCGTCCGGGTTTCCCGGTTCTTTCATGCCCTTCCTCATGCAGCCTGTCGAAGTTTCTTTATGACAATTTTGACTTCTGGATTGTCTGTCAGATTGTTCAGCAAATCTGACAGGTCGCTTTCTTGAACCAACTTTGCGGCCTTTGCCGGTGAAAACCAGTGACGCGTACGTTCACCTTTTTCCTTCCAGCGTCGCTTCAGCTTTTCGACGACCATCGGATAAAGGGTGACGCGGCAGCGAACGCTGCTTTGCCCCTCGTATCGTTTATCATAGAAAAAATGACCGATTGGCCGTTTCGAAATGGTGCCGACAGCGCCTGCTTCTTCTTGCGCTTCGATTTCAGCAGCTTGCCATGGTTTTTTGCCGTCCATTAGCCAGCCCTTCGGGATAACCCACCGGCCGGTGTCCCGCGAAGTGACCATAAGAACGCGCAACTTGCCAGTCTTGTCCCAGCGCATCGGAAGCGCCGCAATCTGATCTGCCGTTTCGCTGTCGCTCATGCCGCCTCTCAATGCCACACGATCAAGAACCAAAAGGAAGCTGTCTTGTTGGCAAGTTGGCCGGTCAACGCTTTGCCTTGGCTCGTATTCTGAATTTGATCAGCCTGTGCATCTTTGCTTTGCGCTTCGAAATACTTGTGTTCGCTCGAATTCTCACAACCTTCCGAGGGTTATGCAACAAAAAATATTGCATTATGACCGAAAGCCCACAAAAGTGGATTTCGAAACCTAGTCGGGTCGTCGGATGTCCAAAACTAAAACGCGCGGCAAAATGTCTGAAAAGAACCACAGCCGGGTAAAGAAATCCGACCGGCGCCAGCAGATATTGCTGGAACTGAAGCTGCGCCCGCACGTTCGCATCAACGAACTGGCGCAGCGGTTCAACGTCTCCACCGAGACGGTTCGCAGAGACTTCGATGCTCTGTCGAATGATGGCTTGATAGCGCGGGCACACGGGGGAGCATCGGCCGCCGCGCAAGGGCACTATCCGGGTTTGGATGAGCGAACAAACGCACAGGTTGAGGAACGCGAACGGATAGGTGCCACAGCGGCAGAACTGATCCAGAGCGGTGAAACGGTCATGATCGATTCCGGCTCGACCACAATCGAAATGGCACGTGCACTGGCTTATATTGGCACATCCTGCACCGTAATCACCAATTCCATTCCCGTAGCCATGACCCTTGGCCATGGGGCTGCACAAGTGCTGTTATGCCCGGGGGAATACTTGGCAACTGAGTCTGCAACGATCGGAACCGAGACGCTGGAGTTTCTGTCCCGTTTCAACGTCGACAGGTGCATGATCGGTTCCTCGGGGTTTTCGACCGATGGACCTTCAGAAACAGTGCGCGGCTTTGCGGCAATAAAGAGGGCAATGCTGTCGCGCGCCCAGAAACGGCACCTTCTTGTTGATTCCGGGAAATTCGGCCGGAAAGGCCTGTCTCAAGTGGGGGGCCTTGACGACCTGCATTCAATAATCACCGACAAAAAACCAACAGGAGAATTGCATAACGCCATTGAAGGCGCCCGGGTCGACGTTCTCGTCGCCGGGTAGATATGAAATGACTGATTAACGGCGGATAAAAAGCACCGCACTTGACTGGGAGGAAAACATGAAGATCGATATCAAACTATTGCTTGGGGCATCTGCAATCGCGCTCATGTCGATAAGTGGAACGGCGTCGGCGCAGGATTGTCCACGCGGTGACTTGGACGAGCGTTTTTGTGATGCCGACGGTGATTTGATCGCGGATATCCCCACAGACCCTTCCGAGCAGATAGATCCGGACACTTTGATTTTTGCCTATACGCCGGTTGAAGATCCCGCCGTATACAAAACCGCGTGGTCAGATTTTCTTGACCATTTGAAAGCGGAAACTGGCAAGGACGTCGTCTTTTTCCCTGTTCAAAACAACGCGGCCCAGATCGAGGCGATGCGTTCGGGGCGTTTGCACATTGCAGGCTTCAATACCGGTTCCAACCCACTGGCGGTAAACTGCGCCGGGTTCCGCCCCTTCACGATCATGGCTTCGAAGGACGGAAATTTTGGTTACGAGATGGAGATCATCACCTATCCAGGTTCGGGCATCGAAAAGGTCGAAGACATCAAGGGGAAGCAACTGGCTTTCACATCGCCTACATCCAACTCGGGATTCAAAGCGCCCTCGGCGATCCTGAAAAGCGATTTTGATCTTCTGCCAGAACGCGATTTCGAACCTGTCTACTCGGGCAAGCACGACAACTCGATCCTGGGTGTCGCCAACAAGGATTACCTGGCGGCTTCGATCGCGAATTCGGTAAAATCCCGGATGATCTCGCGCGATGTGATCAAGGAAGATGATGTCGTTACGATCTACAAGTCGCAGACCTTCCCGACCACAGGGTTTGGGACCGTTTACAACCTGACGCCCGAGTTGCAGGAAAAAATCCGCAACGCGTTTTTCAATTTCGAATGGGAAGGCACGACACTGGAGGCGGAGTTCTCGAAATCGAACGAAGGCCAATTCCTCGAGATGACCTATCAGGAATTTTGGGACGTCATTCGTAAAATTGACGCGGCAAATGGCGTCTCTTACGCCTGCCAGTAATTTTTGGCTCAACCGGCGGGCCTGAAAGGGCCCGCTGTTCACCCTAATCTGGGGCATTTCATGCTGCGTCTTCAAAAGCTGACGAAAACATACAAGACCGGAGATCAGGCGCTGAAGGCCATCGATCTTGAGGTTCCAAAAGGACAGGTTCTGGCGTTGATCGGGCCCTCGGGCGCGGGCAAATCTACCATGATCCGTTGCATCAACCGCTTGGTTGAACCTTCAAGTGGCGGTGTCCTTCTGGATGACGTTGACGTGACCAAGCTCGGATCGGGCGCGCTGCGGAAAGCACGCCGCGAAATGGGTATGATCTTTCAGGAATATGCTTTGGTTGAACGCCTCACTGTGATGGAAAACGTATTGTCCGGCAGGTTGGGATACGTGGGATTCTGGCGCAGCTTCCTAAGACGGTATCCGCAATCGGATGTGGACGAAGCCTTCCGCTTGCTCGATCGGGTGGGGCTGTTGCACATGGCGGACAAACGGGCGGATGAACTGTCAGGTGGTCAACGCCAAAGGGTGGGCATCTGCCGCGCCTTGATTCAAAACCCGAAACTGTTGCTGGTTGATGAGCCAACTGCGTCGCTGGACCCCAAAACCAGCCGTCAGATAATGCGGCTGATCACCGAGTTATGTCAGGAACGCGGATTGGCAGCCATCATCAATATCCATGATGTGGCGCTCGCTCAGATGTTTGTTCCGCGCGTCGTGGGGCTCCGATTTGGCGAAATTGTGTATGATGGGCTTCCCTTCGGCCTTACCCCTGAGAAGCTGACCGAGATCTATGGGGAAGAAGACTGGGAAGCAACCATCGAAAAAGTGGACGAAGATGAAGATGTCGAGGCCGCAGAATGAGCCATCGAGAACTGGACGACATGCTGGGAAAAGGCTGGCGTAAACCTGCCTTTGTCAAGAACCCAGTGCTCCGCTGGGCATTGCTCCTTGGATTTTTCGCCTACCTGATCGCAGCCTTTATGACCATCGAAGTCGATTGGGGTCGTGTCTATGAAGGGCTGGATCGCGGCTGGGCGTTTGTGCTTGCATTCACCAGCCCAGACTTCATTTCACGGTGGTCAGATATTTGGAGCGGCCTTCTGGAGAGTATCGTGATGACCGTGGCCGCGTCGGTCGTGGGTATCCTGATATCGATCCCGATTGGGCTGGGGGCTGCACGCAACATCGCGCCATTGCCAGTCTATATGATTTGCCGAGGCATTGTTGCGATAAGCCGGGCATTGCAAGAGATCATCGTTGCCATATTGCTTGTGGCGATCTTCGGCTTTGGCCCGTTGGCCGGATTTCTGACGCTTTCCTTCGCCACCATAGGGTTTCTTTCGAAACTTCTGGCCGAAGATATCGAAGCCATGGACAAGGTTCAGGCCGAGGCGATCAAGGCCTCTGGAGCGCGTTGGCCACAATGGATCAACTATGGAGTTCAGCCGCAAGTGATGCCGCGACTTGTGGGCCTTTCCATGTATCGGATCGACATCAACTTCCGGGAAAGCGCGATCCTCGGGCTCGTGGGGGCTGGCGGAATTGGTGCGACTTTGAACACCGCATTCGACCGCTATGAATACGACACCGCGGCGGCCATTCTCATTCTGATCATCGGCATCGTGATGGCTCTGGAATACCTTTCGGGAATTATTCGAGCGAGGGTTCAGTGATGCCGATACTTGAACGCGACGATGCGCAAATCTGGCGTCGCCGGACAACAGGTCAGAGCTTGGTTCGTTGGTTCGGCTGGCTGTTGGGCGTGGCGATCTTTGTGTACTGCTGGCAGCTGATTTCGGAATCGACCACTTGGTTTTTCGTCTGGGACGCGCCCCGCATCGCCAATGATATCTGGACCCGGGCAACGCCTCCCAAATGGGAGTACATCACCCAACTGGGCCGCCCGATTTGGGACACTCTGAACATTGCCACCCTGGGAACAATCATCGCCCTATGCATGGCAGTGCCCGTTGCCTTTTTGGCGGCCCGCAACACCACGCCGTCGGCTTTGTTCATACGGCCGATTGCCCTGTTGGTCATTGTCTCGACTCGCTCTATCAACTCGTTGATCTGGGCGCTTCTTCTGATCGCGATTATTGGTCCCGGAGTGTTCGCCGGTGTCATAGCAATTGCCATTCGTTCAATCGGGTTTTGCGCAAAGCTTCTTTACGAAGCGATTGAGGAGATTGATCACACGCAGGTCGAAGCAATAACGGCAACCGGTGCTTCACGCTGGCAGGTCATGGCCTATGGGATCGTACCGCAAATCCTGCCCGCGTTTGCAGGCATTGCCGTTTTTCGATGGGATATAAACATCCGCGAATCCACGGTGCTCGGGCTGGTTGGTGCTGGTGGCATTGGGTTGCAATTATCGGCTTCGCTCAACGTTCTGGCTTGGCCACAAGTCAGCCTGATCCTGATTGTCATTCTCGTCGCGGTTATGATCAGCGAATGGGTTTCGGCGAAAGTACGAGGGGCCATCATTTGACCGGTTTCTCTGTGCAAGAAGCTTTTGACGCCTACGAGGCTGTGCGACATCGCCTGCCGCAAACCAGATCTACTGAATTGAACTATCGCCAGGCGGACACGCTGGAGGACATAGCTCATGAGTTTGACGTGTTCCTCCTCGATGCTTTCGGGGTTCTCAATATTGGCGATACGGCAATCCCGGATACGCCAGAACGGGTCAGGTCGCTGACAGCCGCTGGCAAACGTGTTCTGATCGTGTCGAATGCCGCCGGGTTTCCCCACGCAACTCTTATGGAGAAGTACAATAGGCTTGGTTACGATTTCGCACCACAAGACGTGATCACCAGCCGGGCCACGTTGTTGTCTGAACTGAACGGCCAAAGTGATTTGCAGTGGGGGTTGATGGCGGCTCCCAGTGCCGGCCTTCGCGATCTGGAGGGGCTGAAACTGTCCTATCTGGAGGATGACCCGAAGCCCTACGAAACCGTCGACGGGTTCTTGTTGATCGGGTCAGCGGTTTGGACTGAAGCACGACAAGCCATGTTGGAGGCCACTTTGCAAGAGCGTCCCCGCCCGGTATTGGTCGGCAACCCTGACATTGTCGCTCCGCGCGAGTACGGTTTTTCCAAGGAACCCGGTCTTTACGCGCACCGGCTAGCAGACCGGACAGGCGTCGCCCCTCAGTTCTTTGGAAAGCCTTTTGCCAATATCTATGATCTTGCTTTCCAATGTCTCGGGCACATCGACAAGTCTCGGGTTCTGATGGTGGGCGACAGCCTGCACACCGACATACTGGGCGCACGAGAAGCAGGCATAGCTTCCGCCCTCATCTCGGGATACGGTTTCTTCGCAGGGCATGATGTTAAAGCAGCGATCATAAAGGCAGGGATAGTCCCAAACTTTGTCGTAAGCCGGCCTTGATTCTAAGGCGTCACCCTTAGATGCGTTTTCCTGTTAACGCTTACTCGTATGTCGGCTGACACCGCGTGGCAAACATGCCGACCATATACATGCAGTGCCACGTGTGAGCGGCGGCTTTGGAAAACTTCTCCGCAACCACAGAACTCTGAACTCATGTCTGGATTGGACTGTTATCACACATCCCAACAAACTGACGTATCGGCCGCTTTGACCGCAATTCGCAGCATATCTCAATCAGGTTCACGGCCTCAGTCCACAGCGGGTTTCAGAAACCGTGTACTTTTTCCATTAGCTTTTTATGGGTTCTTTCGGGACCGTTCACAAGTCGCCGTCTATCTCATCGAATCAAGTCCCCGAACCAGCGACCGCGCGCACCGTCGCCGCGCAGCCGTTTCTTGAACCGATCAAACGCGATGAGCACCATGTCCTCAAATGTCGGGTCGTTCGGGTTGTTTTCTGCATCAAGACGCCGGAGCTCAAGTTCCGCAATCGGATCGTCGTCGCGTTCCGTATTAGAGGACCATTTTTTCGTTCTGTGCGCGCATCAAACAGGGACATGTCAGGGAAAGATCCAATCCCCCATCCTGGCGCTTGCCGTTGTCTTAGAACCGATAGAACCAGCGACTGCCGTTCTGCGACTTCTTGAGAAAGAGCCCGCCACCGTATTGAACAACGATACAAAGCGCGGCATTTATTACCTGCGCTGCTGATAGTCGGTTTACGTCTCTTGCTTTAACTGCCCCACACTTGCGGCGCGGTGCTTTCCCAAATTCTGTTGCAGTGTCCTGCAGGTGACGGACTAATTTAATAGTAATATTAATGTTTTAGGGTCTATATGCAGCATGTTGTACAAGCCGCATCGTGCTCACCGCCCGTACCAAAAAGAATAAGAAAAATGCCGTGACTTATGTGTGCGTGGCAGAACGCACGGGAGCTGCAAAGCCCCCCATAATACTCTGCTGTGCAACTATGCTTAAACCGGAAACCCCAATTGTCGGATCAGTTTCCAAATGTCCCTGTTCGCGGCTGACAGCTGATCAACGACTGCTTCGATCTGGAGCAGCGCGTTGTCGTCCACGGTATCTTCGCGGCCGAGTTTTATGTCGGTTTTGCGGTCAGCGATCCGCATAAGGATCGTTTTCGGGTTTCCGCTTTCAGGGTCGAAGGAATAGATGCAATGGTTGTACTTGTTGCGGATGCCAGAAAGCTTGGCCAGCCTTTGCGTATGTTCAAGGATCGGATCTCGGAGCTGGGCAGGGCGCCCTTCCATTTTTGCAAGTCTTTCAACCAGATCTATTCGCGCGCGGGTGGTGTTCAAAGTCAGAAAGATGATTACGGCCACGTCCTTGGACGTTCCAGTCAGGCCGGCGATCAGATGGATCAGCAGGCTCTCGGTGTTTGTCCACATGTAGTTCAGCCTGCCGACCAAAAGGATCAGGCGGTCGAACCGGGCTTCAAAGGGATCAGTCAAGGGCGGTCTGCTGCGCCTCATGAGGCGCAACCTCGAAATAGAAATGAGCAGCCGCCGTCCGGTTGCTGACACCGATCTTTCCGACAACGTTATGCATGTGCAGCTTGACCGTGTGTTCCGTGATGCCCAGCTTGGCCGCAATCAATTTGTTGCTTTTGCCTTCTGAGACCAGTTGCAAAACCTGTTTTTCGCGGCGTGTCAGCTTGGAGTACTGTGCGTGCCGATCCGCGCCGTTGGATGTAATGGCTTCCCGTTGCCGTGGTCTCTCGGGCGCGCGCTGACAGGGGGTTGAAACACAGTCAGCCAGAAAGCTGGGAAGATAAAGTTCCTCGTGCATCAGCAGTCTGAGGATGGCGCGCCACGCGTCCGGTGCCACGTTCATCGGTAGAAAGCCGACATCTCCAAACTGCAGGCGGTTCCAGCCTTCGAACAGGTGCCGGGCCGATTCCTCTTTGCGATAGGCGAAGGCAAGACAGCCGGAACCTGCACTTTTGGTGTATGCATCTGGGCGCGCCAACAGGTCTTCGATCAACATTTGATCCACGACGACGATCTTGCCGCTGTCCGGAACACTTGTACGCATCGCCTCGAGTGTTTCGAAGCGAAAAGCGCGGACACCAAATTCGGTTTGAACGCTTCTTAGGGTTTGATTTGAATAGAATAGTTCTTTCCCGAGGAAGACAATCGAAAAATCTTCTGAATAAAGACTCTGATTGCCAGATTCATTGTTCAAAGACTCACTCATTATATTCCCTCACAAAACGGGGTTAACCGGAAATGGCTTTATCGAAATGGAATTACCGGTGTAAAAGTAGTTAACTAATCAAAGAATTACGTGAGGTTTATTGTAGCTGAGAACGTGATTTTCTACAACCAGACGGTATAGTTCAAGTGCCTTAGATATAGAACTATTGTTTAGGTTTTTCGGTGTGGCATTGTGTAACCAGCGGAAACAATTGCATTATTTTTTTATTGCTTTCTTAATTTAGAACTTTTTGATCCAGCCCGGCGAAAGTTCCGGAATATTCTTAAAATAATAATAAAAACCAACATCTTATTCTCATCAGAACTTTCAGTTAGCTAGTCGCACGCGTGCGTCGCTGCGAACATGGACAGGCTTTAATTGTGAAAGCGTCTGTCCCTGCCGCGCCCGTTCCTTGCGCATTTCAGCATCGATTGTGAACGGCCGCGTATTCGGCTTAGCCGGGAAAGGAGGTGGCCTCAGAAAAACTACCGTGAACCGCATTCAGCGTGCTTGAACGCTGTGCGGGTATTTCAGTTTCAATCACGCCCGTTGCCGCTTTGTAGATGAATGGCGGTCAGGCGTTCCATAAATGGGAATTTGTTATGAGACGTAACGTAAACAATACAAACGTAACGACCGTTGATGAAATCGTTGTCGAAAACCTGGATGCTCCGGTGGATGTTGAAATTCAGGTTGATGAGGCTCTTGTCGAAGCCGATGTGACTGCGCAGCAACAGCAGCAGGACCAGAATGTAGAGAACGCCAACGAACAGGGTCAGGATCAGGGTCAGGACCAAGGCCAGGATCAAGACCAGGGTCAGGATCAGGACCAAGGTCAGGATCAGGACCAGGGTCAGGATCAAGACCAGACGCTTAATGCCGGCGACAACACCAACGACAACTCCAACAGCAACTCAATCAATATCGATTTCGGCGGCGGTGAGTGGATTCCGCGCGACGATGATCAGGTTGATCTGGACCTCGGCGATTCGGCGACAGTGGGTGACGTGATCACTGCTGGTCGCGATCTGACCTATGATCCAGGCGATGACATGAATCTGGATATCTCGATGGACGGCGCCGGAACGGCAATGTCATCCGTGAACAGCCAGGTCGCCAGCCTGAGCGACGACGACACGCTTGATTCACCGACCGTATCCAACAACGCCGACTTCACCCAGAACGGCGATGCCAATGGTGGCACGGCAACTGCGGCTGAAGGTATCAGCTCGGATGCCGGCGGTGGAAAATCGGGCGACGGTGGAACCAGCTACGGTGGCGCGGCCGATTCATCAACCTTGGGCAGCCACGCGTGGGCTGACGGTGGCGATACCGGCAGTGCGGATGCCGATTCCAGCGCTGGTCGGGGCGGATCGACCGGTGACGCAAGCAATGCCAGCAATGGTGTTGGTATGGCGGGCGCGGGATCCGACGGTGACAGTGCCGGTGGAGATGGCGGTGCCGCAGATGGCTCAGCCTCGTCCGACAATGATGGCAGCACAAGTGCCGATGGCAGCGGAACCGGTGGAGCCGGCGGCAGCGCGGATTCGTTTGGTTTGGGTCTGGGCCTTGGTCTGTCCGGTTCGAACGCAGCCGGTAACGCAAACGGCGGCGACAGCGATTCCGACTCGACCGGAACCGGGACCGGAACGGCGGACAACGCTGCGGATGCGTCTGGTGCGGACGGTGGCGACGGTAATGCTGCGGCAGATGGTTCGGCTTCGAACACAAGCGACAGCAACACTGATGCAAATGATGCCACTGCGGGTGACAACACTGCGGACGGCTCTGCTGACAGCGGGGCAGACAGCTCGGCTGACGGCTCTGGCGGAACCGGAACCGGTGGTGACGGATCCGGCGGTGACGGCACTGGTGGTGACGGCACCGGTGGCGACGGCACCGGCGGCGACGGCGAAGGCGGATTCGGCGCGATGGTCGAAGCTGCAATCATGGCTCTGCAGGAAGAGCTGGGCATGATTGACGCCGAAGCGGGCGAAGGCGGCGACGGAACCGGCGGTGACGGCACCGGTGGCGACGGCACGGCCGGCGACGGTTCAGGTGGCGACGGCTCGGGCGGCGACGGCTCCGGTGGGACCGCTGACGCGGATTCCGATGCTCAGGGTGTTGGCGATCAGTCGGCAAGCGGGCCGGATATCGACCAGAGCCCGGGCGACGTGAACGGCGCGGCCAGCAACTCGCAAGACACCGACGGCAGCGGCGGTGACGGCGGGTCGAACGCAGCAGATGGCGCAGCGGATGCGGCCGGTACCGGAACATCGGCTGCCGACGGTGACGGCGGCGCGGGCGGTAGCACAACGCCAACATCATCGTCTACCGGCAACGGAGCCGGGTCTGCCGACGCGGCCAATACCGCAGGCAACGGCGGAGCTGCCGACATCTTCGGAGACGCCGACACAAACGGTGCGGCTGACAGCTTGGCCGAAGCAATTGCCGGATACGGCGGCGAAGGCAGTTCCGACAATGATGCCACATCGACTGGGTCGGGCGACGCAGCTGGTGCGGCTGACTCGGGCAACGGTGGTGCCGGTGGCGCATCCGCCGCGAACGGTGGAACCAGCGGAGCTTCGATGGGCACTGCAACGTCAGGCGATACCATGGGTGGCATGATCACCGGTGGTAACGGTGGCGGCGCCTATTCAGGTGACGGTGGTGCCGGCGGCAATGGTGGTGCCTGGGGCGCGAACAATGGTGGCGATGGCATCGTGACCGGTGAGTCCTATGCATCGGCGGCAGCTGTCGTTGATACGTCTGCGTTCAACCAGTCGATCATTATGGGCGCCAACGTCCTGGGCAACACGGTCGATACGACCATGGTGGGTGGTTCGATGAACATGTCCCACGCCAGCGACGACACGGACGTTTAAGTCAAAAGGCGGGGCTCGCATTTTCGGGCCTTGCTACCTTTCGAAAATGCCGGGGCCGCAAAACGCGGCCCCGGCCCAACTGAACCCAAAGCGGAAATTTCGAGCCGCCGCGGGCAAAAAGGATAACCGACATGGCACTTGACGGTATTACGGAAACGATAGCGCATTTTGTTGGAACTTTTGAGCTTACGATAGAACAAGCCCGCCTGAGGGATCAGTACGAAGAATTCAGCGCCCTGAGGCGTAAAGCCGAAATAGACGGGCTTGACGAGCCTACCTCGATCAACATCAAAGCTGATCTGGATGTCCCGGCGGGCGAATACAAAGCCCTGCCATTCAATTTTCTTCCCTCTCAACCAGAACTTCCGTTGCCGAAGGCTCCTGTCGGGCCGGTGCATGAGTCGGTCATCATCCTCAATGGTGACAGCGCGGAATCCACGCGATTTGTTCCAGACAGCGTATCCGGCCCGTCTTCTGCACCGGAACTGATTATTCTGCGACCGGATACGGTGCCGCTGGGTTCGGCAATGACGTTCACCGTGCAAAAGGTGGTCATGCGCGACAACGACACGGTGGGGGAAGGGGACTTTCGCGATACCGAGGCGCTGATCGCCCAGGGCGAAGAGATGATGGACATGGCGCTGTCGCTTCATGCCATGGCAGCCCCTTCGCTTTCGCTCGCGGATTACAAGTCGACCGAAATGCTCGAGGCGCTGGCCGAACAGATGTTGGCCCCGGCAAACGCGAATATCGACGGGGTCACGGTACATCAGTTTCATGGCAATGATGCGTTGGGGGTGATCGTAAACGGTAAGTACGTTGACGAAGCACCGGTATGGACAGACATCCTGCCTGCGTTCCATCAGCCGGATGAAGCCGGAGAGGATGAGGCAGAGGCCATGCTTCCGGCCGAGTGGGATCAGTCGAAAGATCCTGACTTTGACGACGGACACCTGGTCGTGACCGGAGGGAACCTTGCGATCAATGCTGTCTCGGCATCTGTAGGTTGGGTTGATGCCCCCTATATCGCCGTCGGAGGGCAGGCGATCAGCCTGACCGCCATCAGCCAGGTTGCGCTTGTGTCAGATTGGGATGTGGGGGCACCGGGAACGGGCAGCGGCACCAATGTGATTCAGTCCTCGAAGATCGAAGTCGAAGGCCGAGATGCCCCCTGGCTGGACAATGGCGCCGGAACAACCGGACAGCCTGACTTCATCGTTGTGGATTGGGTCCACGGTGATCTGGTTGTGGCCAACTTCGTCAAGCAAGTTATCGACGCCACGGATATCGACAACATACAGACCGAGATTTCGGCCGCATCGACCTTGTACGCGCTGGGCGACAACGAAATGTTCAATGTCACCGACATCGTGCAGCTGGGCAGTTTTTACGACCTGATCATGATCGACGGGAATATGATTTCCGTGGACATGTTGTACCAGACCAACGCCCTGATGGATGACGATATCATCAGCGGCGGTATGCCCGGCGCAATGGCCGGAGATGATGAAAACGTGATCATGAATGACGCGTCGGTCAAAACGGTAGGCGCAGATACTCATCAGGATTTGCAGCAGAACCTGTCCGACGCCATGGCGCTTGATCAAACGGATATCGATGCGTTGGAGAACGCGCTGCTCAACGATCCCTTGTTTGCAGGGATGGAGCAGTTGCGCGTGCTCAAGATCGACGGAGACTTGTTGCAGGTGAACATCGTTGAACAGGTCACCATGATGCTGGATCAGGATCAAATTGACCTGTCCGGTCCCAGTGCCGCCGATACCGATGTCGTCGCAGGCAGCAACGCCCTTTTGAACTCCGTCAATCTGACCAAAACGGGTGTGGATTCGACGGTCATGGCCGCTGACGGATCTTATTCTGACCTGCTGCTTCATCAGGCCAGCCTGATTGACGTGCCGGACAACCAGGAAATCACAGATATGACCAACGAGGCGATCGCCGCAATCATGGCGGACATGTCTGTGCCGCAACCGGATGCCGCCCTGGCACTGCACGCACAATCCACTGACACAACGACACCAGATGACGGCCTGCAATCCATGCTGGCCTGACCCCCCCAAGTTTTTATCGAGTGACCAGAAGGTTTGTATATGTCGATTGTTTTTTCGTCGCGCCGCCCACTCTTATCCAGTCCCCTGGACAGGCAGGGCGGTTTGGGCCCGAAGCGCCAGCGCGCAGACGGTGGGGCAGATCCAGCGACACGACGGGCCAAAGCCCGGTTGCACCTGACGCAGGAGATGCGCGTGTCGGTGTCAGATCCAGATTCGCCGGTTGAAACCGAACTACCACAGCAATCCGAAGACCAAAAACGCTCACGCGAACAACGGCGCGCTGATCCTCCCCGTCAGCGTGCGCAGCCGCAACCCGCGCAAGATGAAGAGCCGGCGGGTGGCGGCAATGGGGTGGCCGACGCCGACGGCCCGGATCCGGCATCCGCCGGGGACTCGACTGCGCGCAAGACCCCCTCTGCACGCGCATCCGGTGAGAACGGCATAGGCACCACGATCGAGGCCAAGGCAAACCAGCCACTGTTGCAAACGAATTCCGGCGGCGGTGATGGGAACGGGCCACCCCAAACCTTCCACAAACGCACCCCGCCCGAAGATTTCCAGCGCACGTTGCGCGTTTCGATGCGGGCGATCCGGCGCAATCTTGCGTTTGTTCTGGTCCTGACCTGCGCCACGAACATCCTGATCCTGGCGATCCCGATCTATCTGTTCCAGATCAGTGACCGTGTTCTGACCAGCCGGTCGCTGGACACGCTGATCATGCTGACGGCCATCGTTGCAGGGGCGGTGATCTTCCAGTCTGCTTTTGATGCGGTGCGGCGGTTCATGCTCATGCGGACCGGGGTCGAAGTGGCGGCCCGGCTGGGCGCACCGGTTCTGAGCGCGGCGGCCCATGCGTCGCTGCACGGAAACGGGCGCGAGTATCAGACATTGGGCGATCTGCAACAGCTTCGTGGTTTTCTGGTCTCGGGCACGCTGCTTTCATTTCTGGACGTGCCGTTTGCACCGCTGTTCATTCTGATGATCTTCCTTGTGCATCCGCAACTGGGCATGATCGTGGTGGTTACTGCGTTGATTCTTATGACGATTGCACTGATCAACCAGAAAACGACTGCCAAGCCGTTTGCCGAGGCCAACAAGGCACAGTCCATGGCGAACCTGCATCTGGATTCGATGTCTCGCAACAGTCAGATTATTAATGCTCTGGCAATGATCCCCGAGGCCGTGCGGATCTGGGGGCGGGATACTGCCCAATCCCTGACCTGGCAGGTGCGGGCACAGGACCGCAACGTGATCTTCGCTGCAATCTCGCGCGCCGTTCGCCTTTTGACGCAGATCGGAATTCTGGGTTGGGGCGCGTTTCTGGCGCTGCAAGGAGAGATCACAGGCGGTATGGTGATTGCGGCCTCGATCATCGCCGGGCGTGCCTTTGCGCCGATTGAAGGTTCGATTGAAGGATGGAACAGCTATCTGCTGACGCGCGGAGCCTACGGCCGGATCAAGGCGCTGCTGTCGACCTCGGCCCTGCAATACGAAAAACTGCGCTTGCCACGGCCCGAAGGTCGTCTGGATGTCGAACGTCTGCTCTATGTACCGGGCGGAACCAAACGCGTGGTTCTGAACGGCATCACGTTCTCGCTGGTTCCCGGCGAAACTTTGGCCATCATCGGCAATTCCGGTGCCGGGAAAACCACGCTTGGGAAAACTCTGGTGGGATCCATTCTGCCCACATCGGGCAGCGTCAGGCTTGACTTGATGGACATCCGAAACTGGGACCCGCGCCAGTTTGGCGAAAGCATCGGCTACCTGCCGCAGGATGTTCAGCTGTTCCCGGGCACGATCAAGGACAATATCGGCCGGATGCGGGCGGATGCCACTGACGAACAGATCCACGATGCCGCCGTTCTGGCCGATGTTCATAACATGATTGCAACGTTGCCGCAGGGATATGAGACCGTGGTGGCGGCTGATGGCTCGCCTTTGTCCGGTGGTCAGAAGCAGCGTATCGCACTGGCACGGGCGTTCTTCGGCAACCCCAGAATGGTTGTGCTGGATGAACCGAATTCAAATCTCGACGTCGCGGGCGACAAGGCGCTGGCATGTGCAATCGAACAGGCACGTCAAAGCAAGATCACCGTTGTCGTCATTACGCAGAAGCCAACGTTGTTGAATGTTGTCGACAAGATCATGCTGCTGACGGATGGGCGTGTGGCCCTGTTCGGTCAGCGTGATCAGGTTCTTCAGCAGATCAACGGGCCGCGCAAGCAGACTGGAATTGAAGGCCAGCAGGGGGGCTGACCATGAATGACCTCGTACCTGTGAACAACTCATCCAATGAACCAGAAGTCTGGTATGCTGAGGTTCCGCGCTCGATCAACAGGTTGATAGTGATCGGGGTGGTCTTGCTTGTCGTTTGCTTCGGCGGTTTCGGGGTCTGGTCGTTCAGTGCCCCGCTGGCCGCAGCGGTCATCGCGCAAGGCAGCTTTGTGGCCACGGGCCGAAACAAGATTGTCCAACATCTTGAAGGTGGTATCATCGAAGACATCAAGGTTGTGGAAGGTCAGGCGGTTCAGGCAGGTCAGGTGTTGATGACCCTGGACCAGACCTCGGCCCAGGCCAATGAGCGTGAATTGCATATTCGCAAGCTGCGCCTTCAGGCCATGACCGAGCGGTTGCTGGCCGAGTACGGGGAACGCGACCGCCTCGTGTTTTCGCAGGCGCTTGTCGAAGCATCCGAAGATCCTGAAATAATGGCCATTCTGGATGGTCAAAAGCTCAGCTTTGATGTGTCGCGCAAGACGCTGCTGAATGACTTGGCTTTGCTGGAGCGCAATATGGAAGCGCTGAAAATCCGATCCAGCGGATTTGAGGCGCAACTGGACAGCATGGCCCGGCGCGCCGAGATATTGCAGGAGGAATTTGAGGCCAAAAGCCAGCTGTTCGAAAAGGGCCTTGTCCGCAAAGGGGAGTTGAACACGATCCGTCGTGTTCAGGCCGAAGCCGAAGGTCAGCAGGCCCGGTTGCAGGCGGAAGCCGCTGAAATCAACCAGATGCTGCTGAAATATGACGAACAGATCGCGCGTACGCGGTCCGCCTATCGTGAGGCCGCACTGGATGAACTGGGCGCGATCGAAGCCGATCTGGAAAGCGTGCGTGAAAAATCCCGACAGGCGCGCAGTGTTCTTGACCGGGCCGTGGTGCGTGCGCCGGTAACCGGAACGGTGGTGCGATTGCATTATCACACGCCGGGCGGTGTGATTGAGACCGGGGAACCGATAGCTGAAATCCTGCCCGCAGATGCGCCCCTGATCATTGAGGCACAGATTCCGCGTACCGAGATTGACAGTGTCGTCACGGGGCAGACCGCCACAGTCCGCCTGATCGCGTTGAACCAACGCACGACGCCTGTTTTGTATGGCGAGGTTTTCTATATCTCGGCCGATGCGCTGCTTGAGGATTCGACCGGTGTTCCGCAGGAAGTCTATCTGGCACGAGTCTCACTGACCCCGGATGAGTTGCAGCGCGTGCGCGGCTTTGTTCCGACACCGGGGATGCCCGCAGAAATCATGATCCAGACCGAAGAGCGCACCTTTGCGGCCTATATCGCCAAACCGGTATCAGACAGCATGTCGCGCGCGTTTCGCGAGCAGTAACACGCGCGTTTCCTTCCATGTCTACACCTTCCAAAATTCGCATGTTAACCTCTGCGCGGTGACGTGAAGGAGAAATCGCATGCCGGTGACGGTGAAAGAGATGATGGAAGCGGCCAACGCGGTGGTCGAGCGTATCGATGCGGCCAAGGCAAAGGCGATGACCGAACAGGGGGCGCTGCTGTTGGACATTCGCGATGCGAATGAGCTGGAACAGACGGGCCGCGCCGTCGGAGCGCATCATATACCCCGCAGCATGCTGGAGTTTCGGGCAGAGGATGCATTGCAATCACATGACCCTGAACTGCGCAAGGATCGCCCCATCGTGTTGTACTGCGCATCAGGCGGGCGCGCGGCTTTGGCCGGAAAACTCCTGAAGGATATGGGATACCAGAGGGTGTACAATCTTGGTGGATTGACGGACTGGGTGAATGGGGGCGGTGAAATCGCCAAATCCTAGCTTCGGAACCGTCTGAAACTGACACAAATCAAAGTACAACACATTCGAATCGTGAAATATTTGGCCGGAAGCCATCAAAAGGAAAGCCCGGCCATGTTTCGCCTTGCCGCTATGCTGTATTCACTGATTGCAACTGCTCTGTCTGGTTCGGCCGTAATCGCCGTGCTGTCGGCCGGAATGGTGTCCGTCAGCGCAATTGTCGGCGCCGCGGCCGCGGGGGCCGTAATCGCCGCTCCGGCATCCTGGATGGTGGCAAGGCGGCTGTATCAAGGCGTTTGATCAGGCGTTCAGGAAGGTTCTGACGGCAGCTTCGAACTCGCGCGGTTTTTCGGCGTGCAGCCAGTGCCCGGCGCCGGGGATCTTGGCAAATCGCGCGCCGGGGAACAGTGCGCGGATTTTGGCCCGATGTTCCGGCAAGACGTAATCTGACTCGCCCCCCGACAGGAACAGCGCGGCGCCTTGCCACTGGGCGTCCAACTCGGGAAAGCCCATGATATTTGGCATCTGGTCCGCCAACACGTCCAGGTTCAGCAGCCAACGCTTTCCCTTGATGTCCAGCGATTGGGTAAAGAAGCTCTGCAATGCTTTTTCAACGCCTTGCTCGGCCAATTGTTGCTCGGCATCCGAGCGGCGTGCAATGCGCGAGAAGTCCACGGCACGCATGGCCTCGATGAATTGAATTTGGCTGTGCGTGTATTTCACCGGCGCAATATCTGCGACTACCAGTTTGTTCACCAGCGCGCCGTGTTGCAGCGCAAGTGTCATCGCGGCCTTGCCGCCCATTGAATGCCCAAGTACGTCTGCCGTCCCGCCGATCCGTTCGATGACCTCGGCGATATCCTGCGCCAGATGGGGATAGTCATGACAAGCGTCCCACGTGCTGTAGGCGTGGTTACGCATATCGACGGCCACAACCTGCCGCTGGTCTGATAGCCGTCTGGCAATCACGCCCCAGTTTCGGGCCGATCCATACAGGCCGTGGGCAATGACAAGGGGCGGTCGGGCGGTCGGTTCGCCATGTATGATGGTGTTCAGCATGTACCGCGTGATACAAGTCACCGCCGGAAACGACCAGCCCCATTGTAGGTCATAGACGCTGCCGCTAGATTGCCTCGGCAGGAGGCCACCAATGGCGCAGGACCCAGACATTCAGACCCGGATCGCCGAAACGGTTGTGTTGCTGCGCGCAAAGCTCGGGGTGCGCGACAAGACGCTCGAGGCATCAATCCGCAAGGCCAAGCGCCGACTGCCGCGGCGCGTCTACAAGCAGGCCTTGATTCTGGCCCGGGCCGAGGCGATGGCCTCTCATCCCAAATTGAGGCTGGTTCTGGACAACCCCAAGCTGATCGAGGCGTCCGACGTGGTGCAGGAACATCTGGGGTCCATCAATCTTGCGGATCGCAGATGGGGTTGGTTCCTTGGCCTGCTGGGGGGGCTGGCCTTCAACATGCTGGCACTGACGACTCTTTTGCTGGTTTTTCTGTGGTGGCGCGGCTTGATCTGAGCTTGGATTCTGGACAACGCGCCAAGGTCTGAACATGGCGCAAACCCCTGTGTGCGGTGACATCGAATGCACGGATTCGGTGTGACCAGCTGCGCGAAAGGCTGGTCGGGGCGAAAAAAAAGCGCGTATTGACCAGAATGGCTTGGGCGGCCGTGGGGCCCGGGACCTTGCCCAAAACACCGGATTTGCGTTGGGCGAGATCCAGAACGTTTTCAGGGATCTGACGCAAGAAAACGGCGCCTCATGGCGCCGTTCCGTGTTGGAGGATGGACCAGTTACAGGTTCGGATAGATCGGGAAGCGTGCGCAGAGGTCTGCGACTTCGGCTTTGACCTTAGCTTCGACGGCGCCGTTGTCGTCTTCGCCATTGGCAGCCAGGCCGTCGACCACTTCGATGATCCAGTCGGCGATCTGGCGGAATTCGACCTCGCCGAAGCCGCGGGTGG
>NZ_WQFL01000016.1:0-36343 GCF_013034175.1 Ruegeria sp. HKCCA5463
TCGAGGATCAGAAGAACGGCATCACCACGCTGATCGAGGCCCTGATCAACCAGGAACTCGGCGAACCCTTCCGCCGCGACGCAATGAAAAAACCCGTCGCCGTCGCCGGAATCTCGGCCGACGACATGAAAGCTCAGGTCGAGCTGTAATCTGATCATGCCTCCACCCGGGCCGAATACGGTGCGGGTGGGAGCAGGCTTTGCCTAAAAGGCAACTCAAATATTGCAAAGGAAGTAAGATGCAGGTGTTGAGTGCATCCAACTCGCCGTGGCTTCGGGCACGGTCTTTCGTTCGTTTGAACGGGCACGGTTTCCTTGTTTCCGTGGTTGTTGCCGTCGCAGCGAAGTTCTTGTCCGAACATTATGGTGCCCCGGCGATGCTGATGGCCTTGTTGCTGGGCATCGCGTTCCATTTCCTGGCCGAAGACGACGCAGGCGACTGCAAGGCCGGAATCGAATTTACCGCACGAACCGTTCTTCGTTTTGGCGTTGCGCTGCTTGGGGCGCGTATTTCCGTTGAATTGATGATGAGCCTTGGCGCGGATCTGATTGCCGTTGTGATTGCGGGTGTGATCCTCACGATCCTGTTCGGCCTTCTAGGCGCGCGCCTGCTGGGTCGTGGCTGGCGCTTCGGTGTGTTGACGGGCGGTTCGGTTGCGATTTGCGGCGCGTCGGCCGCGATGGCCCTGTCTGCCATTCTGCCCAAAAACGAGCATTCGGAGCGAAACCTGGTTTTCACGGTATTGTCGGTCACTGTTCTGTCGACAATCGCGATGATCGCCTACCCCATCCTCACCGAGGCTTTCGAATTCAACGACGAGGTTTCCGGGGTCTTCCTGGGCGGCACGATCCACGATGTCGCGCAGGTTGTCGGGGCCGGGTTCTCGGTTTCGGATCAAACCGGAGAGGTTGCGACACTGGTCAAACTGATCCGTGTCGCCATGCTGGCCCCGGTGGTTCTGGTCATCTCGTTTCTTGTCCGACGCCACGCGGATTTCGGCGAAGAAGACGGCAAGCGCCCGCCCATTTTACCGATGTTTGTCGTTGGCTTTCTGATCTTTGCCGTCCTGAATTCAATGGGTCTGATCCCGGACGTGGTCTCGTCGGTAATGGCCGATCTCAGCCGATGGGCGCTGCTGGTGTCGATTGCGGCAGTGGGCATGAAGACGTCGCTCAAGCGGATTCTGGATGTGGGCGGGCAGGCCATTGTCCTGATCGTGGCCGAGACGATCTTCATCGCTGCTCTCGTATTGGCGGGTGTCTACCTGTTTCATTAGAGGATGGCGGAAATCCAAGTCCAGCACGTGACTGACCATTGGCCGGTCACGTCATCTCGCAATACACGTCCAGCAGGAGGGGATGACCTCATGACAACACAGGTACTCAACCTTTTCGATGAGCCCGCAACGCGCAGCGAACGGCGTTTGGCGGATCTTCCCGATCGCGTTGTCGGGGGTGATCCGCATCACAAGATTGGAATGCACTTCACCAGCCCGGATGGGCAACTGTCTGCTGGGATCTGGACGTCCACGCCGGGCAAATGGCACGCGTTCACGGACAAGGACGAATATTGCTATATCGTCAAAGGCCATTGTGCCCTGATCCACGAAGACGGGACCCGTCAGGATTTTCGCACCGGGGCCAGCTTTTTGATCCCCAACGGCTTTCGCGGCTATTGGGAAGTCGTGGAAGAAACGACCAAGCACTTCGTGATCCGAGATTGTGCGCCGGACGCATGATCTGATCCGCGAACGAACCTGAGGCGGCGTGAAACGGCATGCGTCAGGCGCGTCATCGGTTCTTCAGCGACGGGTCTGGTCAAAGCTGATCGCCAGTTTTCCCGCCGTGGGTATTGACTGGCAGGTCAGGATTTCTCCGGCTTTGATGTCTTCATCCTCCAGCGCCATGCGCGCCCGCATATGAACTGTGCCGTCGGTCAGTTTGGCCCGGCACGCGCCGCAGACCCCCGATTGGCAGGAATAGGGTGGCTTGAGCCCCGCTGACTGCGCTGCGTGAAGAACGGTCTGCCCCTTGGTGATCGAAATGAGGTGTCGGGCGCCTTCCAGCGTCAGTTCAGCGGTTGCGTCCACCCCCTCAATACCAGCGTCCAGATCCGGCGCAGCACCATAGCTTTCCATGTGGATGCGGTTCGCGGGCACATCAATGGACATCAATGCCGATTTGACGGTCTGGTTCATGTTGCCCGGACCGCAGACATAGTATTGAGCGTCCTGGGCGTAAGGAGGATACTCGGCGATCAACGCTTCGATTGCGGCCTGGTCGATCGTACCCTGCCGCCAATATTCGGCGCTGGACCACCAGCCGGGCTTCGAAAAGACATGATTGATTGTAAAACGTTCGGGATGCGCTTCCTGAAGAACGTTCAGCTCTTGCTGCAACAGGATGCTCTTGGCGTTTGTGTTGCCATACACCAGATGCGCGACTGAATGGGGCTCGGCTGTCAAAACCGAGTTCAGCATCGCGTAGAGCGGCGTGATGCCAGAACCCGCGCCAAAAAAGTAATGGGTGCGCCGCGCCGTTTCGTCGGGGTCCAGGCAGAAACTGCCAAATGGCGGCATGACGTCAATGGTTTGTCCTTCCTGGACAGTGTCGTTGATGAAGTTGCTGACACGGCCACCCTTGACCCGTTTGACGGTGATGCGAAGCGGGCCCCCGGAGTAAGGTGAACTGGAGATCGAATAGCTTCGACGGTGCTCTTTGCCATCAATATTGAAACGCAGGGACACGTGTTGGCCCGACCGCCAGGCGAATATGTCCATCAGGCGGTCAGGTACCTCGAACATAACGGTCTTAGCCACGCCATCCAGTTCAACTCGGGTCCCGCAAACGCGCAGTGGGAAAAAGTCACGTGGGTTCATTTCCCTTCTCCCAACCATTGCAGAACAACTTTCTGGTGCTCGATGACGGGGCTTTCACCGTTTGCTGCCGGACCTGCTTCAAAATACGGAGAATGCAGGGATTTCTGCTGCTGCTCGCACGCGTAGATGTCTTCGCCGGTAAAATCGCCAGCAACCATCGGGTCATCTTCGCCCATCGCGTCACTGGATTCGTATTTTCCGCCTATTCCAAACTTGGACCAGAAAGAGGACGACTTCATCGACTGTTTGGTGAATTCCCATTCCGAGCTGTTGGACACCCGCCCGCGGTTGTGAACTCGTGTCAGTTCCGGGCCAAGGGGTTCGACAATGAAGATGCTCCAGCCGTCTTCCGAAGCGGCCAGTCCAATCCCCGGAAACAGCATCGGCACCCAGGCGCCGTTCATGTCTTTGGGAATGACGCGCGGGGCGGTCAGTTTGCTGTCCTGATCTTCCAGAAATTCTGCCACCGGCGGCTCCCAAAACATGTAATGAGGTCCTTCCCAGCGGAATTCGGCGGATTTGTGGTCATACATCTGCAGCGTATTCGAATGCAGATGGCTCAGGTGGTAAACGTCGATGTAATTTTCGACGACAACCTTCCAGTTGGCCTTTATCTCATAGCTGGTGTTCAGGTCTTCGTACTCGATCAGCTCTTCCGGTACGTGCGGGCCGATATGGGGTTCGACGGGGCCGAACCATTCGGCGATGGAAGGCGCGTCGGGGTCTGGATGGACGAAAATCATCGATTTCCAGATGTCGACCTTGGCGGGTTTCAGGCCAAGACAGGACTTGTCGACCTTGCCATATTCCTCGTGCTCATCCGGCACCGAAATCAGATTGCCTTCAAGATCGTAGGTCCAATCGTGGTAAGGACAGGTCAATGCTTTTTGCGTTTTGCCAACCGCGCGGATCAATTGGGTGCCGCGATGGCGGCAGATGTTATGGAAGGCGCGCAGGCGACGATCGCGCCCCATGATCACGAATATATTGTTGAGTCCGGCCTGCACGGCGATGAACTGGCCGGGTTCACTGACATCCTCCATAAAACCGGCGTAGCGCCAGGTTTTGGAGAAGATTTCGCGCATTTCCCGGTCGAACCAATCCTGGCTCGTGTAAGCTTCGACCGGCAAAAGGTGCAGCATGGGTTTCATTTGAGCCTCTTGTGAAGGAATTTTCAAAACGTTTGGGGGAGAAAGTCGATGGCGATCATCGACAGGCCTAATGCGACCCAGGCGAGTTGGATCAGCCAAAACAGGATGGGGTCCTCATCCCGGGTTTCGTCGGTCAAAAGCAAAGCGTGACCGGAATAGAAATTCGGGATTGTCCAGAACATGAAAAGAAGCCCCCACAGAGCCTGATAGCCAAGTACCGTCGTCACCATCAGCGCTGCGAAGGTGATGTAGTTTAGCTGTCGCTTGCGTGTCATGGTTCTTGCTCCAGGCCATTGAACAGCGCACGCGCGGCCTGTTCGGCCTGCGTTTTCCAGACATTCGGCATATCCAGAGGGGCCAAAGATGTCGCGTTGAAATAAAGCGCCACAATGCCATGAGCGGCGGTATTGACCTTTGCGGCATCCACATTCGGGAAATCCGCGCGCAGTATCGCAGCAATCGTAGTTTCAAAGGCAAGCAGAGCCTCTCGACAAGCCCGGCGAAGCGAAGCATCCTCGACCGCCCGCGCGGTGAGTGCTGCGAAGGCAAGTACCATATCCGGTGACGTCTGGTTCATGTCCGAGAACAGAAGATCGATCAGATGTCTTGATTTTCCCGACGCCGGCAAGCCTGCAACGAGTGCATCAGACTGGTCCGAAAAACTTTTCAGAACATAGTCTTGCAGGGTCGTAATCAATTCATCCCGATTGCCCAGGTGATGCCGGATCAGAGGCCGTGTCAGGCCCGCTTCCTTGGCTATTTGCGAAAGCGATGCACCATCAAGGCCATATCTTGCAACACATCTGACCAGAGCCTGCATAATCTGCTCATAACGTTCATCACGATTTGAGGGGCGCCCGATCATGTTATTTCCAGTATTTCAGCTTCAGGTCTGCGGTTGCACCGGTGCCGACGGCGACAGCGGCATTCGCGAATTCCGGCGGCAGACCGTTCTGCCCCATACCGCCAAAGGCGTACCCTTCGGTTGGGACATCCTTCTCGGTATCCAGGTCGTTGTTGCTGTTCTCGTCGTGAATCGCGGCAATCGCATAGGTGCCAAGCGGGAGATTGTGAAAGGTGACCGAAGCAAAGCCCTTGACAGCAGGAATGGAAGCCAAGGCCGCCGCGTTCGCCACGTCCATGGCCCTAAAAGGTTTTGAGTCATCGAACACGGCAATGATCAAATCACCCTCTGCATTGCGCACGTCCTGCACCGTCGCAGTGAGAGTTTGTGCGGATGCCCCGAGGGTTGAAGCCAGTGTCATTACAGATGCGACGACCAGTTTGCTAATCGGCATGATATACCCTTTACTGTCAATATTGACAGTAAATAGGAAGAGTCCAATTAACTGTCAATAGTGACAATTATTTACCCGATTTCCCTGAGCGTGTTTTTTTGCATTGAACCAAGCACGAGGTATCGGCCCAACGCCGACAAGGATCGGAGAAAAGGGATAAAAATATCCTAAGGCGGCTTTCCAAAGCTACTCGGGCAAGACTTGCCTCATGTAGTGATGACGCATGACCATTGGCGTCAGGTACATCGGGATTTGATACGCTCCGATGAAGGCCATGATGGGTGCGGTGACCTCGGGCGGCAAAGCAACGAAGAATATCGCGATGTTTCTGTTTCCCGCGATCAAAGAGACAGCGGTTGCTCTGGCTGCCGGCAGACGTCCTCGGGTAATCCGGAACGAAAGGAATTGTGCTCCGAAATTGGCCAGACAGGCGAGCGCGATCCAGAAGGCGGCGAGGGCCGGGCTTTTCAGCGCAGTGTTGCTGACCGAAGGCATCAGGCCGATGACAAAAACGGCCAAGGTGATTGTGCCCAACCCCTCCAGATTCACCAATGTGGAGCGTGATGGTGAACGCAACCAGACGCGCCGGACAACAATGGCGGCGCCGGTTGTACAGAGTATCGTCAACAGCAGTTGCAACCCGGCCAGCAGAACAGAGTGAATGCCGCCCAGTTCTGGCATGAGCAGGAACACCGGAAACGCTGTCAATGGCAACAGGGCAGTGCCAACCACCATCATTCGCATCGCGTGTTCAGGTGGGTAGCCCATCATCAAACACATGTTCGGACTGCCGGAAATCGAGGGCGCAGCCGCCATGATGAGCAGGGACAGAAGCACCGGCGTTCCGGTCCATCCCCCGACAAATCCGATGGCCAGAATGATCAGCGGTATCACGAATTGAAACCCGATGACGGTGAACGCGACCTTGTGCAGATCGCTCAACGATCCAAGAATGGTTTCGGGGTCCATTCTCAGGACGGTGACGAACAGCAACAACACGACCAGGGGCGGCAGCAGGCCTCGCATAGGCTCGGCCAAACCCGGCAATAGAAGACCCGCCGCCAATCCGGCGACCAGAACACGGGGCCCGTGGCGGGCCGCCAGATGGAGCAGGTTCAAGGCCGTTTTACCCGCCCGGGCTCTGACGCAAATTCTCGGGCAGCCAGGTGGCGAGGTCGGGGAACCAGATGAGGATGAAAACCATCAGCACCATGATCAGGAACATCGGGATCGCAGCGCGTGCGATATAGCTCATCTCATGGTTGGTCATGCCCTGCATCACGAACAGGTTGAATCCGATCGGTGGTGTGATCTGCGCCATTTCAACAACGACCACGATGAAGATGCCGAACCAGATCAGGTCAATGCCAGCGTCGCGGATCATTGGTTCCACCACGGCCATGGTCAGCACGACGGAAGAAATCCCGTCAAGAAAACAGCCCAGAATGATGTAGAACACCAGCAGGACCATAAGCAGTTCGAAACGGGTCAGTTCCCAACCTGCAATCAGATCGGCCAGCCCGCGCGGCAGACCGGTGAAGCCCATGGACAGTGACAGAAACGCAGCGCCGGCAAGGATCAGGGCGATCATCGCGCTGGTTCGTGTGGCGCCCATCAAGCTTTCAGTGAATGTCTTCCAGTTCAACGACCCCTGGCCTGCCGCCAGCAGCAGGCCGCCGATCACCCCGAAAGCCGCAGCTTCGGTCGCAGTGGCATAGCCCAGATACATTGAGCCGATGACGACCGTGATCAGAAGGATCACAGGCAACAAAAAGCGGGAATTTCTGACTTTCTCGGAGAAGCTCAGCTTGCCCTCGACATCCGGGGTCCAATCTTTGCCCAACTTGGAATAGATCGCGACATAACCCATGAACATCGCTGCCAGCACCAAACCGGGAAGGATGCCGGCAAAGAACAGCTTGGTGATCGATTCATTGATCGTCACCCCGTAGACGATCAGGGTTAGGGACGGCGGGATCATCAGCCCCAGAGTGGCCGCGCCGGTCAGAGTACCGATGATCATCCGTTCGGGGTAGTTGCGCTTCCGCAGTTCGGGGATTGACATCTTTCCGACGGTGGTCAGCGTTGCGGCCG
Organism: Ruegeria sp. HKCCA5463; assembly: GCF_013034175.1. Lineage (NCBI taxonomy): Bacteria > Pseudomonadati > Pseudomonadota > Alphaproteobacteria > Rhodobacterales > Roseobacteraceae > Ruegeria > Ruegeria sp. HKCCA5463. The sequence goes on from NZ_WQFL01000016.1 coordinate 7,422, forward strand.
ACGAACCTGAGACTGCCGCGAAGACGGTACAACCCACGATATTGGTATGCACCAAACCGCCGGGCAAGGGGGCCATCCAGGGGGACAGCCCTTTGAACATGTCTTCGGACAATCGCGTGCGGTACAGGATTTCGCCCATCCAGATGAACATGGGCAGGGCGGTCAGGGTCCACGACGACGAAGCGGACCAGATCGTCGTGATCATCACGTCGCCCACGGGGCGGGTGGTGAACAGCTCCATCCCGACCCAGGCGACCCCCATCAGGGCCAGGCCGACCCAGACGCCGGTACCGAGCAACGTGAACAGAACAAAAAGGAAAAGGATGATGACAGACAGATTTTCCATGCGTCTATTCTCCGTGGCTCTGGTCGGCCAGATCGCGGACAATGCGATGGTCACCTTTGAACAGGACGTGGATCAGGTGATCCGTCAGCGCGATGGCCAGGATCAGGGCTCCGATCAGCATCGCGGATTGCGGAATCCACAGCGCGGTTCTGTCCTGACCCTGGCTGATGTCGTTGAACTTCCAGCTCCAATAGACGAAGCGATAGGCATACCAGCAGAAATACCACATGACGGCTGTGCCGATGGTGAAACACCAGATTTCAAGGACACGCCGCACGCTGTCCGGCACCGCGTTCAGAAGGATCGAAACCCGAATGTGGCTGCCCCGGTTCAACGCATTGGCAAAGGCCAGAAAAGATGCCGCCGCCATTGCATAGCCGGCATAGTCGGGCGCTCCGGGAAATACTTCACCGGTCCAGCGGGCCAGCATCTGCACGACGATCAGCAAAAGAATGGCAATCAGGCTGACCGCCGCCAGTACCCCCGCTGCAAGATAGATGAAATCCAGAACGGACCGAAGCCCCCGCAATACTGCCATGGCGTCCCCGCTTTGTTATGATTGGATGGAAAACAGGCGACGCAATGCAGCGCCGCCTGCCTCGAACGGTTACTGAGAGGCGTTGAACGCGTCGACGATGGCTTTGCCTTCGTCTCCGGCGGCTTCCAGCCATTCATTGGTCATGGTCACACCAATCTCTTTTAGCTCATTCGTCATCTGCTCGGATGCCGGACCGACGGTCATGCCACCATCACGCAGACCTTGCAGAGTAAAGCCGGTATATTCCTTGGCGCGCCAGTTGCCCGCGTATTCCGCCAGCTCTGCGCAGGCCTTGATGACGTTCTTGTTGGCGTCGGACACGCCCGACCAGACATCCGAATTCACCATCACGTAGTTGCGCGGCAACCAGGCATCGACTTCGTAGAAATAGTTCAGGCTTTCCCAGACCTTGCGGTCATACCCGGTCGATCCCGAAGACACCATCGACTCGGCGACACCCGTCGCAAAAGCCTGACTGATTTCTGCCGCTTCGATCGTCACCGGCAACATGCCCGTCAGCTCGGCCAGTCGCGAAGTCGCGTTGTTGTACGAACGGAACTTGATGCCCTTCATATCGGCGACCGAGTTCACCTCATTCTTGAAATACAGCCCCTGCGGTGGCCACGGTACAGCATAAAGCAGCGTCAGGTTCTGCTCTGCCAATACTTTTTCGATAGATGGCTTAGCGGCCTCCCAAAGCTTGGCGCTGTCGTCGAACGAGGTCGCAAGGAACGGGATCGAATCGAAACCGAACAACGCGTTCTCATTCTGGTGGCCGGACAGAAGGCGTTCGCCGATCGGGGCTTGCCCGGTCTGGATTGCGCGTTTGATATCGGCACCTTTGAACAGCGAGCCGGATGGATGCGTAACGATTTCGATCTCACCGCCGGTTCCGGTCGTTACACATTTGGCGAATTCCGCACCGGTGGCCGAATGGAAGTTCGACGCCGAATAGGCCATCGGCATGTCCCATTTTTCGGCCATGGCCGGTGCCGCCGCGGCAGCAGTCAAAGCGGTTGCTGCCAGAAGGTTTGTCAGTGTTTTCATCGTTTTCTCCCTATCGAGTTTTGAAATACCGATGTTCTTCATCGGTCTGTTCTTATGTTGCAAAGCGCGACGGCGCGTAGACGCTTACGTCGGTGTTCGGGGTTCTGCCCGCGATCATCTGCGCCAGAAGCCGTCCGGTCTTTGGCCCGCCTGTCAGGCCGATGTGATGATGACCAAAGCCCATATAGGCCCCTTTGATACCGGGCACGTCACCGATGATCGGGATCGAGTCAGCCGGGGCCGGCCTGTGCCCCATCCATTCCACTTCCTCCTTCCATGTTATGCCCGGAAACGCGGCCCGGGCATTTCTTCGCATCAATTCAAACGGCGCGCGCGAGGGCGGTGCGTCCAGCCCTCCGAACTCCACAATACCCGCCAAGCGTATGCGCCCATCCATGGGCGTGGCAACAAACTTGCCCGAAGCCACCATGACCGGGCTGCGGGGCATGGCAGAAGGCGCCACCAATTCAAGATGATAACCGCGCTCGCTTTCAAGAGGAACAGAAACCCCCAGTCGCTTGGCCAGTGGCCCCGACCAAACGCCAGCCGTGACAATGGCGGTGTCGCAAGCGATGGTCTCACCACCCGCGCGCACACCGGTAACGCGGCCGTTCTCGCGGGTGACGTCCTCGACATTGGCGCGGATGATCCGACCACCGCCAGCCTCGACATGGGCGGCCAAGTCTTTCACGTACTGCCCGGGATCGGTGATATGACCGTGGTTTGACAGCTTGGCAGCGAAACCGATATCCGGGCTGAACACGGGGTCATAGTCGTGAAACGCCTTGCCCTCCAGTTCTTCCCAATCAAAGCCGTTCTTCCGCCTTATTCCCCAGCCCAACGCATCTTGTTCAAAATGGGCCCGGTTCTCGTAGAGAAACAGATAGTCGCTGGGCACGATCCACTTTTCAGCACGCGTGCCTGTTGCCAATGCCTTGTGATCATTCAGGCTGTCGCCGACGATCGGCGTCAGCGCCGCCGCGATCCGTTCAACGTCTGCCACGTTCGCGTGGCTCAGATATTGCCGGAGCCATGGGAGCAGCTTCGGCAAATACCCCCATTTCAAAAACAGCGGCTGCGACGAGCTCAGCAACATTTTGGGTGCTTTGCCAAGCAGTCCGGGAACCGTCACAGGTATGATGGAACAGGACGCCAGCACACCGCCATTGCCATGAGACGTGCCTTCACCCGGTCCGGCCTTGTCGAACAGGATCACGTTGTGCCCGTCCCGTTGCAGCCAGACCGCGGCCGACACGCCGACGATACCGGCGCCGATGATGGCTATGGTTTTCTTGTCGCTCATTCTGAAACCGCCCTGGCCACTGCGTAATGGTTCAGTTTGGCCACCTCGGGCCTGCCGCCAAGCCCGGGGGTTTCGGGCACGCAGACCTGACCGTTCCGGATCCGGAAGGGTTCTTCCAGAATGTCCTCTTTCAGGAAATAGGACGCCTGATAAAACTCGCAGCCCAATGTGATCTCGGGTGTCGCGGCAATCAGATGGGTGCCCGCAAGATGGGCTAGGCCGGCCTCGAACATGTCCCCGCCATACGCCGTCAGGCCGTGCGCCGCCGCGATGCGGGCGACCGTTTGCCCGCGGGTCAGTCCGCCAGACTTCATTATTTTCACCGAGACACCATCGCAAATGCTTTCACGCGCGGCGCGTTCCATATCTTCGGGACCAAAGACGCTTTCATCGGCGAGAAGGGGAACATCGGTCATATGACGTAGCTTCGCCATCATGCCGAAGTGATGGGCGCGAACCGGCTGTTCGATGAAATCAGGATTGAACCGGGCCACGTCCCGCACCCGCGTCGGAGCCTCCTCGATGCTCAGCCCCTGATTATAGTCCACGCGGACCGAGAATTCAGGGCAGTTCTGCGCAAGGTACTCCAACCGCATGATGTCAAAGGCGTGATCCTTGAACCCGGTCTTGAGTTTGACAATCCGCACGCCGTCCTCTCGCAACCGCGCCAACAGGTCTATGTCCTGAGAAAAGTCCGGGTTGGCGATGGAACAGCTGAGCGGAATGGTGCTGCGGCAGCGACCGCCCAGCAAAGACCAGACCGGGATGCCGCTGATACGGCCGGCCAGATCCAGCAGCGCGGTTTCCAGCGCGGCCTTGGCCTCGGTGCAATGCGCCACGGCACAGGCCGCGCGCGCCATGATGGCTGACCGGTCGCCCACGCGGGCGCCAAGAACAAGAGGGCGTATATATCGATCCAGTGCCGCGAATGTCGCTTCCGGGGTGCCGGTGAACACCGACCAAGGTGACGCTTCGCCAAATCCCTGTGTGCCATCCTCGGATGTCAGTCGCAGCATGACGACTTCGCAGGCGCCTTCGACGGATCCTATACCGTGATCCCGGCGGGACGTGACCGGAAGCTTCAGGTGCCAAAGGTCGTAACCGATGATGTTTTGTGACAGATCGTTCATTCCGCCCCCTGTGGTTGAGCGAAAGCCTGCCTTGACGAGCATATCATTTCAAATACTATATCTTCGACAGTTCATCAGAAAAAATGATACGGTAATCCATGTCCCTGCGCTTTCGCCAGCTTCAAGCGTTTCACGCCATCATGGAAACCGGAACCGTAACCGGTGCGGCGTCGGTACTTGGGATATCCCAGCCTGGTATCAGCAATCTGTTGGCTCAGTTGGAACGCGAAGCGCGACTGCCTCTGTTCGAACGCAACAAGGGCCGTTTGCTGCCCACCCCGGAAGCCGAGCTGCTGTTCCGCGAAGTCGACACGGTCGTGCGCGGGCTGGATCACGTGGCACAGGCCGTGACGGATTTGCAGAACAAACATCCCGGTCAATTGCAGGTTGCGGCTCCGCATCTTCTGTCATTTGGTTTCATGCCGCGCGAGATCGCTCGTTTTGCCAAAAGCCGCCCGAACCTGTCCGTCAGTTTCCAGTCGCAGTATTCATCCAAGATTCAGGAATGGGTGATTTCAGGCCTGTTTGAAATCGGCATCGTAGAGATGCCGATCCTGCACGACACTCTGAATTATCAGGTGTTTCAATTCGAAACGCTTGCGACTTTTCCAGAAAACAGCCCCTTGGCGGATTATGACGTTCTGACACCGGAAATACTGGAAAACGAGCCCTTCATCGTGATGGGCCCGGAACACCAAACCCACCGTCGAACCCGTGACATCTTTCAGGCATCCGGGCGCACGTGGCGGACACAGATTCACACGCACCTGTCCGAGAACCTGCTGAGTTTTGTGAAACAGGGCATGGGTGTTGCGATGATCGATCCCTTTACCGTGACGTTCGATGGTGAGAGCGGGTACAAGACCCGCCCGTTCAGGCCATCCGTCATGCTGGATCTTGCAATCATCACCGCAAAGGGGCGCCCCCTGTCCACGATTGCGCAGGAGTTTCTGGCCCAGCTGACCCCGTCGATTGCCTCTTACGCGACCCATTCCGACACAGGTGCAGCGGCCTCGTGAAGCTGCTGCGAATGGATGTCGACCAATGTGGGGCCGTCATGTTCGACGGCCTGTTTCAGCACCTTCGGCAAGTCCTCAGGGTCTTTGACCGTCCATGATTTCACTCCGAAGGCGGCTGCGACGGCGGCGTGGTCAGTCCGGTTGAAATCGACGTTGTAATAGCGTTGATCAAACCCAGCATCCTGACCCGCCTTGATCCATCCGAAGACCGAGTTCGAGAAAACGATCGAGGTGATCGGCATTTTGTGCCGAACCATCGTTTCAAATTCACCGCAGGTGAACCCAAACGAACCATCGCCCATGACGGCCAGGGTCTTGACCGAGGGCCGGCCGACATGTGCACCCATGGCCGCCCCCAGAGAATAGCCCAGTGCTCCATGTGCGCGATTTGTTATGAAATGCCGCCCGGGTTGCCGCCAACGGTAATGCGCGCTGAAATAGGGGCAGGGGGTGCCAGGGTCAGCGACCACAATCGCATCGTCGTCCAGAATGTCCATCAGGGACGCCATGACAGCCTCTGGCCGGATCGGCATTTCCCGACTTGCAGCCAAGGGGTCAAACGCCGCCGCCTTGGCCTCCCACGCGGCGCGGGCCTTGGTTGCTCCGTCTTGGCCGTTCAGGTCTTGCCGGTCCTCCAGCGCTCGGGCCAATGCCTCAAGCGCGAGGCGGGCGTCAGCGCAGATCGCCACTTCGGTCTGATAGTTTGCGCCGATCACCATGGGGTCGCTGTCGATGTGAATGATCGTGGTGTAGCGCCCGGGGCTTCTCCACCGTTCGGTCGTGACCGAACCGGCGCGGCACCCGATGAACAGGACGACATCAGCCTGATCCACCACGGCGCGTGTCGCGGGGATGCCGCCGTTCGATCCGACGACACCCAGGGCCAGAGGATCGGTTTCGGCGATGGACCCTTGGCCTGAAACGGTTGTGGCGACGGGCATGTCCAACAGACCGGCGACGCGGCGCAACGCATCGGTTGCGCCGGACAGAACGGGGCCGCCGCCACATACCGCGACGGCGGTTTTGGCCCGGGCAAGAATGGCTGCGGCTGCTTCGATGGCATCAGGATCGGGGGCAGCCCGTTCGGCGGGATAGCTGCGATGCTGGTCGTCGGCCCAGATTTCCGCTTCGTCCACCTGTGCCTTCTGCGTATCAAACGGCAGCGCCAGATGGGTCGCGCCGGGTGTTCCCGTTGTCATCGCCCGGAATGCCGCACGAACCATGGCCGGAAGCCGGGCGGCATCATCCAGAGACGCGTTCCACTTCGTCAGTGGGCGGAACAACGCCGGCTGATCCAGTTCTGTCAAAGGGTATTTCCCGCGGCTGGTTGTCGCCACATCGGAGGTGATCGCCAGGATTGGAACCGAACTTTCATTGGCCTCGACCACACCCGGCAGAATGTAGGTTGCGCCACCGCCGGAAGGGCCTTCGCAAACGCCGGGCTTGCCTGTCACGCGGGCATAGCCATCCGCCATGTAGGCGGCGTGCCGTTCGTCGCGGGTCAGAATGTGCTGAATGCCGTGATCCACTCGGGCGAGCGCGTCATAGAACGGCAAGGTGGTATCGCCGCACAGGCCGAACATATGCGTCACGCCATGCGCCTCGAGCATACGCACCATCGCCTCGGCTCCGGTCAGGTAATTCGTCCCTGTCATGGTTCGCGATTCCTTCGAGTAAAAAATTGCACACATAGCTGTATACAGGCTTGCATATTGATTTCAAGATTTGAGTGTGGCACCTGTGAATCAACCGAAGAAGGGCATTGTTTATGGCGGGTCCACGCGTCGATGATATCTATGATCAGGTCAAAGCGATGGCGGTCTCCTTCCGCCTGCGCCCCGGTGACCGCCTGAACGAGGTCGCTCTGTCCAGGGATCTGGGCGTCAGTCGCACGCCGTTGCGAGAAGCGTTGAACCGTCTGGTTGCCGAACGGCTGTTCGATTTCCGCCCGGGGCAAGGGTTCTTTTGCCGTTCCTTGGATGCGCAAAGCGTGTTCGACCTTTTCGAGCTGCGCCAGATCATCGAATCCGCGGCGGCCCGATCCGCCTGCGCCAGGGCGACCGATGAAGACCTGCAAATGCTGCGTGACGAACTTTACGAAACGGGCATCGACATCACCGGCCTGACGATCGAAGAAGCAGTTAGCCGGGACGAAGCGTTCCATCTGGGGATCGCAAAGCTGTCAGGGAACATGGAGTTGTTGCAAACTCTGACGCGGATCAACGAGCGTATCCGCTATATCCGTTGGATTTCCATGAGCATGGACCGGGTGCAGAAGTCCAAGGACGAACATAAACACGTCATGAAGGCCCTGCTGGATAGGGACGCGGACGAGGCGGCCCGGGTTCTGGCGGCTCATATCACAAAGCGAATGGATCAGGTTCAGGACGCTGTGCGTCACGGGATTACCAGCATCTACATGGAAGGGGCCGAAGACATCTCGACCCGCATTGTCGAGGAGGCACAGGGATGATCGTGCAGGGCGGCAAATCCATTTACGGCGCATCGGTGGGAATCCTCATGCTGGACGCGCAATTCCCAAGAATTCCCGGTGACATGGGCAATGCGCAGACATGGCCGTTTCCGGTGCTTTACCGTATCGTCCGGGACGCCTCGCCCGATCGGGTGGTCCGGCATCGGGCCGAAGGTATGCTCGAGGTCTTCATCGACGCCGCGCAAGAGCTGGTCAAAGACGGCGCGGACGGAATAACAACCAATTGCGGGTTCCTGTCCCTGTTCCAGAAGGAGCTGGCCGAGGCCGTTCCGGTTCCCGTCGTCACCTCGTCCTTGATGCAGGTCGAAATGGTGAATCGCATCCTTCCCAAGGGAAAGCGCGCGGGCATTCTGACCATTTCGGCCTCCACCTTGACCAATGACCATCTTCAGGCTGCCAATGTCCCCTTGGACACGCCAATCGGCACAACCGAGGGTGGGCGGGAGTTCACCCGCGCAATTCTTGGCAATGAATCGCGTCTGAATGTTGAGAAAGCCCGGGAGGACAATGTTGAGGCCGCAATCGCGTTGGCCTCGGACAATCCCGAACTTGGGGCAATAGTTCTGGAGTGCACGAATATGTGCCCCTATGCGCCGGACATTCAGCAGGCGACCGGGCTGCCGGTGTTTTCGATCGTGCCCTTCGTGACTTGGTTCCAAGCCGGTCTTGTTCCGCCGGTGTACCGGAACTGACCTTTGGCCTTTCATCAAGACGGATTGTGTTGGCCGCAGGCAAAACTCAAGCCAGTGTCAGATCACCGGGTATCGAATTTCGGATCACGCGCTGTGCATTCGGAAGATCGTTCGACTGCGCACGGTCCTTGGCGGCATTGGCGTCCAGACCATGGCCGATCCATCTGTTGGTCAGGCGGGTTTCGAGTGTTTTCAAATCGGTGTCCAGAAATACCTTGAGTGCCCACAGTTGGTGAAGGTCCGACCAACCCGGCTCGTTCAAGAGAAGGTAATTGCCCTCAACCAGAACAACGCGCTGATCCGCCGTGATCATGGACCGCGCGGCAATGGCCAGATCCAGTTCCCGGTCAAACGCGGGTATTGCGACTTCTTCTTCCGCACGCAATCGATCAAGCAACGCATGAAAGCCGGCAAGATCAAAGGTTTCAGGAGATCCTTTGCGGTTCAGCAGGCCGCGATCCTTCAAGATCACGTTGTCATAATGGAAGCCGTCCATGAAGACCAGTCCGGTTGCGACGCCGCGTAGATTCAGCTCTTTGGTCGCAAGGCTGGCCGCAGTCGTTTTCCCCGATCCCGGTGGCCCGGCAATTGCGACAAGATGACGGTCTTGCAGCGGAGGCAAAGCCTGAACGGCATCCGCGATCCTGGTTGCAAGCGCTTCGGGGGTGGCACGTGTATTCGTCACGCGGCCTGATCCTCGGCGGGCGGTTCCTTGGCACCGGTCATGAACGCCACAGCGTCGGACATCGTGTAATCCTTGGGATCAACGACGCAGAGGCGTTTGCCAAGCCGGTGCACGTGAATTCGATCGGCGACCTCAAAAACATGTGGCATATTGTGGCTGATCAGGATGATCGGAATGCCCCGCGATTTCACGTCGAGGATCAGTTCAAGAACGCGACGGCTTTCCTTCACACCCAGTGCGGCCGTTGGCTCGTCCAGGATGATGACTTTTGATCCGAACGCCGCGGCACGCGCCACGGCAACACCCTGACGCTGACCCCCGGACAGAGTTTCAACGGCTTGATTGATGTTCTGGATCGTCATCAGACCCAGTTCGCTCAGCTTGTCGCGGGCGAATTTCTCCATCGCCGGACGGTCGAGCATTCGGAGCCATGATCCCAACGGCCCTTTGCGCCGGATTTCGCGCCCCATGAAGATGTTGTCCGCAATCGACAGGGCGGGGGACATCGCAAGCGTCTGGTAGACCGTTTCGATACCGGCTTCGCGCGCGTCAATCGGCGAGTGGAAATTCACTTTCCGGCCTTCCAGCCAAACATCACCTTCATCCGGCACCACCGCGCCCGATATCGCCTTGATCAGTGTTGACTTGCCTGCGCCGTTGTCGCCGATCACGGCCAGAATCTCGCCCGGCATCAGATCGAAATCGCACTGATCCAGCGCCGTTACCTTGCCGTAGCGCTTCACAAGGTTCCGTCCTTTGAGAATAGGTTCCATCAGGCTGCCACCTTTCTGATCCACTGGTCGACCGCGACCGCTGCGATGATAAGGATGCCGATCAACAGGAACGTCCATTGCGCATCAGCGCCCAGCAATCGAAGCCCAAGCGTGAAGACCCCGACGATCAACGCTCCGAACAATGATCCGAGAATGGACCCGCGGCCACCGAACAGGGATATACCCCCGATCACGACCGCCGTTATGCTTTCAATGTTTGCCAACTGTCCTGACGTCGGAGACACGGAGCCAATGCGACCAATCAGAGCCCAACCCGCGAAGGCGCAGATCAGCCCGGACAGCATGTAAACCGACATCAGCGTGCGATGCACATTGACACCGGACAGCTCGGCAGCTTCCGGATCATCACCGACCGCATAGACATGCCTTCCCCAGGCGGTATGACGAAGCGCATAGGAAAGAACGAGGATAAGCACCAGCATGAAGATCACGCCGACGGTGAATACTGCCCCTCCGACGTTGAACTTGGCACCGAACAGTTGCAGGATGCTGGCATGTTCCTCGATCTCCTGTGACCGGATCGTTTCGTTCTGAGAATAAAGGAAATTTGCCGCGAGAACGATTTGCCACATGCCAAGCGTCACGATGAACGGTGGCAGTTTGATGCGGCTGACAAGATAACCGTTCACCGCGCCGATTGCTGTGCCAACGAGAAGGCCGCAAATGATCGCGACCGATGGCGGCAGCCCATACCGGAAGGTGAACTGACCCATCACAACCGACGACATCACCATGATTGCCCCGACGCTGAGGTCGATACCGGCGGTCAAGATGACGAGGCTTTGCGCCGCCGCCACGATCCCGACGATCTGGACCTGCTGCAAAATCAGGGTCAGTGCAAATGGCGAGAAAAACTTGGAGCCCAACAAGACACCGAAAATGACGATGGCAGCCACAAGGACGATCAACGGCACCAGAGAGGGGTTCACATGCAGAAAATGCTGAACCGTTCCGACAAACCCGCGGTGGTGATCGTCAAATTCGGCAACCTGTTCCGGGCTGCCTTTCGCAGCGGCTTCGAAGTCGTCTGATCGTCGTGAAGTATCGGACATGAATGTTCCCCCAAAGCGTCAGGTCACTGACGACTTTAGCAAGTTTTCGGGCGATTGGGTGGTTTGAAAAGCGGAAGGCCGCCCTCTGCGGCCCTCCGGGTGGTCAGGTCATCCCCAGCAGAGGTCCATGCCTTCCTTGACCGAGATCGACTCGACGCCTTCGGCGGGCTTGTCCGTTACAAGCGCCACGCCGGTGTCAAAGAAATCCTTGCCGGGTGTGTTTTCAGGCTTCACGCCTTCGTCCGCCCATTTCTTGACGGCCTCAACCCCCAGTGATGCCATCAACAGCGGGTATTGCTGCGACGTCGCGCCGATCACACCGTCGGCAACGTTTTGGACGCCCGGGCAGCCTCCGTCCACGGAAACGATGAGCACGTCATTTTCGCGCCCGATGGCTTTCAGCGCTTCATAAGCGCCTGCTGCCGCAGGTTCGTTGATGGTGTGAACAACGTTGATCGTCGGATCCTTGGCCAGAAGGTTTTCCATCGCGCGGCGACCACCTTCTTCGTTGCCGGCGGTGACATCACTCCCGACCAGACGGGGGTCATCTTCATCGCCGATCACGTTCGGGTCCGCCAGATCGATACCGAAGCCTTGCAGGAAACCCTGATTGCGCAGCACATCCACTGTCGGCTGGCTGACGGCAAGATCCAGTGTCGCGATTTTGGCGTCGTTGGCCGCGTCGCCCAGCGTGGCTTTTGCCCATTGTCCAATCAGCAGCCCGGCCAGGAAATTGTCCGTGGCAAAGGTCGCGTCAGCCGAGTCAATGGGTTCCAGCGGCGTATCCAGAGCGATAACCAGAACACCTGCATCCCGCGCCTGCTTCACGGCCGGAACGATGGATGATGTGTCCGAGGCCGTCAGCAGAATGCCCTTGGCGCCGTCCAGAATGCAGGTCTCAATGGCTTGCACCTGCGTTTCATGGTCACCGTCAACTTTGCCCGCAAAGGCTTTGAGCGTCATTCCCAGCTCTTCCGCTTTTGCAGTCGCACCTTCTTTCATTTTGACAAAGAACGGGTTGGTGTCCGTCTTGGTGATCAGGCAAACAGTTTCGCCTTCCGCCATTGCACTGCCAGCCATGGCAGTAACCCCGAGCGCAGCAGCACCCGCAAGTTTTGCAAGTTTCATCGATTATCCTCCCAGTTTTTTCTATGCCGAGTAGGGCACGAGGGCGATCAGGCAAAAAATCCTGACCCCATAAGAAACAATCACAAGATTCGAATTTTGAGTCAATAAATAAATCACTCTTATTTATTATTGACAGGGCGGGCGGGCTTTCTCATTCTTCAACAGGAAAGGGGTGGTCGTGCCGGAAAATTCATCTCGGAAAAATTCGATTGGCCTGCACGGGTCAGAGGTGCGCGGAACCAACCAAAGCGGGATGCGGGCCCGGAACGAACGGCTTGTATTGTCGCTTGTCCGGCGTCACCAGGCCCTTTCGAAGTCCGAGATCGCGCGCATGACAGGACTGTCGGCACAAACCGTTTCCGTCATCATGCGGCTGTTGGAGAAGGATGGTTTGCTTTTGCGCGGCGAACCGGTCCGCGGGAAAGTCGGGCAACCTTCCGTTCCCATGCGACTTAACCCGGATGGTGCCTTTTTCTTTGGGCTCAAGGTGGGGCGTCGCAGTGCCGAGTTGGTTTTGACTGACTTTGTCGGAAATGTGCGGCAACGCGATCGGCGAACCTATGACTATCCAACGCCGAAAGCCACTTTGGAGTTTTCCACTGAGAGTCTGGGCAAAATGATATCATCCATGTCGCCTGAGGCCAAAGGCAGGATTGCGGGACTTGGGATTGCCATGCCGTTCTACCTATGGGACTGGGCCCAGACCCTTCAGGTTCCTCAGGAAGAAATGGACCCGTGGCGCGTATCAGACCTGAAGGCTGACCTGGCGCGGCGCCTCGATATTCCGGTATTCCTGCAAAATGACGCCACTGCGGCTTGTGGGGCGGAATTGGTATTCGGTCCAGCCGATGGGCCCAGGGATTTCCTGTACTTCTATATCGGGTTTTTCATTGGCGGCGGTGTGGTCCTCAATGGCGCAATCTTTTCGGGACGTGGAAACGCGGGCGCAATCGGCCCCTTGCCTGTGCCAGATGATGCCGGTGGTGTCAGACCCCTTATCGACGTGGCCAGCCTGTATGTGCTCGAGCGTGCAATCACCACAGCAGGTGTCACGTCGCATTCCATTTGGGAAACGACCCAGCGTTGGGATGTGCCAAAAGTTCAACTGGAATACTGGTTGAAACAGACGGCGAGTGGGATTGCCTATGCGATTGTCTCGTCCTGTAGCCTGATAGATTTCGAATGCGTGAAGATTGACGGCTGGATGCCGCAGGACATCAAGGCGCGTTTGGTTGAAATGGTCGAAGACAAACTGTCTGAGCTTAACCTGACCGGTCTCGAGCGCCCTGCCGTGCTGGCAGGGACCGTGGGCCCGGAAGCACGCTCACTGGGCGCGGCGAGCCTGCCGTTGTCGGAAAGGTATCTTTCAGAAGCTTAGATGTGAAATCACCTTGTTGCCTTGGATATTTCACAAACTGGTTCACTCTCGCAAACTGCCGAGCTCATTATTTTCGATGGCCGTAACACATTTTCGTTGACGGAGGGCTGAGTTGTCTGGCAAGCCGCTCGGCATGTCCGGTTCCGGGGCTTGCTCTGGAATCAATAGGGAATGCGGTGCGGGCTCAGGCCCAATTCCGCAACTGCACCCGCAACTGTAAGCGGCGAGCAGGGCTGAAACGCCACTGGGGGTTGCCCGGGAAGGCCAGTCCGACGCTTTGACCCGCAAGTCAGGATACCTGCCGGACATGTGCCCTCACAAGGGGCACTCCTAATCGGCGACGGGATGTGCGTCGGACCAGGATGCCTGAAAAGGGTAATTTGGCGTTGAATGTCCCGTGGTCAAAACGAATTTCGCGCCGGGATTGGCGCGACGGGACAAGGACGACTGTTCATGAAAACGCTGCTCAGCGCAGCCGCTGCCGCGGTGGCTCTTCCTGCCATAGCAAATGCGCATTTCCTTTTGGAATACACCACCGACACCATGATCGAGAAACCGGGCGATGTACCGGTCAAACTGATTTTCTGGCATCCGTTCGAGAATGGCCATGTCATGGATCTGGAAAAGCCGCAGGAATTCTATGTGATCCACAACGGTGAAAAGACCGATTTGCTGGACACGCTGGAACCTATCCGGTTCACTGGCGGGGAAAACGAGGGTGCGGCGTTCAAGGGCAGTGTCCCGGTCAAACGTTCGGGCGACTATGTGCTGGTGACGGTTCCTCAGCCTTATTATGAGGAATCCGAAGACATTTATATCCAACAGCTCACCAAAGCCTTCCTGAACCGCAACGAATTGCCGACCGACTGGATGAATCCCGTGGGTCTGCCGACCGAGATTATCCCGCTGAACAAGCCGACCAACATCATCGCGGGTTCGACTTTCACGGGCCGTGTGCTGGCTGATGGTCAGCCGGTTGCGGGGGCCGAGATCGAGATCGAGTACATGGCCGCCGAACCCGACATGGAAAGTTCGGCCGTTTCTGCACCGAAAGCGTCTCCTATGCCGGGTGGTGCGGTGGTCGCAATATCTGACGACAACGGGTACTTTTCGTTCGGCGTTCCGAAAGCCGGTTACTGGGGTTTCGCCGCCCTTGGTTCCGGTCCGGCAACCGAACATGAGGGCAAAGAACTCAGCCAGGATGCGGTCATCTGGATTCGTGCCTGGGATCTGGAGTAACCCCAAATGCACATCGTCGACGGAGCCCTTTCCAACCCGGTTGTAATTGGCGGCGCCATAGCCGCCGCGGGCGGGATCGCCATGGGTCTCAGGTCTCTGGATCTTGATCGCATCCCCACTGCGGGCGTGCTGTCAGCCAGTTTCTTCGTGGCATCCTTGATCCACGTGCCCATTGGTCCGTCGTCGGTCCATCTGATCCTCAACGGCATGGCCGGGCTGCTGCTTGGTTGGGCCGCATTCCCGGCTTTGTTCGTCGGGCTTTTGCTACAGGCGGTCTTTTTCGGCTTTGGCGGGTTGACGGTGTTGGGGATCAACACCGTCAATATCGCCTTTCCCGCAGTGGTGGCCGGAATGTTGTTCGGTCGTCTGATCGCGCGTGGAACGCCTTTGCAAGGTGCAATTTGGGGGGGCGTCGGCGGCGCATTTGCGATTGCGGCGACAACCGGCATGGTCGCGTTTTCCTTGGCGCTGTCGGGGGATGAATTTCTGCCTGCCGCCAAGCTTGTTTTCTTCGCCCATATTCCTGTCATGGCCATCGAGGCGATTTTGACCGGGTTCGCCGTGTTGTTGGCGCGCAAGGTCAAGCCCGAGCTGTTTTTCAGAGGAGCAGCCACATGAAGCATCTGGTTGTCATATTGGCCGTGTGCTGCGCACCTGTGCCTGCCCTGGCGCACAAGGTCATAGCCGGCGTTTTCGAGTCGGGAGACGTCATCGAGGGCGAAATTGGCTTTTCTAACGGCGACATGGCAAACGGCACCGAGGTCATTGTCACCGGCCCGGATGGGGCCGAGCTGGGTCGATCGGTCACGGATGCGGACGGTTTTTTTGTCTACACGCCGACCTCGGCCGTGGCGCACACCTTCTTTGCCAACCTTGGCGCCGGGCATGTGGCCGAAGTCACGATGTCTGCCGAAGATGTCGCGCGGATCATGGGCGTTGCCGTGGCAGAAAACGGTGGCTCATCTTCGGCTGCTGTGACGCAGGCCAGCGGTTCGGCGGCGTCTCTCAGCGCCGAAGAGCAGCAGGTTATCGCCAAGGCCGTACGTAACGAATTGCGCCCGCTCAGGCGCGAGATTGCGGCCTATCGCGAACAGAATGACCTGCAAACCATCCTTGGCGGGATCGGGTACATCGTTGGTCTGTTTGGTCTGGGCTTTTACATGGCGGCCCGCCGCAAGCTGGCCTCCTGATGGCACACGTTCTGGGGCACAAGGAAAAAACACTGTCCGAAGCCGGTGACGGACCAGAAGGTCTGATCAGCCTGCTGGATCCTCGGATGCGGATCGTCATGGCAGTTGTTTTTGCGGTCGTGACCGTGGCGCTGTCATCCCTCGGCGCGCTCTGCGCGGCGCTGACAGTGTCGCTTTCGCTTCTGATAGTTTCACGTCTGCCGCGGCGAAAGACGTTGAAGCGAATGGCCATGATGGATGGGTTCATCCTGTTCATGCTGGTCCTGTTGCCCTTTTCCATGCCCGGGGATCCGATGTTCACGCTTTGGGGATTCTCCGCAAGCTGGCAGGGTTTTTGGAAAGCGGTCGAGATTGCCTTGACCGCCAATGCCGTGATCCTGTCCCTGTTGGTTTTGGTCGGGACGATGGAGCCGGTTACACTGGGCCACGCCCTGCATCGTCTGCGGTGCCCCGAAAAGCTGGTTTACCTGCTGATGTTCACGATCCGGTATATCGAGGTCTTGCGCGAAGAATACCTGCGGCTGCGCGCCGCCATGAAGGTGCGTGGTTTTCGGCCAGCAACAAACTGGCACACATATCGCAGCTTTGGCTACCTTGTGGGTATGATGCTTGTGCGCGCGATCGAAAGATCAGAACGCATCCTGGCCGCTATGAAGTGCCGGGGGTTTTCCGGGCGTATGCCGTTGCTTCAGGAATTTGCCCTGACCCGTGCGGACATTGTGTTCGCGGCAGGTTTCAGCGGTCTCTGCCTGGGTCTGATCGTTCTGGAATTCGCATGACACTGATCGCGCTTGAAGACATCTGTTTTTCCTACCCCGGCCAGCCACCCGTTCTGGACGGGGCAAGCCTGAGCCTGAGCGCGGGGCAGCGCCTGTCCCTGACAGGCCCGAACGGAGCGGGGAAATCGACGCTCCTGCGGATTTTGCTTGGGTTGCAGCGCCCGTGTTCAGGCACCGTCACCGTTTTTGGTCAGCAACGCGTGGAAGAGGCTGATTTCCATGAGGTCCGCCGCCGGGTGGGGCTTGTATTTCAGGATGCGGACGATCAGCTGTTCTGCCCGACCGTCGCCGAAGACGTTGCTTTTGGTCCGCTCAATCTGGGCAAGACCCGTGACGAAGCACTTGCCATCGTCGACAAAGTACTGGGCGATCTGGACCTGATGCACCTGAAGAACCGCATTACCCATAAATTGTCAGGCGGAGAAAAGCGTCTGGTGACCCTGGCGACGGTTCTGGCGATGGAACCCGAAGTGCTGTTGCTGGACGAACCGACGAATGCGTTGGATACGAAAAACGAAGCGCGCCTGCTGGAAATCCTGCGCGCGTTGCCACAGGCGATTTTGCTTGTCAGTCATTCGCCGGCGTTCCGCTTGGAACTGGCGCCCGATGAACTGGATCTTCGCGACGGGAAGCTGGTGCCGGTCTGACCTGTTCTCGTGGCAACCGGACATGGTGGTTTCAGAAATGCAATCATACCGCCTGAGCCACGCCATGAAACGGAAAGCGAACCTTGCGCGTCGTCAGGCCTTGGCTATGTGCGTCTGCGGCTCATCAGCCCATATTTGACCGCCCATGCCCGAAAGGACCCGCGTCTGCGCCTGTCCTGTTTCACAGGTTGCCTGGATTGCGCACCGCCTTTGCGGTTGAATTCGAACACGTCGATTATCCGCTCGGCACAGCCACAGGCTTCGCCCATGCCGACTTTGGCGAAATAGAATTTCTCGAAACGCTCGGGGTTTTGCATGGCTGACCTCCTGAATGCATTGAACCTCATGAAGGGCGCATTGCCAAATCACTTTCGTGCGTTTCAGGCAGCCGTGCTATGGCGCAGCGAACTCGCTTCCTGTCCAGACATTGTCCAGTTGATTGAAGACCGGCGAGGTAATGAGCATTTCAGCGGAATAAAGCAGTTGCAGCTCATCCGCAAACCGCGTGACGCCCGGCACAAGCCCGGTGATGTTGCGCCATTCCGCCCAGGTTCCGGGATTTGACAGACTGGTCGGATTTCCGGGATCAGCGGGCTGGTGCCACCCGGCGGCGTTCAGCAGCGGCGTGAGCGCAAAGCGCGCATCATTGCTGTCGACTTCGGTACAGGCAGTGGTGTCGCACTCCCAACTTGTCCAGTTCGCCGCCGCGATGGTTCCGGCGATCGGAGCGGCGGCGTCGATGACCCGAGCCATAACCTCGAACCCGCCACCAGCCGTCGGACGGCTGAGCGACAAAGGGTCGGTTGCCACGGCGTGCAAAGCCGCTGTTGGCGCCAGGCTGAGTGTACGACCGATCAAAGCCAGCTGCGCAGAGCCGTCTGTTGCGGGTGCAGACCCCGCAGCAGGCAGGACCCTGAAAGGTGTCAAAATCGGAACCGCGCCACCGCGGATTGTGATTTCCTGCACCGCATTGTCAAAGGCCGGAACAAAGTCGCTGCGGATCGTATGGGTCAACGGGAAGCTGGGTTGTTGCGGCCCCGCAGGTCGGGCGCCGTCACGTGTGACAAAGGACAACGGTGGAACGGCACCGGGCTGTGGCAGCGAAATCTGCGGCCCTGCTATGCCCAGAGCGGCCGCGATCATGCGCGCGCGCTGTTCGGCCTCTCCATACTCGCTGAGCAGATTTATGTAGCCGCCGATCTCGGTGATGTTGCGCGGGGCAGGGATGCGGGATGGGGCAATGTCGCCAGCGATGGCCAGCCTGTGGGCTATAACCTCTCGGGCGCGCTGTATCGCCGGAGAATTGGTGGTTTCGAGAATATTGATGATGGCCTCGGCAAGGCTTTCATCGATACCGGGTTCGGCGGTTGCATTCGTGCTGGTGTCACTCATCGTCGTCCTCCGCAGGGGCGCTCAGGCCATTGAGGAAATCCAGAACGGATTGGCTGCCGGCCTTGGTTGCGCTGCCGTCATCCGCATCCGTATTGGCTTTGGTAAAGGCCCCGAAAAGCTTGGCCAGAAGCAACGTGTTGGAGGGATTGGCCAGAGCGGCAGCACCGCCGGGGAAATCCTTGAACAGGTTTTGCGTGAAGGCCGCCCGGTTGCCATCCGGTTGCCCGCCGATCAGCGCAGAAACACCCGAGGCGTTCTTGGCGATATCCTCAAACCCCTTGAGCTTTGCGGCATTGTCGGCAGCTGTCTTTTTCTTCTCGGCGGCTTGCTTTTTGGCTTCTTCCTCTTTGCGGGCCGCGGCGATCTCTTGCCCTTTGCCCGCCAGTTCAGTGGCCTTGCCGACAAGCTCTTTGGTCAGATCCGTCGCCGTGTCTATGGCCTTGTCCCGACCGGCGGCGACCGATTGCGTTTCAAGGGCCAGTTGCGCCTGCAACTCTTTCAGACCTGTCAGATCGGTTCCCGCCCGTGCAAGATCAGGCGCGGCCTTGAGGATCTCGGCCAGTTGCGAACTGGGCACGGCCTGGCCCGTGCCGATGTCGCCCCCTGCGATGGTAAGCGTGTTCGAAGGTTGATTGGCCGGCAGGTCCGATGGCGCACGGGTGCCAAAGATCGCATCGCTGTCCGCGGGCAGGACCGGCGTGTCGCCAACCGGGGGTGGCGTCGGGCTGTCCTGCCAGTTCCAGAAGCGGCGATGGTCGATCATCTCGCAGGAATTGCAGCGGCCCAGAACAGCCTCGCCCAAGAGGCCCCTGGTCGGCAGCGATATCGTGCGGCGCGGTGGCCGGAAGTCTTCGCGGTGGAAGGCCAGCAGGCTGTCCTGAATGTCGCCGGTCCGCATCTCCATTCTGTCGGCCAGATCGGGCGGGATCGAGAAGGGCATGATCATCGCATTGCCGTAGAAGCCCAACACCTTGTTCTGGACCGTGCTGAGCAGCGATATCTCGCTTGAGGCGTCATCCAACCCGCCATCGGGCACGCCGATGGTGAAGCGTTCCAGCAGGATGGCCCGTTCCTCATCCGTCATACTGGCCCAGATCACGCGGGAATAACGAACGGTGTCGGCAACGATATGCTGATACATTTCTTCGATCCGCCGCAGATCACGGCGCGACAGCACATCCGGCACTTCCTGTACGGAATAGGGCAGGGTCGCAGGCAAAGCCTGGAATGTATTGTCGTCAACGATGGTCTGCGCGTCTTCATTCATGCGCGCTTCGAACTCGCTGATCATCGGCGCGCCGACCAAATCGTCGAAATCCGAGCCTGAAATCGTCGTGTGAAGGCTCCGGCTGATGTTGCGCGTGGCGCGATCCAGATCATCCGCATCTTCCAGGTTCGAGATATGTTCCCAAATGTTGAAGATGTTGATCGGGTCCGGGCCGGTATAGAATGAATAGGCAAAAGAGCCCGTCCGCCTGCGCAACTCGACGCGTGCGATGTCGGAACGTTCGACCGAGCGGGGCAACGCCACGGATCCGGTATAAGTCCGCCGGTTGGTTGGATCACGGCGCGCGTCAGCCAGCCGAACCAGCAGGTTTTCGCGTGTCTCGGCAGGCAAGTCATGCAGGTTGTCGATGTCGATCGGCGATCCGGTCAGGGGCACTGGCCCAACGCGATCGCCATCATGCGTGAAGATCACCGCGGATATGTCATCATTGGGCATGAAAGTGCCCTGAGCTTCGAAGCTGACGATGTCCTGCGCGACACCCGGAGCATTCTGCGGTGTCGCGTCCTTGTCCGCGTAAAACTCTTCCAACAGTTTGAGGGCGGTGCGGAATCTGCGACGGTTTCGGAATACGCGGCGGAACACGTCTGCGTGGCGCAGGATCACCTTGTACCGGCTCAGCAATCCGGACCGGCTGACATTGCCCGGCAATTGATCGCCTTGCCCCAAACGGCGAAAGCGGATGAGCTGCATGGGAACGAAGACCACCAATTGTACGCCTTCGATCCGCGTTTCCAGGGAAAAGTCGCGCAGAACTTCGAACCACTGCATCGTCATTGCATGACAGTGGTTGCGGTTGGCCACGAATTTTGTTGTCGCCGTCCGCCGATCACTTGCGGTGGCTGTGCGAACGCTGGTTCGGGCCGAACTTCGCTTGACTGAAGCGGCCCGTTCCAGCGCGGCGGAGAATGTCTCGTGCGTGTCTGACAGAAAATCGCGTGACGTGTTCTGCGTGTTGGACGAACTGCCTGACGAGTTGGAGCTGGAACGCGCGCCGCTGAAACCGACCCCGCCCACTATGGCCCCGATGCCGCCGAACAGACCGCCACCAATGCCACCGGCCCCCCCGAAGCTTTTTGTGAACGCCTTGGTCGAGAAAGAGGATGTTCCCCGGATCACTTCGTCCAGCGCGGTTTCGAATGTACTGTCGAAAGAGGTATCGCGCGCCTCTTCGAATTCCTGTTGTTCCTCAAAGGTTAGGCTTTCGCGTTCGCGCACGGTCAGGGTTTCGCGCTGTTCCGACACGACGATCCGTTGTTCCTCGCCCGGGGCAAGCGGCAGGGAATAGACCAGACGCCCCAACGACATTCCGGCGTGGACGGCGGTTGAACGCATCTTGGCGATATAGCCAAGCGCCAGGCTGGAAGCTTTTGGCACATCCTGCGGGCGCTGTTCCAGGTCTTCGAAAAAATCCTCGATATCAATGGGTTCGTCAATCGGTATCCGATCGCGGAAATCCCAGTCTCCGCCGTCATTATTGAATGCGCTCAACAGTGTTTCGGCAGAAAGATTGGCCTGCGCAAAGGTGCCGCCCGGAATTGTCGTGACAAAGCGATTGCCGCCAACGGGGCGGGTGCGAACGATGTTTTTCGGTCCGACAAGCGGGTCGATTAGCCGATAAAGAACCGAATAACGCCGCCGCGAAACCGTGCCTCCTTCGGTTCGGTATTCCGAAGCGCAATCACCTTCGCCCAGCACGATGGGCGCCTGCGTGCCGGTGAAATCGGATATGTTTTCTTCCGCATCCTCGGGATCCACCGGCAGAATATCGGCAAGCTCACCCAGGATCGAGCGCTGTAAAGGGAGGACGGTGCGATCCAGCACCACAAGTCCCAGTTCGCCATCCAATGCATCAATGCGCGGCACTGCTTCGTTCAGAGTGGTGTTCTGCCCCCGGATCCGCAATCTGAGGCCATTTTGCGGCAGGCGCAGATTGGGCAGATCCAGCGAAAACAGGCCCCGCGCATCCGTTACGGCGGCTTTTACAGCCCAGGAAAAATCCGCGTTGTCGATGCCTTCACTGGCGGTAAAGGTTGGGCGCAGCGCTTCAACGATTACCCGCTCGGCAGGGGTGCCGTCGGGATTGATCAGTTCACCGCGCAGTTTCGGGGCAAGGGTTGGGACGACAGCGCCCAGAAACCCGTCGGTCAGATCCTTGCGTATGGTTTCGAGCTGACGAAGGACTGCACCGGTGGCCTGCACGCGCTGATCGACCAGATCGTTGATCACCTCGGCAGACAGGTCAATGCCTACACCACGGCGCAGCGCCTTGAGCTTCTCGGCTTCGACGCGCCTGAGATCGTCAAGGCTGTCAGCCGTAAAACCGGCCGATCCCGAGAGTTCCGCCGAGATCGTGGGATTTGGTCGAGAGATCGGAAGGGACAGCGTAATGCGCGGGGGCTCACTGCTGGAGTCGGACATGAAGTCACCTCGTAGGAAAGCGCTGCAAGAAACTGAGTGCCGGGAAAATTCAAATCTCGAAAGTTGACCCAACGTAACATGTTTCAGGGATTCGCAAAAGAAACGCCCGGGCCCCCCTTTTCCGCGACGCGTTTCGAACGCAGGATCCAAAATGCCTTTCAGCAATGGATCTGGCGATTACTTCGTGAAACCGGTTGCCTTCAGCTTCTGCGCCAGCAGGCTCATTTGCTTGTAAATTTCACCTGCATCGCGGTGCCACGCCGCTACATCCGCGCCCTGCTGGGCAACGACCTCTGAGTCCCCTCTTGCCGCCGGACCGGTCAGGGCAGATTGTGGGCCAAGTAGGTCGACGTTTTCGACTGTGCTGCTCAACAAACCAGCGTTGAGCTTGCGGGCAGTTTCGTCCGGCACGCCCGCCTCGGCCCACGCTTCGCGGGCGATGGCCTGCAAGACAACGGCGAAGTTGTTCGATATCACAGCGGCTGCATGATACAGGCTTTTGCTTTCAGACCGGATGGGAAAACAGGTGGCTCCCAATCCCTCCAGAAGCGGCTGAATGAACGCTGCGGCGTCTTCGTCGCCTTCCAACCCGCACAATGCCTCTTTGAATTGCGCAGCAGCGGCCTGTGGATCGGCGAAAGACAGGACGGGATGAACGCTGGCCAGAGACCATGAGAGGCTTCGCAACGGCGCCAGTTGCTCGGCAGGAAAATAACCGCTGCAATGGAACGCCACTGAAGGCTTCCCTTTTTTTTCTTGGTTTTCGAACGTCTCTTTCAATTCGTGGGCCACCGCAGAAATTTGCGTGTCGGGCACTGAGAGGATCCACAGATCAGCTGGCCGCAGATCGGCATAGCTTGCGGCAACGCGCCCGGTTTTGGACAATTGGGCGGCTTCATTTGCCGACTGAAAGGATGTGCTCAGAATATCCTGGATACGGCAGCCATCAGTGCCATCCAGAAGGCTGATCAGCGTTTTGCCGACCCGCCCGGCACCGACAACGTTAATTTTGATTTCAGTCATCTGGGCTCTCTGTTATTGTCGTCTAGTCCGCTCCACGGTGGGACGAATAGAAAAACGCAATCGCTTGAGTTCTGTTTTTGACGTTCAGCTTCTCATAGATATTGGACAGGTGAAACTTGACCGTGTTGGTGGATATCTGAAGTTCCTTGGACAGTTCCCGGTTCGACATCCCCTGTGCTAGGGCCTCCAAAATGGCGCGTTCCTTGCGCGACAGGCTTTGAATCGGATCCTGTTTCATCTTCCGGACGTCGATGAACGGAAACACCATCTTGCCTGCTGCCACTTCGGCGCAGGTCTCAAGAAGGCCTTCGACCTCGCCCGAGCGGGCTGCAAATCCAGCTGCGCCCGCCTGCATCGCCAATCGCGGGACATCCCCAGAGGCATCGCCATAGATGACAAAGCGCGGTGCATCGGCCTGATCGCGCAGCACCTCGATCAGTTTGGCGGCACCCAGGGCCGGAAGCGTCCAGTCCACGACGCCGACCTGTACAGGTATCCGCATCACCGTTCCCAGAAACCCTTCCGCCGTTGCCGACGTGGCGACCAGAGAGAATCGGGGATCACGTTCGAAAATTTCCGACATGGCCGAAAGCACCAGCGGGTTGCTGTCCGCAAGCATGATGTCGATGGGTTTGTCCGATGTCTCAACCATATGATTTTGCCCATATTTTACAAAAAACTACCCAAAAGGGCGGGGTGAATTTCGGTATACCGTCGTATTTTTGCCAAAACAGGTAGGTAATTACCCACACTATTAGCCATCCAAAAGCAGTAGTAAGTTACGTTGCGCCATCCGGCAAGCTCGCGTTTTCTGATCGGTATCTTGAACCATCAGGCCGTAATGTCCGGCCAACAGCCGAGGATGTCAGACCATGACCTTTCAGATTTTCCCTCCGCTCGAAATTCCCGAGACCCTTGCCGCAGGGCCGGGGCCGGGGAACACGGATGTGCGTGTCCTGAAAGCCTTCGCCGGCGCAGGTGTCGCCGATCACATGCAAGGCGATGTCCTCAGGGGCATGATCGAATGCAAGCACATGCTGCGGAAAATCTGGGGCACACGGAACGCTTACACCTTCGCTGTCGCGGGTACCGGCTGGAGCGCTCTGGACACTATGTTCTCGGCCATCATGCCCGGCGACAAGGTTGTGGCCTTCACTAACGGCACATTTTCGGGGATCGACGCGCTGACGCTGCGGATCAAGGCGGCAACGCCCGCCGAGCACGCGGTCCGCCCGCTTGACCCACAGGCGGCGAGTGTCACGGTGGTCGAGGTTCCACATGGCCAGCCGGTGACGGCTGAACTGGTTGAAGCCGCTCTGGCCGAACACAAGCCGAAATGGGCCTTCATGGCGCATTGGGAAACCGGATCGGGCAGGGTGAACGATCTACGCGGTTTCTCGGAGGCGTGTGAACGTCATGGCGCCATGGGGCTGATCGATGCGGTCTCGTCACTGGGCGTCGAAGACTTTGCGATCGATGACTATCCGGGTGTGGCAGGCTGGGCATCCTGTCCGCAGAAAGGCCTGTGCTGCCTGCCGCTGACCTATGCCCCTGTCAGCTTTGCCGATGCCTATATCGAGGCTCTGAAATCCACAGGTGCCTATACCTATGTGCACAATCCGATCTTCGAGGCCCGCCACTGGGGCATCGTCGATGGGCAGGACGTGGAAAAGGGCACCTATCACCGGACCCATTCCGGATATGCGGTTGCGGCATTCCACGAGTCATTGCGCCTGACCTTGCAGGAAGGTCTGGCCAAGCGGTCGATGTCTTACCGGACGCATGAAAAGGTTCTTCGGGACGCGGTGACCGAGATGGGGTGCGAGGTCACCTCGGACATGCCCAGCCTGATCGTGCTCAACCTGCCTTCCGCGCTTTCTGGCCGCGAGATGGAACTGGTGCAGAACTGCCGCGCCCGCGGGTTTGGCATCTGGCCCACCTTGAGCGAACCGGTGCAGGTGCGCATCGGCATCCTCAATCAATTGAATCGCGAGGCCGTCAGCCGGATCGTGCGCCTGTTCGCCGAAGCCATTCGTGAGCTGGGCGGAGAGGTCGATCAAGACGCGATCGAAGCTCTGCTGGAAAGCCGTTACGGCACTTCAATAGCTGCTTAAACAGGAGCGCATCAGATGGATATCCACGAATACCAGGCGAAAGAAGTCCTTTCGAAATTCGGTGTCGACGTGCCCGCAGGCGCGCTTGCCTACAGTCCTGAACAGGCGGCCTATCGGGCGCGCGAACTGGGGGGCGACAAATGGATTGTCAAGGCGCAGGTCCATGCAGGCGGGCGCGGCAAGGCTGGAGGGGTCAAGCTCTGCACCAGCGAAAACGAAATCTACAAGGCTTGTGATGATCTCTTCGGTCGCAAACTGGTGACGCATCAGACAGGTCCTGAAGGCAAAGGCATCTATCGTGTCTACGTCGAAGCAGCAGTGCCGATTGACCGGGAAATCTACCTTGGTTTTGTGCTGGATCGCTCCAGCCAGCGGGTAATGATCGTCGCCTCTTCCGAAGGCGGGATGGAGATCGAAGATATCTCGGCCGACCGCCCCGACAGCATTGTCAGGTCCATCGTGGAACCGGCCGTCGGGCTTCAGGAGTTTCAGGCCCGTGAAATCGCCTTCAATCTTGGGGTTGAAGCCAAACTGATCCAGCAAATGGTGCGGACGTTGCAGGGCTGTTATGCCGCCTTCAGCAATCTTGACGCCACGATGGTCGAAATCAATCCGCTGGTCATCACCGGTGATGACCGGGTGCTGGCGCTGGACGCCAAGATGAGCTTTGACGACAACGCCCTGTTCCGCCACCCGCAGATTGCCGAACTGCGCGACAAAAGCCAGGAAGACCCGCGCGAAAGCCGCGCTGCGGATCGCGGGCTGTCTTATGTCGGGCTTGACGGCAACATCGGTTGCATCGTCAACGGGGCCGGTCTGGCGATGGCCACCATGGACACGATCAAGCTGGCAGGCGGCGAGCCTGCAAATTTCCTCGACATCGGCGGTGGCGCGTCGCCTGAACGGGTGGCCAAGGCGTTCCGGCTGGTCCTGTCGGATGACAATGTTCAGGCCATTCTGGTCAACATCTTCGCCGGTATCAACCGCTGCGACTGGGTGGCTGAAGGTGTCGTTCAGGCGTTGAAGGAACTTGACCTCGATATTCCCGTCGTTGTGCGGCTGGCCGGCACGAATGTCGAAGAAGGCCAGAAGATCCTTGCCAAATCCGGACTGCCGATCATTCGCGCCACGACGCTGATGGAGGCGGCAGAACGCGTTGTGGGCGCGTGGAAAAACGACCTTACTCAGGGCACCAAAATGAGGGTTGTGTAATGAGCATTCTTCTCGATCGTGACACGCGTGTCATCGTGCAGGGCATCACTGGGCGCATGGCGCGGTTCCACACCAAGGACATGTTGAACTATGGCACGAACGTGGTGGGTGGCGTCGTGCCCGGCAAGGGGGGCGAAACCGTCGAAGGCGTTCCGGTTTTTGACACCGTCAAACAGGCCGTCGAAGCCACCGGCGCCGATGCCAGCCTGGTCTTCGTGCCGCCCCCGTTTGCGGCGGATTCCATCATGGAGGCCGCCGATGCGGGCATCCGCTATTGCGTCTGCATCACCGACGGCATTCCGGCACAGGACATGATCCGGGTGAAACGGTACATGTATCGCTATCCGAAAGAGAAACGCATGGTTCTGACCGGTCCGAACTGTGCCGGCACCATCTCGCCCGGAAAGGCGTTGTTGGGCATCATGCCGGGGCATATCTATCTTCCCGGAAATGTAGGGATCATCGGCCGTTCGGGGACATTGGGATATGAGGCGGCGGCCCAGTTGAAAGAGCGCGGGATCGGCGTTTCGACCAGTGTCGGAATCGGGGGCGACCCGATCAACGGATCGTCCTTCAAGGACATCCTTCAACGGTTTGAAGACGACGAAGACACGCATGTCATCGCCATGATCGGCGAAATCGGAGGCCCGCAGGAAGCGGAAGCCGCCGAATATATCCGCGACCACATCTCCAAACCCGTGATCGCCTATGTCGCCGGTCTGACCGCTCCGAAAGGCCGCACCATGGGGCACGCGGGGGCGATCATCTCGGCCTTCGGCGAAAGCGCCAGCGAAAAGGTCGAGATCCTGTCCGCCGCAGGTGTCACCGTGGCCGAAAACCCTGCAGTGATCGGTGAGACGATCGCCCGCGTGATGGAGGCTGCGTGATGGTCAAACCTTCGGTTCTGGTTACCCGTCGCTGGCCTGCTGCCGTCGAGGCGCAGCTGGCCGAGAACTACAACACCGTATTGAACACCGGCGACAAACCCATGTCCCCGGCTGAAATCCGGCAAGCGTTGAAATCCTATGACGCCGTGCTGCCCACCGTAACGGACACGCTGAGCGCCGAGGCACTGGATGTGCCGGGTGTGCAGACGAAAATCCTTGCCAATTACGGCGTCGGCTACAGCCATATCTGCGAGCCCTTGGCACGCGAGTTGGGTATGACCGTGACCAACACGCCCGACGTTCTGTCCGAATGCACCGCCGATATCGCCATGACGCTGCTGTTGATGGTGGCGCGTCGGGCGGGTGAGGGCGAACGCGAGTTGCGTGCAGGTCAGTGGACAGGATGGCGGCCCACGCATCTGGTCGGAACCAAGGTCAGCGGCAAGACACTGGGCATCATCGGATATGGCCGCATCGGACAGGAGATGGCCCGCCGTGCGCATCACGGGTTCGGCATGGACGTGCTGGTTTGCAACCGTAGCGCCGTATCGCCCGATGTTCTCGCCGAATGCAACGCAAGACAGGTGGACACCATTGATGACCTGCTGCCGCAATGTGACTTCGTTTCACTGCACTGTCCGGGCGGCGCAGCCAACCGCCATCTGATCAATTCGCGCAGACTTGGCCTGATGAAGCCTGACGCATTTCTGATCAACACCGCACGGGGCGAAGTGATCGATGAATGGGCGCTGATCCAGGCATTGATGTTCGACATGATCGGCGGCGCTGCATTGGATGTATTCGATGGTGAACCGCGTATCAGCCCGGATCTGTTGCAATGCGACAACCTCGTCATGCTGCCGCATCTGGGCAGCGCAACCCGCGAAGCGCGCGAGGCGATGGGGTTTCGGGTTCTGGACAACCTGAGCGATTTCTTCGAAGGCCGCGAACCTCGGGACCGCGTGATCTGAGGCCACCTTCAAACATCACGCAATGGCGTCCAACGCAGCCGTGGCTGCGTTGCGTTCCTCTATAAGGAGATATGACCAGTGAATGCCCTGCACCGTTCAGACGGATTTTTCACCCAGTCCCTTTCTGATCGTGATCCCGAGCTTTTTGGCTCGATC
>NZ_WQFL01000017.1:0-29335 GCF_013034175.1 Ruegeria sp. HKCCA5463
GGACTTTCGAGCGGACAACGGCGAATGACCGTATCGAGCCCAACCTGTGAATTGAGTTTTCTCGCTGCGCGTGCTCGCAACACAAATTTAAATGCGTCAGCAACAGCCTGATCGCGGTGATGTGGCGCGGAAAACGGCCATTCGAGCCGAGCGCAGCGAGATGTTTACAGGCAACGAGAAAGGCGCGGACAAAGCGCCATTTCGCTGTGGTCGCGCAGGTTAGGGACTTGCTGATAGGCGGAATTTCCTATCACAAGCGCAAAGCGTTCGGTTTTGGCTTCGGCAGCATGTGGCCCGACCACAACCAGAAAATCATCAAAAATACCGAACGCAGCGGCCCCATTTAATTGCCGATCCCATGAAACAGACACTCTCCGATGCTGGACAGTGTCACACCTTGCCACGAAACCCCGCAGCGACCGAGGGCAAGTTCAACACAGGTGAAATGGAACGGAAACTGGACTCACGCCCCTGTTCACGCCTAGGCTTGGTGTATTCGGTTTTCTTGATGATTGTTTTCTCGGGGCGTGCTGTGTCGTGGGCTTGGTTAGCAAAAACAGTTTTTATAAGCGTGTTGATCGTAGTGCCGCTACTTGGCGGCGCGGCTTGGGCAGCGGGTCAAGAGGACGGCGCTGACACCCCGCCCGAGATCGTATTCATCCCGCCAGAAATCGGTGTGCCCAAGGACAGGATGGGCGCGGGTACCCGCGATGTCTCGCTGAACACGGATTCTGGCTTGCTGCTGTTGCTGGTGCCCGAGGGCGGTGGATTGACGACCCTGGCCGCGCCGCCGCTGATCTGGCGGTTGACCCTTGGTCACAGAGGCTATGCGACCGTCCAACTCGCCCCCGTTGGCCAAGCTGCGCCTGAGCTGCGGATCGAGGGGCCATTCCCGCCGGGTGATTACGGACTGGACCTTGGCCGGTCGGGTTTCGAATTGGACACCAACCTGATTTACCTCTGGCAGGTCGCGTTGATCGATCCAAACAGCGGCAAGGCGGTCGCGCGGTCATCAGGATTGATTGAGCGTGTGCCGGATGCGCTGAAATCCGGAACGGCCGCAACCGCCGGGCTTTGGTTCGACGCGCTTGCCGAAGTTACCCAGATAGGGCTGAGCGGCCGGGCACAGGCCAAAAACCCGGCTGCTGTGGATCAATTGCTTACCTCGGCTGGCGTGGGTCAGTGATATCCAAGCCGCAAAGACACACATGGCAACGCATGTCGTCGCTGATGACGGTCTGGCAACGCTGGACCCTGGTCTGCGTCATCACCGTGATCGTAGGCCTGCCGCTGATCGCGCTTCGTCACAAGGGTGCGCTGGAACGGTTTGAACTGTTGCAATACGACTGGGCAACCTCGGCCTTAGCGCAGGCGGAACCGGTGGACGATGTCTATCTGGTGGCCATCACTGACACGGATCTGAGCGACTGGGGCTGGCCAGTGCCGGATCATCAACTGGCGCAGATTGTCGAAACGCTGCTGGACGCAGGTGCGACGGCGGTGGGCGTGGATATTTACCGTGACGTTGCCGCTGGGCAGGGACGGGACGCGCTTCTTGCGGTTCTGGCTGATCCCAGGGTCTTTGTTATCTCGAAACTGCCGGACGGCGCGTCTGCAGGTATTGCCGCGCCGCGGCGTGCGCATTCGGGGTTTGCCGACATTCCGATTGATCCTGATGGTGTCGCCCGCCGCGCATTATTGCTGGTCAACACGCTGGACGGGCTGGCGGTGTCGCTGCCGATGCGACTGGCCGCAGCGCATACAGGACAGCCTGCGTTGAAAAGCGATCCCAATGACCCGCGCGTTCTGATGTTTGGCGACACGGCAGCCAAACCCCTGAAGCCGGGCGCGAACCTGTTTCGCAATGTTGATACATCCGGCTATCAGATCACCATTGACTACAAAAACGCCCTACCAATCGCACATAGCATTCCGGCCGCCGAGGTTCTGGCCCAAACCGGCCTTGAACGGTTCGACGGCAAAGCCGCAATCATCGGCGTCACCAGCCATTCGGTAAAAGACTATTTCTCGACCCCGCTCAACCGTTCGACCGGGGCCGATTTCACCTTTGGGGCCGAAATCCACGCTGCCATCACCCAGCAGTTGATCAGCTATGCCGATCGTCAGGGCGTACCGCTGCGAGCGGTGAGTGGATGGATGTCTGCGGGGCTGATCCTTGCATCGGTCTTTCTGGGAGCCTCTATTGCGGTGTTTGTGCGTGCCACCGGAAACGCGGTGATGATGGCAATCGTGGGGAGTATTGCACTGATTGCCGGGCTGTCATTGTTTCAGCAGGCGTCGATCCTGATGCCCGTTGCGCCCTCGTTTCTGGGCTGGGCTAGCGGTTTTTTGTCTGGCTTCGGCATCATTTCGGGCGTGTCACGCAAGCAAAGGCGCACCCTTGCACAGGTGTTTTCTTCGCATCTTTCAGAAGAGCTGTCGGTCGAGTTGTGGAAGCAGCGCCGCAGCCTGCTGTCGGGCGGCAAACCCGGTTCGCGCCAACTTTATGTCACGGCGCTGCTTGCGGATATCGAGGGCTCGACCCGCGCCGGAAAAGTGATGGAGGCCGATGCCTTCATGTTGTGGATCGCCCGCATTCTGGACCGGCTGGGCGAGATCGCTCGCGCCCATGGCGGGTTTGTCGAGAAATACACCGGCGACGGCATCCTTGTGGTGTTTGGCGCGCCCATTCCAAGCGAAACGGATGCGCAGCGTCAGTTGGATGCGCAATCCGCATTGCTTTGCGCCCGCGCCATGCGCTGCGCCATTGCCGCCTTGAATGACATGCAGAGGGACCAACCAGCATACAAACTGCGCATTGCATTGAACAGCGGTGGTGCCATCGGCGGCACGTTGGGGGTCAGCGGGTCGATGCATTACAACGTCATCGGGGACACGATCAACGTCGCGGCGCGGTTGGAAAGCTGGATCAAGACCCTGCCGCCCGACCATGACGGGTGCCGCTCCATATGTATGACGCTGGAAACCGCGCGGTTGATAGACCCGGCGCGCGACTGGCCGGTCCTGCCGGGGCTATTGCACGACGATGGCACAACGGAAATCCCGGTGGTGAAAGCACCTGAGGTCTAGGCCTATTGCCGGGTCAAGACGACGTCGACATACCAGTTCTTGTCAAATCGCCCCTGATTGCTGCGTATGGGTGTGTTTGGGGCCAGGGTTGATGGCAGGTCCAATGTGATCGAAAAGGGCACTTCGTAGACCGAGTTAAACAGAAAATTGGTCCGCCCCGAGATTTTCAAGCGTCCTTTGTCCGACAGCGATGCCCGATACTGCTTGGACCTGCTGTCACCTCCTTTAGAGCGGTCGACAGCACCGACAAGCGTAAATCCGTCCTCGGTCTTGATGTAATTCAACCAAAGCACAGTATCGATTCTGGACCCGGCATCTGATCCCAACGGGTCGGGGCGTCTGCGAATATTGATGACGTATTCGCCATTGAACCCGTTTGCCGCAACGGCGGCGGGTTCTGGTTTGGACCCTGCCTGGCCACGGCTTGTCCAGTTGCCCGGTTCGGGTGCGATTCTGCTGAGAACAGCATAGCTTTCCGCGCTGAGATAACCGGTGGTGGCCACGCCGCCCTGACGTTGAAAACGGCGCAGCGCGGCGCGTGATCTGGGGCCGAAAATGCCATCCGCAGGCCCGGCAGAGAGCCCAAGCGCGTTCAGCCCTCGCTGCACCGCGCGAAAATCGTTGCGGTCAAGGTTCAATCCCGCCTCGGTCGCCGGGGTCGCGCCTTGCCGTGTTGTCGAGCTAGTTTCATGGGTGGCCCCGTGCGGGGTCGCTTTGGTGGTGCTTGGCGCGACAAGTGCGGCGGGGGTTCGGTTTGTTCTTTTGGCCGCCGCGACAACGCCCTGAGCGTATTCTCCGGCTTGCGTGCCGGGATAAAGCTGCGCAATCAGGGACAAGGCGTTCAGCTTGGTTGTCTCATCCGTCAAATTCAGCGCTTCGCGCAAAACCCGCTGCGCAGCGTTGTGTCGATCCAACGCAGGTGGCGCGGCGACTGTGGGCGAGGTTGGTGCGACCTCGGGCACGCTGACCGCTGCGGGCACAAGAAAGATGTCCCGCCCTGGCAATGAGCCATAGGTAAACGGTTCCTGATACCCGTCGGTCAGCGTAAACACTGTGTCGCGCACCTTTCGGAACATTTTTCCAAGTTCCAACCCCGGAACCTCGATATGTTCCAGCAGGGCTTCGGCATAGGGGCTGTTGCGGCCCCCTCCGTCCAACGCCAGCGTACCACCGCGCGCGGAATAGCCGACCAGCACACCGCCAGGGTCAATACTGCCCAGACCCTGACCGATGGAGCGCGTTGCAATTGTACGCTCCATATCCGACAGAAACGGGTTGTTCCGGCACGCATCCACCAGAACCAATTTCAAACCCGGCACCGAGGAAACGGCCTTCAGGACCGAATCCAGCCGGATCGCCTCGTATTCCACATCCCTGTCATTCCTAAGCTCGGCATTGGTGGGAATCAGGTAGTTGATATTGTCGATCTCGATCCCATGACCGGCGAAATAGACCAGCACTACATCGGCCCCCGCCGCCTTGTCGGAAAAATCCCGAAGGGCAAGCCGCATCTGGCGATAATCCAAATCGTACAGCGCGGTCACGTCGAAGTGGATGCGATCCAGCGCTGCGGCAATGTCCTGGGCGTCATTGGACGTGTTGGGAAGGTTCGAAACATAGTCATATCGCGCGTTTCCGATCACAAGCGCCATGCGTTTGGTGCCAGAGATATCAGCTAGCGCAACAACCGGTCCGCAAAGCAAAAGCAGGCCCAGAAAGAGTCTGAGCGGCGAAAACCCAGAGAAAGCAATACGCAGCAACATAGGCCCGAACACTAGCACAATTTGCCTCGTCGTGCGACTTTGGCGTGCGGCGTGGGCCATAAGTCAGGAATCTAGCGTCGGGCGTTTCTTCACTTGCGCTCTCACATCGAGTATCGGGGAATGCGTAACGACTCATCTGTTAATGGTGGCATGGTCAACCCGCACACCGCGATCGTCCATGGTCTTTTCTAAGTCACGACACGACACTGCGCTTCGCAGATAAAGTGCGTATGATGCAAAACCGATTCCTTGCGAAGGTGGCAGCTTTTCTATGCGATCATTGTAATATCTGTTCGCCAACTTGTTTACAGGAACGAACGTCAAGTTTCACTCCCCTGACAATCAGGATCCAGAGTTTGCACAACATTCGGTTGCCCCCTGCTCTGAAACCACTTCACCAGGTTTTTTCAACCCTGCTCAGCCCTTCAATCTAACTCGTAGGTCCTTCACATACTCGGCGGGGTCTTGTCAGAACTTTGCTTGAGCGGGGCAGGACGTTTGCGTAGCTTTTGCCCATCACCAGACCTGCCTGTTTCAAATACTTTAGAACCAGTCCCGAGATCATCCGCCTTGCAGTGATGCATTATGTTCGGTTCTCAATATCGGCTCGGAACGTGGAAATTCTGTTGCATGAGCGCGGCATTGATCCGCAAAGTTTAGGCGCATTAAATGGCCGGTTCGACGACTTGGGCTGCAACGCGGCAACAGTCCTACTGCGTACGCGAAGCGATGCTGCGTCAGCAACAGCAGGAACAGCAAAAGGCGGGTTTGTCCGCAACTCGGTCGTTCGGTCATTATTCCGCTATGTCCGCTTCCGCAAAAAAAGCAAAGTGAGCGCCCCCGGCAACCCGCTGTGGGCCGCCGAGGGTTGGGTGTCAGGGTGGTTTCCGGTTGACGACATAGTCAGCCAGCCACTGCCAGTAGGCTTCGGCATCCCGGAACCCTTGAGCCCGAGCAGCCAGATCTTCCGCTGCCTTACGGGTGCAACCACCATCGTATTCGGCGATAGCAGCCCGCTCCTCGAACGCATCAATGTCCGGGAACGTCATGCCGGGAGTCCTATCTTATCGACGATAGACCGACGTTGCTCGTCACTGATCCCTGCCGAGTAGATGCCGTAGGTAATCCCGTTCTCCGACCGGGCCGATTGGTGACCGACCAGAGAGGCCGTGAAGTGCTCAGGAACACCGGTTCTCTCACACTGGGTGATGAACCACTTGCGGGTCGAGTGAAACACCAGCCCCGGTCGATCAAGCTCCAGCCGTCGGCGCAGTCTCGCGAAGCCCTTAGTGACATGTGCCACGGTGAGGTCGGGGAACAGAGGACCAGATGATGGTAGCTGCCGGAACGTCTCATCCAGCACCGGGTGAACCGGAACCAGTCGTTCAGCGGCGTCGGTCTTCAGCAGTCGCAGTTCATTGGGTCGAACATGCACGAAGCAACCGAGATTGCCCTTGGCCACGAGGTCTTCCCGGAGCAGCCCCACCGCTTCCCCCGCTCGCATTCCTGATAGCAGGCAGGTTAGCAGAACCGGATGCAATTCACGGTCATTGGCTCCCAGCAACCGCACGACTTCATCGTCAGTCGGAACCGCATAGGGTTGAGGACGCACCTTGCGATCGAAGGGCACTGTCCGGAACGGGTTGACCTCCAGATGCCCTTCATAGACCACCCAGTCGAGGAAGTGATTGACCTGCGACCAGATACGCCGCTGAGTTCTGGCCGTGATGGTCACCGCCCCACGAGACGAGTACGCGACTAACTGGTCCAGGGTCAGCCCACGGGTCCGTTCCGACTTGCCGATCATCGGAGACAGTTGGGCTATTGCGGACAGAAAGTCTCGCCCGTCTATTCTGGTCAGACTGCAAACAGACTGGTCACCATATCGGCTAGTGAATAACCCAACAGAGTATCGGACCGATTTAAACCCGCTGGGTCGTAGTTCATTACTACGCCGGGAAAGATAGGCTCGGCTCAGGTCACGAACGGGCACTTTCATCGGCGCTGATGGCCTGATGAACTTAGATCGCTCCAGACTGCATCCAGAGTCCTCCAGAGTGGCCCGGAGACGGACGAGAGACGATTCCGGCCGGTCAACCCAATCAGGAACGTCAGCAGTGTTCTCTGGGGCAGACAGAGTCTCCTCTGCCTGAGCCCGCACCTGTTCAACCAACGTCTCGAACCGGGCATTGACTTCAGCGGCACGAACACAGGCTGTTCTGGGATCACTGGTTTTGAGGCTCTGCTTCAGGGCCTGAGCGCCCAGCGCGAGAGCGACGTCAACGGGATAGTTCCGTCTGAACAACCACGTATGGCCCTTCAGATAGGCATAGCGAATGTGAGCAGACATCAGTCTCCTCCTTTCAGATTTGGAATGTGGGATGGGATCAGTTGGTTGAGACGAGTCGAACGATCATCTCCCGAACCGGTTCACCGTAGGCTCCAGCCAGAGGGCCAGTGACGGCATGGCCGGTCACGCAGTCTTCGAACACCTCTTCCACTCGGAACAGGTGCTCAGGGACGTCATCGAAGGCGCAGACGACCACGACGTCACCGGGGTTCAGCTCCAGCTCAGTCATCGTTGGACCTCCACGTCCAAAGGACCGCCAGCAGAACCAGCGCCGAGACAGCGGGGTGAGACCGTGTAACCACCCAGAGCATCGTCGTAAGGACAGCCTTGGGCGGTGGGTGCAAAAGAAAACCCCCGACGAGAACGCCGAGGGCAGACAGGTACTTCATGGATCAAACTCCTGCAGTTGCTTCTTTATTTAGATGCAGGAAGTTGCTCGATTTTCGGGACGAAGGAGCGAATGATACCCGCTGGGTTGTTTGCGCGCGGTACCTGCATTAGCCTGAACCTCCCAAGGCGATTACTGGGTGAGGCCAGAGCAGGTCTATTTCACGGGGTTGAGATCGGGGGGGGTAAAAAATGACTGATACTGAATGCAACTATCAACGGGTAGTTTCGGTTGAAGAAGTCAGGTGCGCCCTTGAAGAGGCACAGTGCCAGCACTGTGGCATAACCACTAATGAACTAATGTCACACGGGGAGTTGCTTGAGATTTGCGGTGAGGAACTTTGCTCCGACATCTCAACGGGCAAGAAAACGTTCATCACGATTGCACTATGCCCAAGCTGTCATGCGCGGGCACACCAAGACGCTCAGAACAAGCACAACCCCTGCCAAATAAAGGCTCGGTGGAGCCGAGAAGGCCTAGCGTAGCGGTTTGTCGGGGGTGCCCACTTTGCTTTCTTTTTTCCCAAAGCGGACTTTGGTTGAGGGCTTCCTGAATGACCGAGTTGCGGACAAAGCCGCCGTTCATTCTCTCCCTTGGACTGCGCCAAATTACAGTCCAAGGGGATGATTGCGCGTTTAAATTCGACAGAACGTTGTCTTTAAATTCAAGATCACTGGCTTTCGTCAGAGCTATTGATTGCCGGCACGGCTGGTGAGTTCCTCCATAACGTTGTCGAGGTTAAAGCTGCCGGGTTTTTGCCTTGGCGGAAATTCCTCGAAGCTTTGAAGCCATTGCCCAACGTAGGCGGAGGCCGGAGCTATCGCGAACATATGTTCAAGGAACCAGCGCTGGTAACCCATAGCGTTCTCTTCCTCGGCTCTCTCGAACGGATCACTCCGTAAGTTTGAAAGCATCGGTGCGCGCAACACCTCGAAAGGTGAGAGCCAAACATCAAGTCCATGTGCGTTCTGTTTTAGGAATGTCACCTTGTACTGTTCATAGCGCAAGGCGGCGACGCTGCCATCGTCAGTCCAATAAATGAATTCACTGCGTGGCCAATCATCAGTTTCACCTGAGAGCGACGGAAGTAGATTGTAGCCGTCCAGATGTGCCTTGTATTGGCGACCGATCGCTTCAACGCCACCATCAAGTAGCCTTTCTTTGATGTCTGGCTCGCCGACAGAAGCCATAATGGTTGGCAACATGTCCGCATGTGAAGCTACGCCATTGATCTTCGATCCCGGCTCGATGACGCCCGGCCACTTGATGACCGTCGGGACACGATAGCCACCTTCCCATTGCGTGTTTTTCTCGCCGCGGAAAGGTGTAGTACCACCGTCCGGCCACGTGAAGGTCTCGGCTCCGTTGTCTGTTGAATACATTACGACAGTGTTTTCGGCGATCCCAAGCTCCTCAAGTTTATCAAGTAGTACACCGACGTGCCCATCATGCTCGACCATGCCGTCAGGATAAACACCAAGTCCCGTCACTCCGTCGGAGTCTTCCTTAAGATGCGTAAAAATGTGCATGCGAGTGGAATTCCACCAAAGGAAGAAAGGCTTGTCCTGCTCAACAGCTCTATCCATGAAGTCCAACGCACTTGCCGTGACTTCTTCGTCAACGGTTTCCATGCGTTTTTTTGTAAGCGGCCCGGTATCCTCGATCGAGCCATCTGCGGTTGACTTGATCACCCCGCGCGGGCCGAAATTCTCCCTAAAGGTTTCATCCTTGGGATAATCTGGATTTTCAGGCTCTTCTTCTGCGTTGAGATGGTAGAGATTCCCGAAAAATTCATCGAAACCGTGATTGGTGGGGAGGTGCTCGTCACGGTCACCTAGATGGTTTTTGCCAAACTGGCCTGTCATATACCCGTGGTTTTTGAGTAGTCCAGCGATGGTGGGGTCTTCCACGGGCATGCCCTCAGGTGCGCCAGGAAGGCCGACCTTCGTCAAACCCGTACGAATGGGAGATTGTCCAGTTATGAAAGCCGCTCGTCCTGCAGTACAGGACTGCTCTCCGTACCAGTCAGTAAATAGCGCGCCTTCTTTGGCTATACGGTCGATGTTGGGTGTCTGATAACCCATCATGCCATGGTTGTAGGCACTAATATTCCAAAACCCAATGTCATCTCCCCAAATAATCAGGAAGTTCATAGGAGGTTCATCTTGAGCGTAAACGGCCGTAGCGGTTGCGGCAAATAATGCCGCTACTATGGTGGATTTTGTTTTGTACTTCATATTCGTCCTCCCAAAATTTCTTGTTAACACCGAATAACCTACCACAAATTCGAAGTTTTTTGTTGGGACCCTTGTGGTTTCCAGGATTTCAGGCGGAAATGCGCAAGTTAATTAAAAAAATCCTGTCGACTTAAATGGCTTTACTAAACGAACTGACCGATACCTTTTTCCAGCGCTTCAAACACGTAATTGGTCACGACTGAATTCGCCGCATTTCGGAACCACGCCAAAGCGTTTGCTGGACCACTTTTTCTTCTGCTTCGGAATCGATGCTGACATTCGCCTGAATATCGCGAGCGATCGCTATGCGGACAATGCTGCCACTCGCAGTCGCATTATTTAATCGGAAACAGACCTTTGTAACATCCGATCACTTGTGAACAGTTTATATAAAACACTGTGATGCAAAGATCATTTCAAAGGACGAAGCTGTACGAACTGGAGCTTCATGTTTTTTGCGCGACAATATAACGACTCTGGAGCATCGAGGCTTGATCAGAAGTATAAAGAACTTCAAAGCCTGCGGACGCAATTTTCCTCTCAAGTGCCGATCCAGACACGAAGTTCACAAATGGGGCTTTCCCAAAAGCCTGCATGATTGGGATTGCGATCCGACTGATCATCGCAAACTGGAAACCACCGCTCTCAGGCGCGCAGACGGTTTTGGATATGAAAAGCCCACCCGGTTTTGTCAGCGCAGCAATGTGCTCGAGCGCTTGGTCCAAATCGGGCAGAAGATGAAGCAAGTTATGCGCCAAGACGGCATCGTAAGAGCCTTCGTCAAGACTGTGCTCAAGAACGTCGGCCACCTTGAAAGTGACATTCTCCAGCCCTTCTTTATCAAGCTTCTCGTCGGCAATCTCGATCATGCCCGGAGCGAGATCCGTGGCAGTGACATGGGTGACATGCGGTGCAAGCAGCAGCGCGGTTGAACCCGTCCCGCACCCGATTTCCAGTACGTTGTCCTCCGCTTTCAGGTACGACTTGGTACGTTCCACTGTTTTCAGGTACCCTTCCATGTTGCGGATTGGGTCTGCCGCATATTTTCGCGAGATTTTGCTCCAGAACGCGGCATCCTTAGACAAAGCAGCCATTTCAATACTCTCTAACAAGGTTGTCGCCGTATCCTGTAATACCAAACATTCATTTATGGAATTGCCCCAATTCGCAGAAGTGTTATGCATAAATGCATGAACTGGAAAGCCATCAATTTCGACTGGAATCAGGTGCGGTCCTTTCTTGCCACCGCCGAAGAAGGCTCGTTTTCCGCAGCGGCGCGCGTTCTTGAGCAAACTCAACCCACTGTCGGCCGGCAAGTTGCCGCGCTGGAAATGGCACTTGGCATCACCCTGTTCGAAAGAGTCGGCAAGTCGCTTAATTTGACGACTGCTGGCGCCGAGCTTTTGTTACATGTCAGAGAAATGGCGGATGTGGCGAACAGGATTTCACTTACTGCGACAAGTCAGTCGCAAGCTGTTGAAGGTCAAGTCAGGATCACTGCGTCCGATGTGATGTCTGCCTATCAGCTACCGCCTATACTGAAAAAGATCCGACTTGCAGCACCGCGACTGGAGATAGACATCGTTGCTGCAAATGACATACGAGACATACAGCGACGTGAGGCTGATATCGCCATCCGACATGTACGTCCGACGCAGCCGGATCTGACGGCAAAGCTTGTCGCCGAGGCCACGGCACATTTCTACGCGGCACCTTCGTACCTTGATCAGGTTGGACGGCCAAAAAATGAAGGCGAACTCGCTAAGTTGGACTTTGTCGGATTTGGTGACATTGACACGATGATCGGTTTTCTTGATCCGGCGGGCATTAAGGTCACCCGAAAAAGCTTCCGGGTCGGCTCACAAAGCGGGATTGTATCCTGGGAGCTGGTGCGCAAAGGGTTTGGCATATGTGTAATGTCGGATGACGTGGCTGCCCTAACACCCGGCGTCGAGCGCGTGCTCCCCGACCGTGAGCCGTTTAAGTTCCCGATTTGGCT
Source organism: Ruegeria sp. HKCCA5463 (assembly GCF_013034175.1). Lineage (NCBI taxonomy): Bacteria > Pseudomonadati > Pseudomonadota > Alphaproteobacteria > Rhodobacterales > Roseobacteraceae > Ruegeria > Ruegeria sp. HKCCA5463. The sequence continues at coordinate 11,828 of NZ_WQFL01000017.1, forward strand.
GGCGACGCACTCCGAGCTACATACCGCACGAAGGATCAGGTTGGTGTTTGATCAACTGGCGGACCAACTTAGCGCAGGGACCATCAGGTAATCCGGGAGTTCGCTCTATGTTACAGGCTATTCCAACGCTCCACTTGTTATGCGGCAAAATTGCTTCAGGAAAATCAACTCTGGCAGCGAGACTTGCGAAAAGTGACGGGGCCGTGCTCATTTCAGAAGATGAATGGCTTAGCGCGCTGTTTGGGGATCAAATGAAGTCCTTGCAGGATTATGTAGACTGCGCTTTGAAACTGCGACTGGTCATGGGTCCTCACGTGGCTGCTCTGCTGAAGGCTGGCGTTTCGGTCGTTCTCGATTTTCCAGCGAACACAATTGAAAACAGGGCCTGGATGCGCGACCTGCTGGAAGACACTGCTGCGCGGCACCACCTTCACTTTTTGGATGTGTCAGATGAAGTTTGTCTGCACCGGCTGCACAAGCGCAACAGAGAAGGCGCGCATGCATTTGCAGCGACGGAAGATCAATATAGGCGTATTGCGCGGCATTTTGTGCCACCATCACCCGAAGAGGGTTTTAGCATCATAACTCACCGTCAGTAGCACCAGACTTTCGAAATGTCGCGGCGGAGCTAAATGTTTTTCGGCCGCCTGCTCTGAGTCGACGATTGGCCAAATGTTTACAGTCAGCTTTCACTGGGCCTCAGGTACGGAGATTGCGTGACAACAAAAGATGTATCCCGGTGCGTCCTTCTTAAGTCATGGCAACGGCAACGCGGGCAGCGTCGTTCACGTCGATTATCGGTAGTGTACGTCGCTGGCAGGCATGGGCAACACATCGGCAAATGCCGGCTCCAACAACCATCTCCAGAATAGTTTTGCGCCGGCAATACAGCACGGGCGATGGTAAAAGGCACTGACTATTCTTCACATACGTTGTCACACCAGTCCCGGCTTGGTTTCACCTGATCCAATCATTCAGCGACTTCACGGATCTGGCGCATGGCCTCGTCCATACCCCCTGAAATAAGTCTGCAAAATGTGTTAGAAGACACTGTCATAAGATCGTTATGCAATACCGGCAACTATTCTCATTGCCAGCCAACTCGAAAGGTGACCCATGTCTTTTTCCAACCGCTCGTCAATTTCGCGTCGCCAATTTCTTGCAACAACAGCCGGTGCAGCGGCCATCACCTTGCATCCTTTTTCAGTTTTGGCATCCAACAATCAAGCGCATCTGCGCATCATGGAAACAACGGACATCCATGTTCATGTGTTCCCCTATGACTACTATGCCGACAAACCCCGTGACACGGTGGGCTTGTCCCGTACGGCCTCAATCATCAACGAAATTCGCGCTGAGGCGACAAATTCGATCTTGGTCGACAACGGTGACTTTCTTCAAGGGAACCCAATGGGCGACTACATCGCCTATGAGCGTGGCATGAAAGAAGGGGACGCGCACCCCATCATCAACGCGTTCAACACGGTTGGCTATGATGCTGCAACTCTGGGCAATCACGAATTCAACTACGGGCTGGATTTCCTGGAAAAATCACTCGCGGGCGCAGAGTTCCCGGTCGTTTTGGCCAATGTTTCAAAGACACAAGGCGCAACTCCGCGTGACGACAAAACGCTGATAAAACCTTACACAATCATCGACCGTGAAATCGAAATGGGTGATAGGACCAAGCACTCAATCAAAATCGGTGTCATAGGCTTTACGCCGCCGCAGATCATGAACTGGGACCGAAAGCATCTGGAAGGCAATGTTCAGGCCCGCGATATCGTCGAAACCGCGCGGGCATACGTGCCAGAGATGAAGGAACAAGGATGTGACCTAATCATCGCCCTTTCACATTCTGGGATCGGCGACTCCAATCATGTGGACGGTATGGAAAACGCCTCAGTCGTTTTGGCGGGTGTTGACGGAATCGACGCTCTGGTCACGGGGCACAATCACCTTGTCTTTCCCTCGCCGACATTTGCGGACCGACCCGGCATTGACGTCGAAAAGGGCACCCTGATGGGTAAACCTGCTGTTATGGGCGGCTTCTGGGGCTCACATCTTGGGTTGTTGGACCTGCTGCTGGAACGGGAAGGAAATGAGTGGCGCGTGGTTACCACCACGTCCGAGGCCCGCGCGATTTCCAAACGCAATGAAGACCGCTCAATCACCGCTTTGGTCGGAGACGATCAGAAGGTTCTCGACTCGGTTGCGAAGGATCACGACGAAACGCTCGCCTATGTCCGTCGAGCCGTTGGCAAAACATCTGCCCCGTTGCACAGCTATTTTGCATTGGTTGCTGATGATCCGTCTGTACAGATCGTTTCGATCGCACAGAAATGGTATGTCGAAGAAATGCTGAAAGGCACCGAGCACGAAGGATTGCCGATCCTGTCAGCGGCGGCGCCGTTCAAGGCGGGTGGTCGCGGGGGCCCGGACTATTACACCGACGTCCCGGTCGGGGATGTTGCTATCAAAAATGTGGCTGATCTGTATCTCTATCCCAACACAGTGCGCGCGGTGCGAGTGAACGGTGTTCAACTGCGTGGTTGGCTGGAGCGTTCGGCCGGTATGTTCAACCAGATCGAGCGAGGCTCAGAGGATGCGGTTCTTCTGAATCCAGAGTTTCCATCCTACAATTTCGATGTGATGGATGGCGTAACATACCAGATCGACCTGTCGCAGCCGTCGCGCTTTGGACCAAAGGGGGAAGAGGTGAATCCCGATGCGGCCCGAATTGTGAACTTGTCCTTCCAAGGCGAATCGGTCACCGATGACATGGAGTTCATCATTGCCACCAACAATTATCGTGCATCGGGTGGCGGTTCATTCCCCGGCGCATTGGGTGATACAATCGTGTTCGAAGCCCCGGACACTAATCGCGACGTCATCGTGCGCTATATTGTCGAACAGGGAACGATCAACCCAAAAGCGGACGGCAACTGGTCATTTGCTCCTTTAGAGAACACAACCGTGCTATTCGAGACCGGCCCAAAGGCCCGAGACTACATCGCCGATGTCAAAGGCGTTTTAATCGAAGATGCCGGAGATGGTGCAGATGGCTTCGCGGCATTCCGCATCAAGCTCTAGTGCAATCGCATGTGCGTACTTTGAGGAAGTCGGAAGTCAACGAAAGCAGCTACCATCAGGCTTAAGCTGAACGCCCGCATGCGACTTTCAAAGGCTATAAGCGGTTAGAAATGAACGTTTGATCTGGGCTCGGAGCAGTCCTCGTTGCGCAGTGCATCAGTGAATGCTCTGCGGACAAAGCCGCTGTTTGGTTCCGCCGCAAACGAGACTAAGACGCGGCGAGGGATTTGGGTAGTTACACACCAATTCAACCAAGTACAGAAGCTCTTCGCGGAAACAAAAACGAGGTTGACAGCAAGCAAATGAGAATGGTCGCATGAGTTATAATCTGATTAGCTGGGAATATAGCCATGAATGTTCCTTTCAGTGCGACCTTATTCTTTTGTCTCTGTTTGTCCTCGACCTCTGCTTGGGCACAGGAAACCGCCGAGGGTGGACAAGTTGGTGAAATGACCATCTCGGCGGCCGACATGCATGCCCCTGCATCAGATGCGTTTTCGCCTTATGCAGGACGCGACTTTCCAACTAGACCTCTTTGGGGCGACACCCACTTGCATACATCGCTCTCACTCGACGCGCGTGCGTTTGGTGTACTTCTTTCGCCTTCAGACGCGTTTCGGTTTGCGCGTGGAGAAGAAGTAACTACTTCTCACGGCCTACGGGCGAAGCTGTCTCGCCCGCTGGATTGGCTCGTTGTTTCAGACCATTCAGACGCGATGGGCGCAATGAACGAGATCGTCGCGGGGAACGCAACTTTGATGGGCGATCCAACGTTACGCGACTGGAACGACAGGTTGAACCAAGGAGGGAATGTTGCCCTTGGAGCGACAATGGAGGTTATCGAGACTTTCGCTGGAATTACCGGTGAAGCTTTGCCGGAGGCGATTGCTGACCGTCGTTTCGTACAGTCAGTTTGGGATGACTTTACGGAAACTGCAGATGCTTATGATCAACCGGGATCGTTTACCGCGTTTATCGGCTACGAATGGACCTCGACGCAAGGTGGCAACAACTTGCACCGCAATGTCATCTATAGGGACGACAGGATTCGGGCGCGGCAAATGTTGCCGTTTACGACTGCCGAGACATTCAATCCGGAAGATCTGTGGGATTGGATGGAAAGATACGAAGAAACGACAGGAGGGCGCGTCCTTGCATTGGCGCACAATGGCAATGTTTCCAATGGCTTGATGTTTCCTGTCGAGACAAACCCCGATACCGGCGAACCGCTCACAGGGGATTACGCGGAAAGACGTGCAAAATGGGAGCCACTTTATGAGATCACTCAGATCAAAGGCGACGGCGAGGCCCACCCGTTTCTGAGCCCAAATGATGAGTTTGCAGATTACGAAACGTGGGACGTCGCAAACCTTGGCCCTGTTCCAAAAAAAGACTGGATGTTGCAGTACGAGTATGCTCGCGAGGCTTTAAAAAATGGCCTGAAGCTCGAGGCGCAGCTTGGGGCCAACCCTTACAAGTTCGGTGTCGTGGGATCCACAGACAGTCACACGGCTTTGGCGACAGCCCAGGAAGATAACTTTTTTGGTAAGCACTCGGGCGTGGAACCTGAGCCTGGGCGTTGGCAGCATGTTGTCGGCGAGTTTGAAGCGACCAAAATTCTGGGCTGGCAGATGGCTGCCTCTGGTTATGCGGCGGTTTGGGCCGAAGAAAATACACGAGCATCTATTTTCGACGCGATGGAACGTAAGGAAGTATATGGGACAACAGGTAGTCGGATCACGGTACGTTTCTTCGGGGGATGGGATTTCGAAGAAAACGACGCTCAATCGCGGCTTCCTGCGAAGATTGGTTATGACAAAGGCGTACCCATGGGGGCAGATCTACCGGAAGCGCCCGGTGATGCCTTAGCGCCAAATTTTCTCGTCGCTGCACTCAAGGATCCGTACTCGGGTAATCTGGATCGTATTCAGATAGTCAAGGGCTGGGTAACAGAAGACGGTGAGACACAAGAAAAGGTTTTTGATGTCGTCTGGTCCGGCGATCGGGATCTCGGCGCGGAAGGCAAGCTGCCGCCTGTCGGCAATACCGTGAACGTCGAAACCGGTACGTTCACGAACTCAATCGGATCGCCAGAATTGATAACCGTCTGGTCTGATCCCGAATTTGATCCGGAACAAAAGGCTTTTTACTACGCGCGCGTGCTGGAAATCCCCACGCCGCGATGGGCGGTTTACGAAGCTATTCGGTTCGGCGACGAACTACCTGAAGAAGTACCGACATCCACACAAGAACGGGCTTATACTTCGCCCATTTGGTACACTCCGGAGGGATAGCACTTCACCAAAAACGCGCTCATGTTTCAGGGCGAAAATGGGTTCATTGTAGTCGTTCGCCCGAATATCGCGAGCGATCGCTATGCGGACAAAGCGCCCCTTCGCTGCGGCTACGCCAATGGTTGCTTTGACGATTGCCGCATTATCAAAAACGGTCGAATTGGGTTTGAAGTGCGTGCACCGCCCTGAGTTGATCGATGTAAATCTTAGAATTCCCGGTCACGCATCCTTCATTGATAAGCGGGGTATACCGTGCTCACTTATTCCCAGGACTCTTACGGAGATAGTATCTCCTTCTGAAACTATCTCACTAGGGTGCTCTAAGCGCGAGTTCGAGAGTTGTGAGACGTGGACAAGACCATCAAAAATCATCCCATCATAGGAGATTTGCGCATAAGCGCCAAAATCGACGATATGGATCACTTTGGCGGGCAAAACTCGACCCTGAAACTCGCTCAGAAGCCTCTCTTTGTCATATTGCCGCTGTGCCGTTCCCGGTTCTGGTTCTCCGCATTGTGGGCAGGATCGAGCCCTTCGACTGACTTCTTTGCCGCATGATGGACAGGCAATTAGGTTAGGCAAACGGCGAACCTCAAGGAGGTGAAACGGTTTGCATAGTCTCGGAATGGGAGCCGCCAGTGTCAACACATTCCTTGGGAAGATAAGTGCCCCGAACCCATCACAGTCTCTACTCAAAATGGCAGAACTCAGGTCGGTTTGTTGCAAAAACGGTCGATTCTGTCACTTTTCGCACCATCACCGAAATCGTTCATAAATCTTGTGTCACGAACCATTGACAAAATCGCTTTTGATTTTGTGACATTTTGGCCCGTTTTTTTGAGACCAGACGCTCGTGATCAGTGCAGCATCGGTCAATACGGGCTCGAAGCGTTCATTCGCTATAGAGCGTGCGGATGTCCGTTTTAACCGCGTTATATATATCCCGGCGCAAGAACATAGTAAGAACAATTCTTTCTTTGCGGAAGTTTTTCCCTTACGATTTCGATGAAATCTGGTGCCGCTGAAGGGCATCCAAAACTAAAATCTTGGAGCACCATGGAACACCCATCTTGCTCTAACCATGTCTGAAATATACATTTATTTGTTTCACGCCATACCATTCTGTACCACTATACCCCATATCTAGGGGTGGGTAGAAAGGTGGATATGGAATGGCACGGCCAAAACACAAACTTTCCAGCGCTGAACTCAAGGCTAAAGCCCCAGGCAAGTATTCGGACGGGGGCGGTCTATGGTTTCACAAGCGGCCCGATGGCGGCGCGCAATGGTTTCTGCGCTACACCCTGTTCGGGCGGCGGCATGAAATGGGGCTTGGCAGCTTCCCGGCGGTTTCGTTGAAAGCAGCGCGGCAAGCAGCCGAGAAATGGCAGGCGGTGGTGCGGGTTGGCAAAGACGCCATAAAGGAGCGGGGACGCCAGAGCCGCGAAGCTCAACGCAATCTCAACATTCTGGCCGACATCGCCAAAGACGCCTTTGAAAGCCGCAAGGCCGAATTGAAAGGCGACGGGAAGGCTGGGCGGTGGTTCAGCCCCTTGGAACTGCACGTTTTGCCGAAGCTGGGAAAAATGCCCGTATCGCAGATTGACCAGCGCGACATACGCGACACCCTTGCTCCGATCTGGCACACCAAGGCCGATACGGCGCGCAAAGCCATGAACCGCCTGTCTATCTGTATGCGCCATGCGGCAGCGCTGGGCTTGGACGTGGATCTGCAGGCGACGGAAAAGGCTAAAGCCCTATTGGGCAAGCAAAGGCACAAGGTGACCAATATCCCGGCCATGCCGTGGAAGGATGTGCCCGCGTTCTATCAATCCTTGGATGGCGGCACGACCGCTGAACTGGCGCTGCGCCTTCTGATACTGACAGCGGTGCGTAGCTATCCCCTGCGTTACCTGCACCTTGACCAGATCGACGGTGATATCTGGACAATCCCCGCAGAGGCCATGAAAGGGCGCAAGGGTGCGACAAGTGATTTCCGGGTGCCGTTGTCGAAAGAGGCCCAAAGTGTAATTGCTGAGGCCACTCCGTTTGCGAGAGATGGCTTCCTATTCCCCGGTGTCCGCAAGGGCGTGATATCGGACATGACCATGAGCAAGCTTATGGAGCGGCGCGGCATGGTGGAGCGTCCGCACGGGTTTCGATCCAGCTTCCGCGATTGGGTTGCCGAGGCGACCAATACCCCGCACGATATTGCAGAGACGGCGCTGGGCCATGTTGTCGGCGGAGCTGTGGAGCGGAGTTATCGACGAACGGATTTTCTTGAACAAAGAAAAACGCTAATGGATCGATGGGCGCGGCAACAATTGGCTAAAGCGGACCAGAAGATTGTACAGCTATGAATCGTTGCTTCTATATTAACCAAAACGACGGAAGTATTAAACCGACGGCTGTTCAAAGCCTCGATATTCTGGCGTTCTACGCATACGACGACAAAAGTGCGTTGCAGGCGCTTCAGCTTTTGCAATCAGAGTTTCATAGCCATCATTCTGACCCTAAGAATTGGCGTTTCAGCGATGTGACTCAGAGTGTATTGCACGCTCTAAATAAACGCTCTGCACAAGTGTATCTGTCTGGCATAGTTGCGTTGATAATGGCGCACTTAAATGAAGACGGCAGTCCAACAAGCATCAACGAAGCGAGTAAAATCGCATCTGAGCTAGCGTACAGCTCCGACAAGATACTGTTTAAGGTACCTAAACCCAACGGGTGGGATTACCAAGAGAAAGCTATTGTTGGAGACATCTCCACGATCAAATCCTATTTCCGAAAATACAGGTCAGCAGCACATATTTGTGCGGCAAAAACTCTTATCGGGGCTGATAGTGGGCCCTCACATCCTATGGTCCAACCACTGCCTAAAACACTCAAGTTGGTGTCCACCGTTTCGCACTATCAGCGAATTATCGAAGCTTGGCCTAGCGTATCAGACTGGAACTTATGGAAAGTGCAGTTTGAAGGCGGCACGATTGAGAACAGTTACCCACCGGTTACACCGTCCAACGAATTAGTAAGTCAGATACGTAGTTTGAGGCCTAGCTGACACGGATTATAGCAAGTGGGGGAAGTTGATAGTCCCCTAGGGGAACATCTTGTTTCCTTATTCCCCTATTCGAAAAAATGGCCGACCTTTTGTGTACCGCGCAGCACAAAGGAGCGTTCTCAGATGCGTTATCTCACCTTCCGCGACCTGCAAGAAAAACTCGGTGGCCGAGGCCGCACCACTATCTACCGCGACGTGGAATTGGGCCGATTGCCCAAGCCCGTGAAAATCGGTTCGCGCCTGTATTGGGCCGAAGCTGATATCGACGCTGCAATCGCCGCACATAGGCAATAAGACCCACCCCACCCAGACCTGGCGCCTGGGCGTGGGGCGGGAATGTTCTTTGCGGGAACGTCTGCACCATACGCCCAGCGCCTTGTTTGCTCAACAACGAAGGGCACACGGTTATGAGCAGCAATCAATGGTATTCAAACCAGAGACGGATTCTCTGGACGTGCAAGGCGCTATTGGACGAGCGCATAATTTCACACAAGACCGAAATCCGCGAAGTGAGCGTTTGGCTGGCCCTGATGACCCAGAAAGGGTGCAAGTAATGGCAAGGCCGTACAAACGTCAGAAAAAGGGGACTGGGCGTCATGTCCAGCTTCCTGAGTGGCTGCAAGCGTCTGAAGCCTGGGCAACCCTGCCACCGGGTCCAAGGGCGCTCTACGTCGAACTGAAACGCCGCTACAACGGATCAAACAACGGCGATATCATTCTAAGCCACCGCGACGCGGCAACGGCGTTAAACGTTCACCGCAACACGGTTGGCCCTTGGTTTCGTGAACTTCAGCAACGCGGGTTCATTACCATGACAAAAGCCCCGCATCTTGGTCCGTCTGGTATCGGCAAGGCATCAGTCTGGGCGCTGGGCGAAGTGCCGACACGCGACGGAAAACCAGCAACGAAGCGTTTCGTGTCTTGGCGGCAAAAACAGAAGCCCCGCACAAAAAACAGGACACTCCGTCCCAATGGTTGTGACGGTTGGGTGGTGGTTGAGCCAGTTTGAATCGAGGCCGTCCTAAATACTGTGACGCCAAACCGGAAATTGATCCGAGAGGCGTCACAAGAAACAGGACACATATACATATAGCCATGGGGCTCAGCACGGGGGCAACGTCTGCTTTGACGTCCCTCTGACTGCTTATGTGCGGAACCGGACTTTGGTTTGAACAGGACCATGGTCCGAGTAGCGGACAAAGCTGACTTTTAACTGTGATCGTACAGCCTTGGTTAATGTTGGCTGCGAGAGCCATTCAGTTATAGTTGTTTCTGGAAAGGTTTTTTTCAATTTCTCGCCGAACTTGGAGGAGGAAATCCGGCGAGCTCCATCCAATCTGGGTATGACCGTGTTGTCAACGTGGCCATTAAATTCCACGTCGATTTCCTCAACTAGATGGGGCTCAATCAAGGAAAATCGACGACATTAATGCGCTACGCCCCCGTTGCGGATATTGACCCTTGTAACACACTCGGCAACTTCCACAGAAAGCTCTAATTAGGTGGCGTTCAAGATTGGACCGTCCAATAATCTTACCAATTCTCCAAAGTATCCTCCGGAACGAGCCGGACGAGTAGGATCAGATGTGATTGCTACGGCTAGGTTTCGGTCAGTATGAGCAGCTAAAATTTGCCCTCCGTACCCACGCGCCAAAGCATAACCCGAAGGCGTCAGAAACCAACCATACCCATAGTCTAACCCAGAGTAAGCCGAGCGGCCATATGGCTTGGTCGATTCCGAGACCCAGCTTTCAGGAATAATTTGCCTTTCAGCAAAGGCCCCGCGGTCCCGAAGCAACACCGCGATCTTCAACATCGACTTTGGAGTAATTGCCATCTCATTGCCTCCTAGGTAGTAACCCTGTGGATCTCTCGTCCAAGCAGGTATCTCAATACCAAGAGGTATTCCCAGCCTCTCACGCGTGAGCGTCAAAAGATTTTGGCCGGCAGCCTCGGTCAACGCTGCACCAAGAACATGAGTTGATCCAGTGGAATAGAGCATCTGTTGTCCTGGCTCAGCAACCATCGGCCGTGTCAATACATCCGCGACCCAGTTAGGAGAGCTGATCCATTCCCCATAGTTACTGCCAGAGGTTCTTTCGAGACCGGCTCGCAGCGTCACCAGATCCTCCATGGTTATGCTTTCGGTGCCGGGTGTAGCATTGGCAGGCAAGAGCTGCGGAGCGACCTCCCGCAGGGTGGCGTCTACAGATGGGATTTCCTGCCGATCGATCGCCGTCCCAAGCAACAGAGCCACAATGCTTTTCGAACAGGACTTTATGTTAGCTGGCCTGTCTAGGCCTGCACCCTGTTGAGTCTTAGCGAAAATGACTTCATCTCCGCGTTGAATTTGAAGTGAATGCAACTGCGGCAGACCGCTTATCACATTATTCAGCGCTACCGTTTGTCCCCGCGCTATGTACGGAGCAGCCATTGCGGTTACGGTTAAGAACAGGAACTTTCGACGTGTGGCCATAGCATTTATTTGGAAGCAAAACTCTGAATGTCCAGAATTCTACGCAACATGGCAGCCTAATTGCGCAAAGTGTTAGCCCCCCAAAAAACGTAGTGTGGGATTTGTGGCAACACGAAGCTTCGTTGGTACACCTGGCTGGCGTCGTGAAGTATAAGAACTGTGTTAGACTGGCCAGGAGGACATTCTAGCAGGAGATCTCCAGTTGCTACCGAATTCACTCCGTCTCACACTCTCTGCCGCGGCAATTGCCATCTCGGTAGGCTTCTTTCCGGACCGCGTCGAAGCATTATCGCAAGATGTTCCAACTTGGTTACAAAAACACGTGGGAACAGGTGATGGGCAAATCGCACCAATCGTTCTGAACAGGGCGCGAGCACTTTACATCGAGAAAGTACGACGAGGCGAAGTAAAGAACCCCTGCTACCTTGCCAAGGATGCAACCCGCCCAAGCACTGTAAGAAACGGCAATCCGGGCAAGCGGTTTTACGTCATCTGCGAGTCACAAAAGTCCTTCCGAGCGGTTTCGTCCGGCTATGGCAATGGCCGAAAACTAAAGAACGCCAATTTTTCAAATGGTCGGCAATGCGCGAAGAACTTCAGCAATGCAGAAGGGTCTAAACTAACCGCCGGCGGTGCCTATGTGACGGCTGAAACCCGCACGTCCTTCAAGGGTTATTACAGTCATTCCGGCAAAACGCAGCCGTTCTACCGCACCTTTCTTTTGTTTGATGGGGAAGGAGAAACGAGCAATGCTCGGGAGCGCGCCATTGGAGGCCATCCCGCTGTTTTCCTTAAGTGGCAATGTAGGTTCAAAAATCCTCGAAGCACTCATGCAGACAACGACGGCTATGTCCCCTACGGAAAACTTGTGAACTACACTGGTGGCCGTAGCAACGGCTGCACAACCTGGTCACAGTCTGCCTCAAAAGAGATATTGGCCCTTGTGGAAGGGAATCCGACGACCCTGTATATCTACCCGGAATCCAAGGATATCAATGCTGTCGCTAAGGCTGTGAAAAAGGGGAAATCACTATCGCGAGCAGGAGTTTATTGGAACGCAGCTTGCTTGCAAGCAATAGGCACACCAAAGTTCTGGCCCAAAAGTAGCCTCCAACCGATCATAAATAGTTGGAGAGCTTCCTTGCCTAAACAACGGCCACTAGAATTGCCTATCTGCAACTAGTTGAAACAGCGCGGGACAACTTAAGAGCACGCTGCCCTTCAAGCATTTCTGCATTGTGATAGTAGCAGCCGTCGGCTGCACTGGGATTGTACGAACGCTTTGCCGCTTTCCGAAGAATCCAATCAAATGGGACAGTCGCATAAAGCGCAGCATTTGCCTCTTTGGGTTCGACGCTGTCGTTCGCAGCAATTGGCCTGAACTACCGCTAAGCGAATTGCCAAATGGATACGTAGCTATATGCCTGTGCCTCAATTTCAGTGCTATCCACGTCAACCTTTTATTGATACCGCGCAGCTTATTCCTGACAATTTTCGCATCTTTGTGCATGATGAAAAACTAGGCAGACTGTTTTTGTCTTCCGGGAAGTGTTTGAATTATTAAGAGGCGTGCTATGGAAGTATTGGTTAATGGCATAAACACGGTTCTTTGGAACTACGTATTAATTTACGGACTTCTTGGAACCGGTATCTTTTTTACAATTCGTCTTGGCGCACTTCAGTTTCTTCATTTTGGGGAAATGGTGCGCGTACTCACGTCTTCGAAGAGCACGGACAAAAGAGGTATTACTCCGTTTCAAGCGCTGACGGTAAGCTTGGCTTCACGCGTCGGCACTGGAAACCTGGCTGGCGTAGCTGTGGCCCTGACCTTAGGAGGTCCGGGCGCCATCTTTTGGATGTGGATCGTAGCATTGGTTGGAATGGCCACGGCTTATTCTGAAAGTACTTTGGCCCAACTCTATAAAGTCACATCGTCCAACGGCAGGTTCAGAGGAGGCCCAGCGTTCTACATGGCCAACGCCTTGAATGCTCCTTGGGCCGGAGTCATTTTTTCGATCTGCCTGATTGTTAGCTTTGGTTTGGTTTTTGTCGCCGTCCAATCCAACTCGATCGCCGAAGCTTTCGAGGGCGCGTTCGGGTTGAACAAATTGATCGTTGGCATAGCGCTGGCCGCAGCCGCAGCCGTGGTCATATTCGGTGGAATAAGGACCATCGCAAAGTTCGCTGAGATTGTCGTGCCGCTCATGGCAGGTCTCTACCTCTTGCTTGCCTGTGTTGTGGTAGTCCTGAACATTTCCGAAGTACCCGCTATGTTGTGGTCGATTGTTGCAGGGGCATTTGGCCTTCAAGAAGCTGCCGGAGGCGTGACAGGCGGCGTCATGGCTGCTGCCCTTAACGGCATAAAACGGGGACTTTTCTCCAACGAAGCGGGCATGGGCTCAGCACCGAACATTGCAGCGGTTGCCACACCTGAGCCCCACCACCCTTCCAGCCAAGGCTTCGTTCAGGCATTCGGGTGTTTTGTGGATACGATTTTGGTCGCGACGGCAACTGCATTGCTAATTCTCTTGTCAGGCGCAATCGAAATTGATGGACCTACCGGAATGCGACTGACTCAAGACGCGGCGGCGGTCCATCTCGGCGAAATCGGTCGCCACTTCATAGCGATTGCTATCGTCTTTTTTGGCTTCACATCCATACTTGGCAACTACTCATATGCCGAAAACGCGATGACGTTCTTAAAATTGGAAGGGAAGCTGCCGATTTACATCTTGCGTTTGGGCTGCCTTGCAATGGTTGTTTGGGGCGCTGTGCAAGCTGTTGCCACAGTGTTCAATTTCGCGGATGCCGCCATGGGAATAATGGCAACCATCAATTTGGTGGCAATAGTGCTCCTGTCTGGCACCGTATACAAATTAACGGTGGACTATTTTTCGCAACGCCGACAGAACCTTGAACCTCGCTTTGTCGCAAGCAAATTTCCCGAACTTAGCAAGGGCGTAGATCACACTGTCTGGACGGAGGAGATCCATGCCGATACTCAAAACCACCGATAGCGAGACGCTTCAGGAAGTCTTGGACGATATCGCAGATCGCATTTCCGGCATGTCCGAAAGGGGAAAAGTGGCGCAATACATTCCAGAACTCGCCACAGTTGATCTGAACCAATTCGGTATTGCCATTGCACCAATCAACGGCCCGTTAATTTCCGCTGGAGACGCGAGCACGCTATTCTCGATTCAGTGCATTTCAAAAGTGTTCTCGCTCACATTGGCGCTTCAACAGGTTGGTGCCACTTTGTGGCAAAGAGTCGGTCGGGAACCTTCCGGCGATCCATTCAATTCAATCGTTCAGCTTGAACACGAACGCGGAATCCCAAGGAACCCGTTTATCAACCCAGGTGCGATCATAGTGGCAGATGTTCTGCTCGAAGACCGTTCTTCTGATGAAGCAGTCAACGACCTTTTGGGATTGTGCCAAGAGCTTTCGGAGGACAACTCGATCGAGGTCGATGCGTCAGTTGCAGAGTCTGAGATGCGAACTGGGTCCAGAAACCGCGCTCTTGCGCATTTTATGCAGGCGGAAGGAAATCTAAACGCGCCGGTAGAGGATGTTTTGTCTCTGTACTTTCGCCAATGTAGCATCGCAATGTCATGTGAACAGCTAGCATTGGCGGGCCGCTTTCTCGCCGCAGCGGGTCAAAATCCGGCCACCGGTGCCACAGTATTGTCGGCACAGCGAGCCAGAAGAGTAACCGCACTGATGATGATGTGTGGTTCTTATGATGCCTCGGGTGAGTTCGCCTTCCGTGTTGGCCTTCCAGCGAAAAGCGGTGTTGGTGGCGGAATCTTGTGCATTGTACCTGGTATCGCATCTGTAGTCGCCTGGAGCCCCGGGCTAGATCAAAAAGGCAACTCCCATTTGGCGACTATCGCATTTCAGGAGTTAGTTCGTGCGACAGGCTGGTCGATCTTTGGACCGAGTGCATAGCCTGCCCTGTTCAATTCAAGACCAGTCACATAGCTTGAGCAGGCGCCACACTGAGGATGATCTATGACGGACAAAAATGACTTCGAAAATAGCTGGCAACCCTCCCAGCGGTATCCAGACCCATCCGTTGTGGCGCTCGATCCGCGCTTTGAAAAGTACAGGCTGCCGTTGGCCGGCGTAGAACGATTGGCAACTGGTTGTCGCTGGTGTGAAGGGCCAGTGTGGTTCGGTGACGGGCGATATCTGCTATGGAGTGATATTCCGAATAACCGGATCATGCGCTGGGACGAGGTTACCGGACAGTCATCGGCGTATCGTCAGCCCTCGAATTTCGCCAATGGTCAGACCCGGGACAGGCAAGGTCGCCTGATTACGTGCGAGCACGGTGGACGACGGGTTACGCGTACAGAATATGATGGGTCAATCACTGTGCTAGCCGAGAGCTTTGACGGAAAGCGTCTAAACTCGCCCAATGATGTGATCGTCAAATCCGACGGCAGTGTCTGGTTCACGGATCCACCGTTTGGCATCTCGGGCAACTACGAAGGTCATCGCGCCGAACCAGAGTTAGGCCAGAACGTATACCGACTGGACCCCGGCACCGGAAAACTGAGAGTAGTAGCCGATGACATTCTAGGGCCAAACGGCTTGGCCTTCAGCCCCGATGAGACCGTGCTGTACGTTGTTGAATCGCGTGGTGAACCGTCTCGAAAGATTCTGGCTTATGACGTGAATACAGATGGTGCCTCGATCCAGAACAAGCGAGTGCTAATCGATGCAGGTCCAGGCACGCCAGATGGATTCCGCGTGGATGTGGACGGTAATCTCTGGTGCGGTTGGGGCATGGGTGATGCCGAACTGGACGGAGTTATGGTCTTTGCCCCTGATGGAACTCCTATAGGTCGCGTCGCTTTGCCTGAACGATGTGCCAATCTCTGCTTTGGAGGCCGTGCCAACAGCCGGCTTTTCATGGCAGCAAGCCATTCTGTGTACGCCCTATATGTCAACGTCGCTGGCGTGGCGGGAGGATAACACTGCTCTATGGTGGGCTTCTGCGCGATTAGGAATAGCGGTTTACCTAATGGGCTCTCAAATCTCCTGGCTCCCTTTTTAAGCGACAACTTTGGGCTCGTAGCAGCCGTTCGCTGCACCTTGCTTGAACGTCCACCTTGCGGACTTTGCCGCCGTACGCCGCGCCCAATCCAATGACCGCTTTGGGCAAACATTCATTTTTCAGCATCTAAGAGCAACGCGGCTTTGCGGTAAGTCGGCTATGTAGTAAATCTTTGTTGCGAAGGGGGCATCATCAAAGATGAAGAAGGCGGAAAACAGAACGAGAAGACGCATACTTCTCGATAGAGATCAATCCAATCTGCTAATAAATTCTGCGAATTTGGTCTCTACGGAGAATGCCTTAGATTTTGCGTTGGAGAATGCACTGCTAGCTCTTGTTCTATTTGAAGAGGCGGAGATAGCAATTGAAAATTGTGTCCTTCAGGAAAGAGCTGTGGAACGTCTATATAGCGAAGGCTTAGCTCGGCCAATACCGCGAGAGGTTTATAAGGAACCCAGCTTGTTGGTAAAAAGCTATCTCGACAACTTGGGCGGCGGTGGCGGAACGGAGGGGAATTTTACTTCACGGGCTCAAGAAAAATCAATTCAAGCAATATGGCCGATGATCGCCGGTGGTGATTCAATACTAAGCCCTATGCATGTCGAAAATGCAGTTATGCTGTTGCGAGCATGGGGCGGCGAATTCCCACATGACAGCGATTACTTCGATCTAAATTTTGGCGACCTTAGAGAATTGCACGAGCTTCAAAACTCGCACGGACTGCCCAGTCCGCAAGACTATGAATTTCCTGCACATCACATAAAGGATTTACAAGAAAAACTCCGCATCCAAGGATTGGAGAACGAAAACGAGATAGCCGACTACATTGGTGGGTTCAGTGTGGCAAACAGGTTTGCGCCGCGGATTCTCGCAAGATATGTAGAAATGCGCGGCTTAACGCAGAGAGCTCTGGCAACGGGCTTCCCAATTTTGACAGACTTTGGTGGCCAGAAGTGTAAATTGGATAGGTCTATGGGCGAAGACGCGTTTCAGCTATTTCGTATACATCTCGACGAGGTCAAGTGCGTCCCGTACCTTCGCAGTATAGACGATGTCCTACGATTGAGAGGCCATAAGTACATTACTCATTTTCAGGAAGCTATTTTTGAATGGCTGACGCGGATGACTGCTGGTGAGGTTAATGTGGAAGCAAAGTATCGTGCGCAGATCAGATTGGCTAATGAAGAGCTCAAGAAATTAGGTGCATGGAAAGCGCTGGATTCTCCGTACACACTGGCTGCGAGTGTCACAGTTGGTGTAGCCGAAATTTTTACCGGCACTTTTTTTGGCTTTGGATTTGCAGCTGCATCTGCCACGGCAATGCTTCAAAAGAAGTCGCTGACAGAAAAGTATGGATACGCACTATTTCGGCCTTAGTATGCTGATGCCGCATGATGCACTCAGCCAATTTCGGGTCAGCAAGTTTTTCGGATATGGGAAAAGCTGTCCTTGGTGCACCGCGCGGCATTGGTAGAAGTGGGCTCGATACGGTCATTCGCTGTTGTCCGCTCGAACGTCT
>NZ_WQFL01000018.1:0-25845 GCF_013034175.1 Ruegeria sp. HKCCA5463
CCCTTGCCCCATCAGAACTTCAACCTGCCGTAACTTCGAGACAATCTCTTCGGGCTTCGGTCGCTTGTTTGCCATTCTCAGTCCTCCGTTTCCTAAACATAACGGTGGACCCGTTCAGTTGGGGAGGCTCAGGCTAGTTCCTCAGTTTCGCCTGCAGCGCTAAATGTCGCGATGTCGGAGGCGAGCGATTGAGTTGTGATTGTTACCCATTCATTTGTTCCTGCAGCCTGTGCCGCGAGTGCAGCTCCAAGCTGGTCGCTCTCTTGAAGTTGGTCGTAGATATATAAAAGTCGATCTGATTGCTTGCTTGACTAGCCCCAGGCGTTCTGACGAGCTGACTCAGTTCATTGCCGGTTAGATTTCTAAGTGCCAAACCGGTGTCCTCAGTGCTAACGCCAAAGCCGCCAGTTTGAGCCAATCCGAGAAGCTCCGAAGCAGTTGGCTGAATATGGGTCTGGGGAAACTGATCTGTCACGAATGTGCCGGGATCAAGTGCGCGAATAATCGGCTGTTCTTGTGCGATAGCCTCAGTACAAAGAAGTGAGAACCCCCCCAAGTAGCAAAGGTGTTTTTTCATCCAATATCCCTCTCGTGGGTCCGATCAGACTTCTATGTAAATTAGTCTTGGTATCGCCAGATGCTGTTTCGCAGTCTGCCCTGAGTCAAGGCGGCAAGACGATCCAACTTACCATTGCTGGCCGATCTTGAGCATTTGAGCCGTCAACGGCGATTAGAAATATAGCGTTAAACCGAAGCATGTGGCCTTGCTTCCATGGCCGATGACAGCGTCAAGATTCACGGTTCATCCGTACGAGCAGAGCGCGGTTCAGCACTACTCCATTGGTAGTTCCAGAGGAACACGAGGAACAGTACACCGAACACTAAGTCGACGGCGCCGGGGCCAAGTAGCAGCACGTCTGCGCTGCCACTGGTGGTATACCAAATGCTCAAGCCCGCCAAACCCAACTGAGCGAACGCACCGGTCGCGATGATGGTGTGGTTTCGGTCCGGATTGAACGCCACCGCCATGAAACCCAGTCCGAATACGAAGGCGTGCAGTGCGAACAGGTAGAAGAACAGGCGATCACCGGCATCGAGCCCGAGGCAGTTCAGCGCCCAGTCCGAGAACACAACCAGGCCGAAAGTGCCGACGCAGTTGTAGAGGCCTTTTGCAATTAGCAATCGGCGCCAGTGGTAGTGACTCTTCATCGCTTTCCCCATCCTGGCAGCACAGCCGCCATTGCTAGTACAGGTCGAAGACCTCCTGGATCAGGGCATCCCAACGATGGTGCGGTTGGCCCGGGATGTGCGCGAAGCGGCTGTCGTCGTAGCAGCCCATTGGGTATTCGAGCACCGCCAGGAGGCAACGATTGCAGAGCGTGCAGGGACGCTCCGCTGCGTGCGCTGTTTTTTTCTCGCGGCTGGCCTTGAGTATCTCGTTCGGCAGATTGGGGTTGGCCAGCAGGGGGCGCGCAATGGACACTGCATCGCATTTACCATCGTCCAAGGCTGCCTGAATTCCTTCCAAGGTTTGGAAGGAACCGGTGCAGATGACCGGGATTGTCACGCGGGATTTAACGGCCTCGGCAGCATCGAGATTGACGCCCTCGAGCCTACGCCAGGCCGCGTCCTTGTTGTCTGCCGGTGGCCTGCGTCCCGCAACGAAACTTCCTATTGTCGGATAAAGTTCGCGCCGGAGCGACCGCTCCCATAAGAGCCTCGCCACCCACAGCAGGGGCCGCACTCTGAATGCAAGGTACCAGAGAAACGTGTAGGCCCCGCTGTCGATTAGTGACTTGTAAGTCCTCGGTACGAACTCGCTTGGGAAGTAACCTGCGGGATTGCAGGGATGCCCGAACATGCTGCCCGACGATACGTGGATCGCGTCCACGCCGTCTCTTTCGCACCATTCCGCGACCTGAACGTTTTCTTCAAGGGTGTTTCCTGGGTGGACCCAGGGGAAGACGCAGTTGTTTAGTTCCGCGATGCTGAGTTTGGCGATGAGGGTCATGTCACGGACCTTTGGATCGTCGCGAATTGCGCAGATGACCCGTCTCAGGAATTCGTACCGTGTTTTGATACAGCCGCCGGCAAAGTCACCATCGGGACGACGGTTTATGGCGGCGCTCAGGAATTGCGTGAAGAGGTAACCGTTTCCCGAGTGCAGTTCAATCGCCTTGATTCCGGCACGCTGTGCCCTCCGCGCGGCGTTAACGAAGAGCGCGATGATCTTACAGGCCTCGCCGTCGGTCATCCGACGTCCCCTGAGGCCGTGGAAGAACCCCTTCCTATCAGTTGGTGCCGGCGGTTGGCGTCCGAGGTTCTCGATCCCTGCAATGTCCTGCTGACGTCCGGAGTGCGAGAGCTGCATTATGTAGTGGCATGGTTCCTCGCGACCCGTGGGCGTCGCCCTCGCGACCTGTTTGACGACCGATTCCCAGAACGGGATTCGCGCGTCGCAATCCACATGCGCGTAATTCGGCAGAATACGTCCGCTTGTGTGGATCGGTACGTGCGACGAGATGATGGCGCCGACACCTCCAGCTGCGAAGGTTCGTTCGAAGTTCCGGCGCCATTCCGTCCCCGAGCCGTCATAGTTGTCGATCCGTCCGGAGAGGCTTGACCTAAGCAGGCGGTTGTCCAGCTTTAGGCTCCCGATGTCCAGCGGGTCGTGGATACGTGGTGCCGTCATTTGGCCTCCTCACCCGTAAATTCAAGGGCCGACCGCCGCGCGATCAGTCATCAAGCCGATGGGGCCTTGACCGGGAACTTGCCTCTTTCGTGGTCGCCTTCACTTTGCGACCGGCGGCTTTATCGCCGTACAATCGGCGTTCACCGTCCTTTGCGTGACTGACAAGAAGTCTACGCATTTTTCATCTGAAGCCAAATCCGGTACGCGAAGCTCGCTGATCCGGCGCCTCAGCTCTGCCGAACGTTCATCCAGCATCACGCCAAGGACAGTCGTCGAGAGCTCCTCGCTGACCTCGTCCTGCCATTCAAACCGAGCTGGCAAGTCACCTTCGTATTTCGCCGTCCAAACTTCTCCATCCGCGAGCAACAGTCTTACCTCCAGGCGGAGCCGATTCTGCACGCTGCGCAGCACGCCCTCAAGGCGGTAAGCGCCGTCGGGGTCGGTCAGCTCACGGCCGATCCGCAGCCAGCCGGATGCCGACAGCAGCGCCCTAAGATCGCAGTCCAGCGCGTGGGCGATCTCGTGGATCTCATCCCTGGGATCGGTTGTACAGATAGGTGCAAGCTCAAGGAACAGGTCCTTGCTCCAGGCTTCTGCTCCGCTGGTCATCTGCCTGATCTCCCGCACGGAAAACGGCACCGCCGTCCAGACGCGCAAGGGACGCGCCAAGTTTTTCAACTCCTGGATCCCCGCGTCGACGAAGATTCTGGCCACCGTCTCGTCCAGTGTCGCATACGTCGCATCGGAGATCGCGATCCCGGCGGGATCCGCGAACTCCTGCAATCTCGTCGCTACGTTCACAGCCGTTCCGAAGACCTCGCGATCGATTGGTACGACGTCGCCGATGTCCACTCCTATCCGCAGCTCAGCAGCATGCTCGAACGCGAGCAACTGCTGAACTTCGAGCGCGCAGTCGACGGCGCCGATCGCGCTGCCGAACTCGGTGATCCAACCGTCGCCGACGGTTTTGATGATCTTGCCCGAGTTGGTCCAGACCGCCGGTTTGAGAATACCCGACTCAATCTCGCGCACCATTCTGAGTGCTGCAGCTTCATCCGAGGTCAACATCCTCGAATACCCGACGACGTCGGCGATCAGGATTGCAGTCAATCGATGGGCCATGCCCTTCCTCCTCTGATAAGAGAAAGTGTGACGCAATCGTTTGAACGGGATTTGTCGGTGTGATTAACGCGATGTTAACGGCCCCGGCTGCCATTCAGCGCCAGCGGGGTCCGGATGGTCCGGAGCGCTGATCCCGGCGATTCCCGCCTGGACTTCGGCCAAGGCGATCGCCGCCTCTTCCCCCTGGCGCTTAAGGTCGCAGATCGTTTGCGCAATCTCGGCCGCGTTCTCTCCGGAACGGATGTACGCCTCCAGCCGATTGAGGCATGCGGCAAGCTGCGTCAGACCGAGACACCTCGCGGCACCGGCGAGGCGGTGCGCGGGATCGACCGCCTTAGAAAACGAACCGTCCTCTCCCGCAGCTTCAATCTCAGCCACGTTCTGGCTGATGGACTTCTGGAGTTGCCCGACAAGGTTCAGCATTTCGGCTGTTCCGACACTTTCCAGGACCTCCCGGAACAGCTCGGCTTCGAACGCCTCCGGGACTTTCAGCTTGTCGGGCCAATCCGCGTACATTCGTCCCCGTATGTGCGCAGCTTGATTGAGAACCGCATGAAGCTGATCCGCCTGGACCGGTTTCGCTACGACGTCGTCGCAACCTACCGCAAGGTAACCGTCGATGTCGGCAGGAAATACGTTAGCTGTAACGGCAATGATCGAGACCCAGTCCGCGCATCTGTTCTTTTCTTGCCGAAGGGCTCGAACCACGTCGACCCCATCCATATCGGGCAGTCGCATGTCCAGCAGAATTGCATCGAACTTGACATCCCGTACCAACGACACGGCGTCATATCCGCGGTCAACTGTCGTGACTGTGTGCCCAAACTTCTCCAACATTGCTTCGGCGACGCCCCGGCTGACGGGGTCGTCCTCGACGAGTAGCACGTGCAAGGGGGGGGTTATCCACTTCTTTGGGCCTTGTTCCGATTGCGGGGTATTTGTCTCGGCGCCAGCCACGAGATCGATCTCGAAGGAAAAGCGACTACCTTCGCCGACGACGCTCTCGGCTGACAGCGTGCCGTCCATGGCGTCGACCAAACGCTTGACGATAGAAAGGCCCAGACCGGTACCGCCAAACCGGCGCTGGACAGCGTTTGCTCCCTGGGTCAAGGGGTCGAAAATTCTGCCAAGATCTTCAGGCGGAATGCCGATCCCTGTATCCACAACCGAAAAACTAACAAGTGGTACGCTCCCGAAGCCCTCCGTCCTCGCGACCTTGATCGTTACTTCCCCGTCTTGCGTGAACTTGACGGCGTTCCCAGAGAGGTTAAGGAGAATCTGACGTACACGCGCTTCATCACCGAAAAGGAACCTCGGCACATCGTCAGCGATGTCGTAACTTATCGAAGTTACTTGCTTGGCGGCGATTGACCTCAGTATCTCGACAACGTCTTCCACGACCTCAATCAGCGCGAAGCTCTCCCGTTCGATCTCCAGGCGCCCCGCTTCGATGCGAGCGATGTCCAAAACGTCGTCGATTAGTTTCAGCAGTAGTTCGCCAGATCTCTCGACTACTTCGAAGTCCTCTTGGATTGATGCTTGGAGGTCACTTCGACGGATGGCAAGTTGCGCGGTGCCAAGAATTCCGTTCAGCGGAGTGCGCAACTCGTGGCTCATAGTCGCCAAGAATTCGGACTTCGCTTGGCTTGCAGCGAGTGCGTCGTCGCGCGCTTCGCGCAGTTCTTCTCGACTGTGCAAAAGCTCGCGCTGCTGCACGAAGTTCCGCCGGTCGTAGGACTCCAGCGTGTAACCGGCAAAGCCCAATATCAGTGACGTCGAGATCAGAAAGATCATGTTGTTGTAGAATATCGGCGTCGACAAATCGCCAAACAGAATTGCAACCACGAAGTAAGCAAGAACCGAGAGAGCTGTTCCCAGAAGTGCGTGTATGAATGTGAAGGGGAAAACGACAAAACACCCGATGATTATCAGCATGATGCCAGCATAGTACATTGTCTGACCCACCGTATCGGAGAGATAGATCAAGGCAATGATGCCAGAGCAGCAAACGATCAGTATCATCCACTGAATCAAACGGGCGACCCGGAGATAGAGTTCGGAATAGGTCATGGCAAGCGCTCCGACAAGGAACACGCACACGAAGACCCGAACCGTCCAAGCCGAACGATAGTTTTCACCTACGACCCAAGGATCGATAACGGAGAACACCACGTAGAGGACAATTGCCGCCAGAATGGCGAGCCGCGCCTGGGTTCTCGTCCTGCGACCGTGATCGGCCAGAAATCTGGACTCAAGTTCAGCGTCCCTGAACTTCAGCGTTAGAGGGTGCGGGGTCGTCAACCCCGCGGAATTCTCGCGGCTAGGCACAACATTCGACCTTAGTTGGGCATACTGGCGACAGCATACACTGAGTTGAGCACGTCACGTACCGGCTCAGAAAGGCACGACATCTGCGCCTATCTTGTAGCCGATCGTCGGCACCGTATCGATCAATTCCCTGCTTTTGCCCGGCTCCGAAAGCTTCTTCCGTATACGACTGACCAGAACATCAATAGTTCGGTCAGTTCCATCAGTTCGATGCTCCGCCATAGCGTCCAACAGCTGAGCACGGGACATTACACGCCCGTCAGCCTGTACCAATGCTGCAAGGACATCAAACTCCGCACGTGTCAGCTTCGCCGAGCCACCTCCGCGCGCGATGACCGTCCGCCGGCTCAGATCGAGCACCCATTCCCCTACTCGGACACGTTCAACACCCGTCTTTTGGGCAAAGTCTGCACTACTTCGTCTCAAAACGCTGCGGACACGAGCGACTAGCTCTCGCGGGTGGAACGGTTTGGTGATGTAGTCGTCTCCGCCCATCTCAAGCGCCGTGATCTTCTCACTGTCCGCGTCTCTGTGTGTGACGAAGATGATTGGGATCGACGAGCGGGCTCGAAGCCGCCGTGCCAGGACAAGCCCGTCCTCGTCGGGTAGCGAGAGATCAAGAAGCACCAAGCTGAAGTCTACGAACCGAATTTCGGCCTCGGCGGTCGCAACGTCTTCCGCTGCCGTGACGATAAACCCTTCGTTCTGGAGAAGTGCTCTCATTAGTGCGCGAACGGTGGGCTCGTCCTCGACGATCAATATGCGGGTTTTGCGAGACATCTTAAAGACAAAGCGTACCCCAATGGAGACCATAAATCCGCAGAAAAGTTGCCGAATGAGTTATGAACGCAGCTCACAACACCGCTGCGGCTCCCGGATCGAGCGCGTCTGCCTCGGGTGCATTCTAGAAACCACAACGCGCGACGCCTTTCGAATTTCATGCGTTCCAAACGTCTCGAAGGCGTACGCAATCGTGTTTCTGAGCTCTTCGCCAGAATCCTCTGCTTCAAATGAAACCCGCCTCTAGCCAAGAGCGGTCATTCGAGGCGTTTCAATCAACGGCAGGTTTGTTGCGCGACTTTCGAGTCTGAGACCAATGCAGCGAAGGTGCGGTTAAGACGATGCCCCTGAAGCCGCTTGGAAATGACCGCTTCGACGACCTCTGCAGTTGCGCGGCAGGATCGCCACTGCGAATGCGAACGGATGCTGCGTCAGAAACAGCCGCGTGAGCGAAGGGCGGGTCTGTCCCGCAATTTGTGAGTATGATCATTTCCAGTTTTCGCGAATGCAGCGAACGGCGGCAATGCGGGCTGCGACCGCAGCATCGGAGCTGGGAGATGAATGTCTCTTATGGGCCGGGGGTCTTCAACCCAACCGCTTCTTGAACCTCAGAGTTGCCGCCAACAATCCGAATGCCGCAAATCCGATCATCCAGAGAATCCCCCAGCGCAACTCGTAGAGCGAAGCATCTCGAAGAACCACACCGCGAATCATGTCCATGAAGTGCGTCGCAGGTAAAACTTGAGCAATCATTTGGACAGGTTTGGGCATACCGTCGAAGGGGAACATGAAGCCAGACATTAGGATTGAAGGCAGTAGGACAAAGATGGTCATTTGCATCGACTGGAGCTGGTTTTGAGCCAGGGTCGAGATCACCAGCCCAAGCGACAGGCTGGCGATGATGAACAACAAGGTCACTACAAGCAAAGTGCCCAATCCGCCGTTTATCGGGACATCGAACAGGATGTGCCCGAGACCCAGGATGATTGCGACCTGTATCAGGCCCAGAAAGATGTAGGGTATGATCTTGCCGATCATCAGTTCGATCGATTTGATCGGGGTGTTGATCAGCATCTCCATATTGCCCCGCTCGCGTTCGCGGACGATGGCGGCGGAGGTGAACAGGATCATCGTCATGGTTAGGATCACACCGACAAGACCCGGCACGATATTGACCGCCGACCGCTGCTCGGGATTGAAGTAAAGCGTCACCTCGAAGGTGGGCACCTGCCGGTTTGGTGGTTGTTTCAGCAGTTCTGTCAAAGGCATCGTGCGCAGGGATTTGATTGCGCTGGCGACCATGGTGTCCGAACCATCGACGATCCAATGGGCAACGGGCCGACTGCTGGTCTGGTCCGTTGCGTTGGGCAGACCCAAACCGACAGAGGGACTGCGGGCAAGGCGTTGGCTGACATCGGGCGGGATGATCAGCGCGGCGCGCACGCGGGATTCAGTGATCGCGCGTTCGGCTTCTTGCGGGGTTGTTAGTTGTTCGGTGATGGTCACGACCTGCGTGGCTTGAACGATCTGCGCCAATGTGCGGGACAGCTCGGTTCCGGATTGGTCCACCACTGCTACGGGCACATGGCGCAGGTTGGTGTTGATCGCATAGCCGAACAGCAGCAGTTGGATCAGCGGGATCATGATGACCATGGCGAACGTCATCCGGTCTCGCCGTAGTTGCAGCAGTTCTTTCTTCAGTACAGCAACGATGCGGCGTGGCGAGATCACTGTTCTGGCCCCCGTGTGGCGCTGACGAACACGTCTTCCAGATTTGGTCGCTGCGGAGTCAGGGACAGGTCGGGAAACGCAGCAAGTTGGCCGCGCAACATGTCCACCGGCTGAGGTTCGGATTTTTCTACCAGCACACGTAGCCGCGACCCGACTTGCGCGGTCGACAGGATCTTGGGCTGGCCGTCCAACGCGTGTTTGACCTTGCGCAGGTCTGGGCCTTCAACTTCGACAACATCGGCCTGCAGATCGTCCATCAACTGACGCGGAGACCCGTCTGCCTTTTTCACCCCGTGTTGCAGGATCGCCAACCGGTGACAGCGCTCGGCCTCGTCCATGAAATGTGTCGAGACGATCATCGTCGCGCCCTGATCGACCAGATCGAACAGCTGTTCCCAGAATGTGCGACGGGTTTCAGGGTCAACGGCAGAGGTCGGTTCATCCAGAAACAGCAGCTTTGGTCGGTGCATGACGGTCGCCGCAAGCGCCAGTTTCTGTCGCTGTCCGCCACTCATGCTACCGCTTAGCTGATGCACATTGGTTGTCAGGTCATAGGTGTTTAGCAACTCGTCGATCCGGTTTGCCGCCGATTTGGCTGGAATGCCATAGATTTCAGCCGCAAACCGGAGGTTCTCCAGAACGGTCAGGTCGCGGTAATACGAGAAGATCTGGGTCATGTACCCGATCTCATCTTTTAACGGTTCAGCCGCGTCGGGCATTGACCGGCCCAAAACCGAGATCGCCCCACTGCTGGGGGTGAGCAAGCCGGTAAGCATCCGCATGGTGGTGGTCTTGCCGCAGCCATTGGGGCCGAGAAACCCGTAAATCTGGCCGGTTCGGATTTCGAGATCCAGATTGTTGACGGCTGTGTTTTCCCCAAACCGACGGGTCAGACCTTGCGTCGAGACGACGACGTCACTCATGGCATTGTGACCTGCACTGGTACACCGGCGGGCAGATCGGGTGTTGCAGTGGGCAGGTCAATCTCAGCCAAATAGACAAGGCGCGTGCGGTCGTCCTTGTTCAATCCGTAATAGGGGGTGAAGGACGCGTCGTCGCTGATCCAGCGGATCACGCCATCCAATGGATCGGCCAGCCCGTCAACGCGCACTTCCAGCGAATCGCCGGGTCTCAGATTGACGCGATGTGGCTCGGGAACGTAGACGCGCGCATAGGGGATTTGGCCCGTGACTATCACGGCCACCGGGCTACCGGATGTTACTCGTTCACCCAAATTCCACGGCAGGGAATCCAATACGCCGTCGCGGGTGGCCGTGACAGTCAAATTATCCAGTACAGTCTGTTCGGCGGCGATCGAGGCTTCTGCTGCCCGCACATTGGCTTCGGCAACCGCAAGGTCTTCGGGGCGGGTGCCGTTTTGCAGCTCTTTCAGGGATTGTTGAGCGCTGGCCAACTCAGCCCGCGCGGAATCGCGCAGGGCCAAATCATTTGCCACCTGAGCCTCGGTCACGACCGAGTTCTCGACCAGTCTGGCGTTTCGGTCATAGATAGCCTCGGAATCGGCAAGACGTGCAACAGCGCCCGCGACTTTGGCTTCGGCTATCGCAATCTCCTCCACTCGCGGCCCTACCTGCAGTTTCAGAAGCGTGGCCTGGGCCTTTTCCAGTTCCGCCTGCGCCAGTGCTAACTTTGCGCTTTGCAATGTTGGATCAAGCTGAACCAGCGTGTCACCTGCCTTTACCACGGCTCCCTCTGCAACCGGTAAATCGACGACAATTTCGCTGGCTGTCGCGGTCAAGGCCACACGATCTCGTGCCAAAACGCCCAAGGCGACGCTGGTATCGGACCCAGAGCACCGGTCCAGAATGGCGGGCAGCACAGCGGCCAGTATCAAGGGTATGGGAATCGTCATATTCAGCAAGGTTACCCTCCGGTTGCTGGCCGCTATTCAGGTGGGCCGGTTACTGAACCATACAATCAGGAAATTTGATTTGTATATATCGCCCTGTAGAAACGTCGCGCAGGCAGGTGCGCCAGTCTTCGAACTTTTTCTCGATAAGGTAGGGATTGTCTTCCTACCGGAAATGCACGCCACTGCCGATATCCACCACTTCGAGATTCTGGATGTTCTGGCGGCAACATTCGACGTCGTTCGAGCCAATAATTCCGCTGGGTGTAGCGTGAGCAACGTACTAAAAGCTCACTTTGTCCCTCGAACTGCGTGTTCATACGCATCGGGGTTTTGCGCACGCAGCGAACGGCAGGTTTTATGGCTGCGACTGCAGCGCCAAGGCAGTAGGTTGAATGTCGACTCCGGGCCGTCCGTTAAACTTTGCATGGTCCGGTTCCTGTGCATTGCCGTTCTCATCCGCCGTGACCTGCGAAATACTATCTAGAAAGCGTGCCGGAACGTCGCCTGCTTTAAGGAAGGACAAACATGCTGCAAGTGGAAGTGCCAAGAGTTCGGCTTCAGCTGCCTGCTCGACGAATTCTTCAAGTTGTTCATCATACCTCTCTGCAAAACCTTCCACTTTGGCTTAAGTGAACCTGTGCGGGTCCTTCGGAAGCGCTTCATCATTGGCAAAATAGGATTTCGATTGCTCAAAAAGGTCGCTCTCTTCCTCGGAGAATTTAATAATCACATCCCCCCAAGGCTTATTTTGAACTTCGCCCAAAACCCGCGCGGCCCGCAGCTTTGACGCGCCTATCAAGCTGATTTCTTCAAAGCGTTCAAATAGACCCGGTGGTGTATCAACTGTTGTTCTAAGCACGTCCCAGATTAACGTGACATAGGAAGGCCCGCCTTCCCAGGATGATGACACGATTCCAATCAATTCGCCCTTATCATTCACAACCGGCCCACCGCTCATTCCGCCGAGTGTGTCCATGTCTACTTCGATGCAAGGCGAAGGCATGCGCTCGCCGCGCCCATAGGGAAACGCCACTGACACGCGACCTGAAGATACAAAGGGGGTGACTAACGGGATATTTTCCGAAATGGCCTGATGACGGAAACCAAAGGCCCAGAGGCGTTGCCTGATGAGCGGCAATGCCACTCGCATGGGCGTCAGCATGAGCGGTTCCTCCGGTATGGCATCCGAGTTTGGGGTGCAGCTAACAAGGGAAATGTCAGAGACGACGCTATGGTTAGGATCATATTTGCTCTGGCCGCTAACTGTTGTTGACGCGTATGGCAACCATACGCGAGGGCCCTTAGGTAAAAAGCTCATACACACCGGACCAAACCCTAACCCTCTGAACTCATCCAAAACATGAGTGGCCGTCAGCAACAGTCCTCGGGCAACCATTACACCGCTTCCGATGACGGTGGTGCCTGCTGGGGTTTCTTTGCTGATCGCAACAAGCGACGAGCCCGCTTCATGCATACTACCCATGGGGCCGAGCCCATCCTCGGCACTATATCGCGGGGTGCGCCAAGAAAGTGCCAGATTTGCTATCTTCGGATTTGTATCGATTATGGGAGCTGAATATGTTTGGCCGTCGCTTTCGGTGCCTGTCATTGAGAAATCCGATTTTGGGTTAATTTGCGAACCCATTAAAATGCGTAGCCGCTGGTGTTTCAGTCAACCAAAGGCTGATCCACGTTTCAATAGTGGATTGCCACTTAGGTCTGCGGTGCTGACTTGGGTTCCAATTGAAATGCTGCACCGTGGACGAATGTCAGCTAAGTGAGCTGCTAACGTAGCATCCGAACATCACACCCAATGTCGGCTAAGGGCCGCCAGCGGCGAGGCCAATGTGTCATGGCCGAGAGATGCCGCGCTGCCTTGGAGATCTGAAACGAGCCGAGAGTGGTCATTCTTGTCGACCCCCTTCAAGCCTACGCCAGGGTGGTTCGCTTGGCAATTGCCAAAGCTACTCCGCCCATCCGACAGAGCGCAGCTTTTTGACCAACTGTCGCGCTGTGTCTGGCTCGCGATGAAGTCGCGTCAAAAACTCTTCTATTGGAAACCCCGGCCAACTTTTTTCGATTTGATCGATCATGCGGCGCCCGTCCTGCTCCCTACCGACGGAGGAGTAAGCAGCGGCCAAGTACACGACCCCAAGAGCGGAAACCGGACCACCACTTGCGTTACCCTCTTCAAATGCAGAGATTGCTTCGTGGTATAGGCCAAGATGAAAATATGCCGCTCCCAGTATGTTCAAGTACGCAAAACGCGTGTTTTCACCTTCTCTTGGGCGATCACGGTCGCCTGCTTGTAATCCTTTTTCGAACTCTCCAGACGCGACTGCGACAACGCCATAGAAGTCCAGCACGTTGCCATTTTCAGGTGCGAGCGACAGTGCGCGTTCGGAATACCTCATGGCACTTTCGAAATCGCGTTCCACAAACGCCACCCAGCCTGCTGCTGATTGCACCCATTCGTGATCCGCGTCGAGTTCTAACGCCCGATCGCGCATTTCGCGGGCTTCAGCCAAAAAATTGTCGTGCCTGGCGCCAGCGATTGACAGAAGCGCAAGCGAGCCGAGAGTTTGGGCCGCCCCCGCATAGGGCAACGCGGAGTTCGGATCGATCTCAATCGCGGCGCGGAACAATTCCGTGGTCAACATTTGTCGATGCGCGTCGAAAATAGGATAGATTAGACCTCTGGCCTGCAAGGCCATATTGGCGGCTTCCAATGCCGCAGGCGATTGCTCCATGAGCGCCTGACGCTCGACGCGGGCCGCGAGTTCGGCATCGTCCGGACGCGGACCGGGACGGAGCACCTCAAAAACCCCGAGTGCGATTACCGCCAGCAGTACGCACGCAACAAGCACTAAGCGAAGTTTTTTCGGACCTCCACTGAGAAGTGGTCTGGCTGTGCCGTCGGCGGCCGGAGATTGCGCTGAAACGACGTGACGCTCGAATGTGGGTGCGTAGCCGCCTTTGCGTATGTGAACGCGAACCGCGTCCGCTCGGCCATCGCTGTCGTAGTAGTCATCTAATGACCTTCTCAACCGTCCCGCCTCAACGCGAACGAAGTTAGCGGAGTTTGTCTCGTCGACGGTATCCCGTCCGTAGAGATGGAACCCTATGGACTTGGCGCTGAGGTCCGCCCCCTCCTCGGACAGAGATTTCTCCGTCACGTAAATCAGGAATTCCTTGAGACGCGGCGAGTTCGCGAATATCCGACTTTCCACCACCGAAGCCACAGCAGCACGTTTTTCTTCGACACTGAGGTCGTTTCCGCTCTTGTCGCGGCAGGTGCTGTTTCCTTTGGTTTCGGTCATATTTTCAAACAGATAGTGCGTGAGCTTACTGGCGATTTTAGGGTAAGTTACTTCCCTGACGGATATTTTACCCGCAAGTCTGAGCGTGTCCAACCAGACGATTTGGAGGCACGTGACCTTTCTTGAACGATATAACCCAGGACTTTTTGTAAAGTATGTGAAGAGCCGTCAGTTCGACAGTCGCATTGGTGAAGTCTTCGACGATTTGGAAGAGATTGCCGGATCGTACGGGTTTGACGAAGTTTCAAAAGACGAACCCGCCACCTCCATCGTTTCGGAATTGATCGAAGAACTCCAGCGGCGAATAGAGGCCGTTGAAATACGAGACAACGATTGAAGGAGAGATTGCACGATGTGGATCATTCGAAACAAAACCCAGACTGCTTTGGGCTTGTCGATAGCGATAAGTGGCGCGGCCTTTGCAGCGATGGCGGCAGATCAAATCGTCCATGACGCAGAGTTTGTCCGGATGGAGCAGGAATTCGGTCTCGCCTGGGCTGACGATGACGCCACTGTGCGCGAAAAGCTGGTTGCTCTCGAAGCGCGGTTCGGAAAGAAACCCAACATTGTCTACATCATGGCCGACGACGTCGGGTACACAGAACTTGGCGTGTATGGCGGCGGCAAAATTCGTGGAGCGCCAACAGCCAGCCTGGACCGTATGGCGGAAGAGGGCATGAAGTTTCTGTCCTTCTATTCGGAGGTCGAATGCTCGCCGTCGCGTGGCGCGGTTCTGACCGGGCGTCATCCCATCCGAAACGGCGTCTATAACATCACGCTACCGGGCGAGAGCGGAACTGGTTTGCACAGTGATGAGGTGACAATCGCCGAGTTGCTGTCGGACGCGGGTTACTACACTGGTTTTTTCGGCAAGTGGCATCTGGGCGACGACGACGGCAACTATCCGACAGAACAAGGTTTCGACGAGGCGGAATGGTCGGAGGGAAATCCTCCTTGGTGGGTTAACAACAAGAACGCTTCCAAAGATGACGATATTGGCGGATTCACACAGCGCGCTTTGATGCACTCGCCCGGCCCTGAGGGATTTCCCTATGACACCGGCGGCGTCATGCGGGCAAAGAAAGGCGAGGAGCCGGAACCTGTCTATGAATACTCAATGGAAAGGTACAATACTTACGACACGGAGGTCGCGGATAACGTCATCGAGTTCATCACGCGCCGCGCCAACACGGATCAGCCGTTCTTTGTGAACTTCTGGGGCAAGGGTAATCATTTCTGGGGCGCTCACCTGGATTTTCGCGACACACCTGCTGAAACCAATACCGCAGCTCAAATGGTGGAACATGACTACAATGTCGGGCGCGTTCTGAAAACGCTGGTCGATCTTGGGATCGCAGAGAACACCTTGGTGGTTTGGAGTTCGGACAATGGACCCATGTACACGGTGCACCCGCACGGCGGTTACTCCTTACTCCAAGGAGGCAAGGGGGAAACGCGGGAAGGCGGCATCCGCGTGCCGGCGATCGCGTGGTGGCCCGGCATGATCGAGCCGGGGCAAGACCCGCTCGACATCGTCCAGATCACGGACTTCTTTACCACATGGGCAAGCATCGGTGGCGTGCTCTCGGAGGTGCCCGGCGACCGGGTGATCGACGGTGTCGACCAGTCCGGACTGTTCCTGCTTGGAGAAGGCAATGGGCGTCGCGACTATGTCTTCCACTACAATCGCCAAAACTTGGAGGCGGTGCGCAAGGATCAGGTCAAACTGAACCTGAAGCCGAGGAATCCCAACTTTCATTTCTACGAGGTTTTCAATTTGTATCATGATCCCGCCGAGCGGTTCCCAAATGAGGCGCAAAACGGAATTTGGGCGGGCCCGGGCATCACCAAGATGATTCAGGAACACATGCTGCTGATCGAAGATTATCCGCATCGGTCAGTGAGCAGTTTCTACCGTGATTTTGACACGTCCTTCGATCCCGAACCGACGCCGCAGTATACGCCACAAAAGACAGTGGACTGGTAAGTTTCGTTTAAGGGAAGCTTGGAGCCATTGCAAATGGCTCCATCAACAAAATGTCTGCTTGGTTTGCTCTTGAGACCTTGGTCACTATCGAATTCGAGCAGTGGCGGCGAAAGGCGGCTATGCGGGTTGCGGCCGCAGATTCACAGAACCACCATGAAGGTCGGCTATGGGCCGCCCGCGAGAGCGACCCGCAGTATTCAGATTTCAATGGCCTCTGCTATTGCAAGTGCATCCTCAAGTTCAACACCGAGATACCGAACAGTACTGTCCATCTTCGTGTGCCCGAGTAGGAGCTGCACCGCACGCAGATTGCCCGTCTTTTTGTAAATTTGGGTGACCTTGGTCCGCCGCATTGAATGTGTGCCATAAGCGCTTGCTTCCAAACCTATGGACGTGACCCAATCACGCACGATCCGCGCATACTGGCGCGTTGAAATGTGTAAACGCTCATGGAAACGTCCTGGCCAAAGGTATTCAGACCCGACCATGAGCTCGTCTTCCATCCACCTCTCGACTGAGCTTCGAGTTCCTTCAGAAATCTCGAAGCGGACTGGCTTCTGAGTTTTGCTTTGTAACACCGAAGCCCGCGCCTTGATCTGACCAGAAGCCATGATGTCTACGACTTTCATTTTCACCAAGTCACAGCCGCGCAACTTACTGTCGATGGCCATATTGAAGAGAGCGAGGTCGCGATGGTTTTCTGCGAGTTCTAACCTTACTCGAATTGCCCAGACGTGTTTGGGTTTCAACGGCCGTTTCTGACCGACGATGCGTCCCTTGTTCCAAGCTGGGCGAAGAGCGCGAATGGCAGGTAAGTTTGGTGTTTCCATAACTGATCCTCCGATCCGCCATGCCCGCCCACAACGACAACCCGACGTTGACGAGAGAGGATATCACAGGATGCCGCGTTGCCGCCGAGGTCGGCTGCGAGCCCTACCTCTTAAATGCCGCAAAGTGAAATTCTTGTAGACGCCAAAGCAGACCTTGGTCGCGGTGAGACCTGCTTATCACCGCAGAATTCACAGGGCAAAGTTACTGGCATGTTGCAGGCGCCAGCGTCACACTCGGAGTACATGCACCGAACACTGAGCGTGTCGAACGACGAGAGCGGCTGTTGAACCCAAAAAGAATTCTTTCATCCCAGGTTTATGCGAAGCAAGGACGATACAGTCGATGCCATGTTTGTTGGCGTATTCGGTGATCGCCCGCCCAGCCGATTGGCTCTCGATCAAGACAGAGGAAACCTCGGTTTCGTTTTTTAAGCGCTCGGCTAAACGCGCCTTTGCTTTTTGGAGAGATTTTTCTGCGATCCCTTCATCCATATAGTACATTATCTGTCTGTTTGGGGGCTCATGGATGTGCGCGGCAGTGATTTTTCCGCCTTCGGATACTAGAGCATGCGCCGCCGACATTGCGTGTTCACTGATGCCGTGTTCCAGAGACAGCGCGACTAGGATGTTTTTGTACATTTCAGACCTCTATTTTTAGGTTTAGGATTTCTGCTGCGAACTAGTCTCTCCCACGTCATCGTTGAGAGAGCGCTCTGGCACCCCACTCATTGGAATGGGGTGCGTGCATTTTGTCTTGTGCGTTGGCGCTTTCCGCCCATTATTTGCTGAGCAGGA
Organism: Ruegeria sp. HKCCA5463; assembly: GCF_013034175.1. Taxonomy (NCBI): domain Bacteria; kingdom Pseudomonadati; phylum Pseudomonadota; class Alphaproteobacteria; order Rhodobacterales; family Roseobacteraceae; genus Ruegeria; species Ruegeria sp. HKCCA5463. The sequence goes on from NZ_WQFL01000018.1 coordinate 17,459, forward strand.
GGTCCGGCAGGAACAGGGCCAACTCTGGTACAAAAGTTGTCAACATCAGCGTTGGGAGCCAGGCAAAGACTATGAAGATCAAAGTCGGCCACAGCATGCGCGAAACCGGTTCATCACAGACCTGCGCACCAAGATAGAGCAGAGGTGCAGTCGGAGGGGTGATGTTCGCCATACCTAAGTTTACGCCAATCACGGCCGCGAAATGGATAGGATCCATGCCGGTGCTCTGCGCGATGGGCAGTAGGATTGGTGTTGCCAAAAGCAGACCGGAGATATCATCCATGAGCATTCCGATCAGGATCATCACGACGTTGATCATCAGAAGGATCACAACTGGATTGTCCGAAACGGAATAAACCAGATCTTTGGCCAACTGAGGTGCACCCTGTGAGATCAGGTTGTCTGACACGATCAGAACCATGAAGATCATGACCATGACCACGCCAATCGTAACACCGGAATTCTGGATTGTCTGAGCCAGTGTTTTCCAGGTCAGTCCACGGTAGAAGTAGATCGCGATCGGGATCGAGTAGACCACTGCGATACCCGCAGCCTCGGTTGGCGTCATTATGCCACCATAGATTCCGCCCAGAATGATCAGTGGCATCATAAGCGCAGGCCCGGCCAGGCGCGCCTGTACTCCGAATGTCGGCAGAAATGGTTTAGGACGTTCCGTCAGGTTTATGTCGTCATACTTCCGAAGCAGGAACTGATTTACGACGATCAAAAGGGTGATCAGGATGATCGCCGGAATGACGGTGGACAAGAAGCACTTTAGTACATGCTGCTGTGCAACCCAACCATAAAGGATGTGCGACGAACTCGGTGGGATCAACAGACCCAAGGGGCTGGCCGCCACGATCAAAGCTGCAGATTGCCCACCCGGATAGTTGGCCTTTTTCAGATGGGGCATCATGATGCCGCCAATACAGGTCAGCGTTGCGTTCGCACTGCCGGAGATGGAGCCGAACACACCGCAGGCCAGTACTCCCGCCGCGCTCAATCCACCTTTGATATGACCAATGAACATTTCAGCCAGAGAGACAAGAGGGGCGGCAATTTTACCTTTTTCCATGATGCCTCCGGCGATCATGAAGAGCGGGATCGCCAAAAGCACCAGTGAACGGATGCCCGTAGAGCCGGTCGGCAGATAGCCGGTGATGGATTGATCTCCGACAATTGCGATGAAGATCAAAACCGATCCGAATGCCACATATACGCTGACGCCCAACAGCAGCATAAAGCAGACAATAAGGAGACTTCCTCCGATGATCATTGGGTTTCTCCTTTTTGCATTTCTGATCTCAAGGGAAGACCAAGTCCCTTGCGGATATGCACGTACAAATATGCCGCCGTGAACGTCGCCATGAGGCCAAAGGCAATCATGATCGCAATCCGCCAGGTCACAAATGGAATGCGCAGTACTGGCGTTGCGCGCAGTCGCGGGAATGAGAAGTCATCGAGCAGCGAAACGTAGCACGCATACATGAGAAACAGGATCACCAACACCTCGACTGTCAGGACGACAAAGCCGCGCCACCAAATCAACCGAGGGTTTTGGATCACAATGCCAAGAATGTCCGCGTTGATGTGCAGGTTGCGGGCAGAGGCCAGAACAGCACCTGCAAAAAAGCCGATGATGCTAATGCCCAAAAGCCATTCTTCGTAGGCAAACAGATCACCGCCAAATCCATACCGGATGACAACGACTGCCCCAAATGTGAACGCCATCAGGAAACCGGCAAACATAACGATCTGCCTCATGGCAAAAGCCACTGCTTTCAGCGGATACCCAATAACAACTGGCAGCTCATCGGTGATTTTTTGCGAGCTCTTCTTTTCCGCGCTTTCGACGACCAACGGACGCTCTGCTTCAGTGCTAGACATCTTTCTCCCTCCCTTTGTTGAGCTAGAGACGAAAAAAGGGCCAACTGATTAGCTGGCCCTTCATCTCAGTGTTTATTGCTGTTCTTTTGCTGCCAGCAGGCGGTCGATGATGTCCTGACCGACGTTTTGTGCCATCGCGGGCCAGACCGTTTCCTGGACATGCGCGGCCATCGCAGCTTGTTCTTCGTCGCTCAGGCGCAGGATGGTATAGCCTTTGTCGAGCAATTTCTGGCCGAACACTTCGTCATTTTCACGATTGTAGGCAAAGAAGTCTTCGGACGCCTTTGTCATCGCGGCCTGAAGCGCGGCGCGCTGTTCGTCGTTCAGCTTGTCGAGTGTCCGCTGCGACGCGTAGAAAGTCGTCAGTTCTGAGATTGAGTTGTACTCGACAAAGTGGGTGCCAACATCTGATTTGGCGAAGATGGAATAGGTCGCGGTCTTGGTGCAGCAGATTGCTCCATCGACAATGCCGGCCTGAAGTGCGGGGAAAATGTCGCCCCATGCCATGGTTGTCGCTTGATACCCTAGTTCTTCAACCATTGATTTCACGACGCTGGACGACCAGACGCGAATGTTCATGCCCTTGTCGTCAAAGGTGTTCCAGTTTTCAGGTTCTTGCGACGAAACGATGCCGATGAACCCTTCGGGGTTCTGCGCCATTACCCGCACACCGTATTCGTCGGTGATCTCTTGCAGGATGGTGTTAAACTCGGAATCCATGTTGAGAAGCGTGCTTTCCATGTCATCCCAGCCGCCCAGCAGGAACGGCATTGACAGGAATTCCAGGCGTGGATCGGTATCGGCATAGATGAACGCCGATGCCAGGTCGATATTGCCGCGCGCAACATCTTCGAACAGCGCCTCACCCGAACCCAGTTGGTTTGCCGGGAATACTTCGATCTTCAGGCCAACTTCTGCTGCCGCGACATCCGCTGCGACCTGCTCCATCATTTTCGTGCCCTGATGGTCAATCGGGAACACGCCGGCAAAGCGCAGTGTAATGTCTTCCGCTGCGGCTGCTGTTGAGAGTGTGGTTGCAGCAAGCAAAACAGCGCCACCCATCGCGCCGAGGGCGCGGCGGTTAATCTTCGTAATCATTAAGGTTTCCTCCTCAGTGGTGTGCGTCCCGCCGCATTGCGCGCGACGGGACAATTCTTTGCTTCAATTCAGCAAAGTTCCGGGGCGACGAACTCGTATCCGAGATCATCGGCCACAGCCTTGTACGTCACCTTGCCGTGGGCCACGTTCAGGCCGTTCATAAGATGACGGTTGTCCGCAAGCGCCTGCTTCCAACCATTGTTGGCAATAGCCAGAGCGTGCGGCAGCGTGACGTTGTTGAGCGCGTAGGTTGACGTTCGGGCGACTGCGCCCGGCATGTTGGCGACACAATAATGAACAACGTCGTCGACAACATAGGTGGGCTCTGCGTGAGTGGTAGCTTTGGACGTTTCAAAGCAGCCGCCCTGGTCGATCGCCACGTCCACGACGACCGCACCGGGTTTCATTTTTGAGATCAGTTCGCGTGTGACCAGCTTGGGAGCAGCAGCACCCGGGATCAGAACCGCACCAACAACCAGATCGGCATTGGTGACTTCTTCCTCCAATGCGGCTTTGGTCGAATAGACAACCTTGGCCGACGCCTCGAAATGGTTCCCCAATTTCTCAAGAACTGCCGGATTGCGGTCCAGAATGGTCACGTCTGCGTGCAAGCCGACGGCCATCTGAGCTGCATTGAACCCAACAACACCGCCACCGATGATCACGACCTTGCCTGGTTTCACACCAGGCACACCGCCCAGCAGCACGCCCAGGCCTCCCTTTGCTTTCTCCAACGCACCGGCACCGGCCTGGATCGACATGCGACCGGCAACTTGGCTCATCGGTTTCAGCAGGGGCAGACCGCCATTGTCGTCGGTGACGGTTTCATAAGCGATGCAGACAGCGCCCGAGTCGACCAGATCTTTGGTCTGTTCCGGGTCGGGGGCCAGATGCAGATAGGTATAAAGGATCTGACCTTCACGCAGCATGGCGCGTTCCACGGCCTGAGGCTCCTTCACCTTCACGATCATCTCTGCATTGGCGAAAATATCGGCCGCAGTTGCGGCAATTTCGGCCCCGGCGGCACGATAGGCGTCGTCATCTGCACCAATGCCCGACCCGGCATTGGTCTCTACGATGACGTTGTGGCCATGTGAAACCAGTTCCGCGACGCTTTCGGGGGTCAGGCCGACCCGGTACTCATGGTTCTTGATTTCCTTGGGAACACCAATGAACATGTTCTTCACTCCTTGGATCGGATGATCATTTTGCCGTTGGCATGACGAATTCGGCACCTTCCGAGATGCTCTCGGGCCAGCGCTGCATGATGGATTTCTGCTTGGTGTAGAAACGAACGCCCTCTTCACCATAGGCGTGCATGTCGCCGAAAAGGCTCTTCTTCCAGCCGCCAAAGCCGTGCCAGGCCATGGGAACCGGGATCGGAACATTTACACCGACCATGCCGACCTGAACCTGCTTGCCGAACTCACGCGCAACGTTGCCGTCACGGGTGAACAACGACACGCCGTTACCAAACTCGTGGTCGTTGATCAGTTGCAGGCCTTCCGCGAAACTTGAGACGCGGACGTAAGACAGAACCGGGCCGAAGATCTCTTCCTTGTAGATCTTCATGTCGGGGGTGACGTTGTCGAACAGGGTGCCGCCAAGGAAATAGCCTTCCTCGTGCCCTTCGACAGCGTAGTCGCGGCCATCGACCAGCAGATCCGCACCTTCTTCGACACCAGAGTCGATGTACCCTTTGATCCGATCCCGCGCGGCGGCGGTGACAATCGGGCCCATCTCGGCGTCCAACTCAAGACCGTTCTTGACCTTCAAGGTTTCGGCGCGTTCTTTCAGGACAGGCATCAGCTTGTCGGCGGCATCGCCAACCAGCAGGGCAACCGAGATGGCCATGCAACGCTCTCCGGCCGAACCATAGGCCGCGCCGATCAGGGCGTCGGCGGCTTTGTTCATGTCGGCATCCGGCATCACCAGCATATGGTTCTTCGCGCCGCCCAGAGCCTGAACGCGCTTGCCGTGGCGCGCACCGACCTCGTAGATGTAGTTCGCAATTGGCGTCGAGCCGACGAAGGACACGGCTTTGACGTCGTCGTTCTCCAGCAACGCATCCACGGCAACCTTGTCACCCTGAACCACGTTGAACACTCCGTCGGGGAAACCGGCTTTCTGCATCAGATCCGCGTACAGCAGAGAGGCCGACGGATCGGTCGGAGACGGCTTCAGGATAAAGGTATTGCCTGCGGCGATGGCGATCGGGAACATCCACATCGGCACCATGACCGGGAAGTTGAAGGGAGTGATCCCGGCGACAACACCCAACGCCTGACGCGTTGTCCAGTTGTCCATGCCAGTGGAGACCTGCTCCGTGTAATCGCCCTTGAGGAGTTGCGGAATGCCGCAGGCAAACTCGATGATATCAATACCACGCTCAACTTCGCCTTGGGCGTCGGTGAACACCTTGCCATGCTCAACCGTGATGGCGCGCGCCAGTTCGTCTTTGTGCTCGCGTACCAGCGCTAGAAAGTTGTTCATCAGGCGGGCACGGCGGATCGGAGGCGTGTTCGACCACTTCGGGAACACGGCTTTTGCTGCAGCCACTGCGTCGTCGACGGTCTGTACAGTCGCCAGCGACACCTCACCGGTTTGCGTTCCGGTTGCGGGATTGAAAACCGGCTGCGTATTTTCGCCAGATCGAACAGTGATTTGGCCATTAATGTAGTGGCCGATCAAAGCGATCGGGGATGCATCTTTCATGATGTCAGTCCTTTTTGGGGTTAGAAGTCAGGAGTTATGGCAGGTCAGCCAAAACCTCTCCAAGTGTTTGACAGAGTGTCGCTATTTCGGGTTCCGAGATGATCAGCGGTGGAGACAAGGCGATGATGTCACCTGTGACACGGATCATTATTCCGGCGTCCCAGGCCCGCTTCATGGCGTCATAGCCTCGTGCCCCCGGCGTGCCTTCTCGTGGCGCAAGCTCGACCGCGCCCACCAATCCCAGATTGCGGATATCGATGACGTTCGGCAGACCTTTGAGGCTGTGAAGCTGATCCTCCCAGGGCTGCGACAGCAATGCAGCACGGCGGAATAGATCATTCTGCTTGTAACTCTCCAGCGTTGCCAGCGCGGCCGCGCAAGACACTGGATTGGCGGAATAGGTATAGCCGTGGAACAGCTCAATCGGCGCATCGGCATTTTCCATAGCCGAGTCATATATCTTTTCGGATACGATGACCGCTCCCATCGGAATGACACCGTTAGTCAGGCCTTTGGCCGTCGTGATGATGTCCGGCTTCACATCGAAGTACTCCGATGCTGTCGCGGCCCCCAAACGACCAAAGGCGGTGATGACCTCGTCGAAAATCAGCAGGATGCCATGGCGGTCGCAGATTTCGCGTAGCCGCTTCAGGTATCCTTTCGGCGGCAACAGCACACCGGTGGACCCGGCCATTGGCTCAACGATCACCGCCGCAATAGTTGAGGCATCGTGAAGCGCGACCAATCGTTCCAGATCGTCCGCCAGTTCCGCGCCGTGTTCCGGGCAACCGCGGGAAAAGGCATTTTTCTCTGGATCATGCGTGTGGCGCAAATGATCCACTCCTGTAAGGAGCGTTCCGAAATGCATCCGGTTCTTCACGATGCCGCCGACTGAGATGCCACCGAAGCCGGTCCCGTGATAACCACGCTCACGCCCGATCAAACGCGTGCGCGCCCCATCTCCGCGCATCCGGTGGTAATGCAGCGCGATCTTGAGCGCCGTATCAACGGACTCGGAGCCAGAGTTGGTGAAGAAGGCGTGGTTCATTCCCTCAGGCATCATCGCTGTCAGCTTCGCCGACAACTCAAATGCCTGAGGGTGGGAGAACTGGAAGTTTGGTGCATAATCCAACTCGTGCACCTGCTTCTGCACGGCTGCAACGATCAGTGGATCTCGGTGACCTGCGTTGACGCACCACAGTCCGGCGGTACCATCCATGACCTTCCGGCCATCAGAACTGGTGTAATACATCCCCTCGGCCGCTTGGATCATTCGGGGCTCGCGAAGGAAATCACGATTGGCCGAAAACGGCATCCAGAACGATGACATTGTGTTGGGTTGATCGAGCACGTCCATTCCTCGCGAAGCAGATTTTCATTTGATGACAAATTCTTGCAGAGTTCAGACCTTCCGCACATCCGGTTTTATTTTAATCTGTAAGTTATTGAAAAAAATCATTGCGCCCCTAGAATGCTTTCGATCCAAAGCAAGAAAGCACTAGAGTAACGGTTTTGTCATCAGATCTCGAAACAGCCCGTCGTCTAAAGTTGATTCGGACGACCAAAGGCCTCAGTCAACGTGAAATGGCCAAACGCGCGGGAGTGGGTAGCGGGACGATTTCTCAAATCGAAAGCGGTTCGACCCAACCTTCTGTGGCTTTGCTAAAGAAGATTCTTGCCTCAGTAGACGTCAATTTGGGCTTTTTTTTCAGTTTTGAATTACAAAACGAGGAGTCGTTTTATTACCCGCACGAAAGAATGCGCGACCTAGGATCACCCGGAGTCTCCTATTTACTTGTCGCAGGTGAGCGCCGAGACAGAAAGCTCCAGATGCTCATAGAAGAGTACGATGTCGGTGCCGACTCGGGTCGATCTGAACTGTCGCATGAAGGAGAGGAATGTGCGGTTGTGATAGAGGGCCGTCTTGAAGTAACGGTAGATGGGCAGTCCAGGGTTCTGGGTCCCGGGGACGCGTACTACTTCTCAAGCATATTGCCACACAGGTTTCGGAATGCCGGCGATACGCCATGCAAAGTGATCAGCGCCTGCACTCCTTCGTCGTTCTGACTAAATGAAAGAGCTCTTTGTGAGCGTTTTCAATATTTCGCAGGATGGTCAATTTCGACAACAGACTCGGAATGTCGAGATGAAGTCGACATTTACAACTAGGGGCCATTTGTCGGTTTTCTTGCGCGGTCCCGAACGGCGAACTCTTGTCGGATTTCGCTCTTGTAACGAATGACTGAAATGACTGGAATGCGGGCGCGGCTCCGGCAATTTGTGTGTTCGGTGAAGGTCCTGTGTGGGCTGCTAACGCAGAATTTCAGTTTTCTGTTCGAGGTCTGCTTGGGGCCGAGCCCGTCTAAACGCTGCTGGTTACTTTCAACGCCGACATTCGCAAAGCGGACAGCAATTCTATCAAGTGTTTCTTGTTCTTTGCGCTGTACTTGGCCGCTGTTGAAGAACGCTGGATGAAGTCCGCGTACTGATCAACAGTCAGGTCACAGCTTTCAATCGCGCTCGAATACGGCTCTAGGACACGCGCGATGATCTCGGTGTTTCGTTTTGCACCGGCCTCCAGCTCTTTCTGACTTGTCGAGGTTACGCCAGCGATGATGTCCTCGGCATTGGGTGAGAACGGCGGTGAGAAAGTCGACCACGGTAGCGGCGGGATGATCTTGGTGCGG
>NZ_WQFL01000019.1:2500-23266 GCF_013034175.1 Ruegeria sp. HKCCA5463
TAAGCACCATTTTGGTTCTTCACCGTCCAATCGGACGTCGCTTCTTCGGAAGCTTTGACATCGTTTAGAGAGAAATCAATCAACACTGTTTGATCGTGCCGAGTGTGGCATTGATCTCGGTCGTTCTTATCTTCGGATAAGCGGCGCAGTTTGGGTCTAGCCGGCCCTGTCTGCGTATCCCGATCGAAACGAACAGAGTTGTCCAAGTCTAATATACTAACCCGAGCGACCTGCGTTGATCAGCTGCACGGCTGAGAGACCATATGGGGTTGCTCATTTGTCCTCGTCCAAGTGGCGGGGGCGGGAAATGTATGTTTTTGGTTCAGAAGAACAGATGACCTTTAGTTACCAGCTGGGTCATCGTGATTGATTTGATTACTGGCGCAGCTTCGGTTGTGTGCGGTCAAACGCACTCAAGTAGCCGAATAGGCGGTAGTGCAAATATCAAGTCTTTCTCTTTCTGGATCAAATCAAGCGCGAGAAGGGCGTTTGGTGAATGCCTTGGCAGCAAGAGGCGATGAAAGACGTGATACTCTGCGATAAGCCATGGGGAGCTGAGAATAAGCTTTGATCCATGGATCTCTGAATGGGGCAACCCACCTGAATGTTTGTTATTGTTAGCACAGCTGATCAATAATGAGCATGAACAGGTACTTAAGACCTGAATACATAGGGTTTTAAGAGCAAACCCGGGGAACTGAAACATCTAAGTACCCGGAGGAAAGGAAATCAATTGATACTCCCCTAGTAGCGGCGAGCGAACGGGGACCAGCCGAGCCGGATAAGTGACTAGAACACGTTGGGAAGCGTGGCCATAGCGGGTGACAGCCCCGTATAGGAAGCTTTGACGGACGTATTAAGTAGGGCGGAACACGTGAAATTCTGTCTGAAGATCGGAGGACCACCTTCGAAGGCTAAGTACTCCTTGCTGACCGATAGCGAACCAGTACCGTGAGGGAAAGGTGAAAAGCACCCCGACGAGGGGAGTGAAACAGTACCTGAAACCGAACGCCTACAATCAGTCGGAGGCTCCTTGCGAGCTGACGGCGTACCTTTTGTATAATGGGTCATCGACTTGGTCTCACGAGCAAGCTTAAGCCGTTAGGTGTAGGCGTAGCGAAAGCGAGTCTTAATAGGGCGAATGAGTTCGTGGGATCAGACCCGAAACCGAGTGATCTAGGCATGGCCAGGTTGAAGGTAAGGTAACACTTACTGGAGGACCGAACCCACATCCGTTGAAAAGGATCGGGATGAGCTGTGCCTAGGGGTGAAAGGCCAATCAAACTCGGAGATAGCTGGTTCTCTGCGAAATCTATTTAGGTAGAGCGTCATCCGAATACCCCGGGGGGTAGAGCACTGGATGGGTAATGGGGCCCCACAGGCTTACTGATCCTAACCAAACTCCGAATACCCGGGAGTACTAGATGGCAGACACACTGCGGATGCTAACGTCCGTAGTGGAGAGGGAAACAACCCTGACCTACAGCTAAGGCCCCCAATTCATGGCTAAGTGGGAAAGCAGGTGGGACGACCAAAACAACCAGGAGGTTGGCTTAGAAGCAGCCATCCTTTAAAGATAGCGTAACAGCTCACTGGTCTAAACAAGTTGTCCTGCGGCGAAGATGTAACGGGGCTCAAGCCATGAGCCGAAGCTTAGGATGCCGTAAGGCATGGTAGCAGAGCGTAGTGTGACATAGAACTCATCCTGTATTGCCGCCGGTTATGCGGCGCGGGCAACCGCGCTCAAGTAGCCGAACAGGCGGTAGCGCAGGATAGAGTTCTTTCGATGAAGCCGGCCTGTGAGGGATCCGGTGGAGAGATCACTAGTGAGAATGATGACATGAGTAGCGACAAAGAGTGTGAGAGACACTCTCGCCGAAAGTCCAAGGGTTCCTGCTTAAAGCTAATCTGAGCAGGGTAAGCCGGCCCCTAAGCCGAGGCCGAAAGGCGTAGGCGATGGGAACTAGGTTAATATTCCTAGGCCAGGAGGATGTGACGGATCACAGGTGTAGTTCAATCTTATCGGATTGATTGGGCTGCTGAGTGGTTCCTGGAAATAGCCCTCCATCAGACCGTACCCTAAACCGACACAGGTGGACTGGTAGAGCATACCAAGGCGCTTGAGAGAACGATGTTGAAGGAACTCGGCAAAATACCTCCGTAAGTTCGCGAGAAGGAGGCCCGGTTCCTAGGCAACTAGGGGCTGGGGGCACAAACCAGGGGGTGGCGACTGTTTATTAAAAACACAGGGCTCTGCGAAGTCGCAAGACGACGTATAGGGTCTGACGCCTGCCCGGTGCCTGAAGGTTAAAAGGAGAGGTGAGAGCCTTGAATTGAAGCCCAGGTAAACGGCGGCCGTAACTATAACGGTCCTAAGGTAGCGAAATTCCTTGTCGGGTAAGTTCCGACCTGCACGAATGGCGTAACGACTTCCCCGCTGTCTCCAACATCGACTCAGCGAAATTGAATTGCCTGTCAAGATGCAGGCTTCCCGCGGTTAGACGGAAAGACCCCGTGCACCTTTACTACAGCTTCGCACTGGCATCAGGATTGTGATGTGCAGGATAGGTGGTAGGCTTTGAAACCGTGACGCCAGTCGCGGTGGAGCCTCCCTTGAGATACCACCCTTCGCACTCTTGATGTCTAACCGCGGTCCGTTATCCGGATCCGGGACCCTGCGTGGCGGGTAGTTTGACTGGGGCGGTCGCCTCCTAAAGCGTAACGGAGGCGCGCGAAGGTTGGCTCAGAGCGGTCGGAAATCGCTCGTTGAGTGCAATGGCAGAAGCCAGCCTGACTGCGAGACTGACAAGTCGAGCAGAGTCGAAAGACGGCCATAGTGATCCGGTGGTCCCGAGTGGAAGGGCCATCGCTCAACGGATAAAAGGTACGCCGGGGATAACAGGCTGATACTGCCCAAGAGTCCATATCGACGGCAGTGTTTGGCACCTCGATGTCGGCTCATCTCATCCTGGGGCTGGAGCAGGTCCCAAGGGTACGGCTGTTCGCCGTTTAAAGAGGTACGTGAGCTGGGTTTAGAACGTCGTGAGACAGTTCGGTCCCTATCTGCCGTGGGTGTAGGAGACTTGAGAGGAGTTGCCCCTAGTACGAGAGGACCGGGGTGAACGATCCACTGGTGGACCAGTTGTCGTGCCAACGGCAGTGCTGGGTAGCTATGATCGGACAGGATAACCGCTGAAGGCATCTAAGCGGGAAGCCCCCCTCAAAACAAGGTCTCCCTGAGGGCCGTGGAAGACCACCACGTCAATAGGCCGGAGATGTAAGCGCAGTAATGCGTTCAGTTGACCGGTACTAATCGCCCGATAGGCTTGATTTGATCCAGTAATGGAAAGACAAGACCAAAGCATACACCGACCTTGACAATGGATGATCGTGTCGCACCAAGCGACACTGTTGGTTGATAATTACAACCGTGCGGGAACGCGCATTCGCAAGCGAATGCGCTGCCTCCCGCGCGCCGCCTTTTTGCAAAGCAAAAAGAGCGACGTGGGCTTTTCCTCGGTTTGGTGGTCATAGCGCAAGTGAAACACCCGGTCCCATCCCGAACCCGGAAGTTAAGCACTGCCGCGCCAATGGTACTTGGGCTTAAGCCCCGGGAGAGTAGGTCACCGCCAAACCTAGTAAAAGCCCACATCTCTCTAAACGATCAAAAAACAATACCCGGCCTCAAATAGCGCAAGCGATAGGCCAACCAAAGACCTCAAGTAGCGTAAGCGCTAGGTCACAAAAACTGTCGCGGGATGGAGCAGCCCGGTAGCTCGTCAGGCTCATAACCTGAAGGTCGCAGGTTCAAATCCTGCTCCCGCAACCAAAAATACCAGCAGACCGTTCGATCTAACAGCAGTCCACTCGACTGTTCGCTAAACGATCAAACCTCGTCAGGCTCACAACCTGAAGGTCAGAGGTTCAAATCCTACTCCCGTAACTAATTCTTAAAGCCACCGTTGGATCCACAAACGTCCTCCGGGCCGTTTGATCCAAAACTAATCCTCAATTGGCTAATAGACTCGAATTGGTTGAACGGTTGGTAGGCATCGATGAGTCAATTCCTGTTTGGACCTGCCCACCGAGCGGAAACAAGGCTCAAAGTGACGGATTTAATTTCATTCGGCTTTCGGTGTTAAGAAACTCTGCTTCCAACTCAAATGAACTAACAGTAGAAATCACTGCTCAACTCGGACTCGGCGAGGCGGCTTGCCGGGCCTAAAAATTGCAAAATCATGCGAAACACCTTAGAATCAGCAGATTAAAGCCAAAAGCCATTTCCGGTTTTTGACAGCAAAGTCATACGAATACAGAAAATTCTCGGCTGAATTTTATTTCGTGGAGCCAAAAATATGACTGGAAAAAACACCTTAATTGACATGCACACCCACCTGTTCACGGCGCGTTATTTGCCGTTGCACAGTATCTTCTACTCGTTCTTATCGCTGTATTGGCTTTCGCTTGGCTTGGCCGTGCTGGCGGTTCGTGTGACCCGCATGAGCGACTTCAGCAGACCCGCGACGGAAGAACCTGATCAGGACGATTTGATCGACGCATTGCTCAATCACGATGTGGACCAGCTTATGCGGGCCATTGCACATCCGGTTCGTGAGAAGATTAGAGAGTTTCAATCGACACCCAACCCCAGCCACCGGGATTGGAAGGACATAGAGGAGCTGATCCGAGCCCTGAACGATATTGACCATGATATCAATTATTCAAGGGCGGGCGACCTCCCAATAGGTGTTCAGCTTGTGGGCGGTGACAGAATTTCTGACAGGTCCGCTTTTGGAGACAGTGGCACGGACCCTGATTTGCTGGATCGGTTTATGGCCGAGGCCTTCAGGGTCGCTGGTCAAAAAGCGGCAGAAAGCGATTTCTTTCATGAAGCTGAACACATGCGCTCGGGTGGGTTGTACAAACCTGGCTCTGATGCAGGCTTTCGTGCCGCAGGCATTCCAACCGATCAAATCGGTAGCATCTTTCAGTTGCTTGAATTCATTGTCATCATGACCTTGTCCGAGCGAAACCGGTTCAAAGCGCTCAAGAGGGATTTCAAGAAGAATGGTCAGCCGAGTGACCCGGAAGCCAGCCTTTTCGTGGGCGTCCTGCTGGATATGCACCGCGCCTTCGAAAAACTCAAGAAGCCTGGGATGCTTGGGTTCTTACCGCCGTATTTTGACTTCACCGAACAAATGGACCGGATGCAGTTGCTCGCGGCTGAGAACCCGAATGAATTGATCAATTTTGGTGCGGTTGACCCGTTTCGAGGCGGGAACTGGAAAAAGATCGTCGATTCAGGCGTTGCACTCGGAATAACGGGCTACAAAATCTATCCGCCCTTGGGGATCCGCCCGATCGATATGCGCGGCTACCAGACCCCGGTCGCCTCTGGGCGAAGTCTGGACAAGTACAGAGAAAAAGCATCGAACCCTGCGCCCTACCCGATGGCACAGGCCAAGATGGGTGACATCATTCGCCATTTCTCCAGCCACAACCTGCGTTTGTTTGCCCATTGCAACCCGATGGGGTTTCAGGTGGAGGAAGGATACGGAATCTACTCCGATCCAGCGTTATGGAAGCACGCGATGGAGACCCACAATGCCCGGAACCTTTGGTTGTTCCTGGCTCATGGTGGTGGCGCAAAAGAAGTAGATTGGATGGGATGGGCAGCAGACAACACCCATTTCAAGCAAACATTTGCCTATCGTGCTATTCGCCTGGTTGAGGATTTCGACAATGTCTATCTTGGCTTGGGTCATATTTTGGGAATTCTGGATCCACAGATCAAGCCAAAGATATTCCATCGGCTAAAATCAGTACTAGTGAGCAACAGCACCCCGGGCGCACCGCACCATTTTCGGGACAAAGTGTGTTTTGGAACGGATTGGGCGATGCCCCTGATGGTCGGCAGAACCCGTGAATACCTGATCGAATTTGACACGTTCTTCAGCGATCCACAGATCAGTCCTTTTGCACCTGATTTTTTTGAAGGAAATGCAAAAAGATTCCTGGGTATTTGATGGATTTCCAGGCTGAGAGTGCCTGACCGGCGTCTAAGAAAACCTGAATTTCCGATGGCCCTGTTTCACACGGACTCCCAATACCTGAGGCGATCTCTGAATAATATATTGTGCATTGTAAATACATGTTATGTTGGTTGGGGGGTATTTTTATGAGTCGTATTTTGGAAGAGTCCTATAGGGCTTACGAACCTCGTCCTTTTACTGCGGATCAGCGCAAGGATGTCACCTTGTTGTTTGGTGGGGTCACATGGCGCGCCGAAAAACTGCTGGAAGGCCTGTTCAAAAGTGCGGGTTACAATGCGCAGCGCCTGCCTGATGTGACAGTTGAAGACTTGTACCTGGGACGTGAACTGGCGGATGTCGGACAGTGCTGCCCCACCGCCTTCACAACGGGCAACTTGTCGAGTTTTCTCAGAAACGAAGCCGAGGCTATCGGTGCTGACGAAGTGGCCGAAAAATATGTTTATGTGACCGCCGGGGCCTGCGGGGCCTGCCGTTTCGGTCAATATCACCAAAGCTATGAGCTTGCGCTGAAGAATCTGGGGCTCGAGGCGTTCAGGATGTTTCTGGTTCAGCAGCATGAAATCGATCAGTCGAAAGGCAAAGACGCCGGTTTGCAGACTGATATTCACCTGCTGCTGAGCACGGCCTTGGGCATGATGGCAGCGGATGCCATTCAGGATCTGGAATACCAGCTGCGGCCCTATGAGCTAGAGCAAGGCGCGACCAACCGGGCGGCGCAGAAGGCGGTTTCCGAGATATACGACGCCATGTTGAGCAGGCCGAAGCAAATGCCGAAATGGGGATCGGTCCTGTGGCATTCGACGACCAGACGCTTTCTGAAGGCCATGAGGCGTGCACGCGACCACTTTGAAGACATCCAGCTTGATCGATTGAGGGTCAAGCCCATGGTCAAGATCACCGGCGAGTTCTATCTGGCCACCGCCGAAGGGGTGCAGAACTACAATATGCACAAATGGCTTGAAGGCGAAGGCGCCGAAGTTCAGCCGGCACCGATGGTTGTATGGTTCGATTACCTGATGCGGTATGGCGGACAAAAGCTCAAGCTGGGCTTCGGGATTAAAGACAAAGCGCGTCAGAACTATGCTCTGTTGAAACTTGGGCAGCGCTTTTTCAGGTTCAAATACGATCAGATGCGCCGGATGCTTGGGGGTGTTCCCCGTCCGATGCCCGATCAGGACAAGCTGCGGAAACTGGCGGCTCCTTTTTTTGACAATATGATCAACGGGGGTGAAGGTGATTTGCTGATCGCCAAGGCGATCTGGGCGCATACCAAGCGAAAGGCACATATGATTTGCGAGCTCTCGCCTTATGGCTGCCTTCCCAACACAATGAGCATCGGAGCAATGGCGGCCGTACAGGGCCGGTATCCCGACATGCTGTATGCCCCAATCGAGGTGAAAGGGGACAGTGACGTACACGCTTTGTCGCGGTGCCAAATGGTGCTGGCAGACGCCAAGATCCGCGCGCAGGAGGAATTTGAATCTGCTCTTGCCGCCGCCGGGTTGA
This sequence comes from Ruegeria sp. HKCCA5463, assembly GCF_013034175.1. Lineage (NCBI taxonomy): Bacteria > Pseudomonadati > Pseudomonadota > Alphaproteobacteria > Rhodobacterales > Roseobacteraceae > Ruegeria > Ruegeria sp. HKCCA5463. Next base: position 10,060 of record NZ_WQFL01000019.1, read on the forward strand.
CTGCGGACGAGGCCAGAAAGCGCGCCAAAGAGCATCCCAAGGTCAACACGCCATTTTGGAAAGTTCCCCATCGTGGCGCCGTGGGTACCGCATCCAATATCGTGCTTGAGCTGGGAAATGCCACGTTGTGAAATTTGCTGGGGTAGATATTGGATCGACAACTGTAAAAGGCGTCGTGGTAGAAGATGGCGAAGTCATCTGGAAAGCCTATGGTCGTCACAAAACACGCCAGGCCGAGAAAACCCTTGAACTGCTGTCGCAGATGGAGCTGGAGGCCGGCCTGACCGCCGGTCGCGATGTCGTCACGTTTACAGGATCCGGGGCAGGGACACTGGCAGATCATGTGAACGCGCGGCAAATCCAGGAAGTTGTCGCCGTCGCCGCCGCCGTCGAAGCGTTGCATCCGGATGTGCATTTCGTGTCTGAAATTGGCGGTGAAGACATGAAGACGTTGTTCTTCACGCCAACCTCCGCAGGCAAGGCCAAGCAGGTCTATATGCAATCAGCCTGCAGCGGCGGTACGGGCACCTTTATCGAAAAGTCCGCACGAAAACTGAACATTCCCCCGGACGAGCTGACCACTCTGCCATTCGATGGTCAAACCCTTCATCGGATCAGCGCCAAATGCGGGATCTTTGCAGAGACTGACGCAAACAGTCTGGTCAAGGCCGGAGTTCCCAAGACCGAAATCATCGCAAGCTTGTTTGACGCAGTCGTGCGGCAGAACCTGGCGACTTTGACAAAAGGCAACACCCCCACACCATCAGTGCTTTTGCTGGGTGGGCCGAACATGTTCTTTCAAGGTCTTCAGCAGGCATGGGCAAGCCATTTGGCCGCGCTCTGGGACGAGCGCAATGTCGTATTGAAAGCAGGACAGAGCGTCACCGATGCAATCCTGGTTCCCGGCGATGCTTTGTACTATGCAAGCCTTGGTTGCGTCGAGATCTCTCGTCGGGAACAAAATGTATCCCGGGCCTATTCCGGCACGGATGGCCTGAAATGGTGGGTGGAAACAGGCCAGCACGGTGAAAAGGCCAAGACAGGGCAGGAGGCCTTGGCCCGGAACGGTGAACTCGTCCGGTTCCTAGAGGATTTTTCCCAACCCGTGATCCAGATACCCCAGCCCGTTGCGGCCGAGACATATTATGTCGGGTGCGATTTCGGTAGCACCACGGTCAAGGCGGTGGCGTTGGACCGCGACGCGGAAATCAAGGCTTCGGTCTATCAGCACAGTCAGGGAAACCCGATCGAAGATGCCAAGTCCGTTTTCCGCAAGTTGCGTGATGCAGGGATCGAGGATATCGGCGCTCTTGGCCTCACGGGGTACGGGAAAGATCTGCTGAAGGATATTTTGGGGGCGGACGTGCCAGTGGTTGAGACGGTCGCACATGCGGCTGCTGCCATGCACATACATCCCGATGCAGACGCGATATGCGACGTCGGTGGGACAGATGTCAAAATCATGCTGTTGCGGCAGAAAGCGGTCGTCGATTTTCGGCTCAATTCCCAATGTTCTTCCGGCAATGGGGCGTTTCTTCAAGGCGTTGCCGAACGCTATGATGTCCGGCTTGAGGACTATGCCGAAAAAGCCTTCAGCGCCAAGCGGATGCCGAAACTGATGATGGGGTGCGGCGTGTTCCTTCAGTCCGACATCGTGAACCAGCAACGCAAAGGGTGGGCGGCAGAAGAAATCATGGCAAGCCTTGCTGCGGTCCTGCCCCTGAATGTTTGGGTCTATGCCGGGCAGTTTCAGAACCTCAAGGCCATCGGCAGGAAGTTTGTCCTGCAAGGTGGAACACATCGAAACCTGGCGGTCGTCAAAGCCCAGATCGATTTCATCAGGGGTAAAATTCCTGACGCGGAAATTACCGTGCACCCTCATGCTGGCGAGGCTGGCGCGTTGGGCGCCGCCCTTCTTGCGCTTGAACATGTGAACACCGGGCAAACGTCCCGGTTCGTCGGGCACGACCGCGTCGAAGAGTTGGAATATGTCAGTACAACCAACAACAAAACCACCTGCAAGTGGTGTGCGATGAACTGTAGCCGGGCCTTTGTGGATGTTCAGATCCCCGGCGGTCGTGGCCGGGCAAACAGCAAGGTTCCTCTGGCGGAAGGGTGGGAGCGGGTGATTACCGGCAATTCTTGCTCGAAAGGGTTGATTGAAGACGCAGCCGAGATGAAAGCGCGAAAAAAGCAAATCGACGAGGAAGCGAATGCCAATCCAAATATTGCAGAAAGCGTTCGCGAAGGCGCCTTTCGCTGAGTCCAAACCACCCAAGCGGGATTTTCGGATCGGCATCCCTCGGGTCCTAAACCAGTGGTCGACGCACAGGTTTTGGACGACATTGTTCGTTGAACTGGGAATAGGTCGCCGCAATATCGTCTATTCGTCGGACACGTCGGAAGCACAGCAGCTGAAATTCGGAAAAGGGCGTGGTGCTGTTGATTGCTGTTACCCCGTCAAGTGCATGTCTGGCCACTATGGTGAATTGCTGGACGGGCAAAAGCGCCCCATTGATATCCTGTTCGTTCCCATAATCCTGACTGTCCCATCCTTTTTGCGGGGTCATGTCCGGGAAAACATGGCCTGCCCACGCGTCATTGCCGGCCCCGAAAGTACACGAGCCGGATTTCGGCGGGAAAAGGACGTGTTCAAGGAACTGGGCGTACATTATCTTTCGCCGGCCGTGTCCTTGGCAGACCCACAAATTGCGACCCGGCAGTTGTACGACGCCCTGAAGGGTGTAATCACCGACTTGCGCTTGGCTGAACTGCGCGCTGCGGTTGCCAAAGCCTATGACGCCCTTCAAGAGTTTGATCAGAGTCTGCGGCGGCAAAGTCTGGCGGTACTGTCCGAATGCGCCACACAACATCGACCTTGCATCCTGGCCTTGGGCCGCCCTTACCACATGGACACCGGAATTGGCCACGCCATTGAAAGTGAGTTGCAGGCCTTTGGTTATCCGATCCTCTGGGGTCAGTACCTGCCATTGGACGCAGAGATACTGGATTGGTTATACGGCGATCTGATCAAAGCTGGCCGAATTCAAAGCCCTTTTGACATTTCGGATATTTGGAAAACATCCCACAGCGCAAACACCAACGAACTTCTGTGGGCTGCACGCTATGGATCTATTATGCCGTGGATAACCTGTTCAATCAGGTTTTCCAGCTATGAATGCGGAATGGACCAGCCGACATATTCACCAGTCCAGGAAATTACCGAAGCGCTTGGAACGCTTTTCTTCGTGTTTCAGGATCTCGATGAGACGAAACCTGCCGGATCTGTTCGAATTCGCGTGGAAACCATTGCTTACTATCTGGAACAGAAATCACCGAAAATCATTCAGAGCAAACTGGAGGCCCTGAAAACTGCACCACCTGAATTGCTGTTGCCAACTTGATCCAATGGCCGGTTTTCAGGGTGGTAGGGCACCCGTTTGCGGGCGCGAGGCCAAAAGCGGTTCAGGCTGTGTTGGCGTCGCGACGCGAAAGTAGCTTCTGAACAAACAACCTGGGGCTTATCGACTAAGATGGGGATTTGGGGGATATTTCGCATAGAGTTGGCGCGGGGGCGATGCTTTGCTGAAACACATTGTGGACTCTGAAAATCCGATCGACGATGGAAAAATAAGACGAAAGATGCAGGTTGTTAACGTTGCTGCCTTTATTGCGTCGCTTGGGTTCGGTTTCACAGCTTTCTACCAGTTCCAACTTGGACCAGACTGGAGATATCTCGCATGGGTAAACTTTGGTCTTGGCTTCGCGGCGCTTTTGACGATGACGCTGGATCGCTTCGGCCTTGAGGTCAAAGTCGCTTATTTTACTGTGTGGTTGTTCCTGTTTCTGGCCCATGACATCAGCGTCGGCAAAAACGGTGAAGATCATCTGGTCTTGCTTGTCGGCCCGCCCTTGCTTTTTTATTTTCTAGGGGCCGCATATTGGCGTTGGATCACTCTGATAACGATCCTCAGCGCAGCTTTGTTTATTTATATATCGCTTGTCGTTCCTTTGCACATACCGCCCGGCGAAACGATTTGGGATATTATTGCGCAGTCATATCGGGACGGATTTGTAAGGCAACCTCAAGATGTTATTTTCATTGTGCTGATTTTGGGAATCGTCTCGGCGCTTTTTTTCACCTCCTATTCTGCAAATGCCGCAATAGATCGTTACGAAGACGCTTTGGAAAAGGAATTTGCTGTTTCCGAGCGGTTGATAAATGTTCTGCTGCCTTCACGTATTGCCAAGCGCATCAAAGCACATCCGGACAGGCTAATTGCTGAAAGAATTGATGACGCCACAATTCTGTTTTCTGATTTGTCTGGATTTTCTGAATTCGCGGCCGCCAATGGGGCAAGGGCGACGGTCAAATTGCTGGGCTCCGTATTCTCAGCATTCGATGAACTGGTTTTGAGCTACAAGCTGGAGAAAATCAAAACCATCGGTGACAGTTACATGGTTGCAGGTGGTCTGGACCCCTCGGTCAAAGAGAGGCAACCGGATTCTGTTCGCATGGCGGCGTTGGCGATTGATATGATTGCGACGGTCGAGCGGGTGACAGACAATCTGCATCCAAAGGTGTCCCTGCGGGTCGGAATTCACAAAGGCCCGGTAATCGCAGGTGTAATCGGCGGCGACAAACCGTTTTTTGACGTTTGGGGTGATACAGTCAACATCGCCTCAAGAATGGAAAGCACCGGAGAGCCCGGGCGCGTTCAAATCTCACCCGAGGTAAGAGATGAGATAGCCGAATATGTGGATTGCGAGAGACGTGAGGTTATCAATATCAAGGGAAATGGCGAAATCCAACCGTATTGGCTGCTGAAAGTCCACGACAAACCTGCGACTTCACACTCGTCCGAGCGGCTCATCAAAGGCTGAAAACCTTATCTTCTCGGTGAAACGTGCCAAGGTCAGTGCGGGTTCAATCAGTGACTGGAATGGGACGAACCTGGGTCAGCTGAAACAACGGACCGCTCGGAGGTAGCTGCGAGCCGCAGCCGGATGGCCTGTTGAGACGGTGAGAGCATGCCCTTGAAACCAGACCTTTTTTTAAAACGAGCCGCCGGTTGGTGATCCCGGCGGCCCGGACTTGAAGCATTACAGTGAAACTGGGACAGCCGTAGTCAGCGGTTTCATGCAGCGACTTCCTGCTCGGGCGCGCTGAGCGAGATGACAAGCACCACGGCCGCACCGTTCAACCAGTAAAACACCGCATCCAGTCCTGAGAACCCCAAAATGCTGGGTGCAAACAGGAAGGTGATGCCGACAATCAAATCTACGGCCAGATGGAACTTGTAGGGAAGGACCCGCCAAATCCCAAGGTGGTGGTCCGTCAGTACCGTCAGAACAAACGCAGCAACACCGGTGACAACCGACAGCCACAGGGCCAGTGGATTGGATTGGCCCAATCCCAACAGGAACGGCAACGTCATGAGGGCAATGGCGACAGGGTAGTCGAGGTAAGCATGGACAGAGCGGGTAACGAAACGCAGGGACATGAGATCTTCCTTTTCTCAATCAATGATAAAGGGAAGGTAGGACGCCCAAGCCGAACGCTGAATTCCTGATCGTCTCTGATACCGTGCAGATCGTTCAGAAAACCTGGGGGATCAATGCATCGCCCGGTACGCAGCCGGTGACAGCCCAACCTGTTTCTTGAACACGCGTGAGAAAGCCGCCTCGGAGGCATACCCAACCTCGGCCGCTGCATCTGCCACGTTCCATCGTGCCTCGGTCAGGCCGTGGCATGCGATCTGCATCCGCCAATCCGTGAGGTACTGCATCGGCGTAGTATCCATCTTTTCAGCAAAAAGCTGAGCAAAGGCAGTGCGCGACATACCCGCCACACGTGCCAAAGACGCGACGCTCCAGTCCTTGGCCGGGTCCTGGTGGAACGCGGTCAAGGCCCGCGAGATGCGCTGATCAGCAAATCCTGCCAATGCGGAATCCTGCGGGCTCTGACGCTCCAGATAGGCCCGGATCGCCTGAGCGAACAGGGCCTCGGACAGTTTCAGCGCGATAAGGTCGCCACCGATTCTTGCGCCTGAAACCTCAGAGCCGATCATGCGCAAGGTGGCTTCCATCCACGATCCGGCCTCTTCGCCATAATTCTCGATCAGGATATAGGGCGGCAGGCGGTCTATCAGCATATGCCCGGTGCCTTTTCGGCCGGCCGGGCCGGAAAAAGAGAAATGACCGCAGATCAGCTGTGTGTCCCGTTCCTCGTCATCACCGCCATAGACCAGCACGCCTTCGCCCGTGTAGCCCGCGCGCTCCAGCACCTGCTCCAGGGGCAATGCGTCCAACGGCTTGACCTCGGCACAGAGCAATGCGTGCGGCGCCCCGTGGGGGATCAGGATCAGGTCCCCCTGCCTCAACCGCAGGGTTTCCCCCGTGGTCGAGACATGAACCTTGAGCTCGCCACGCTGCACAAAATGAAACCGCGCCACGTTTTCGAACCCCGGCACCTGAATTCCGAAGGGCGGTGTGAATGACGTGCGGAAGTAAAACGTGCCGCGTAGGGAAAGGCGGGTGAGAATATCGCTGAGAAGGTCCAACATGTGCTGAAGATACGCAATCTGTGCAATCCGTCCAGATGGCCGAACGGTTTGCACAAAAATTTGCACGTTTGGCAACAAAAAGCCCCCGACAAAGCGGGGGCAATAGCTTACGAGCGAACCAGTTTCTCGTAGTCTTCGGCGATTTGGCGGGTCAGGTCGCCGACCTCGAATGTATATTCGCCGATCTGTCCGACAGGCGTGACCTCGGCCGCGGTGCCGGTCAGCCAGCACTGTTCGAAGTCAGCCATTTCTTCGGGCTTGATGCGGCGCTCATGCACGTTGATGCCCTTGTCTTTCAGCATCTGGATCACCGTCTGGCGGGTGATGCCGTTCAGGAAGCAGTCTGCCAGCGGGGTGTGCACCTCGCCATCCTTGACGAAAAACACGTTTGCGCCGGTGGCCTCGGCGACATATCCGCGCCAGTCCATGAACAATGCGTCCGAGCATCCTTTGGCCTCGGCCTTGTGCTTGGAAATGGTGCAAATCATGTAGAGCCCCGCCGCCTTGGCGTGAACCGGGATGGTTTCCGGGCTGGGGCGTTTCCATTCGGCGATGTCCAGCTTGGCGCCCTGCATCTTGGCATCGCCGTAATAGGCGCCCCAAGGCCAGACTGCGATGGCCATGCGCACCGGATTGCGCGCCGAGGCCACGCCCATATCCTCGCCCGAGCCACGCCAGACCAGCGCCCGCACATACGCGTCCTGCAAACCGCTGGCTTTCAGCGCTTCTTCCTTGGCGGCTTCGATTTCATCAACCGAATAAGGCATCGGCATGTCCAGCGCTTCGGCCGAGGCAATCAGACGCTGGGAGTGTTCGCGGCTTTTGAAGATCTTGCCGTTGTATGCGCGCTCGCCTTCGAATACCGATGACGCATAGTGCATTGCGTGGGTCAGAATGTGCACATTGGCCTCACGCCAGGGCACCAGCTTGCCATCCATCCAAATGGTGCCATCACGATCATCATACCCCGCCATGCGAAACCTCCTGAACCGGGTTGAGTTTTCGATTGTTGCGCGATTTAGGTCCGGTGCGGACATAATATTGCGCAAAAACTGCAATTCGATACCGCTCTACTCTTGGAATGTCAATAACGCTGACATAAACTCGGCCCGGTAGTAACGAATGAGGCATGATATGTCCGACATCCGCCCGGCCCCGCGTTATGGGGGCGAGAGCCTTTTGTTTTTGACCGATGAGCAATTGAGGCAGGGGATCGAGGCCATGTTCTTCGCCTATCGTGGCTTTACGGCTGATCCCGACCGCATCCTCGCAGAGATGGCCTATGGCCGCGCCCACCATCGGGCAATCCACTTCATCAACCGCGCGCCGGGCACGACGGTCAACAATTTGTTGGCCATCCTTGGCGTAACAAAACAGTCTCTGAACAGGGTTTTGCGAACCTTGATCGAGGATGGTTTGGTGGAAAGCCGCGTGGGTACAGTGGACAAACGAGAACGCCACCTATTTCTGACAGAAAAGGGGCAGTCGCTGGAAACCACGTTGTCGGATGCTCAGCGGGCAAGAATGCGCGCCGCCTACAAGGATGCCGGTCCCGAAGCCGTGGCTGGATTTCGCAAAGTGCTTGAAGCAATGATGGATGCTGATATGCGTCACGCCTATACGAAACTTCGGGATACGACCACATGAGCGATATGGATGCCCATCTGCTGATTGTTGACGACGACGAGCGCATTCGTGATCTGCTCAAGAAGTTTTTGATGCGAAACGGGTTTCTGGTTACTGCGGCACGGGATGCGGCCCACGCGCGGCGCGTATTGTCGGGGTTGGATTTCGACATGATCGTCATGGATGTGATGATGCCGGGCGAGGATGGTGTCAGTCTGACCCGCGCTTTGCGGGAAACGCATACGACGCCGATCCTGCTGCTGACAGCAAAGGGCGAGACGGAACACCGGATCGCGGGCCTCGAGGCTGGGGCGGATGACTACCTGGCAAAACCCTTCGAGCCGAAAGAACTGCTGTTGCGGATCAACGCGATCCTGCGCCGGATGCCGGAAACACCGGCAGAAGAAACCACCGCGAAGATCCTAAACCTCGGGCCCATCCGCTATGACATTGAACGCGGTGAGATGTGGCAGGGCGAAGACCCGGTCCGTCTGACCGCAACCGAAAATCAGTTGATGAAGATATTCTCGGCCCAGCCCGGAGAGCCGATCAGCCGCGCCAAGCTGGTCGAGGATCTGGGGCGCGACAAAGGTCAGGCGCAGGAGCGCGCGGTTGATGTGCAGATCACGCGCCTTCGACGCAAAATCGAACAGGACCCCAAGCAGCCACGCTATTTGCAGACTGTGCGGGGCGCGGGGTATATGCTTGCGCCGGATTGAGATGCCGCTGCGCGGCGTTTTTTGGCCTTCGGCGAGGATATTTGTAGCCAGATGAAGATGGGATCCCAATGACAACCGCCCTTTTGACCCACGCCGATTGTCTGGGCCATGTGACACCTGACGGGCACCCGGAACGGGTGGCGCGGCTGGAGCATATTCTGCATGCATTGGAAGCGCTGGAGCTGAAGCGGGTGACAGCTCCGATGGCTGCGGATGACGATCTTCTGCGCATTCACCCCGAAAGCTATATCCGCGACATTCGGGTCGCGCGCCCTGCGGACGGGTTCGCACAGATCGACGGGGATACGTTCCTGTCTTCTGGATCGGTGGACGCAGCTTACCGCGCGGCGGGTGCGGGGGTGCGGGCTGTTGATCTGGTTTTGAGCGGTGAAGCCTCGAACGCATTCTGTGCCATTCGCCCGCCGGGGCACCATGCGGAATTCGAAACGGCCATGGGCTTTTGTCTGTTTGGAAATGCAGCATTGGCGGCGAAACACGCGCTGGACCATCACGGCTTGAATCGCGTAGCCGTGGTCGACTTTGACGTGCATCACGGCAATGGAACCCAGGACCTGTTGTGGGATGAAGCGCGGGCATTGGTGATAACCAGCCAGCAGATGCCTTTGTGGCCCGGATCGGGCCGGCCCGAGGAAACGGGTGCTCATGATACGGTTCTCAACATCCCTCTGGCGCCCGGCAGTGGTGGCGCCGAGATGCGTACCGCCTATGAAACGAAGGCCTTTCCGCGCTTGCGGGCCTTCAGGCCGGAACTGATTATCATTTCCGCAGGGTTCGACGCCCATCAGGACGACCCGCTGGCCAATCTGAACTGGGCCACTGATGACTTCGCCTGGATCACCGCAGAGCTGTGCAGGATTGCTGACGAGGTTTGCGACGGTCGTATCGTCTCGACTCTGGAAGGCGGGTATGATCTGAACGCACTGGCTCAGGCCACACGCGCCCATGTGGAAGAATTGATAAAGGCAGCCCGATGACCCAGACCCCCGTAGACCAGATGACATTCGAACAGGCGATGAAAGAGCTTGAAGCCGTAGTCGGCCAGCTGGAACGTGGCGATGTCGCGCTGGATCAATCAATTGCGCTGTACGAACGCGGCGCGGCGCTGAAAAAGCGGTGCGAGGAGGAGTTGAAGCGCGCGGAAGAAAAAGTCGCAGCGATCACTCTGGACGCCAGTGGTCAGCCGACCGGTACGACGCCTGTCGAAGGTATGTGAATGTTCCCCGAAAGACTTGCGCAGGATGCTGCCAGCATTCAAAGCCATTTTGATCTGGTTTTGGGCGCTTTTGCAGACGTGGATGTAACCCGGGCCATGGCATATGCCACCCGAGGCGGAAAGCGGTTGCGCGGGTTTCTGGCATTGGAAAGTGCCCGACTGCTCGATGTTGAAGAAGACCGGGCGATCTGGCCGGCCACGGCCATAGAAGCGCTGCACGCTTATTCCCTGGTGCATGACGACCTGCCCTGCATGGATGACGATGACTTGCGCCGCGGGCGGCCTTCCGTTCACGTAGAGTGGGATGAAGGCACGGCTGTTCTGGCCGGGGATGCCCTTCAGACGCTTGCTTTTGAACTTTGCACCTGTTCGCAGGTTGGGTCCGCAGACATTCGCGCAGACCTTGCCCTGACCCTGGCCAAAGCCAGCGGCGCACAAGGTATGGTGCTGGGACAGGCGCTGGACATTGCCGCGGAAACGGCCGCCGAACCGCTGTCGCTGGACGAAATCACACGACTTCAGGCCGGAAAGACAGGCGCCCTGATCGAGTGGTCTGCCTGCGTTGGCGCCGTTATGGCCCGATCCGATCCTGACCCGTTGCGCCGATATGCCCGGGCAATGGGTCTTGCTTTTCAGATCGCAGATGACATCCTTGATATTGAAGGCGATGCCCAAAAGGCGGGCAAGCGATTGCAAAAAGATACTGAGGCAGGGAAAGCCACTTTTGTTTCGCTTTTGGGTCTGCCCGCTGCCAAAGCCCGCGCAAGAGAGCTGGTGGATCAGGCCTGCGCCGCTTTGGACGGGTTTGGTCCGAAGGCGGAAACCTTGAAGGAAGCCGCCCGCTTCGTTATTGCCCGGGACAGCTAAGCCAGGAACGCGCCACATGTCTGACCGCCCCAATACGCCCCTGCTGGATCTTGTGAACCGCCCTGCGGATCTCAAGCAGTTCTCGGACGCGCAACTGCACCAGGTCGCACAGGAGTTGCGGGCCGAAACGATTTCGGCGGTTGCCGTTACCGGCGGGCATCTGGGGGCTGGCTTGGGGGTTGTTGAACTGACCACCGCCTTGCACGCCGTGTTTGATACGCCCCGAGACAAGATCATCTGGGATGTGGGTCATCAGTGTTATCCGCACAAAATCCTGACCGAACGACGTGATCGCATCCGCACATTGCGCATGAAAGGTGGGCTCAGCGGCTTCACCAAGCGCAGCGAAAGCCCCTATGACCCATTTGGCGCGGCGCATTCCAGCACGTCGATCAGCGCTGCTTTGGGCTTTGCTGTTGCGCGGGATCTGGGTGGTGTAACGCCCGAAGGGCTGGGCGATGCAATTGCGGTGATCGGCGATGGTTCGATGTCGGCGGGCATGGCCTTTGAGGCGATGAACAATGCAGGCCACCTGAAAAAGCGTTTGATCGTCATTCTGAACGACAACGAGATGAGCATCGCGCCGCCAGTTGGTGCGTTGTCCAGCTATTTGTCGCGTATCTATTCCGAAGAACCGTTTCACGATCTGAAAGCTGCTGCAAAAGGCGCTGTCTCATTGCTGCCCGAGCCATTCCGGGAGGGCGCCAAGCGCGCCAAAGAGATGCTGAAAGGCATGGCGGTGGGCGGCACGCTGTTCGAAGAGCTTGGGTTTTCCTATCTCGGCCCGATAGATGGCCATGACATGGACCAGCTGCTGCCTGTTCTGCGTACGGTCAAATCAAGGGCAACCGGGCCGATTCTGATCCATGTATTGACGAAAAAAGGCAAGGGGTATGCCCCCGCCGAACAGGCCCGCGACAAAGGCCATGCCACGGCCAAGTTCGATGTGGTTACTGGGGAGCAAAAGAAGGCGCCTTCAAACGCGCCCTCTTACACGTCTGTATTTGGCAAGGCGCTGTTGGATGAGGCCGCGCGTGACGACAAGATCGTTGCCGTGACCGCTGCGATGCCCGACGGAACTGGCCTCAACCTGTTCGCCGAGCGCTATCCGTCACGTTGCTTTGATGTGGCGATTGCCGAACAGCACGGCGTGACGTTTTCGGCTGCGCTTGCCGCAGGAGGAATGAAGCCGTTTTGCGCAATGTATTCGACCTTTCTCCAGCGTGGTTACGACCAGGTGGTACATGACGTGGCGATTCAGCGCCTGCCCGTACGTTTTGCAATCGACCGGGCAGGTTTGGTCGGGGCTGACGGCGCCACCCATGCGGGATCGTTCGACATTGCCTATCTGGCCAACCTGCCCGGTATGGTCGTCATGGCTGCCGCAGACGAGGCCGAGCTGATGCATATGGTGGCGACCGCCGCCGCGCATGACGAAGGCCCCATAGCGTTCCGCTATCCGCGCGGCGAAGGTGTCGGGGTCGACTTGCCCGAACGCGGTGAGGTTCTGGAGATCGGCAAGGGCCGCGTGATACGGGAAGGTGCGCGGTTGGCTCTGCTTTCATTCGGTACACGTCTGGCAGAGGTTCAGAAGGCGGCGGAATCTCTTTCAGCCAAAGGCATAACGCCCACGATTGCCGACGCTCGTTTTGCCAAACCTCTTGACCGTGACCTGATCCTGGATCTGGTGTCCCGCCACGAGGCGTTGATCACCATAGAAGAAGGGGCCGTTGGCGGTTTTGGCAGCCATGTCGCTCAACTTTTGGCGGATGAAGGTGTATTTGATCGGGGCCTGAAATACCGCTCGATGGTTTTGCCTGATATCTTCATCGATCAAGCCAGCCCCGCGGACATGTATGCGGTGGCCGGCATGAATGCCGAGCATATCGAAGCGAAAGTTCTGGACGTTCTGGGTGTCGCCTCGATCGGAGAGAAACGCGCTTAGCGCGCCTGTCGGCAGGGCAGCGGACGTTGCGAGGACCGAAATCCGTTTGACTTGGATTTATCTGGTGCCGCTGAGGGAAATCCAAAACCAAAATCTTGGAGCGCCACGGAACACTCATGTTTTCTGACCATATCTAAAATACGTTTCTATGTTTCCCGCTATTCCGTTCTGCATCACTATACCCCATAGCTAGGGTCAGGATGCATTGATTTTCGCTGCGCTGCGTGACTCACGGCTCCAAGAACGGAGG
>NZ_WQFL01000002.1:0-434141 GCF_013034175.1 Ruegeria sp. HKCCA5463
CGTCAGGCCGTCTCTCCGACCCGTCAGCACCGCCTCAGCAGCGCCGGTGAAGGGGTATTTACGGATTAGGTCTGAGACCTGCAACCCCCATTTTCAAAAAACTTTGCATTTCGCGTCGTTTTCTTGTGTTTGTTAACCAAAACAATAAGTTAACTTAACAAATCAAGAACTCCATGCCGCCTGGAACGTGCGGATATCCCAAGAAGGAACCACAAAACTTGCCCTTGCGGGGGAATCGAGCGGTTCGGCAGACAGAAACGACCTGCAAAACCTATCTGCACCTTTCGTGCAGCCCGGACCCGCCCATCAAGAAAAGGCTGGGTCACGCAAGAAACTGACTTTGGGTCACAGTTGTTTTTTTGCTCCGTTAACGCACTCTCACCGGGAAGGTGGTAACTCTGCCCGACCAGTCAAGAAAACGAAATCGTCGCAAGAGGTGCGCAAGACAGCATGGATTTCGACTATATCATCGTCGGCGGCGGTTCGGCCGGTTCTGTTCTGGCCAATCGCCTGAGCGAAGATCCATCCACACGTGTCTGCCTGCTTGAAGCAGGTGGCAGTGGGAAAAGCCTTTTCGTTAGAATGCCTGCCGCTGTTGTGACCGCACTTCCCGGGCGTCCAAGGATCAACAACTGGGCCTTTGAAACGGTCCCGCAGCCTGGTCTGAACGGGCGCAGAGGATATCAACCGCGCGGCAAGGCACTGGGCGGCTCGAGCGCGATCAACGCCATGTTGTATGTAAGAGGTCAGCGGCAGGACTATGATGGCTGGGCCGATCTGGGCTGCGACGGCTGGGACTGGGACAGCGTATTGCCGTATTTCAAACGGGCCGAGAACAATGAGCTTGGCGCAGACAGCGTGCATGGTGACAGCGGGCCGTTGCAGGTTTCACGGCAAAAAGAGCCTCGTCCAATCACCCATGCGTTCATTCAAGCCGCACAGCAGCTGCAACACCGCCATACCGAAGACTTCAACCGGGGTGATAACGAAGGCGTCGGTCTGTATCAGGTTACCCAGTTTCACGACCCGACAAAGAATGGGGAACGGTGTTCCGCGGCAGCTGGTTATCTTTTCCCAGTTTCCGGCCGACCGAACCTGACTGTCATCACGCATGCACATGCCAGCAGGCTGCGCTTTGAGGGCAAGCGCGCAACGGGCGTTGTATACCGGGTGAGAGGCAAGGGCGCAGACATCACCGTTCAGGCGAAGCGCGAAGTCCTGCTGTGCGCAGGGGCCTTGAAAACGCCGCAGCTGCTTCAGGTTTCAGGTGTTGGCGCAAAAAGCGACCTTGAACCGCACGGAATCGCGATTCACCACGAACTGCCTGGCGTGGGACGGAACTTGCAGGATCATCTGGATTTCGCGCTGATCTTCAAAACCAAAGACACCGACAATTTTGGTATCGGCCCGACAGGGGCAGCGCGGTTGTTGCGACATATTCAACGGTGGAACAAGACGGGTGTCTCGATGGCGGCTACGCCATTTGCCGAAGGCGCAGCGTTTCTGAAAACCACCCCCGATCTGGAGCGTCCCGACATTCAGCTGCATTTCACCATCGCTATGGTCGATGATCATGCCCGCAAGCTGCATTACGGGTACGGGTACAGTTGCCATGTTTGCAAGCTGCGGCCGGAAAGTCGGGGGACCGTAGGCCTGAACAGCGCAGACCCCACGGCGGCGCCCGCCATCGATCCGGCGTTTCTGTCAGACAAACGCGATCTGCAAACCATGATCAAAGGCGCGCTAATGGCTCGGGATATCCTCAACGCGCCAGCTTTGGCCAAGTACCGGCACAAAGAACTGTTCGGCACCGATACCGCCCAGACCGATCAGGATTGGGAGAAGCACATCCGCGCCCGCGCCGACACGATCTATCACCCCGTGGGCACCTGCAAAATGGGCGTGGACGAAATGGCGGTCGTCGACCCCCGGCTTCGCGTGCGCGGGCTTGAAGGCCTGCGGGTCGTCGATGCCTCGGTGATGCCGACATTGGTGTCGGGCAATACAAACGCGCCCACGATCATGATAGCCGAAAAAGCGGCGGACATGATCAAAGCGGCGGCGATGTAAGGACGCTACTTGCCTTTCATCAGGGCTTCCAGCCCCACACGGTAATTGGGATAGATCAGATCAATACCCAGTTCTTCCTTGATCCGGTCGTTTCGAACCCGCTTGTTTTCGTTGTAGAAACTGCGCGCCATCGGCGTCAGATCGGCGTCGTCGAACCGGACCGCAGGAGGCAGGGGCAAACCCTGCAACTCGGCTGCGTATCCTATGACATCCTGCGGCGGGACCGGTTCGTCGTCACATACATTGTAGATGCTTCCCGGATTCGGCTTCATCATCGAGGCCTCCAAGATCTGCGCGATGTCTTCCACATGAATGCGCGAAAACACCTGCCCCGGTTTGATAATGCGCCGCAATCCACCACGCTTGAGCTTGGAAAACGGACCGCGCCCCGGCCCATAGATACCCGCCAGACGGAAGATGTGAACAGGCAGGCCCGGAATGGCCGACCATTGCTCCTCGGCCAGCATACGCCATCTTCCGCGCTTGGCGGTCGGTGTGGGCGGCGTGTCCTCATCCACCCAGCCACCCTGATGGTCGCCATAGACGGCCGTTGTCGACAAGTAGCCCACCCAATCGAACTGACTGGACCGCTTGGTAATTTCATCGCCCAGCGCCGCCAGCACAGGATCACCCGCTTCATCTGGCGCCGTCGAGATCAGCAAATGGGTCACCCCATCAAGGTTCAGTGCATCACCCGGCCAGATCAGCGGCTCGGCGCCAGAGACCCGGATTGCACCCGTCCCTTCAAGGTCTCGCGTCGTGCCAAAAATTTTCCAGCCCTTAGGGGCAAGTTTTCGGGACAGGGCCTGGGCAGAATAGCCATGGCCGAATGAAAAGAGCGTCTTGGTCATGCCCCTTTGATGATCTGCGTCGTACCGGGATGCAAGCGCCGCATGGACGCACTTGAATCGAATCTTCGATTGCGCCTTTCTGTTGGCCATGATCAAAAAAACACCTGACCTGCATTCGGCCTATGCGCTGAGTTCTCCGGACGAGAACAGACAGCTCTATGCGGAATGGGCAGGAGATTATGATGACAGTTTCGCCGCGCGCGAAGATTATCAGCTTCACACCCACACGGCACGGGCATTTGTCGGCGCGGGCGGTCAGGGGCCCGTTCTGGATGTCGGAGCAGGAACCGGCCTGTGCGGCGCGGTTCTGTCGGCGCTTGGCGTCGGACCCATTGATGCAACCGACATTAGCGCAGAGATGCTGGATCAGGCGATGAGCAAGGACATTTACCGGGACGTGATCGAAGCGGACCTGACCCGAGGCATTCCGGTGCCCCGTGAAAGCTATTCCGGCATCGTCTCTTCCGGGACCTTCACCCACGGCCATCTCGGCCCCGAGGTCTTTCCCGCGCTTTTGCGTGTCGCACGGCCTGGTGCGCAGTTCGCTCTTTCGATCAATGCCCGTCATTTCGAAAAATTGGGTTTCGCAGAAAAACTGCGTCAATTGGAACAGGGTCAAATTCGAAATCTGACCCTGCCCGAAGTTCGCATTTATGGCGATCTTGCTGCTGGCCCCAACAAAGACGACACGGCGTTCATTGCTTTGTTTGAGCGGGTTTAAACTAAGGCAATCACGCCGAAACCATCAGGTGTACATCTGCTTTTTGTACGCGCGCGTACGCGTTGTCGCCTCAGCCGAGCCATCGTGGTAGGTGCCGAACCACTTGTCGAACGGGATTTCGGACGTGCCGTAGTTGCACTCGAAATACCTGTGATGAAGCTGGTGGAAGAAATCCCCAGCTCGCGCAGCTTCGGTTTCGCCAGCTTTCAGTTTTTCGAACCCTGAATGGGACAGAACCGGGCTGATCTGCTGGAATGAACTGTGAAACAGCAGATGCAGCGGATGAGACGGCACAATCAGGTGGATGAAGTAGGTGGTGAAATACAGCAGGTTTTCATACCAGTGGTTCGAAATCCCAGACCAGGGCCCGATATTGACATTGCGGTGATGCACGGCGTGGACGTGTTTGTAGATCTTTGGGTGATGCTCTAGCCGGTGCACCCAGTAAAAGTGCAGGCCAGACCACATCGGGATGAACATCATCCAGACCACAAACCAAACCGGAGCTTCAGCCCAGGTGATCGTCGGCGCCCAGCCGTTGGCCATCGCCCAGTAGATGATCCACTGGTAAACAGTGGCAACCGTCATGGCGCTGCCCAGCGTCCACCAGATATTGTCCCAAACCTGATTGCGGAAAGTAAACGTTCCGTTGTTCCGTGTCAGATCCCGGCGGTCGAACTTTTTATACATGCCCTGCCCTTTTTGCATGTAAAGCCACCAATGCAGCCCCCCAGCCACCAGGATTTGCGGCACCATGTTCAACAGCCAGATCCGGAACATCCAGCCGGGGGCAAAGCTCTGCATCGTCTCTAATGCAGGGAAAAAGAAGGCATAGGCAATTATCGCCAGAACCATGCACAAGGTCAGGGACGTGATCTGCGACCACGCGCCGCTGTACCATTTCAGCACTGCCGCGGGGCGCGGTGGCCAGCTGAACAAAGGGTTCAGACCCACGGGACCTTCGGGGTGATAGTGCCAGCGGGCGGTTTCGGGATCCGGGGCGATATCCGTCATGATGCTCTCTTTGGGATGTGCAGTCAGGTTGCGTAGTCTGATTCCTCTGCGTCGAGAATCGCCTTGATCTCACGCAGGTGCGCCTCGGCCTGATCGGGATAGTCATCCAGCTCAAGCGCTGTTTTTTCGGCAATCTCATCCGACAAGACACGCAGGGGCCGCCCGGTCTGCAAGGCACGAATGTAGGTTTCGGCCGCGCGTTCGAAATAATACAGCCTGTTGAAGGTATCCGCAGGGTCGCTGCCGATGACCAGAACACCGTGATTGCCCATGATCATGACCTTCTTCCTGGGATCGGACAGCATCCCTGCGCAGCGCTCACCCTCGCTTTCAAAGGCCAGACCTCCGAATTCTTCATCTACCACGTAGCGGTTGTAAAAGGTCGCCGTGTTCTGATCGATCGGCGGCAATGAACTGTCGGCCAAAGCCGCCAGAACAGTCGCAAAGATCGAATGCACATGCATGACGCAACGCGCATGCGGGCAGTGGCGGTGGATTGAGCCGTGCAGCCCCCAGGCCGTCGGGTCCGGCGCGCCAGGTTGTTCCATCACATTCGGGTCATTGGCATCCAGCAACAATAGATCCGAGGCACGAATGCGCGCGAAGTGCACCTGATTGGGGTTCATCAGAAACTGCGTGCCGTCATCATTCACCGCCAGGCTGAAATGGTTGGCAACCGCCTCATGCATGTTCAACCGGGCCGTCCAGCGGAAGGTGGCAGCCATATCCACGCGCTCGGTCCAATGATCGATATTGGGACGAAGACTGGTGAGGCTCATGCTTGGCTCCTTTCGCGGCTGGTCGAGGCTAAACCTGCATGGGGTCCGGCAGTTTGACCAACGAAAAAAACGCAACTATCCCATTAGCTGAACTTATGCCGAGGTTATGTAGATGCAGAACTCGCTTCCTCCGCTGGGCTGGTTGCGCACTTTCGAAGCCGCCGCGCGCCATCTCTCGTTTACCGGCGCGGCACGAGACCTGAACATGACGCAAAGCGCCGTCAGCCAGCAGATTAAATCTCTGGAAGGGCATCTGGGGCAGCCACTGTTTCTGCGCCGCCCCAAAGCTCTGGAACTGACCGAGGCCGGAATCACCTATTTGCCAGTTGTGCGAGAGGCATTCCGGACACTGATGCGCGGAACCCGGGCGGTTACCGGTGCGCAACCAAACGCGGTTCAAGTGCAATGCAACATCAGCTTTGCCGTCAACTGGCTGGCCCCGCGCCTGCCGGCGTTTCGGGCGGAACATCCACATGTTCAATTGAACGTCTTCACCGAGCTTTGGGAACCGCGCGAAATGGCCGAAGGCGCAGCGGTCGAGATTCGGTTCTCGCTCCGCCCGTCCGACACGGTCCGAACTGAAATTCTGCGTACCGAACACTATTATCCGGTCTGCGCACCAGATTATCCGGTATGCTTGGAAAACCTTCAGGAACAGCCACTTTTCGACTGCTACAACCTGCTGTCCAACTGGCCAAGTTGGGCGGAAGATCAGGGTCTGAATTGGGGAAATCCGCCGATAACCTACGCGACGACCTATCTGGTTTGCCTGTCAGCGGTCATGGCTGGTGGTGGTCTTTGCCTGGCACATGACACGATCGCCAGTCATCTGATCAAGCGCGGTCAGCTGGTCGCGCCGTTCAAGCACCGTGCGCGAATGCCCGAGTCCTACTATCTGCTGCTGTCGCCGCAGGCCGAGGACACACCCGGCGCCGTGGCCTTTGCCAACTGGGTGCGGCGTGAGATCGGGTCTGAGGTGTAATGGGAAACGCGCGCGCCAGAACCGAAAGACGTGCCCAACATGTATGAGGAATCCCCAAGACCGAAGAACCGGGGTTGCGCCCGCTGACGCATTCGTGAAAGTTGAGCCATGGAATACACACCTTTCCCAAGCTGGCCCGATGTCGCCCCCAAATTGATCGCAGTTGCAGCCGGACGCGAGGCGGCGGACATGGTCATTCAGGGCGGAACCTGGGTGAACGTACACAGCCGCGAATTGCTGCCGGGTCATTCTGTGGCGATTGCTGCCGGGCGCATAGCATTCGTCGGACCGGATGCCTCGCATTGCGTGGGTCTGGATACGGAAATCATCGAAGCACAAGGGCGCTACATCCTGCCCGGCTTGTGTGATGCGCATATGCATATCGAATCCGGAATGCTCACCCCAGCCGAATTTGCCCGTGCCGTCATCCCGCATGGAACCACCAGCATGTTCACCGATCCGCATGAGATCGCCAATGTGCTGGGTCTGGACGGCGTGCGCATGATGCATGACGAAGCCATGATGCAACCGGTCAATATTTTCACCCAGATGCCATCCTGCGCGCCATCCGCACCGGGGTTGGAAACGACGGGCTATGAGATCACGCCCGAAGACGTGGCCGAGGCGATGAACTGGCCGGGTATCATCGGACTGGGCGAGATGATGAATTTCCCGGGCGTGATCCATGGTGATCCCAAGATGCTGGCCGAGATAGCCGCCACTCAACGGGCCGGAAAAACGGTCGGAGGGCACTATGCTTCGCCTGATTTAGGACCTGATTTTGCGGCTTACGTGGCGGGTGGCCCGGCGGATGATCACGAAGGCACATGCGAGGCCGACGCCATTGCACGGGTTCGGCAGGGGATGCGCTCGATGATGCGTCTGGGATCGGCCTGGTATGATGTGGAAAGCCAGATTACGGCCGTGACAGAAAAAGGGCTGGATCCGCGCAACTTCATTCTTTGTACAGATGACTGTCATTCCGGCACATTGGTGAATGACGGGCATATGAACCGCGTCGTGCGCCATGCCATTGCTTGCGGATGCGACCCCCTGGTCGCGCTGCAAATGGCGACGATCAACACGGCGACGCATTTCGGGCTGGAACGCGAGATCGGTTCCGTCACTCCGGGGCGGCGGGCGGATATCATCCTCAGCTCGGATCTGACCGAACTGCCGGTTGAGATCGTGATAGCCCGCGGGCAGGTTGTTGCGGAAAACGGGGCAATCAAAGTGGATTGTCCACATCTGAACTGGCCCGAAAAATCGCGCAATACCGTTCATCTGGGGCATGCGCTGACGTCGGCCGATTTTGAGATCAAGGCACCGGAAGGGGCCAACAAAGTTCAGGCCAACGTCATCGGCGTGGTGGAAAACCAGGCCCCGACCAAGGCATTGAAGGCCGAATTGCCGATCATTGGCGGGCTCGTCGAGGGCGAAGGCGAAGTGTGCCAGATCGCGCTGGTCGAGCGGCACCAGGCCACCGGGGGCGTCACCAACGCTTTTGTTTCGGGCTTTGGCTATCAGGGAAAAATGGCCATGGCCTCGACCGTGGCGCATGACAGTCATCACATGATCGTCGTGGGTACGGACCGGGATCAGATGGCGCTGGCCGCCAACCGTCTGGCCGAAGTGGGCGGTGGCATCACCTTGTTCCGAGACGGGCAGGAACTGGCACTGGTCGAGCTGCCCATCGCAGGCCTGATGTCCGACAGCCCCGCCGCCGAAGTTGCGGCCAAGGCCGACAGGATGGTGCAGGCGATGCAGGACTGCGGCTGTCATCTGAACAACGCGTACATGCAGCATTCATTGCTGGCGCTGGTCGTGATTCCCGAACTTCGAATATCGGATCTCGGGTTGGTCGACGTACGCACATTCGAAAAAATAGAACTTCTGGAACCATTGGCATGACCACACTCCTGACACCGCAAGCACCCGCGCCAGAACAGTTTACCGATCCCGCCGCCGCTGTTGCACGGTTGGAAGAGCTGTATGTGCAGGCCACCGATTTCCTGTGCGACAGCTTTGCGGACGCCATGGAAAATGGGGCACCTGCCGCACGATTCAGAGCCTATTATCCGGAAATTCGCATCAAAACCTCGACCTATGCCCAAGTCGACAGCCGCCTGAGCTTTGGTCATGTGTCTGAACCTGGCGTTCATGCCACGACGGTGACGCGCCCAGATCTGTTCAGATCCTACCTGACCCAACAGATCGCCCTGTTGATCAAGAACCATGGTCAGCCTGTAACAATTGCGGCGTCGGACACGCCGATTCCGGTGCATTTTGCCGTGGCAAACAATCCCGATCTGGTCGTGCCTCATCAGGGCGCAGCCGACTTCACCCTGCGCGATGTGTTTGATGTTCCGGACCTGACAACCACCAATGATGACATCGTCAATGGCGTGCATGACCATGAAGATGCCGTTGGACCCTTGTCCCTTTTCACCGCCCAGCGCGTGGATTATTCGCTTGCCAGATTGGCACACTACACCGCCACCGACGCTGGTCACTTTCAGAATCACGTGTTGTTTACGAACTACCAGTTCTATGTCTCGGAATTCGAAAACTACGCCCGAGAACAATTGGCGGACCCTGCCAGCGGCTATACCAGCTTTGTTTCAACCGGCAATGCCGAGATAACGGACCCCAAGGCACCTATCGAACAACCGCTGAAACTGCCGCAAATGCCGACCTATCACCTGAAGCGCAAAGATGGTTCGGGAATTACTTTGGTGAACATCGGTGTTGGCCCATCCAATGCAAAAACCGCCACCGACCATATTGCCGTTCTGCGCCCGCACGCGTGGCTGATGGTTGGCCATTGCGCCGGGTTGCGCAATACGCAGGCATTGGGCGATTTCGTTCTGGCCCACGCCTATCTGCGCGAAGACAAGGTCCTGGATGACGATCTGCCTGTCTGGGTGCCGATCCCGCCTCTGGCCGAAGTTCAGGTGGCGCTGGAACACGCCGTGGCCGAGGTGACGAAACTGGAAGGGTATGAGCTGAAACGGATCATGCGGACCGGCACCGTGGCTTCGGTCGACAACCGAAACTGGGAACTGCGCGATCAGTCCGGCCCGGTCCAGCGCCTCAGCCAATCCCGGGCAATCGCGCTGGATATGGAAAGTGCCACCATTGCCGCAAACGGCTATCGGTTCCGCGTTCCGTACGGCACTTTGCTGTGCGTGTCGGACAAACCCCTGCACGGAGAATTGAAGCTGCCAGGCATGGCGTCTTCGTTCTATACCACTCAGGTCAGCCGACATCTGGCCATCGGCATCAAGGCGATGGAGCATCTGCGCGGCATGCCGTTGGAGCGTTTGCACAGCCGGAAACTGCGCTCCTTCGACGAAACGGCCTTCCTCTGACGCAAAAAAGCAACGTTTTCCCCATATTTTTAGGGGTTTCAGCGCTACTATTCGTTGTGTTTGGCCACAATATCCCGTTACAGTTACGCGGTGAGGCCCTATAGATCGGGCACGTTAAGGAGACCAAGAAATGGCAAAGCCTATGACAAAGACTCAGCTGGTTGCTGCTCTCGCTGAGGAAATGGGAACCGACAAGAAATCCGCAAACTCCGCGCTGGAGGCCATCACCGGCCTGATTACCCGCGAAGTTTCGGCCGGTGGCGCAGTGACCCTGCCCGGCGTCGGCAAAATCTACTGCCGCGAGCGGCCCGAGCGTCAGGTCCGTAACCCGGCCACTGGTGAAACCTTCACCAAAGAGGCCGACAAGGTTGTGAAAATGACCATCGCCAAAGCGCTGAAAGACAGCGTGAACGGCTGATTTCAGCTTTTCAGGACAACGATAAAGGGCCGCCTTCGGGGGGCCCTTTTTCTATCGTCTCGAATATGTTGTGCCTGCCGGGTTTGAACCCGCTTCGCACAGCATGTTTCGGCCCGGATATTCGCCACCCAAGTGAAAATGCGCCTTCAGGGTCAGAGAACTGGCAAAATCTTGCCGTGCGTTGACGGGCCTCTTTTCAAGGCTTGTCCGATCACCTTACAACTTCGTCAATCTTCGAACCGGCAATGAAGCATTTTGCAAAACAGCGTCTGTAGAAAGAAAAAGACTTGGCCGCGCTTGTCCGGCAGCACCCGTTCCGCGATTGCGGTGGGTCTTATCACTCTTGTCTCTGCCTGCGCGCAAAACACCACCAATGAAAATCTCGACCCTGAACGTCAGTTGATGGCGTTGCAAGAGGTCTCGAAAAAGCGGGCCAGAGGGCAAAGAGTATGGTGCGTGCCCTACGCCCGAGACCTCAGCGGTATTGAAATTCGCGGCAACGCGAAGGACTGGTGGGGAAGGGCGCAGCAAGTGTTCGAGCGCGGCAAGGAACCGGTTGTTGGTGCGGTTATGTCGTTTCGGGCGACCCGCGGAATGCCCCTGGGCCATGTGGCTGTCGTATCCGATATCGTCACCGACCGAGAAGTCATCGTGAATCATGCCAACTGGCACCGAAACAAGGTGTCGTTGAAGATGGGCGTCAAGGATGTCTCAAAAAACAATGACTGGACGTTGGTTCGGGTTGAAAGCCAACCGGGCCGCTACGGCAATCCCTACCCGGTAAACGGGTTCATCTATCCGGCGGTTGACGAGTAGCCTTGCCCAACTTCATTTCACGGGCGGGTTGATTGCAACGCGGGCAACATTCCTTTTGATCGTACCGTAAAGGCAGCCGCCGCCCGGGTTGGGATGTCGCGCGTCTGAAAAGACCGCAGATTGTCCAAAGCTGCGATATTGTCGGTAAAAAACGGGCAGCAGAGGTGCCCGTTTCTGTTCCGTGTCTCTGGTCCGGTCAGTGGACCGTTTCAACCTTGTGGAAGTCCAGATCACGATCTTCTGGCATCGAGTCGATGCTCAATACCTCCTGGCGTTTGGTGATCAGGATATAGACGACACAAGCCAGATACAGTCCAACTACGACCGCTCCGATCCACTGGATTTGCAGCCACTGGCTTTGGAACAGCAGGGTCAGGACAAACAGCAGTGCGACGTTGCCCGCCACATAGATCGCCTTTCCGAACCGCTCGACGGTCAGGTTCAGGTTGTCGGTGTACAGACGGATCAGCGAGTCCAGAGAGTTGATCACGAACGTTACACCTACGATCACCATCGCAATGTTGGTGATGCCAGCGGTACTGATGCCGTTCAGGTGGTAATAATAAAGTACAGTGAACCAGATCCCCAGCGGGATCGACGGGAAGATCAACAGCGCGGCCAGCAACTGCCACGTGGTCAGACCACCCACAAAGCGCGACGTAAACTGTCCGATCATGATCGACCATGCAAACCACCAGAACAGGTAGAACGCGTGATAGTCGGTCAATGGCAGGACGAACTTGTGCAGGTTGGCGAAATAGGCGCCGATATTGCTGCCGGTTTCCACGAACCCGGTCACGCCCATACCTGCGGCTGCCCACATGCCCAGAATCAGGGCAAGGAACAGAAAGGTCGAACCGACGGACAGGATGCGAACGTATTTCAGATCGGTCGAGGAATAGGCCGCCGCCAGAATGACGACAAACACGATGATGTAGAAGGTGGTAACGACGGATTCACCATCTCCGACCTCGGGCAGATAGCCGGGCAGGTAGATCAGAAACAGGCTGGCGGTGAAGGCGCATGTGCCAATGATCACCACGTTGTTGATCAGCTTGACCAGCGGGATCTCAAAGAACTTCACGCGGGGTTCTATCACGCAGAAGTAGAAGGCCGTCAGGAAATAGAAGGCCCAGATCAGAAAACCCCAGAATCCGAATTCGATCGCCAGCGGGTTGGCAAAGGCATAGGCCGGATCCTCGGCGTATCCTCCGAATTCGGTCAGTGGAAACATGATCAGGCCGACATCCAGGCCGGATGTGAACAGAATCGCGATGAACGTGAACAGATGAACCGGTGTCACGCCGACACAGCGCAGGTTCCACCATTTCACGACGAAGAATGCGACCAGCCCCAATGCCAGCAGGACGCCGAACGATAGAATGTACTCCAGAAGCACCGACAAACCTCCCTTGATATGTCAGGTCCTGCCGCCGATATCTTTAATTGGCCAGTCAATCAATAAAATCATGCGCAAGACTTTTCTTGCATCACGCATGTGTCTTTTTTGACGCGCACCGCTTGCGACCGATCCCAAAATCAGGAACAGTCCGCGCAAAGTGACAGGGGGTCTCCATGGATCTGCGCGCCATAGCCATGGGGCTGACATTTGCCCTGATCTGGTCATCTGCCTTTACCTCGGCGCGTATTATCGTGGCGGATGCGTCCCCTCTGTTTTCGCTGGCCTTGAGGTTTCTGATCTCCGGTGTTCTGGGAGTCATGATTGCTCGCGCGATGGGGCAAAGCTGGCACCTGACCCGAAACCAATGGCGCGCAACGATATTGTTCGGGATCTGCCAAAATGCCCTTTATTTGGGTCTAAATTTCTATGCGATGCAAACGGTCGAGGCTTCGGTCGCGGCCATAATCGCATCCACCATGCCCTTGTTGGTGGCGCTGGCGGGGTGGTTGATTTTCGGCGAAAAGCTGCGGCCACTGGGTGTTTTGGGTCTGTTCGCCGGTTTCGCCGGAGTCGCCCTTATCATGAGCAGCCGGATCAGCGCGGGCGTTGATATGTTCGGGGTCGCGCTTTGCGGTTTGGGTGCTCTTGCCTTGACCTTTGCAACCTTGGCCGTTCGCGGTGCAACATCCGGCGGGAACTTCATGATGGTCGTTGGCTTGCAGATGTTGGTTGGTTCAGCCGCGCTGTTTGCGGCTGCTCCGGTCTTTGAAACCATCTACATCCACCCGACGCTGCCACTGGCGCTGGCCTTTACCTACACGACTCTTTTCCCCGGATTGCTGGCGACACTGATCTGGTTCCTGCTGTTGGACCGAATCGGAGCCGTTCGGGCCGCCACCTTCCACTTTTTGAACCCCGTGTTCGGGGTCACCATCGCGGCGATCCTGCTGGGCGAGAAGCTAGGCGCCATGGATGCGGTTGGCGTCACGGTTACAACCCTTGGCATTCTTGCGGTTCAGCTTTCACGCCAGCCCGCTCAGGGCAGCAGGGCTTCGACCTGAGACAGCAGTTTGCGGGAATCGGGTTTTACATTTGACCCGAAAGTCGCCGCGACTTCACCCTCAGGATCGATCAGGATTTTGTTGAAGTTCCACTTGGGCGTGAACCCGGTCTGCGCGGCAACGGCCTTGTAGAACGGGTGAGCGTCAGCCCCTTTGACCGGAGTGATATCCGTCATCGGCAGGGTCAGCCCATAGTTCATCTCGCAGAACTGTTTCACCTCTTCCGCGGACCCAAGTTCCTGATTGAACGAATCCGACGGAACCGCAAGAACGACCAGCCCCTTGCCGGAATAGGCCTCATGCACCTTTTGCAGAGCCTTGTATTGCCCGGTAAACCCACATTGTGACGCGGTGTTGACCACCAGGATGGGTTGGCCGCGCCACTCTTCGATGGCCAATGTGCCTCCGTCGATCGAGTCGAACTCACCGGTCAGCGGTGCCGCCTGAACGGCGCGGCCCAGCAAGATCAGGGCAGTCAAAAGCAGCAATCTCATCATGTCTTGTCCTCCCTTTAACTCAGATACGCGTGACTCTGTTGTTCAGATCACTTGCACGACTGCGAGAGCGGTTTGAAATATCGCTTTGCTTTCCACCCCGCAGCCCCCAGATAATGGCGCAAACACTATTTCAGCCGGAGGATCCATGACTCGCTATACCAAAGACCCCACGGCCATTGCTGCGCTTTCGCCCGAAGAGTTTCACGTCACCCAGCGCAGTGGTACAGAACGTCCGGGCACCGGGAAATACCTGAACAACAAGGAACCCGGTATTTATGTGGATATCGTATCGGGTGAACCGCTGTTTGCCTCGACCCACAAATACGAATCCGGGTGCGGCTGGCCCAGTTTCACCAAGCCGATCGTGCACGAACATGTCGAAGAGTTCCGCGATACCACGCATGGCATGATCCGGACCGAGGTTCGTTCGAAACACGGCGACAGCCATCTGGGGCATGTCTTCCCGGACGGTCCACGTGAACATGGCGGTTTGCGGTACTGCATCAACTCTGCCTCGCTTCGGTTCATTCATCGGGATGAGATGGAAGCCGAAGGTTATGGCGAATACCTGATTCATGTGGAGGAAATCTGATGAACGAGCAACGCGCTGTACTGGCCGGGGGCTGCTTCTGGGGGATGCAGGACCTGATCCGCAAACTGCCGGGCGTGTCACGTACGCGTGTCGGCTATACCGGCGGTGACGTGCCCAACGCGACCTATCGCAATCACGGCACCCACGCGGAAGGGATCGAGATCTGGTTCGATCAGTCTCGGATCAGCTATCGCGACCTGCTGGAATTCTTCTTTCAGATCCATGACCCGACCACGGTCAACCGTCAGGGCAACGATATCGGCATGAGCTATCGATCTGCGATCTACTACGTGGATGACTCGCAGAAACAGGTGGCCCTGGACACCATCGCCGACGTGAATGCCAGCGGCTTGTGGCCCGGAAAAGTCGTGACCGAGGTCGAACCTGTCGGAGAGTTCTGGGAAGCCGAACCAGAGCATCAGGATTATCTGGAGCGGATTCCGAACGGCTATACCTGCCACTTCCCGCGTCAGGATTGGGTCCTGCCCAAACGCTCAAGCGCAGCAGAATAAAGCACCACCTGCCCGGCCCCTCTGAAGCTTTCAGGGGGGCTAGCCCGCGGCCACCCGTGGACGTCCGCTTGCCTCGACCGTGATCAGGGCCTCGACAAAAACGTCCTTTGCCTCGACTCGCGCGGTTTTGATGTCACGATCCACGATCACGCGAATGTCTTCTGCGCCGGCTTCTCGTACTGCGCCCTCTGCTTCGGACATCAAAACCTTTTCCAACAGGGCCAGAGCGTCCTCTGACGCGGCGAAGTCCTTCGGGCCATCCTCCAGATGCACACGATATCGCCCTTCCGCCGGGGATGTGACGGTGCCCGAGCGACGCAGGGTCAGCCGCCCCACGACAGCACCAATCGCATTTGCCACGCCCGCATGTTCCGGCAGGATCATTCGGCAGTGCAGCCGTTCACCCACCGCAGGGTAATAGCTGGGGGCCGACGCCCCAAGGCCAACCACATCCACATTCAAAGCAGCGCTCAGCGACAGCAACCCACGGTGTTGTGCCAACCCGCGCTGTGTCAGCACATGACGCGCCAAGTCTTGCGAAGGCAGACCAAAACCAACCTGCTCTTCGTCAAAAGCAGCCTCTAACAAGGTCAAACTGGTCTGTTCCGTCAATTGATCCACGATCATCTGGGCCAACGCTTCGGGAGAGTTTGCCAACATATCCCCTGACCCGACCCGTTTGCGTGCCATCAGTTCCAATGCCTTGCGCGCCGCATCGACATCCCAGGCACGAACCCGCCCCAACACGTGGCTGGCATCAGATGGCGTAACCCCAGACACCTGGATGATTCCGCGATCGACCAGGCGCATCAGCGCCCCGTTCTCCATCCGCGAACGCAGCAAGGAGCTCAGGGGCAGAACGCGATCTCCCAGCCTCTCCAGCAGGCTTTCTTCCCGCGCGCCGACTCCTTCAGCATGGATGCCGGGCACGCGGCGGGCAAAACGCGTATCATGCTCGCCCACGGTCGTGGCCCGCAATTGTTCATCCAGTACAGAATGCACAACGTCGGGCGCTTCTGATGCGATCAGCGAAACGGGCAACACGCGACGCGGGCCCAGGAAAACACCGCCCCGCAACCCTTCGGTCGCAACATGAACCTGACTGTCGCCGCCCAGACCGTGGGTTCGCATCGCCACGGCCTCGACCATGGTGCGAAACCCACCCACCTGCGCCCCGGCCGGGTCGATCGCGGGCTTTCCGTCCCGGATAAGTGCGACATCAGTGGTCGTTCCCCCGATGTCCGAGACCAGCGCATTGTCCGCTCCGGTAAGCCATCGCGCCCCGACGATAGAAGCCGCAGGCCCGCTCAGAATAGTCTCGATCGGCCGTTCCCGGGCCTGTTCCGCGCTCATCAGGGCGCCATCCCCGCGCACCACCATCATCGGCGCCGAAATTCCCAGCGCATGCAGTTGATCCTGTGCACGCCCGATCAATCGGTCGATCATCCCGATCAGCCGCGCATTCAGCACAGCCGTCACCGCGCGTTTCGGACCATTGAGCTTGGCGGACAAGTGATGCGAACAGGTCACCGGCGCCCCGGTTCTTTCCGAGATTATGCGCGCCGCTTCCAACTCGTGCGCCGGGTTGCGGGTGGCGAACTGAGCAGCAACCGCAAAGCCGGAAATTCCGTTATGCGAATCCAAAAAGGCCTCAAGCGCTGCGACATCCAAGGCGGCAGCCTGCCCGCCGGAATGGGTATGCCCACCGGCAATCACCAAGGCCGGATCGCCCTTCAGCGCCTCTTTCAGCCCGTGTTTTTCAAGATCACTGTCCTTGAACCCGATATAGATCAACGCGACACGACCACCCTGCCCCTCGACCAGAGCATTCGTGGCCAGCGTCGTCGACAATGACGCCATCGAAATCTGATCCGGCGTAACCTGCGCCTCTGCCAGCACAGACGAGATCGCCTTGCCCACACCAATCGCCAGATCCGCCCGGGTGGTCAGCGACTTGGCCGAGGCGATGACCTCTTTCTCATCCCTGATCAGCACCGCGTCGGTATAGGTCCCGCCCGTATCTACCCCCAAAGACAACGTCATCGGGTCCTCCTGTCTGTTCGCTGCGGATGGGTTTAGCGGTTATGCACGACACGTCCAGCCTGTTTGCGGCAATTATGACAGTTGTTCCACCGCCCAGCGCGCCGCCTCTGCCACGGTCTCATCCGGGTCTTCCAACAGACGCTGAGCCACTGTTTTCAGTTTCGGCTGTCCCGAGTTTCCAATGGCATACAGAACATTGCGCACGAACCGGTCCCGGCCGATTCGTTTGATCGGCGAGCCGGAAAACTTTGCACGAAAAGCGGCATCGTCCAGCGCCGCCAGTTCTTCCAAACCGGGCGCTTTCAGATCGTCCCGGGCGGCATAGCGCATATCGCTCGCTGCGACGGCAAACTTGTTCCATGGACAGGCCGCCAGACAATCGTCGCAGCCATAGATCCGATTGCCCAACTTTCCGCGCAGCTCATGGTCCACCGGGCCTTTATGCTCAATGGTCAGGTATGAAATGCACCGCCGTGCATCCAGTTGATACGGGGCCGGAAACGCATCGGTCGGGCAACTGTCCAGACAGGCGCGGCACGACCCGCAATGATCGATCTCTGAATTGTCCGCCGGTAGGTCCAGAGTAGTGAAAACAGACCCTATAAAGGCCCAATTTCCCCATTCGCGGCTTACAAGATTGGTGTGCTTGCCCTGCCACCCCAGTCCGGCGGCATATCCCAGCGCCTTCTCGGGAACCGGAGCGGTATCGACGAATACCTTTACCTCACCTCCGGCTTCGGCAATCAGCCATCGCGCCAAGCGCTTCAGCCGCTTCTTGACCAGATCATGATAGTCCTTGTTCTGCGCATAGACCGAAATTGCACCACGATCCGGGTGTTTCAGGATCTCCGTCGGGTCATGTTCCGGCGTATAGCTTTCAGCCAACATGACCACCGATTGCGCCTCAGGCCAAAGCGCGGCAGGATCGCCACGCCAATGCGTACGCTCGGCCATCCATCCCATTTGCCCGTGGTACCCGGCGTCCAGATAGGCCCGCAAGCGTTTCGGCACCTGTGGAACATCCCAAGGGCGGCACACGCGACAGGCAACAAACCCCTCTGCCTGGGTTTGTTGCACCAGCTTTTCCTTAAGATCCGATCCGCTCTTCATCTGGCCAAAATATCCTCGGGGGGAATCGCGCCCTTGGCGCGATGGGGGGCAGACAGCCCCCCCTTGCGCACCCTATCAGAAATCCAGATCAGCGTAATGGGGCGGCGGTCGGAACCCCGGCACCTGATCCGCCAGAATTGACCGAAATGCCGGTCGAGACTTGATCTTGGCATACCAGTCCTTGACCACCTGGCTGCGGTTCCAGTCCACGTCCGAGATGTAGTCCAGCGAAGACAGATGCGCCGCGGCCGCGAAATCCGCCAATGTCATCTGATCCCCGGCCAACCAACGGCGGTGATCCAGCAGCCACGCCATGTAATCCAGATGGTATTTGATCGCCTTGGCACCCTGTTTAACGTTCTTGCTGTCCGGATACCCCTGTCCTGTCACCTTTTTGTTCACTCGCTCATACAACAGCTTCGATGTCACCTCGTGGTGAAACTTGTCGTCGAACCACCCGACAAGGCGTCTTACTTCAAACCTGGCTTCGGGGGTTTTCGGCATCAAAGCTGGCTCAGAGCGGGTTTCTTCGATGTATTCGCAGATCGCAGCGCTTTCCGACATGATCTGCCCGTCCAGACGCAACACGGGTACTTTTCCCGCCGGGTTGCGCCGCAGAAAATCAGGATCCTGTTCCCAGTATCGCTCTTCTACCAGCTCAACCTCGATCTTCTTCTCCGCCAGCGACAGGCGGACCTTGCGACAATACGGAGAGAGGGGAACGTGAAACAGACGCGCCATGGACTTCCATTCGAACAAGTGAATACCCGACAGATTTAGCCTTGGCAGATAGCGGGTTTCAATCCTCGAAACAATCCGCGCGACCATCTGCGCGGATGGTGGCCGCCCCATCGAGGATCGAAGCCGCCCGTCTGCGGGTCCGCGCAGTCGGATCCGTGACCGACCGGTTGCGCGGGGACGGCAGGATTGCGGCAATCCGCGCCGCTTGAACAGAAGTCAGCTTTGCCGCGCTGGTGTTGAAATAGCGTTGCGCCGCAGCTTCGACCCCGAATACGCCATTTCCGGTTTCGGCGACATTCAGATACACCTCAAGAATACGCTTTTTGCTCCAGAATATTTCAACCACCGGCGTGATCGAGGTTTCCAAAGCCTTGCGCACCCAGCTGCGACCCTGCCAGAGGAACACATTCTTCACCACCTGTTGCGTGATGGTCGAGGCACCACGATTGCCGCCATCCTCAAGCGCGTCGCGGATGGCTTCTACGTCAAAGCCCCAATGCAGGCAGAAATTTGCGTCCTCGGCTGCAACAACTGATCTTGCCATGATCGGTGCCATGTCTTCGATCGGAACCCATTCGCGTTCAACCTTTCCCAGCCGGCGCCATTCCGACCAGATGGTGTGGGTGACAGGAGGGTTCACCACCGAATAAATCAGGACCAGAGCAACCACGAGGCCCAAAACCGCCATGACCGCTCGCGTTACCCAGCGGCGGATCTGCCGCGCCACTGGTTCCTTCTTTCTGGATGCCTTGCGTTTTTTTCCGCCGGATTTGCGGGCTGCTTTCTTCGCCATGTCTCAGCTATACGACGCAAGGTTCCGGTTTGAAACGGCCTAAATCGCGAAAGCGCGCGCCTCGCGCGGATGAACGATCGGGCGCGCGGTTTTCAGCGACATCGGATCAAGCCCGGTCAACTCGGGAAACAAGTGCAGAACTTCGCTTTGCGTTTCACGATCCGAGGCCGACAACGCATGCCCGGGATAATAGCTTTCACTTTTTGCTCCGTTGGCGAAAACAATCTCATGCTGTTTGAACAACAGGTGGAAATATTCAACCTCACCGCCCTCGACCCGTTTCACGGTGTCATCGTTGACCAGAGTATGCGCCGGAACCAGCGCTTCGGTATGGCCGAACAGATAGGACGCCTGCCAGTCTTCGATCAGCATCCGGTGCTGCGGTGAAACCAGCAATGGGCGATCCAGACCAAACACCCCGGCATCGAAACGGATTGGGGCCAATTTGCCTTCGGCTGCGACGGTTGTACACCCGACCCAGATCAAGGGTTGTGGCCCGTGATCCACCGTGATGACCAGATCACCAGCCTTCAAACCCTCAACCGCGCGCTCACCTTCCGGCGTCGCGATCATGGTCCCTGCCGTAAAACACGGCGGTCCCAGATTTCCGACATTCAGGGGGCCTTGTGTGTTGACGAAAGTGGTCGACACCAGCGTTCCGGGCTGAAGCACCTGGCCGTCTGTGGGGGTGAAAGCCCGAGACCCATCGGCCAGGTAGAAAGTGGTTCCTGTATAGGTCACGTTCCCAACGCCTGACACGTTGATCGTTACAGTATCGCCTGGCCAGGAATTTGTAACGTCTTGACCGTTGACCGTGTCACCACTGGGCGCGTCAATAAGATTGTCATCATTCGCATCAGTCAGGGTGAAATTGCTGACCGCGACGGCCGTTCCCGCTGGTGGCGGGCTTGCGGGATCAAAGGTGAAGAACTGATCGCGATATGTCGTTGGCATCCTGTTGCCCCTACTCTGTCACCATTAGAAACCGAAACAGGCAATGGCTATCACTACAAGGTGAAAAAAGCATGGCGAAATTCGGAAGAACAGGCAAGAATCCCACCGAAACCGCACAAAAACTGTGGCCCCGCGTGCTGCAAATGGCACGCGGGGCCGGTTTTTTGGTGGAATTTCGGCTTACTCCGCCGGAACTGCCGTGGCTTCTTCGCTCAGCGGGTGGCTGAGTTTGTTGAGCATTTCTTTGGGACAAACCTGTAAGAAGTTGCCCTTTTCCACATCCCAATGCTGGAGAATATCCGCAGCCTTGCGGCTGTAAGTCTCCTCGGCGTGACGCGTGATCAGGGCTTTCAATTGATCCACCCAATGGTCCACGGTGACCGGGCAGGTAACAAGCGTTTCCTTGTTCATCAACGCTTCGGCCTTGCCTTCAGGATCATACAGATATGCCATGCCACCGGTCATCCCGGCACCGAAATTGGCCCCGATATCACCAAGAATCACGGCCACACCGCCGGTCATGTACTCACACCCGTTCGAGCCACATCCTTCAACCACAACTTTGGCGCCCGAGTTGCGCACGGCAAACCGTTCACCCGCGCGGCCGGCCGCAAACAGATGGCCGTCAGTTGCACCGTAGAGAACCGTGTTGCCGATGATTGTGTTGTCGTCTGCCTTCAGCGGGCTGACCTGCGGCGGGCGCACAACGATCGTGCCGCCAGACAGGCCCTTGCCCACATAGTCATTGGCATCCCCCGACACTTCCAGCTTCAGACCCGGGGCAGCGAAAGCCCCCAGAGACTGACCGGCCGAACCCTGGAGTTTCACGTGCAGGTGGTCATCCTGGAACGTGTTCCGCATGCCGAAGTTCTGCACAATGTGGCTGGAAATACGGGTTCCGACGGTCCGGTGCGTGTTCTGGATGGCATATGACAACTGCATCTTCTCGCCGTCCTTCAGGAACCGCGCCGCATCGCGCACGATCTCGGCATCCAGCGTGTCGGGCACGGCGTTGCGGTCCTTGTCGCGATTGTACACGATGTTATGCGCACCATCGACGGTGATCAGCAGCGGATTGAGATCCAGATCGTCCAGATGCGCCGAGCCACGGCTGACCTGAGCCAGCAGGTCGGCACGGCCGATGATTTCATCCACGGAACGCGCGCCAAGGCTGGCCAGCAGCTCGCGCACTTCCTGAGCGTAGAAGGTGATCAGGTTGACGACCTTGTCCGCGTTTCCGGTGAACTTGGCGCGCAGGCTTTCGTCTTGCGTGCATACACCAACCGGACAGGTGTTCGATTGGCACTGACGCACCATGATGCAGCCCATCGCAATCAGCGCAGCGGTGCCGATCCCGTATTCTTCGGCCCCCATCATCGCAGCCATGACAACGTCACGTCCGGTCCGCAGACCACCATCGGTGCGCAGAGTCACACGATCACGCAGGTTGTTCATCGCCAGAACCTGATGCGCCTCGGTCAGGCCCATCTCCCATGGCAGACCGGCATATTTGATGCTGGTCGCGGGTGAGGCACCCGTACCGCCATTGTGACCCGAAATCAGGATAATATCCGCTTTCGCCTTGGCCACACCGGCAGCAATCGTGCCAACGCCCGAAGACGCCACCAGTTTAACCGTCACCTTGCAGCGCGGGTTGATCTGTTTCAGGTCATAGATCAGCTGCGCTAGATCCTCGATCGAGTAGATGTCATGATGCGGCGGCGGAGAAATCAGCGTCACGCCCTTGGTCGAGTGACGCAGGCGCGCGATCAGATCGGTGACCTTCATGCCGGGCAGCTGGCCGCCCTCGCCGGGCTTGGCACCTTGGGCCACCTTGATTTCCAGCTCTTCGCACTGGTTGAGGTATTCGGCGGTCACACCGAACCGGCCCGAGGCCACCTGCTTGATCTTGGCCGAGGGGTTGTCGCCATTCGGCTCGGGCACGAAGTGTGCAGGATCTTCACCACCTTCACCCGAGTCGGATTTCGCTCCGATCCGGTTCATGGCCACGTTCAGCGTCTTGTGCGCCTCGGGGCTGAGCGCGCCCAGTGACATGCCCGGCGTGACGAAACGCTTGCGGATTGAGGTGATCGATTCCACCTCTTCGATCGGTACCGGTTTGCCCAATGGTTTGAAATCCATCAGGTCGCGCAGATGGATCGGCGGGTTCGATTGCATCTTGGCAGAATACTGTTTCCACAGCTCATAGGACGCCTTGTTGCACGCCATCTGCATCATATGCATCGAGGTCGCTTCCCACGCGTGGGTTTCACCCGATTGCCGCGACTTGTAGAAACCACCGATCGGCAACACGTCCAGACCACTGTTCCAGCCCTTGGCGTGGATTTCTTCGGCCTTTGCCTGAATACCGGTGACGCCGATGCCGGAAATCCGGCTGGTCATACCCGGGAAGTACTCGGCGACCATCGCGCGGCTAAGGCCAACAGCCTCGAAATTCAGACCGCCGCGGTAGGACGAGATCACCGAGATCCCCATCTTGGCCATGATTTTCAACAGGCCCTGGTCGATGGCTTCGCGGTAGCGCGCAACATTTTCGGTCAGTGTGCCGTCCAGCAGCCCACGATCGATACGATCGGCCAGCGAGTCTTCGGCCAGATAGGCGTTCACAACGGTCGCGCCACAGCCGATCAGAACCGCAAAGTAATGCGGATCGACACATTCAGCCGAGCGTACGTTCAAGGAACAGAACGTCCGCAGGCCCTGACGGGTCAGGTGTGAGTGCACTGCGCTGGTGGCAAGGATCATCGGCATCGCCACACGATCTTCACCCGAGTGCATGTCGGTCAGCACCAGATGCCCTGCGCCAGACCGGACAGCCTCTTCAGCTTCGGCTCTGACACGGGCCAAAGCAGCGCTCAGCGCGCCTTGACCAGGCTCAAAGCTGCAATCGATCTCGGCCAGCGGAGCATTGAGGTTCCCAACCAGTTCATCCCATTGTGCGTTTCCGACAAAGGGGCTTTCCAGAACGATGATCTCGGTCTGGCTGCTGTCCTCATCCAGCACGTTCTTCAGGTTCCCGAACCGGGTTTTCAAGGACATGACGCGGTATTCGCGCAAACTGTCGATCGGCGGGTTGGTGACCTGGCTGAAATTCTGCCGGAAGAAATGGCTGAGCGGGCGGTATTGCTTGGACAGAACCGCCGAGGGCGTATCGTCACCCATGGACGCCAGCGCCTCTTTGCCATCTTCAGCCATAGGCGCAAGAATCTGCTCCAGCTCTTCGACTGAATAGCCTGCCGCGATCTGGCGCTTGCGCAGATCTTCACCCGAAAAAATCGGCTTTTCGGTCACGCCTGCCAGCGCCTCGTCCAGATCGTTTATCTTGCCGACCCATTCGCCAAACGGCAATGCGCTCGCCAGCTTGTTCTTGATCTGGGTGTCGCGATACAGCTTGCCCTTTTTCATGTCGACAGCCAGCATCTGACCGGGGCCCAGCGCGCCTTTTTCGGTCACTGTGGACTCATCAATCGGCACCATGCCGGCCTCGGATCCCGCAATGACAAGACCATCGCCAGTCACGACGTAACGCATCGGACGCAGGCCGTTGCGGTCCAGCCCAGCACAGACCCAGTGGCCATCCGTCATGGCCAGCGCGGCGGGGCCGTCCCACGGCTCCATCACCGAGTTGCAGTAAGAATACATGTCGCGCCACGCCTGCGGCAGTTCCACCGCCTGCTTGGACCAGCTTTCCGGAACCAGCATGGTTTTCGCCATCGGGGCCGAGCGACCCGCGCGCACCAGAACCTCAAAAACAGAGTCTAATGCGGCCGAATCCGACGATCCTCCGGCGATGATCGGCTTGATATCCTCGGCATAATCCCCAAATGTCGAGGACGCCATGCGGATCTCGTGGCTTTTCATCCAGTTGATATTGCCTTTCAGCGTGTTGATCTCGCCATTATGCGCCAACATGCGGAAGGGCTGCGCCAGCCACCATTGCGGGAAGGTGTTGGTGGAATAGCGCTGGTGGTAGATTGCGAAGGCGGATTCAAACCGTTCGTCCATCAGGTCGGGATAGAAGACAGCAACCTGCTCGGCCAGCATCATACCCTTGTAGATGATTGAACGGCAGGACAGCGAAGCCAGGTACAGCCCGGAAATACCGGCGGCTGAGGCGGCCTTTTCAATACGGCGACGAATGACATAGAGCTCGCGCTCGAAGGTCTCTTCGTCCACACCTTTGGAATTCGAGATCAGGATCTGCTCGATCTCGGGCCGGGTGGCGTTGGCTTTTTCACCCAGACAGGTGACATCGACCGGCACGTGACGCCAGCCATAGATGTAATAGCCCATGCGCAGAACTTCGCTTTCCACGATGGTCCGGCACTGTTCCTGTGCGCCAAAGTCGGTGCGCGGCAGGAAAACCTGACCAACAGCGATCAGTTCGTCCAATTTGGGCTCGTGGCCTGTGCGCCTGATCTGATCGTAGAAAAACGAAACCGGAATCTGCACGTGAATGCCCGCGCCATCACCGGTCTTGCCGTCAGCATCAACCGCGCCGCGGTGCCAGATCGCCTTGAGCGCGTCGATACCGGCGTCCACAACCTTGCGCGACGCTTTCCCATCCACGGACACAACGAGACCCACACCGCAGGAAGAATGCTCTTCTTCCTCGGAATAGAGACCATTTTCAGCCATCCATTTGCGCTTGGCTTTTTCGGCCCGCACCCAATCGGCATCATATTTGGTCATTGGCTGTCTCCTTCGTCAGAGGGGGCGTACATGGCTTCGACCTCGGCTTTGGTCATCTGCCGGCGTTCGCCTGCGAACGCGTAGCCCTGGGGCTTTTTGTCGATGTAAAGTTCAAGTTTCAGTGGGTTGCCTGCGGCGTTGTCAAACAGACCTGCCGCCATCTGCGTCTGGCCGTGCATCTCGCCCGGAAGCGTGATCCGATACCAAAGCGCCGAGCCGCAATCGGCGCAAAAGGCGCGCTCGGCCCAGTCAGAGGAAGTGTAGGTTTTGACCGGTCCAAGCGCGGCATAGCCTTCTTCGGCCTGAAATGTCACCAGCATGGAACTGGTCCAGCGCCGGCACTGGTCGCAATGGCAGGCCCCCAGCGCATCCCGCGCCGGAGTTGCCGTCACCGTGACCGCGCCACACATGCATTGGCCTTGCAATTCAGGCATTTCGAAGCCTCCTGATCGCCGGGATTATTCGGCCGCAACGGCAGATTTGGCATTGAAGCGTTCGATGATCGCACCAGCGCAGTCACGACCGTCCCGGATCGCCCAGACCACCAGCGAGGCACCGCGCACGATGTCACCGATTGCATAGACTCCGTCCATTTCGGTCTCGCCGGTTTGGAACGCCGCCTTGATCGTACCCCAGCGGGTGACCGGCAGATCAGGTTGTCCGAACAGCGTCGGCAGGTCTTCAGGTTCGAATCCAAGCGCCTTGATCACAAGATCGGCGTCTTCGACATAGTCCGCGCCTTCGATCACTTCGGGGGCCTGACGACCGGATGCGTCTGGCTGTCCCAGGCGCATCTTCTGAACGATGACACCATTGACCGTGTCTTCACCCGAGAACCCCTTGGGCGCGCTGAGCCATTCGAAGATCACGCCTTCTTCCTCGGCATTCTGCGTTTCACGCTGTGACCCCGGCATGTTGGCCCGGTCCCGGCGATACAGACATTTGACAGAAGTCGCGCCCTGACGGATCGAAGTGCGCACGCAATCCATCGCAGTGTCACCGCCGCCAATCACGACGACTTTTTTGCCGTCGGCGTTCAAGCGACCGTTGTCGAATTCTTCGACCTGGTCGCCAAAGCTTTTCCGGTTCGAGGCTGTCAGGAAGTCGATCGCCTTTTCGATCCCGGCCAGACCGCTGCCCGGCATTGCCAGGTCGCGCGACTTGTAGACACCGGTCGCAATGATAACGGCATCATGCCTGGCCCGGATTTCTTCGAACTTGGCCGCATCCACGTCGCAATTCAGAACAAACTCGACCCCACCATCAGCCAACAGGTCATTGCGGCGCTGAACAACGTCTTTTTCCAGTTTGAACCCCGGAATGCCATACATCAGCAGGCCACCGGCCCGGTCATAGCGGTCGTATACCGTGACCTGGATACCAGCCTGGCGCAGCATATCCGCAGCGGCCAATCCACCGGGGCCAGCACCAATGATACCCACGCTTTCAGCGCGTTCGGCCGATGGAGCAACCGGCTGGACCCAGCCTTTTTCCCATGCGGTATCCGTTATGTATTTCTCGATCGAACCAATCGTGACCGTTCCATGGCCCGACTGTTCGATCACGCAGTTGCCCTCGCACAGGCGGTCCTGCGGACAGATGCGCCCGCAGATCTCGGGGAAGGTATTGGTGGCCTGACTTACCTGATAGGCTTCTTCCAGGCGCCCGGTCGCAGTCAGGCGCAACCAGTCGGGAATATTGTTGTGCAACGGGCAATGCGACTGGCAGTACGGAACACCACATTGGCTGCACCGACTCGCCTGCTCGGCTGCTTTTTCATCGGCGAACTCGGAATAGATCTCGTCAAAGTCGTCCTTGCGGTCATTGGCAGCACGCTTTTCCGGCATGACGCGGTCGATCTGCACAAATTTCAGCATCGGTTGCTTGGCCACGGGTCAGACTCCATGAATTGGCTAGGTTCCGTTTCTTTACGGGATGCGCTTTTGGATGAAAAGTCAATTATGCTGACCTAAATTGAAAAAATGCAGCGCGCCTTTAAGAAAAGTGGAAAATAATTGGAATTTTTAGATCCGATTCGGACCTATATGCGCGCTTTCCTTTTTTCCATCGCCCTTATACCCATAACCCACAAAGAACACGTGGCAGCAGCACGGCAGGGCAGATGAGTTTGTTTCACCTGATTCTCGTAGCAATCATTCAGGGAATCACTGAGTTTTTGCCCATATCCTCATCTGGTCACCTGATCCTGCTGCCCAACCTGTCGGGGTTGCAGGATCAGGGTCAAGCCATTGATGTCGCGGTACATGTGGGAACCCTGGGCGCCGTGGTGCTGTATTTCCGGTCAGATGTAAAACAGGCCCTTGCCGGATTACCGCGCGCATTGACCGGACGGGCGGATACACCGCAGGCCCGGCTTGCTCTGGGCCTGATCGTTGCAACTGTTCCTACCGTGATCGCGGGCCTCATTCTGCATGTCACCGGGTTGAGCCAGGCCATGCGCTCGATCACGGTCATCGGATGGACAATGCTGGGTTTCGGTCTGCTGCTGTATTGGGTGGATCAGAAGGCTCCTGAAACCAAAGAGGCCGAAAACTGGGGAATACGCGACGCGCTGATCATGGGTCTGTGGCAGGTTCTTGCCCTGATCCCAGGAACGTCCCGTTCCGGGATAACCATAACCGGCGCGCGGCAATTGGGATATACCCGTGAAGACGGCGCGCGGATCGCGATGTTGATGTCGATCCCGACAATCCTGGCGTCGGGCACACTGCTGGCATTGGATGCCGTGCGCGGGGCCGATATGCAACTGGCCCGGGATGGGGCCATTGCGGCGCTGCTTGCCTTTCTTTCGGCCCTGCTGGCGCTCAGCCTGATGATGCGGCTTCTGCGCAGCGTCAGCTTCACACCCTACGTCATCTACCGCGTCATTCTAGGCGTGATACTTTTGATCATGGCCTACAGCTGATCAGATACGCAGGTTTTTGGCCGAGTTCTGAATGTCGTCATACTGACCCGAGGGGCGGAATTTCCACAGGTATTCCGGCAGTACCGATTCCAGCGTGGTCGGCACGATACCAAGGTCTGTAAAAGACTTTGCGCCCTCGGCGACAACATTGTCGTGACGCAGGTTCTTAAGCTGATCGCGCGTCAGAATGTTGTTGGGGAACAGCTGGAAGCTGACAAATTTAACGATATCCAGCACACCCGCCATAATCCGCGCGGCAAAGAACGGCAGGCCGATGATGACGCGGCGACGGTGAATCACTTCAAGCATCTGCTGCATCAAGACACGAAAGGTCTTAACCTCGGGGCCGCCAAGCTCGTAAATACCCGGCTCTGCCTGCCCCAGAACGCCTTTGACGGCAGCCTGCGCCACATCGTCTACGTAAACGGGCTGGAATTTTGTCTCGGCCCCGACCAGAGGCAGGAACGGTCCCATGCGGGTCATTCCGGCGAAACGGTTGAAGAACTGGTCTTCGGTGCCAAAGATCACCGAAGGACGCAGGATCACAGCGTCTGGCATATGCTTCAACACGCCCGCTTCACCATGTGCTTTGGTCCGGGAATACGCGCTGGCTGAATTCGCATCCGCACCGATGGCCGAGATATGAACCATCCGCTTGATGCCCTGCTCGGCCGCCAAACGCGCGATGCGTTCAGCTCCTTCGGCCTGAACGGTATCAAACCCGTTCTTGCCAAGCTCGTTCAGCACACCCACGCAGTTTACAACCGCATCGGCGCTCTGCATCGCCAGCGCCACCGAGGCGTCATCCCGGATATTGCACAGCACCGGTTCGACCTGACCCACGGCACCATAGGGTTTGACGAACATGGCCTCGTTCGGGCGACGTACAGCCACCCGGACACGCCACCCCTCTTTCGCCATGCGCCGCGCGATGTAGCGACCGACAAATCCCGATCCGCCAAAAATCGTCACCAGTTTCGACATGAGAGGGCTCCTGCTGAGAAATTGCGCCCTAGAACTAGCGCCCGCAGGCCAGTCAAACAAGGCGCTAATTCGCCGCGACGGCGTTGAAAACCATGCGTGGAAAACACCGGCCGGGAACCGAATTCAAAAAACTTAAAAAAATCTCACCGAATCTGGTTGACGCCCCCCGCGACTAGGCTTAAACGCCCCTCCACGACACCTGCCCAGGTGGCGGAATTGGTAGACGCGCTAGCTTCAGGTGCTAGTGTCCGTATGGACGTGGAGGTTCGAGTCCTCTCCTGGGCACCAAATATCCCCACAAGATGTTGAAACACAAAAATTTTCTTTGCAGGCATCAAAATACCCCCTGATTTATCTCCCGACTTTTCGCAGATAGATCTGTAGGTATTGGTTGGTATCGCGCAGCTTCCAAGCTTCGGCAGAATCGTCCGCTGACTGCAGCTGAGTTGTTAGGTTTTGTTAAGGTTGTTCCGCCCGTTTCAATGGTCCTAATGATCAAAGCCAAGGCTGCGCAATCTACAACGAGACGGATAGCCCAAATCGATTATGAGTCGTATCCTCCGCACAACCGGCGCAAGCGGGTCACTGACGGAAAAGCACCGCAAAGCAGTAGTGCATCTCAGTCGAGCAAATTTCCGATCCGGCCCCAAAGTAACCAGGTGCTGCAGTCCGCGATAACGACGTCAACGCGCAGAAACCAGACACTGCAAAATCCGGCGTTCGGCCCACAGCAGAACTTGACTCTTACTTCGAACAACGGCGGCTTTGAACCACACCAACTCACAAGGAGAAGTAGGCGCAATTCTCATTCCGCCACCAGCGCGACAACGGCTTCGCGTGGTTCGGAATGGCGGTTTTTGGCCGGACGTTGTTTGTTGAATGTTCTACGATACACCAAAGCGAACACGGGAGGGGTGAAGTAGAAAGATACAACGGTTGATAACAGAACGCCGCCTGCGATTGCTACGGCGAATGGTGGCCAAAATGCACCTCCACCCAATATCAGGGGTAAGAAGCCGCCAAAGGTCGTGACCGTTGTCGAAATAATGTGACGGCTGGAACCAGTAACTACGCGAGCCATGGCTGCGCGATCTCCCTGGCCGGCCTCTCGGTCTTGTTGTAACCCGGTCAAAATAATGATCGCCGCGTTGATCGAAACCCCTATTGAGCCGATGACCCCGATGATTGCCGTTATTCCGAACGGGAATTGCATGACGGCCAGCGACAGCAGTGAAAGGCCTGCAGACAAAACGCACACGACCAAGGTCACAAGGGTCAGCCGGAACGAGTTGAAGGTCAGAACGATCGTCGCGATGGAGAGTGTGACGATCAACCCGACAGAGGCAAGCAAATTTCCCACGGTATTGGATCGGGCATCACTGTCGCCGCCTAAGGACATCGAATAGCCTTGAGGCAACACAAACCCGGACGCATCAAGCGCTTCCAATATGTCCTGCAAAGCCTCTTCGGGTAAAACACCAGGTACGATAAACGCCTGTATGGTGTTTTCTCGCACGCCATCCGTTCGAGTTATGACGCTTTCTGCAGGTTCGATTATGGGTCTGGCTAGTTCTGACAACGGCACAGCAGGGAGAATTCCTGTCGCGGATATTTCGGCAGCGTTCGGCAGTAGAATGGGCATACTGACAATCGCGCTTAGATCTGATCGCACCTCGTCACCCAAACGAACGCGCACCGGCAACTGCTCAGTCCCTTCGATCAGTGATCCACCGGTTGTGCCAACAAGCGCCGTGTCCAGCTGACCCGCTATATCCGCCACGTCCAGCCCCAGC
This sequence comes from Ruegeria sp. HKCCA5463, assembly GCF_013034175.1. NCBI lineage: Bacteria > Pseudomonadati > Pseudomonadota > Alphaproteobacteria > Rhodobacterales > Roseobacteraceae > Ruegeria > Ruegeria sp. HKCCA5463. Next base: position 31,144 of record NZ_WQFL01000002.1, read on the forward strand.
AAACGGGCTTTGACCTCATCAATCTCGAACCGGATTTGAGGGTTGCCGCCGTTCACACTGGCACGCGCCTGCGTCACCAGATCGAGATTGGCCATTACTGAACGCACCTCGTCGCCCAGATTACGTAATACCGAGATGTCCTGCCCCTGAATTTTGACTTCAACCGGTGCGGCGACCGGAGGACCCTGAACAAGATTGCGCACGATGATCTGCGCGTCAGGAAAGTCGATATCCAGACGGCTCTGCAACGCTCCGACAAGGCGGGCCGCATCGTCGGCCGTGTTGGTCGTGATCATGGCCTGTGCAAAACCGGGCTCGCGCGAACGGTTGCCAACGATGTTGTAGTAGAATGCCGGGCCGGACTCTCCGACTGTCCAGTAGACACTCTTAACACCTTCATCTGCCAGTAGCATTTCGTCAATCTGGCGCGCGGTCGCTTCGGTGGTGGAAATTGATGTTCCACCCGGCATGTCGACCTCGACATAGAACTGGTTTCGGTCGACGCCCGGGAAGAATTGCGCAGTAAGCGTTGGAAAGGCCGCGAAGCCAAGCACGGGCAAGACCAGTGCCAAGGCGATGGATCGCACCGGATTAGCGACTGACAATCGAATTGAGGCCTCGAACATTCGGGCAAGCGGCGGGATGCTGATGCCGCGGCTCAGCATTCCTGCGTCGGGGCGGTCCGACAGTAGCCAGCCCGCAATCGCCGGGGTCACCGTCAAGGCCACAACAAGGGACCAGACAAGCATAAGCACCACGGCGATAGCGATGGCACCGACAAAGTCGCCTGCGGGTCCCGGCAGCAAGATCATCGGCGTGAAGGCAAGCGCCGTTGTCACGGTCGATGCCAGCAGTGGCGCGGCCAACCTGCGAACAGCATCCCGTACGGCTGCTAGCCGATCCATCCCATCCTGCAGACGACGTCGAATTTCATCGGTCATGACGATGGCTGCGTCAACGAGCAGACCAAGGGCAACAATCAGGCCCGTCACGGACATCTGATGAATTGGCAATCCAATCATGTTCATCGTCGCCAGAGTTGCCAATGAGACAACCGGCAATACCAAAGCCACAATCCCAGCTGCCCGAACCCCCAACGTAACAAACAAAACTGCCACGACCAGTGCCACGCCAATGGCCATGTTGATCCCAACCTCTGACAAACGATCCGTCGTGTACTCGCTTTGATCAAACAGCAGTATTTCCTGCATGCCCAAAGGTACCGATGCGGCGCCGGCCTCAAGCTCATCCCGAAGAAAGCCCGTCCAACGGTCGATCTGTACCCCGTCCTGCGCCAGAACTCCTATCAAAACCGAGGGCTTTCCGTTGGCAAACGCGATTGAGGGCTGCGGTTTGCGCGCGCCCCGGTCTACGCTGGCAATATCTCCGAGCTGCACCACGGCACCGTCTGCATTTTCTCGCAGGACGATGCTTCGAATGCGGTCCAAAGTCTCAATTTCTCCGCTTATGCCTATTGTCAGGTCGACATCGGACTGCAACCGCCCGGATTGAACCTTCCCATCTGCTTCTGCAATCCGCTGGGAGATCTCGGCAGCGCTGAGCCCAAGCGCAGCGGCCTTGTCCATATCGACATTTACGAGCACTTCTTCTTCCGGCTGACCGAAATAGTCCACGGCTCGCGTAGAGGGTATCGCGCGCAGCCTGTCACCCAGAGCTTCGGCATGCCGCGAAAGCAAAGTTAACGGGAAGTCCGGATCCTCGGCCGCAACGGCAATGACAGCAGAATAGGCAGAAATACCCTCGGCATCGAATTCCGGCGGCAACACTCCACTCGGAAAGTTCTGTCGAGCATCTTCAACGGCATCCCGAGCTTCGGCCCAAACCTGCTCAATGGTTGCTTCATCCAGCGTCTCCAGCAACTCTACCGAAACGACCGATACGCCCGACCGGGATACAGAGCTGATTTCATCCACCTCGGCAATTTTCCGAAGCTCTTCTTCGATTTCTGTGGTAACCAACGCTTCGACCCGTTCAGGGTCTGCACCAGGGAACTGCGTCGTCACAGTTGCGAAGAGGTTGGTAATCGTTGGGTCTTCCTGCCGTCCCAGCGACAGGAACGAAGACAGACCTGCAGATACAAGCACCAAAATGATGAGGGCAACCAGCCGGGGGTGGCGAAAGGTAAGGGTTTCCATCAGATCGCTCCGTTACTCGCCAGTGTTGAAGGCGACGCGCTGACCGACGGTTACACGCTGCGGCCCTTGGTCGATCAGGACGGTGCCTTCCGGAAACGTGCCACGCACAAAGACACGGTCATTTTCAGCATGCAGAACTTCGACCGTCGCCAGGCGCACAATCTTCTGCGCGTCAGCAACCAGCAGTGTCCATTGCCCACGCGTACCTTCTTTCAAGGATGTCGTGGGCACCCAGGTTCCCGCACTCTGTACGGGATCAATTATATGCACACGAGCGGTCTGCCCGAAGGCAACGTCCGGCGCGTTCCTCAGATCGAAAAGTGCGGTTCTGGTGCGGGTTACCGGATCAATGTCGGGCCGCAAGGTTGCAAGGTTAGCCCGATAGCTTTGACCAGCGATCTCGATTTCAACATCTGTCAGAAGCGCCGGGTCAACGTCGAGTGGGATACCGATCCGAACCTGCGGCGACACGACCTCGACCGTACCCAGAACCAGTTCGCCCGAGCGCAGAGTTTCACCGCCGTCCACGTGTCGCGCGGTTACTTGACCAGAAAACGGAGCCTCAATGCTGGATTTCTCGATCCGAACGGTTACGTCCCGCAGCGCTGCATCCAGTTCCCCAATTCTAGACAACAATTCATCTTGTCGGGAAAGTGCCTCATCTAAGCGAGCTTGACTGGTAAAGCCTTGTTCGATGAGTTTCGCGTTTCGCTCGACCGTTTTCTCGGCAAATGAAAGCTGGGCTGCAATGGCATCACGAGATGCCGTCAGTCGGTCGCGTTCAACTTCCAACAGAGCTACGTCCAACGTTGCGAGAAGTTGGCCCTTAGCAACCTCGTCACCCTCATCCACCAGAATTTGATCAAGCGTCCCATTCAATTCGAAAGAGATATCTGCCGAACGCTGAGGCTCGACCTGACCGATGAACACACGGTCGACTGTGTAGGCGCTTTCGGACGTGATTGGTGTGGCGGAGACCGAGGTTACGGCAGCGGCATCTGGCGCCGGTACAGCATCTGCTCTGCGCGTCAGCTCCGATGCACCGAAGTAAACTGCGGCCGCTGCAACACCTATGAAGCTAACGGTCACCCCGACACGCACGGTACCGCGTAAAACACGCAAAAAAAGGCTCGGCTTGGTCTCTTCAGTAAAGTATTTCGCGGGACTTGGCATTTGCGGACCTCATCAAGTTAGCATCTCTAACATATGTTAGAAGTTCTCACTTTGACAAGGGATACGTGATCTGGCACATGTTGGATCATGACCAGCATAGAAAAAAGTCACTCAACAATCAGCCAGGCGACAGGTCAATCGGTGAGCAAGAAAGCCTATCATCACGGCGATCTCCGCGCTGCACTGATCGAAGCAACCCGACAGTTGGTTGAAGAAAAAGGTCCGGACAGTTTTTCCGTTTCCGAGGCCTGTAGAAGGGCTGGCGTATCAACCGCGGCACCTTACAAGCACTTCAAAGACAAGACAGAAATGTTGGTCGCCACTGTCCTTGAAGGAATGGATCGGCACCGAGACAAAATGCTTGCCGCACTGGAAGGCGTTCCCGAAGGATCTCCCGAGCGCATTACTGCCATCGGGATGGAGTATGTTGCCTTCGCGTTAAATGAGCCTGGGATCTTCAGACTGAAATTTGGCGGCTTCACAGATCGCATCGCGGATCCCCGGTTGGAGGAAGGTGGCCAGCAAAGTTTCGGGATTCTTTTGACTGAGGTAGCAAAGTGTCTCGGTGAACCGGGAATCACAGACGAAGTTCGCCGCCGTGGTTTTTTGTTGTGGAGTTTCGTGCACGGGCTGTCCTTCATTCTGCATGACAAAGGGCTTGCTGAGAAAGGCGAAGATTTCGATCTTCATACCCTTCTTGAGGACGTTTCGGAAAGAATGCTGAGTTGAGCGTTCTCACGCCAAAACGAACTTGACCAAGCGCAGATAGCAGACAATCTAAGCCGCTATCACGCCTACGCGTAAACGATTGCTCTGGTTCACATAGAAGACATTTTTGGACAGCGCAGCGAATGTCCGCTATCCACAAATCGCAAGGTCTCATCGTGAATGCCGGCTTGGGATTGAGCTAGTGTTACCAGATAGGGTCTATATCAGAGTTTTCAGTCCAATACTTCCGTTTCTCAACCTGGAATTATATAGGCGCGTTTGTTAGCTGGGAACTTCTGCAGGCACCAAGATCGTCATTCCTGCTCGGTCTGCTACGGCCATGATTGCCGGAATGTCTGGCGGTCCATCTGGCGCCGGAATTTCTGTCGTACCATCAGGCATTGCTTCACCAGCTTCAGTAAAGAAAGTGTCATGCATCGCGCCAGGGGCGTTTATGCAAAGTAGCCGGCCAGGCCGTTCCCCAGTACACGTAAAGGCGTGCACTGCGCCGTCCGGAACTTTGACGAAGTCACCACTTTTTGCGCTGATTGTCTCACCATTCACAAAGAACTCGAATTCACCATCAAGCACATAGAAGCTTTCGTCTTCGCCAGCATGATGATTGGGTGGCGCACCGGCACCCGGCGCCGTCTTTATCTCAACGATTGTGCAACGATCTCCGGTCTCACTGGGAAAGGCGTGAAAAGTCAGAAGGTTTCCTAGAAGATGATAAATTCGCGGGCGAGGTTCAGCCATTACTTCAACTCCCTTTACTTGAAACACACTGCCCTTATGATACATATATCTACTAATGAGACAAGTGTATCATAAAAGGCTTGGTATTGGCGTCGCGTACAAATCAAATTAATCGAACACGAGAAGCACTTCTTTCAGCTGCACGTGACTTGATGTCGGAAGGCAAAGAAGTCACGCTGGCAAAAGTCGCTGAGCGTGCCAAAACCAGTCGTGCGACGGTCTATCGTTACTTTTCTGACCCAAGTGTCTTGGCTTTGGATGCGACGCTCGATCTTGAAGTTACTCCAACTTCAGAACTTCTCGAGGGGCTGAATAACGTCAGGAGCCGCGTACACGCCGTTGCGCGCTACTATCTGGATTTTTCTCGGGTTCATGAGGCGCACTTCCGGCAGTTTCTTGCTGAATCACTCAAGGCATCACTTGAAGATGGAACTGTCAAAATGCGTGGCGCCAGAAGAGTGGCGGCTTTTTCGGAAGCACTTGCACCAGTTCAGCCATTAATGAAGCCGAAGGAAATTGACGACCTGGCAAAGCGATTGTCCATGACGACGGGCATGGAACAACTTATTATTCTGGAAGACATTTTGCGAGTGGACGAAGCAACCGGTTACGAACTTCAGGAAGGTTTGGTCGACGCTCTGTTGGATCGGTACTTACCAAAAAACTGAGGCAGAATTCAGATGCCGACTTCATCCCAAAACTGCTGGAAAATAGACACCAGTTAAACGTCCGCTTTGGATTGACTGTGTGCTTCGCGACGAAGAACGCGAACGGCCGTTTTGACCGCATCTCGGACGTTAACTGCGCCTTTATTAAACGGCTGCTTTGCGGAGGAAGCGGCCAACACAGCCTGTAAATGCAAGAGGCCGCCAACGCGTCGACAAGCCGCTGAGAGAGACGAAAAAGCACGACCCTTCGGACCGCTGGCGTCCGGTTTGGCTTCACCAAAAAAAAGCGCGGCGTCGCATCAATCTCGATGAGTGTAAGCAGGCAAAAACAGACGTTGCAGGGCTCAGGCCTGCTTTTGAACCTCGGCTTCGTCTGCCACCTCTGCCGACTCTGGTGTCACTTCGACCACATCATCCTCGTCCGCGGGCTCCATGACTTCAGGCTCTTCGGATTGATCTTCGAGCGCACCAACGATCAAAGGCAACATATGTACGCCGGTCGCGCTTGCGATTTCGGGTGTTTGTGGTGTCTGCCAGCTGAGCGTGTCGAAGCTGCCGCAGTTCTGGCAGACCGGTCCCCATTCAGGTTGGATATCATGGCAATTGGTGCACACCCATTGCGGACCACGCGGCGCATTCAGCGCCTTGGCCAACCAGCCTTGCACAATGGCGTCCGAGGCCCCTTCGCCCCGTTCGATAGCGGCCATCAACGTATGGGCGCGCGCATCACCCTGCGTTTCGACCACATCACCCAGCGCACGGCGGGCTTCGGGGAAGTCCTCGGCCACGATGTTCAGTTCGGCCAGTATCAGACGCGTTTCCATGTTCTCGGGGTGAATCCGGGTCAGCGCGGTGAACCGCTTGATCCGTTGGTCAGGGGTTTCATCCGGCACGATGTCGGCAAAGGCATGGGCCAGATCCGGATGGGGCTGCGCCTCCCATGCTTTTTTCAGAATCTTGGTTGCGGCCCGGGGTTTGCCTTTGGCGATATACGCGCGGGCCGCCATGGCAGCGGCAGGCACCAAATCAGGCGACAGGCGATTGGCTTCAATCGCGCGCTCCTGCTGTTCGACCGTCGCACCTTCGTCCAGAATTCCCTTGGCTTCGGACAAGGCCAAAACCGCGTCACGCCGTTTGAAGACATCGCGCGGCAAATACCCGGCCTTCAACTTGGCCGTCAGGGTCGAACGTGCACCGGCCCAATCCTGCGCCTTGGTTTGAAGGTTCAGCAGCACGTCCTGCGTTTCTTCATGACGTGGTTTGATCGCCAGGGCCTTCTCGGCCAGTTTGCGGGCCGTTTCATCATCACCTTCGGCCAGCTTCTGCTTCATGATCCCGCGCACGCCGACGAAACTGGTGGCGCTGTTGGTCACCAGTTTTTTATAAGTATCCGATGCCTTTTTCGTATCCCCGGTCATCTCGGCGGCCTGTGCCACCAGCAGGTCGGTAAGCTCGGGCTTGTTCAGCAGTTTCTCGGCCTTGCTGGCTTTGGTCATTGCCACGCGCCCTTCGCCCGAGGCCAGCGCCAACAAACCATCAGCCAGCGCCTGGTATCCCTTTTGCTGGCGATTGCGGTCAAAATACCGAGACAGCGCCGTTTCGTCACCGTTCAGGAATTTCAGCGTTGCGATCAGCAGGCTGAGCAACTTGAAAAACAGCCAGACCGCAAAAACCAACACAGCCAGCGCGATCACTGACTGAAGCGGCCCGAGCGTGAATTCCGTGCCCGCGACGGTGATCTGAACCCCGCCACTGGTTTGCATCAGGAAGTGACCGCCCAACGCCAGCAGACCGATAATCGCAACAAAAACGAGGATCTTAAACAGTGACCACAGCATGGCAGGTCCTTCAGTTCGAGTTCAGGCTGGAAGCCAGTGTATTCGCCGCATCGACGGCGGCGACCCGTGTTTGGGCCACCTGTTCCCAATCGGACATTGCAGCCTGTGCCGCTTCGGGAAGTGATTTCAGTTCGCTCAAGGCTTTGGCCAGATCTCCGTCCGCAAGCGCAGCCTGTGCCCGTGACAGGATGGCATCTGGCCCATCCCCTTCCTGGGGCGTGACCGAGCGCGCGCCCGTTTGACGTTGCAGGAACGCGATCAGGCCGGTGCCCTTGTCGGCTTCACGGGCTTGGGCCAGCGCGGTTCGGGCCGCAGGCGCGAAACTGTCGCGCAGAGAAGAGAGTGTTTCAACACCCTTCTCAGCCGGCCCGGACAGGGCATCCGGCACATCCACACCGCCTGCTTTCAGTTCTGCAACCAGATCAGAATAGGGCTGACCCGCATCCAATTGCCCATGCAAACGCGACAGAACGGCGGCATTGGCCGCAGCCTGCGCATCGGCTGATGCTTTCGCCTCCAGCGCCTGAGCGTCGGAAACCATTTTTTCAACCTCGGCCCGTTGCGAGGCCAGCGAGTCCTGAAGCTTCTTCAGCTCAGCTTCGAACGCGGCCATGGATTCGGGCGACACGCTGGATTCGATCGGGGTTTTCTCAAGCGTCGCAATGCGGTCTGACAATGGTCCGATCTGGCCTGACAGCGTATCCACAGTGGATTTGATCGCACTCAGGTCACTTTCCACGGGTGTCAATTTGTCGGACAGCGCTTTGACCTGATCCGTCAGACCAGCATCATCCGGACTGTTTGCAAGCGCCTGAGACAGCTTGGCAATCTGGTCGGACTGGTCTGCCAGTTTGGATTCCAACGTCGCCAAGGTATCCGAGCTGTCCGAGCCAGTTGACAACAGCCCGCCATTGCCCAGTGCAAACCCGACGGCGGCAGCGATGGCACCGCCCAGCAAAGCGGGAACAAATCCGCCACGCTTTTCAACGACACGCTCGACCACTTTTTCTTCGGCCGGGGCAGTATCTTCAGTCGACGCTTCGGCTTCGGCTTCGGCTTCGGCTTCGGCTTCGGCTTCGGCTTCGGCTTCGGCTTCGGAAAGTTCTTCTTCTACGGCCTCAGTCGGGTCAACAGGTGTATCTTCCTGTTGCAGTTCGGGTTCGACGACGTCATCTGCCTTGGGGGTTTCCACCGGCTTTTCTTCGGACTTTTTCTTACCAGCCACCGCAATATTCCCCTTATCGAATCCAAATTCAGATGAATAACAGCCCCAGTCAAGTTAATCGGGGACCGCGCCGCCCTCAACCCGCAACGCATGTTTCACAAGCTTTTTGACAGCCTTACGCATTTTCTTTGGTGTCGGCTTCTTTGCGATCTTCAGGCGCGCATAGTCCAATGAATAAAGGGGATCCGCCGTGGCCTGACTGATTGCGGCCAACCACAAAGGCGCGGATCCGGTCCAAATATCGGCAAAATGTCGCGCCGTTCTTGGCGAAAAAAGCGGTGCGATTACCGGCGAATCCAGATCTGCCACCCGGGTCACTTCGGATGTTAGCGGCAACAGCAATTGCTGGTAGACTGGCAGTTCCCCCACGGTCAGGCCGGATTCGGTCAGTCGACCGGCAACATTGCCGCGCGTGTTCTCACCCCTCAAATGCAACAACGGGCTTTTGGGCCTCCGCTTAAGCAGATGTCCCACCAGTTCTTCCGCCGTGGCCCCGACCATTTCGGCCTGCCAGCCGCAACCCTTCGCTGTGCTGGTCGTAGTCGGTCCGACGCAGAAAGCGGGCAGGTTGCGGTCCACACCTTTCAGGGCTGCCGCATTCACCGCATTGGCCGACGTGAAAATCAGTCCTTGCACACCCTCGGTCTCAACCTCTACCGGCAACGGCCGGATTTCCATGATCGGAGAATAGATGACCTGAACCCGAGATTTGGTGCGGGTCGGCAGCTGCGCGACGAACCGTTCAGAGGCAGCGCGCGGGCGGGTCATCAACAAATACAACGTGCGGCCCCTTGGCCCTTCAGGATTGTTTGCATCCGCGCAGGGTGATACCCCGCCGTTAGATCATGATGCAACGGATCAGGGTGATGGTGCAAACACTTACCGTACTGGGATTGGAAAGCAGCTGCGACGATACCGCCGCGGCCATCGTGCGTCAAACGACGGGCGCCAAGGCCGAAATCCTGTCATCCGTGGTACATGGCCAAACCGAACTGCACAGCCCTTTTGGTGGCGTCGTGCCCGAGATCGCGGCCCGGGCGCATGCGGAAAAGCTGGATGTCTGCGTTCTGCAAGCGCTGGACACCGCTGGTCTTTCACTGAAAGACGTGGACGCCGTTGCGGTCACCGCGGGGCCGGGTCTGATCGGAGGGGTCATGTCGGGCGTCATGTGCGCCAAGGGGATCAGTGCGGCAACCGGTCTGCCGCTGGTGGGTGTCAATCACCTTGCCGGTCACGCGTTGACACCACGACTGACGGACAACATTACCTTCCCCTACCTGATGCTTCTGGTGTCTGGCGGCCACTGCCAGTTCCTGATCGCCCACGGGCCCGAACATTTTACCCGCCTTGGCGGCACCATCGACGATGCGCCGGGAGAGGCCTTCGACAAAACCGCCCGCCTTCTGGGCCTGCCGCAACCTGGTGGCCCTTCCGTCGAAGCCGAGGCGCGCGCCGGTGATCCCAAACGCTTTCGATTTCCCAGGCCGCTTCTGGACCGGCCCGGTTGCGATCTGTCCTTTTCGGGATTGAAAACGGCCTTGATGCGGATGCGCGACCAGATCGTGAATGAAAAGGGTGGCTTGACGCGCCAGGACCGCGCAGATCTGTGCGCCGGATTCCAGCAGGCTATTGTGGACACATTGGCCGAAAAGACCCGGCGTGCGATTGATTTGTATCTGGAAACCTCTCCGTCTGAACCCGTGATTGCCGTTGCCGGAGGGGTTGCCGCGAACTCGGCCATTCGGTCCGCATTAGAGTCTGTTTGTGCTGAAAAAAATACCCAATTTACCGCCCCCCCGTTGGCGTTGTGCACGGACAATGCGGCGATGATTGCCTATGCTGGCCTGGAACGCTTTCGTGCCGGCGCGCGGGATGGGCTGGACCTGACCGCCCGCCCTCGCTGGCCTCTGGATCAGCACAGCCCGGCCATGCTGGGCGGTGGCAAGAAAGGGGCCAAGGCATGAGCGTATCCGTCCTGGGTTCCGGTGCGTTTGGCACTGCTCTGGCTATCTCGCTGGCAGGCAACGGGCCAGTGACACTGTGGTCAAGAAACGCCGATCGGGCGCAGCAGATGCGCGAGACGCGCGAAAATGCAACCCGACTGCCCAACATAACCTTGCCCGGGGACATCAATGTGACTGGGGATATCGCCAAGGCGCTCAGGGCTGCCACGCTTTTGTTGGCCGTGCCAATGCAGAAATTGCGCAGCGCTTTGCAAGATCACGCACCGGCCCTGCGCGGCAAGACTCTGGTGGCCTGCTGCAAGGGAATTGAACTGACCTCGGGGCTTGGACCTGTCGCGGTCATCAAAGAGAGCATCCCGGATGCCCGCGTCGCGCTGCTGACCGGGCCCAGTTTTGCAGATGACATTGCACATGGCCTGCCCACCGCTCTGACGCTGGCTTGCGAGGATACGGAACTTGGCAAGGCGCTTCAGGCCGAACTGACGACGGCGAACCTGCGCCTTTACCGCACCACAGACACGATCGGCGCCGAACTTGGCGGCGCGCTGAAGAATGTCATGGCCATTGGCTGCGGTGCCGCCATCGGCGCAGGTCTGGGAGACAGCGCCCGGGCGGCCTTGATGACCCGCGGGTTTGCCGAGATGCAGCGCTTTGCCGCGATGCGCGGCGCGCGCCCCGACACCCTGATGGGCTTGTCCGGGTTGGGGGATCTTGTGCTGACCTGCTCTTCCGAACTGTCCCGAAACTATCGTTTTGGCCTGAGTTTGGGTCTGAATCAGCCCTTTGACAGCCAAACAACGGTCGAAGGCGTCGCCACCGCTCGTGCCATGTCGGACATTGCCGCCAAGGAAGGGCTGGATATGCCCATCAGCGCCACGGTGGCGGACCTGAGCCATGGCGCCTACAGTGTCACCGAGGCCATTCAAAACCTGCTAAATCGACCCCTCAAGGAGGAATAACATGCTGATCGCCCTCATCGCTCGTGACAAACCAGACGCGTTGCAAACCCGATTGGACAACCGCTCGGCCCACCTTGCCTATATCGAAGAAACCGGCGTCGTGTCACAGGCCGGACCGTTGCTGAACGGTGACGCCATGATCGGCTCATTGATAATTCTCGATGTGGAGGACCTGGCCGCCGCACAATCGTGGGCCGATGGCGACCCTTACGCAAAGGCAGGATTGTTCCAATCGGTTGAGCTGATCCCGTGGAAAAAGGTGATCGGTTGATGGCCTATTGGTTGTTCAAGTCGGAACCGTCGACCTGGAGTTGGGATCAGCAAGTCGCAAAGGGCGACGCGGGCGAGGAATGGGACGGTGTCCGCAATTATCAGGCGCGCAATTTCATGCGTCAGATGAAGGTTGGGGACCGGGGGTTCTTCTACCATTCGCAAAAGGACAAGTCCGTTGTTGGCATTATCGAGGTCTGTGCCGAGGCCCATCCCGACAGCACCACCGATGACGAACGGTGGGAGTGTGTAGACATCAAGGCCGTGCGGCCCTTTTCCAAACCCGTAACGCTGGACCAGATCAAGGCGGACGAGCGTCTGGCCAACATGGTGCTGGTGAAGAACTCTCGTTTGTCGGTGCAACCCGTGACCGAGGATGAATGGCGGGTGATTTGCATGCTGGGTGAAACCCAGCCTGACTGAACGGGACAGTGGCACCGGGCGCAGAACTTCTCAAACCCCTGGCAAGATGCTATCTTTCCTTGGGCTTTGCCGGGTGAGAACATGTCGGTCGCGTTTTTCCGCGATTGAAATTGCTTGGTGGTGTTCGAATAAAGATCGGTCTTTCTTGAAAGCAAAAACCCATGTCTGACGACGAAGGCGGCAATGGGATATTCGAAGACGCCGTTGCTGCGAAGAATTCAAAAAACTGGGAAGCGCGCCTGAAAGAGGCGCGTGAAAAGCGTGCCAGAGTGCTCAGCGGGGCGCAGGGTGAAGCGCAGGAAAAACCCACCCTGAAACCTTCCGAGACAGAGCACCTGCCCCGGCCAGACGAAACCAAAATCGAAGAGATCGTATCAGACCGGGTCCGTTCTTTGCATTTGGAAGAAACAAAAACTAAGAAAAAACCCTTGGTTAGAGCAGGTATTGTTCTGGCCGCCTTGGTTTGCGGCGCGTTCCTGCAATGGGCGGTCACACATATTGCCGGAACTTGGCGCTCTACCGGTGGAACGCCCCCAGCCAGCCTGGATGCGGCGACGGAAACTCTTCCTGAAATCGAGGAGCTGCTTTCAGACAGAGCCCCCACCGTCGGAATCGCAGAGTCACCGGCCCCACGAGACACACAAGCAGCCGAGGGCCCCGCCGATTCAGCGTCTTCCGAAGTCGCACCCGTTTCCAACCCGGCAATCATCGAAGAGGTCGAGGATGCGATCACAGGCGCACCTCTCGACCAGAGCGTCTCGGTTGAAGCGCTCGTGACGCCACCCGTTCCAGCCGAAGACATTTCGGCTGCGGATGACCAAGACAGGGTGGAGCCAAGACCCCCAACCCCAGAAGCGGAACCGGCCGTGTCTTTGTCCCCGCCAGCCATATTCATTCCGCCACAGCTCGAACCCATCTTGGCCACCGCTTCTTCTGCGGATATTCAAACCCTGTTTCCAGCTTCTGCCGAACCTCCGTGGCGCCACACCAACCGGTCGAACAAAGACAGCTTTTCGCAGACATCCTTGATGGTTTTGGACCCTGTTCTGCAAGAGATCACTTTATCTGCGGTCCCGTCTTATGCAGAGGTAAAACCGCTTTCGCCCGCACAATCCCCCATTGATCTGGAAGTCTCGCTTTTTGTTCCGTTGAGAGTGTCGCAAGACGCCAGCAGCCGGGCTTTGGAACTGCTTACGCAGGGCCGCGCGACTGTTGTATCAACAGACCGCGTGGGTTTTCGGGTCCGAGAAACACAGGTTCGTTTCTATCATCCAAGCGACGCTGAAAACGCGGCGCTGGCGGCTGATGCTCTTGACGGAATATTGAGGGATTTCACGAATTCGGGCAGCAAGACCCGTCCGGGGCGGATAGAAGTCTACCTGGCAGGCAGCGGTGGCGCGTCATCCAGGAATTCGGACCCAAGGCCCACGGAATTCGACAATTTCATTGCGCGTATTCTTGGCGAACTCAGATAAGAAACGAGGGAAGGCTCTGACGATACAGAACCTTCCCTACCCCCGCGTGCTCCCTACTCACCACACGCGTATGGAAATATCTGGTTCTGACCGTCCTGGTCACAGGTTGAACTTAGCCCAGCCGCACCCTTGGTTTCAAATGCCAAGTCTTTAAATTGAAACTCAAATTAAGTACGCCCGCCAGAATCTCGGCGGGCGCTTGGTAAATTTCGACCGGGTCAGCTGTAAACGGATTCTTTTCCGAAATGCTTGGTCAAAACATAATAGACAACGGCACGGTACTTGTTGCGCTCGGACATGCCATAGGTTTCCATGGCTTTGTTGATCCCTTCCATCAGCTCGGGGCCATCTGCCAGACCCAGCTTTTTGATCAGGAAGTTGTTCTTGACGGTTTCCAGTTCCGAGTCCTGGCTGGCCGCGACAGTTGCCGCATCTGCGTCATAGATCGCCGGACCACAACCGATGGTGACCTTGGTCAGCAGGTCCATATCGGGGTCCATCCCGCATTTGGTTTTCAGGTCTTCTGCGTATTTGGCGATCAGCTCGTCGCGCTTGCCCATATCCTAGTCTCCTTGATCCGTTTACCCGGCACCTTTTACCGATGATCGAAAGACTAGCCGCGTCGCAGGCTTTTCCAAAAGGAAAAAAATTTGCGATTTCTCCCCCCTTGGTCGCAGCCTGCACGTTTCTTGCTGAAAGGCCTATCGGCAATAGCCCCACCCCGGGCCTTGCAAGTGGAAATGATCCGCGTGCAAACGATTGAAATCGGGCCCAAGAACCACGCGAAACCAACCGCAGGCCCCGCGCCAGATCCGTCGAAAAAAGGCGCCTTCCGGTCCCGAGCCCTGCCAGTTTGACAACAAGGTCAGCGTCCGACCGTCAACGGTATCCACACCGACGATATCTATCGAATTCGCGCGGGCATGGCTGCTCCACCCACTGTTTTCACCCTGCGCGGTGCGCATGGGGCGGCAATTGTAACTGCCGATGTGGCGCAATCGGGAAACGTCGGTCCCAAGCAGATCGCGTGCGGCAGGCTGTACGACGTGATGTTCCCACATGGTCAGGCGCAACGCCGTGGCGCAACTGGTTTCAACATCCTCGATCCCTGATGTCACCAATTTGGTAAGACGACCCCGACCGGCGATACCGCAGTTCTGATCGACGACCAGGTCCCCCATCGCCTCAAACCGAACACCTGCGTCTTCCAGAGCGGCCCGACACTGTGCTTCGCGGGCCAGTGCGCGGTTCAACTGAAGCTTGGTGACGGGTGTGATCGGGGCGGTTACCTTCAGATCACGCAACGGGTTCCAGTGTGACGGTATCGGCGTTTCGGGATGCGCCAACACCCACCAGACACCACCGCCCAAAAGGATCACAACAACCGCCAGCCTGAAAAAGAAAGACGCCGCCAGGTACAAATACCGGCGGCGCCCAGATTTCTGCGTCATACCCAGACGGCGATCAGTAGCGGTAGTGTTCCGGCTTGTACGGACCTTCCGGTTTGACACCGATGTAAGCAGCCTGATCCGCATCCATCTGGGTCAGCTTCACGCCGATGCGATCCAGATGCAGGCGGGCCACTTTCTCATCCAGATGCTTGGGCAGGATGTAGACCTTGTTCTCGTACTGGTCACCCTTGGTGAACAGCTCGATCTGGGCCAGAACCTGGTTGGTGAACGAGGCCGACATCACGAAGGACGGGTGCCCGGTGGCGTTGCCCAGGTTCAGCAGACGACCTTCGGACAGCAGGATGATGCGGTTGCCCGAAGGCATCTCGATCATGTCCACCTGTTCCTTGATGTTGGTCCATTTGTGGTTCTTCAGGCTGGCCACCTGAATTTCGTTGTCGAAGTGGCCAATGTTGCCGACGATGGCCATGTCCTTCATCTCGCGCATATGCTCGATGCGGATCACGTCCTTGTTGCCGGTGGTTGTGATGAAGATATCCGCGGTGGCGACTTCGTCTTCCAGCAGGGTCACTTCGAAACCGTCCATCGCGGCTTGCAGGGCGCAGATCGGGTCGACTTCGGTGACTTTCACACGAGCACCAGCACCACGCAACGACGCGGCCGAGCCTTTGCCCACATCACCGTAACCGCAGACCACTGCAACCTTGCCGGCCATCATCGTGTCGGTGGCGCGGCGGATACCGTCGACCAGCGATTCCTTGCAGCCGTATTTGTTGTCGAATTTCGACTTGGTGACGCTGTCATTCACGTTGATCGCCGGGAACGGCAGATGCCCTTCCTTGACCAGCTGATACAGGCGGTTCACACCGGTGGTGGTTTCCTCGGAAACACCCTTGATCTGATCCCGCATCTTGGTGAACCAGCCCGGGCTTGCCGCCATGCGCTTGGCGATCTGCTTCTTGATAACCTCTTCCTCTTCCGAACCCGGAACAGGGATGATGTCCTCACCCGCTTCGGCACGGGCGCCCAACAGGATGTACAGCGTTGCGTCGCCGCCATCATCCAGGATCATGTTCGGGCCTTCCTCGAACAGGAAGGATTTGTCCAGATAATCCCAGTGCTCTTCCAGTGTCTGGCCCTTGACGGCGAAGACGGGAATACCCGCCTCGGCAATCGCGGCGGCGGCGTGGTCTTGGGTCGAGAAGATGTTGCACGACGCCCAGCGCACATCCGCGCCCAGCGCCACCAGCGTTTCGATCAGAACGCCCGTCTGGATGGTCATGTGCAACGACCCGACGATGCGCGCCCCTTTCAACGGCTTGCTGTCGCCGTATTCCGCGCGCAGGGACATCAGGCCCGGCATCTCGGTTTCGGCTATGTCCAGCTCTTTGCGGCCAAAGCCAGCCAATGAAATGTCTTTAACGATATAGTCCCCGGCCATCAGGTGCTCCATTTTCCGGTAATTCACAGTCCTGGCTGCCCCTAGCATTCCTTGGGGCAGGTGGCAACTTTGAAGACTGTGATCGGAAACGATATGGCCAATATCAGCTTGGTGTGCCTTCAATTTCGATCTTTGGTATCGCTTCAAAAAAATCGGTGCCAACGGCAACAATACAGCTGATACCGTTCGCATTGGTTACCAAAACGGTATAACTTCCCGTTTCTTTCGAGGTCCAAACCTCCATCACCGATTGCGCGCCGCGTGTTTTTTGCAGGCCGCCAAAGGCCAATTCTTCGGCATAGTTCTCCTGCAATTTGGATATGATGTGATCCCGTGTCGCGCAATTCTGGGCAAAGGCAGGTGGCGCGGTGGCGGCCATTCCGAAGGTCAGTGCGATTGCGAATAAACGTTTGAACATAGAGTGCTCCTTTCGATACGTGTTTCAGTTCGAGAGGGGCACACTGGGAGGAGAATGCACCCCCCTCAGTCTTCAATGTCGGGATCTTACCGCGCCGTTTCAAAGCACGAACGCTCAAGAAAATGTTGGCAGCGTGTGATCCAGACAGGTACATCATACCATAAAAACGCGAATTGAACGTGTCCAACTTCACAAGGCATGGCAGAATGGCAACACAACCCAGAGCGTGGCAAAGGATGCTGTCGGGCCGCAGGCTGGACCTGCTGGACCCGACACCGGTGGATATCGAGATTGAAGACATCGCACACGGCCTTGCCTTTGTCGCTCGTTGGAACGGTCAGACAAACGGCGATTTCGCTTATTCCGTGGCCGAACATTCCCTGCTGGTTGAAGAGATTTTTGGCCGTATTGCCCCCAAAGCACCCATGAAATGGCGTTTGGCGGCCCTGTTACATGACGCGCCCGAATATGTGATCGGCGATATGATCTCACCCGTGAAATCCGCCGTCGGCCCAGACTACGGCGCGTTGGACGACCGGCTGGCGGCAGCAATCCATATACGGTTTGGACTACCGGCTGAGGTCCCAAAAACGGTGAAGCGCCAGATCAAGAAGGCCGACAAGATCAGCGCCTGGATGGAGGCGACTCAGATTGCCGGGTTTTCCGAGGCCGAAGCCACGAAGTTCTTTGGTCGCCCGGACAGAGGGATCATGGCGGGTTTACAGATCAGGCTGCGCCCCCCGGTCGAGGTGCGGCACGCCTTTACGGCGCGGCACGCAGAGTTGATTGCACAGGTCTGAGAGGCGCTTTCCGAATGCGGTGAGTGGTACGGGGGAACGGGTGGAAGAAAGATGAAAAAAAAGACCGGAACCCGAGTTTTGCTTGTCGTCAATGTCGTGCTGACTGTTGGTCTTGCGGCAGCGTTGGTCGAAACCGGGTATGTCTCGAAGGCGCTCAGAAAAATCTCGGGCACACATGTCCCGGTCACGGAAACCGATCACTACAAGCTCATGGTCTGGCTGCACGAGCGGCCGACTTCTCAGGCGCTCGCCTCACCGGATATTCAGATCGCTTTCATCGGCGATTCCATTATCGAAGGGTGGTTGACCAGCAACATCCTGCCCAACTCGCTGAATCTTGGGATCAGCCGCGACACCACCCCGGGCCTGATCGCACGGGCAAAACCGGAACTGATTGCCCATGTTCCGACATGGTATCTGGGAATCGGGGTCAATGACGCTCTGACGGCCACCCCGCCAGAGAAGATTGCAGAGTATGTCGCACAGTTGAAGGCCCTGTTCATGCCTGCTGACAGGTTGATCTGGCGTGCTGTGTTGCCCGTCACCGGTGCAAACTGGACCGCGGAACAAGAGGCGTTTCGAACGGCCTTCAATTCGGCTGCACAACAGGCCTGTCAGGATATGGCGAACTGCACGTTTCTGACCCCGCCGGACGGGTTCGCCGAGAACACCGCCGACTGGACATCGGACGGGTTGCATCCCAACGCAATCGGATATCGTCAGCTGGCGCGGCAGCTCTGCGCAGAAATTTCCTGCTCACCCTGAAGGTACTGAATGGGTACGGTCAGCACCGCTGCTTGCAGACCAGTCTGAAACTTGGGCAGGGTTTGTGTTCACGCCGTTTCAGCCAAAGACGTAGAAGCAAAGTTTGTTGCCATCCGGGTCACGCAGATAGGCACCATAGAACCTGTCGGGGACGCGTTGACCAGGTTCGCCTTCGTCCACCGCACCCAGGCTGATTGCCTTGTCATATAGTTCCTTGACCTCATCCTTGGAGTCGGCTGCAAAGGCGACCATGTTGCCATTTCCGGCGGCGCAGGCATCACCGTCGTAGGGCTCGCAGACCGCCAGCATCGGCGCTTCGGGTTTGTTGCCGATGAACGCGATCCGGCCTGCGTCTATAACCACTTTCGCGCCCTTGTCCGCGAAAAGTTTGGTATAGAAGTCCTTGGCGCGCTCCATGTCCGAAACGCCAACGGTTACATATCCGATCATAAAGTGGTCCTGTTCTGACAAAAGATTCCAGATGCGGCGAACAGTCCTCGACAGGGTCCAAGGTTACAAGTCACTAAACCGTCATCGAGCGGCCGGGCCGCCTAACGCGGGCTGCGTTTCGCCAGTATCCGCTGCAACGTCCGCCGATGCATATTCAACCGTCGCGCGGTTTCGGAAACATTCCGGTCACACAGCTCATAAACGCGCTGGATATGTTCCCAGCGCACACGGTCCGCGCTCATGGGGTTTTCCGGCGGCGGGGGCATCTCGTCACCCTTTGCCAGCAATGCGTTCGTGATGTCGGTCGCATCGGCTGGCTTTGACAGATAGTCGGTCGCGCCGATCTTGACAGCCGCGACAGCGGTCGCGATCGCACCATATCCGGTCAGAACAACGACACGGCTGTCAGGGCGTTTTTCCCGCAATACCTCGACAACGTCCAATCCGTTGCCATCCTCAAGCCGCAGATCGACAACGGCATAAGCCGGGGGCCGGGCGGTGGATATCGCGCGACCTGCCGCGACGGATCCTGCGGTCTCAACCTCGAAGCCACGCTTTTCCATGGCCTTGGCCAAACGTCTCAGAAACGGCTCGTCATCATCAACCAAAAGCAGGGATTTGTCAGGGCCGATGTCAAGCTGAGAAGTGTCTGCCATATGTTAGGTCTTTCGCTATTTCATGCCTTTGGCTCGAACATGAGTAATAGCAGCGCGGGAACAAAGGTCAAACAACCTTGTTACGACGCGGCCTGCTTCAGGAAGCATTCAACCTTGTCCGCCATCTGTTCGGCCGTGTCTTCGCGCTTGAAGAACTCCAGAAATCCATATTCGGGTGTAACCAGATAGGTAAAGGTGGAATGGTCAACCAGATAGAATTCATCGCCCTTGTCATGCGCCTTGTAATAGGTCTTGTAGGCCTTGCTGGCCGCCTTGACCTGTTCGGGCGAGCCGGTCAGGGCGATCGTCTTGCCCCCGAGATTGAAAGCATAGTCAGCCATGACTTCGGGCGTATCGCGATCCGGGTCAATCGAGATGAACAAAGGTGTCACCGACAGCCCGCGTTCGGCCAGAATATCGACAGCGTCGGCGTTGCGGGACATGTCGAACGGGCAAACATCCGGGCAGAACGTATATCCGAAGTAAACCAGCGTCGGTTCGGTAATCACATCTTTGTCCGTAACCGCCTCGCCTTTGCCGTTCACCAGTTCAAATGGTCCACCAATTGCGGCGGCACCCCCAGCAATCTGGCTGGACCGGCATTGCGCGAATTTGTCATCGGACCCGCCGCCCCGCGTCAGAACCCACATGGCCCCAAGTCCGATAGCCAGAACAACAGTTGCGAGAATTGCGAGAAGGCGGGTCATTTCGATTATCCGGTCTCAAGGGGTTGTTGATCGTTCCGGCCGGGACACCTATCAAGATGACCAGCCGATGCAACAGGACATAAGCGACCGATGGCAGAATCCAATCAGACTTTTTGGCGCGGCCAGGAACGCAGCAGCTGGATTCGGCTTCGGACCCTGATCCTTTTGCGATGGGTGGCCATCATCGGCCAGCTCACCGCAATCACGGTGGCCCAGCGATACTATGACGTGCAGCTGGAACTGGGCCTGTGTTACCTGGCCATCGGAATCTCGGTCATGGGCAACCTGACTGCCATATTGCTGTTTCCGCAAAACAAGCGCCTGACCGAGTTTGAAAACTTCCTGATGGTTCTGTTCGACCTGCTGCAATTGTCAATTCTGCTCTATTTGACCGGCGGGCTGAACAATCCGTTTGCGCTGCTTCTGCTGGGCCCGGTCACGATTTCAGCCAATGTCATGAGCACACGATCGACCCTGATTGTCGGCGCCGTCGCAATCGTTCTGACAACTGTGCTGGCGGAATTTCACCTTCCGTTGCGGACAAGTCTCGGGCTTGTTCTGGATATCCCTGATATCCTTCTGTTTGGAAACTGGGCCGCGATCATAATCGCCATCGTCTTCATCGGCGCCTATTCCCACCGCGTCAGTTCCGAAGTCCAATCCATGTCCGAAGCGCTGGCCGCCACGCATATGGCGCTGGCGCGCGAGCAGAAACTGACCGATCTTGGGGGCGTCGTTGCCGCTGCCGCGCATGAACTGGGCACGCCTCTGGCGACGATAAAACTGACCAGCGCGGAACTGATCGAAGAACTGGACGACCGCCCGGACCTGAAAGAAGACGCTGCTTTGATCCGCGAGCAGGCAGACCGTTGCCGTGACATTCTGCGCGACATGGGGCGGGCGGGCAAAGATGATCTGCACCTGAGGCAGGCACCGCTTTCGACAGTGGTGAACGAAGCGGCCGAACCACATGTCGGTCGCGGCAAAGAGGTTCATTTCTCTGAAGGCCCCGCGCAGGACGGGGATGTTCAGCAGCCCTCGATCCTGCGCAAACCCGAGATCATTCACGGTTTGCGCAACCTGATTCAGAATGCCGTGGATTTCGCCCGCGCAAATGTCTGGGTCGAGGCCGAATGGACCGACAGCAGGATCACCGTCAGCATCATGGATGACGGGCGGGGATATCCGCCCCACATGATCGGGCGCATCGGCGACCCGTTTATGCGCCGCAGACGGGCGGAATCCGATCAGAGAGCACGCCCGGAGTACGAAGGGATGGGCCTGGGATTGTTCATCGCCAAAACCCTGCTGGAACGCAGCGGCGCCGAACTGGAATTCGCCAATGGTTCGGACCCCTACCAGCATCTGACCGACAATCCGGAACGGCGCGGGGCAATCGTCAAGGTGACCTGGCCACGCAAGCTGATTGATGCGCAGAAAGGTGACACCCCGGTCCCGTCGGGATCCAACACGCGCATCCAGGTGTGAATTAAGAGACCGTTAACCAATCGCACACATAGTCTGTCCTTGTATCGTTCAGGCTTGGGGAATTTGATGGCCGATTGGATTATTCTGGCCGCGATCAGTCTTGTTTCGTGCTGTTTCGCCGTACTGTGGCTGTTGCCACGCCGGGCTCAGCGCGACAAGGCTTTTGGTCTGTTTTCGAACACCTCGCTGTTTGACGCCGTATTCCTGTTCGATGGCGACCAACTGATCAGCCATTCTGATTTCGCACTGGCCGGGTTTGAGCATGTTGAAAACTGGCTGGATCTGCGGCGCTTGTTGCAAAGGGACTTCCCCACCTTTCCCGAAACTTCCGACAAAGTGCGCGATCAGGGCAAAATCGTGGTATCGGCCATTGACTGCACGATCGAACGAGAAGTCGTGTGTGAGTGGATCGACGGTATCGTCCGCGTTCGACTTTGCGAATGCGCCAGGACCACCTCGGCCGGATCGGTTACCCCAGGCGAACCGACTCGTCTGGCAATGGATCTGGCCCCTTACCCGGTATGGTTGGCGGATAACGACAATCGGGTGCAATGGTGCAATGCCGCCTATGTCGCACTTGTTCAAAAGGCACGTGATCAGGACGCCGATCTGACTGCGCCGCTTTTTGAAAGCCCGGCGGATGCCACAAGACCTACCGGAAAAACCCGCGTGTCGGTGGATGTGGCAGATACTGATCGCAAGCTTTGGTTCGATTTGACTCGGATCGAACATGAGAACGGGCATCTATGCTATGCCGTTGACGTCAACGCGATTGTCGAGGCGGAAACCGCCCAGCGCAAATTCGTGCAGACCATGACCAAGACCTTTGCCCAATTGTCCATTGGTCTCGCCATTTTTGACCGCAATCGGCAATTGGCCCTGTTCAACCCGGCCTTGATCGACCTGACCACCTTGCCGCCCGATTTCCTCAGTTGCCGCCCCAGCCTGAGCAGTTTCTTCGACCGCTTGCGGGATCAACACATGATGCCCGAACCGAAGAATTACCGCAGCTGGCGGCGTCAGATGAACGACCTTCTCGAAGCGGCTGAAGATGGAAACTATCACGAGACGTGGTCGCTGCCATCCGGGTCGGTCTATTCCGTCAGCGGCCGCCCTCACCCGGACGGCGCAGTGGCGTTTCTATTCGAGGATATCACCGCCGAAATCACCCTGACGCGGCGCTTTCGATCAGAAATGGATCTGATGCAGTCCATCCTGGACAAACTGGCGGACGCGATTGCCGTCTTTGCGGATGACGGTACGCTGGCCTTCACCAACTATGCGTATCAGAAGCTGTGGGGAGACGCGCACGAGGTCGGGTTCCAAAGCGAAACGGTCACCGACGTCACGCGACGCTGGCAAGACCTCTGTATTGCGACGCCGGTTTTGGGTGAGGTGCGGGATTTTGTCGAAATGCGGGAAAACCGCGCCGAATGGACAGCTGAAATCCAGATGAGAACCGGCATTACCGTGGATTGCACCGTCACACCGGTTCATAACGGCGCGACAATCGTGCGGTTTACGCAATCCGAATTTCCCTCAAAATCCACCGCGATAGAACAGATCAGCGCCTGAACCGGGTTGCAGCCGGTCAGGCGCAAGGCCATTGTGGCGGCATGACACAGACCGCCCGATCTCTGACTTTCAAATCGCCCGAAGAAACCGCAGTTTTCGCACGGCAATTGGGAAAATCACTGCGCCCGGGCGATGTCGTTCTGCTGGAGGGCCCGATCGGCAGCGGCAAGACGCATTTCGCGCGCAACCTCATTCAGTCATTGATGGATGAACCCGAAGATGTGCCCTCGCCAACATTCACTTTGGTCCAGGCTTACGACACGCCATCAGGGGAAATATGGCATTGCGACCTGTATCGTCTGAGCGCGGCCGAAGAAGTTGACGAACTGGGTCTGACGGACGCTTTCGATACGGCAATCTGCCTTGTGGAATGGCCGGACAAGATGGGCCCGTTGGCGCCCCAAGGCGCGTTGACTTTGGCTTTTGAAACAGACCCTAACAATATCGATTTCCGCCGTGTGACCCTGTCTTGGACTGCTCCGAAATGGGCGGAAAAACTGGAGAGAACCGCATGACGAACAGGACGGTCCTGGCCGAAGCCCTGATTGCGCAAACACCCTGGGCCAGAGCAACACGTACGCCACTGGCAGGCGATGCCTCGAACCGGCGATACGAACGGCTGATTGATCCAACCAACGGGCGCACTGCGGTTTTGATGGACGCGCCACCTGAAAAAAGTGACGATGTTGAACCCTTCGTGCGGGTTGCCGAATACCTCCGATCGGTTGGTCTGAGCGCGCCGGAAATCTATGCCGAAGATACCCAGTACGGTTTTCTGTTGCTGGAAGATCTGGGTGATGATCTTTTTGCGCGCGTCCTGAAAAAAGACCCGGGCAAAGAGCGTGAATTGTACCGGGCCGCCACCGACGTGCTGCTCCACCTGCATCGGGCGCCTTCTCTTGCCTTGCCGTCTTATGATCCGTCCCTGATGACGGAACTGGCTTCATTGGCTTTCACCAAGTATGCGGCCGGTATCCTGGGAACACGTGATGAGGACGCCCTGTCGCGGTTCGAGCACCGGTTCGCGGACATCCTGCATCGTGAAACATCCGGTTCGAAAGTGGTCATTCTCAGGGATTATCACGCGGAAAACCTGTTGTGGCTGCCGCAGCGCGAAGGCGTGAAGCGCGTCGGGTTGCTGGACTTTCAGTTGGCCATGCTGGGGCACCCGGCCTACGATCTGGTGTCTCTGCTACAGGATGTACGCCGAGATGTCTCGGCCGGGATCGAAATGCAGATGATCAACCACTACATCTCTGCGTCAGGTATGGACGACCATGATTTCCGCACGGCCTACAGTGTTTTGGGGGCCCAGAGAAACCTGCGTATCCTTGGCGTCTTCGCACGTCTGGCGACGGAATATGGCAAGCCTCACTATGTGGACATGATCCCGGCCGTCTGGGCACATCTGATGCGCGATCTGGATCACCCTGCCCTGGTTTCGGTGGCGTCCCTGCTGCACGAAGCTTTGCCCAGACCCACACCGGAAAACCTGGCCAAGTTGAGAACGCAATGACCGGATCGCCATTTGCCGCAATGCTGTTCGCAGCCGGGTTTGGCACCCGCATGGGTGCGCTGACCAAAGACCGGCCGAAGCCATTGATCGAAGTGGCGGGGCGACCACTGATTGATCATGCGCTGGATCTTGTCGAAGATCTTGATCCCGTCCGTACCGTTGCCAACCTGCATTATCACGCTGATCAACTCGCGGCGCATCTCGGCCCCAAAGGCGTTCTGCTGTCTCGGGAAGCTCCTGAAATCCTGGAAACAGGTGGCGGATTGCGGGCGGCTTTGCCGATGCTGGGCACCGACCCCGTATTCACGTTGAACACGGACGCGATCTGGTCAGGGCCAAACCCTTTGACCCTGTTGCAGCAAGCCTGGGACCCGGGTCGTATGGATGCGCTGTTGATGTGTGTTCCAGTTGTGCGAACCGTTGGTCATATTGGATCGGGTGATTTCACCGCTGGAAAAGATGGACGGATCACGCGCGGTCCTGGTCTGGTTTACGGCGGGGCCCAGATCCTCAAGGCCCAAGGTTTGCATTCGTTCTCGCAAACTGCGTTTTCACTCAACCTGCTCTGGAACCAGATGCTTGATAAGGGTCGGCTTTTTGCGATCGAATACCCGGGACGCTGGTGCGACGTAGGTCGTCCGGAAGGCATCACGCTGGCCGAGGGTTTGCTGGCTGATGTTTGAATCCGGCACCCTACCCCGTGTATTTGCCGTGCCTCCCGGTACGGATTTCCCCACGGCATTGGTCGATGGCCTGCGGCAGCGCTGTTCGGGCCCACCCGAAACTTTGGCGCGGGTAGAGTTGATCCTGAACACACGACGCATGGAACGGCGCGTCCGCGATCTGTTCAATCAGGGGCCACCTTGCCTTCTACCCCGTCTCTCGTTGGTGACGGACCTGGGTGAAAGGGTTGATCTGGCGCGGATCCCGCCTGCTATCCCGCCTCTGCGGCGGCGTCTTGAGTTGACTCAGCTTGTATCCAAACTGCTGGAACAACAGCCGGACCTTGCCGCCCGGTCATCGATCTTTGACCTGTCCGACAGTCTTGCCGCGCTGATTGACGAAATGCAGGGCGAAGGCGTGTCGCCCGAAGCGATCCGGCAGCTGGACGTCAGCGACATGTCCGGACACTGGTCGCGGGCACAAGCCTTTATCGGCATCGCGGATCAATTCATCGACACCGGCGGACAGACGATGGATGCACAGGCCCGCCAGCGCCGCGTGGTCGAAAACCTGATCGCGCGATGGCAGATTGCCCCCCCGCAACACCCGGTCATTCTGGCGGGCTCTACGGGGTCCCGTGGCACCACCCTGATGTTGATGGAAGCCATCGCGCGCCTGCCGCAAGGGGCATTGGTGCTGCCCGGATTTGATTTCGACCAGCCGGATCACGTTTGGCAGGGGCTGGATGATGCGTTGACGTCTGAAGATCACCCACAATACCGTTTCCGCAAGTTGATGCGCGCGCTGGAACTTGCACCGGGTCAGATCACCCCATGGACGGACTTATCAGCCCCCTCACCCTCGCGTAACAGATTGATATCCCTAGCTTTACGTCCGGCACCCGTCACTGACGCCTGGATGACCGAAGGCCCCAGACTGTCCGATATAAAAGGCGCAACCGACGGTCTGACGCTGGTCGAGGCTCAATCGCCTCGCGCCGAGGCATTGGCCATCGCCCTGCGCCTGCGGCAGGCGGCGGAAACAGGACAGACCGCCGCTCTGATCACGCCGGATCGCATGTTGACCCGCCAGGTCAGCGCCGCGCTGGATCGGTGGAACATCGTGCCGGACGACAGTGCGGGCCTGCCGCTGCAACTTTCCCCGCCGGGACGTTTTCTGCGCCATGTGGCCAACCTGTTCACACGCCGTCTGGAAGGCGAGGCGCTGCTGACCCTTTTGAAGCACCCGCTATGTCATGATGGCGGTGACCGCGGAATTCATTTGCTGCACACGCGTGACCTGGAACTTGACCTGCGCCGTCACGGCCCGCCCTTTCCTGACAGTGCAAGCCTTGCGGCTTTTGCAGTGCGCAAAGAGGCCCAGGAAAGCTGGGTGAAATGGGTCGTGCAGCATTTCTGCGACCAGCAGGTCACCAGTGAACTGCACCTCGCGGACTGGGTGGAGCGTTTGATGAAACTGGCCGAGGCGATCTCGGCCGGCAGCACGGGTGAAACGGGCACTCTGTGGGACAAAAACGCAGGCCAAAAGGCGCTGGGGGTGCTGAATTCTCTCAGCGCAGAGGCGCAGCATGGCGGCCTGATGACAGCCCATGACTTTGCCGATCTGCTGGGCGCTCTGCTTGCGGGTGAAGAGGTTCGTGACCGGGATGCGCCGCATCCGCACATCATGATCTGGGGCACGCTCGAGGCACGGGTGCAGGGCGCCGACCTGCTGATCCTTGGCGGGTTGAATGAAGGAAGTTGGCCAGAGGCGCCAACACCCGATCCCTGGTTGAACCGGCAGATGCGTGACGAAGCCGGCTTGTTGCTGCCCGAACGCCGGATCGGCCTGTCTGCGCATGACTTCCAGCAGGCCATCGGCGCACCCGAAGTGTGGTTGACCCGCGCGACCCGCTCGGATGATGCCGAGACGGTTCCGTCGCGCTGGCTGAACCGACTGACCAACCTGTTGCAGGGTTTGTCGGGTCAGGGTGGCCCCGAAGCTCTGACCAAAATGCGCGCTCATGGCGAAAAATGGTTGAACTGGTCCGAGGCACTGGAAGATGCGCCGCGGATCGACCCCGCACCGCGTCCTTCTCCGCGCCCACCGGCCGCCGCGCGTCCGCGCCGTCTGTCTGTGACCGAGATAAAGAGGCTGATCCGCGATCCATACGCGATTTACGCCAAACATGTGCTTCGGCTGAAACCGCTAGATCCGCTTGTACAGGCCCCCGATGCCTTGCTGAGAGGAATTGTGATTCACGAAATCCTCGAGCATTTCATCAAGGACAGCGTCCTCGACAGCGCTTTGCTGACGCGGGACAATTTCCTGAAACGGGCGCATGCTCTGTTGGATCAACACGTCGCCTGGCCGACGGCCCGCAAACTGTGGCTGGCCCGGCTTGAGCGGATCGCGGATGATTTCCTTGGGGCAGAGCTCGCGCGCCGGAAGGATGGTGGCCCCGTGGCATTTGAGGCAGCGATGAAACTGGCGCTGCGCCCCCTGGATTTCACCATTGTCGGGCGCGCGGACAGAATCGATTGCAACAGCCGGGGCGCGTTGCGCATCATCGACTATAAAACCGGCGCACCACCGACGGAAAGCCAGCAATCCAAATTTGACAAGCAGTTGCTGATCGAGGTGGCCATAGCCGAGCAGGGCGGGATTGAGGGCCTTGACCCGACAAGCGTGGCCCAAGCCATCTTCATCGGTATGGGTGGCAGCTATAAGGAGGTTGCGGCGCCTTTGGACAAAGAACCGACCGACAAGGTTCTTGCCGAGCTGAAAGAGTTGATTTCCGCTTATTTAGAGCCTGATCAGGGGTTTTCGTCCCGTCGTATGCTGCACAAGGATTCAGATATCGGTGATTATGATCACCTGGCGCGGTTCGGCGAATGGGACCGGACAGCGGAAACCTACCCCGAGGATCTGACATGAGCCCGCGCAACGACGCAACTGAACGGCAGGTACAGGCCGCGCGCCCCGATGCCTCGACCTGGCTGGCGGCCAATGCCGGGTCCGGCAAAACCCGGGTTCTGACCGACCGTGTGGCGCGTCTGCTGCTGGGCGGGGTCCAGCCTCAGCATATTCTGTGCCTGACCTACACCAAGGCCGCCGCCAGCGAGATGCAGAACAGGTTGTTCAAGCGCCTTGGCGAATGGGCCATGCTGGATGATACCCCCTTGTTGGAGGAGCTGACCGATCTGGGTGTGCCCGGCGAAATCGGTTTGGACCGGTTGGCGCAAGCACGCACCCTGTTTGCCCGCGCCATCGAAACGCCGGGTGGTCTGAAAATCCAGACCATCCACTCGTTCTGCGCGTCATTGTTGCGACGCTTTCCGCTGGAGGCTGGCGTTAGCCCGCAGTTCACCGAAATGGAAGACCGCGCAGCAGCCTTGTTGCGAGAGGAAATTGTCGAAGATTTCGCCGCAGGCCCGCAGGCCGGGTTGATTGAAGATGTGGCCCGGTTCGTCACGGACACGGGGTTTGATAAACTGACCGCTGCGATCACGCAAAAACGCAGTCTTTTTGCGCAGCCGCTCGAATGGTCCGATCTGCTGCAACGCTTCGATCTGCCCGCCGGCTTTGACGAAACAGCGCTGCTTGCGCGGGTTTTTCTTGGTGGCGAAGTCGAACTCATCCAGTCCATACTGCCCGCTTTGACCGAAAGCGGAGGCAACAATGCCAAGGCCGCCGCAAAACTGGCCGCGTTCAACGAAGCCAGATTGATACATCTACCCATGTTGGAAAGCGTGTTTCTGACGGGGAAGGGCGCAAAGGAACCCTTCACAGCCAAACTCAACGCTTTTCCCACCAAACCCCTGCGCGAAGGTGCGCTGGCCGACCGGATGCCGCAGATCGAGGCCTTCATGCAGCGGATCGAAACCGCGCGTGAACAACGCCTGGCGCTGGTCGCAGCGCAGAAAACCGCGGTTCTGCACCGCTTTGCCGCAGCCTTCCTGCCGGAATATGAACGGCGCAAGCAGTTGCGCGGCTGGCTGGATTTCGACGACCTGATCCTGCGCGCACGGCAGGTGTTGAACGATCCAGCAGTGGCCGAATGGGTGCTGTACCGACTGGACGGTGGCATCGATCATATTCTTGTGGACGAAGCGCAAGACACCAGCCCCGATCAATGGGACGTGATCGAGAAACTGGCACAGGAATTCACCAGCGGGGAAGGGGCCCGATCCGGGGTCGAGCGCACGATATTCGTCGTCGGCGACAAGAAACAATCGATCTATTCCTTTCAGGGCGCCGATCCACAGGCCTTTGACAGAATGCAGGAAGAGTTTGGCCGGAAATTGGCTGAATCAGGCTCTAAACTGTGGGATTCGACGTTGGAATACTCGTTCCGATCCTCCAGCGCGATCCTGACTCTGGTCGATATCCTGTTTGAAAACCGCTCTGGTGCGGGGTTTCACAAGGACAGTCTGCACCGTGCTTTCAAGGCCGATCTGCCGGGTCGTGTTGATCTTTGGCCCGTTGTCGAAAAAGTAGCGGATGCCGAAGTCGGGGATTGGACCGATCCGGTCGATCGTCCCGGCGCACGGCATCACACCGTCATTCTGGCCGAGAATGTCGCACAGTCGATCAAAGACATGATCGAACGGGGCGAGACGATCCCGGAAGATGACAAATCCGGCCAATTCGTTCGTCGAAAAGTGCAGCCGGGGGATTTTCTGATCCTTGTGCAACGCCGCTCGGACCTGTTTGCCGAGATCATCCGTGCCTGCAAGGCGCTGCACCTGCCTATCGCCGGAGCAGATCGGCTGAAAGTGGGCGCTGAACTGGCGGTCAAGGATCTTGCGGCCTTGCTCAGCTTTCTGGCCACGCCCGAAGACAGCCTGTCCCTGGCGACGGTTCTCAAATCCCCCTTGTTCGGTTGGTCCGAACAGCAGCTTTTCGATCTGGCGCACCGTCGGAAGGAACAGTTCCTTTGGGCCGCACTGCGCAACCGCGCCGAAGAGTTTCCGGAAACACTGTCCGTGCTGAATGAACTGCGCAGCCAGATCGACTTTTTGCGCCCCTATGATCTGATCGAACGTATCCTGACCCGCCATGACGGGCGGCGCAAGCTGTTGGGGCGGTTGGGGGCAGAAGCCGAAGATGGCATCAACGCGCTGTTGTCCCAGGCACTGGCCTATGAGCGAACGGATATCCCCAGCCTGACGGGGTTTCTGGTCTGGATGCAGACCGACGATCTGGAAATCAAACGACAGATGAGCGGCGTCGGCAACAGGATCCGGGTGATGACCGTTCATGGCTCAAAAGGGTTGGAGGCGCCGATCGTCATCCTGCCGGACACCGGCAAACGCCAGCCTCCGCGTGACGCCGAGATCATGCTGGCCAGCGGCACGCCGTTGTGGAAAGTGTCGGCGGACGCATCACCAAACCTGATCTCGCAGGCGCGGGAAGAGGCGCGCAGCCGCGAGGAAAACGAACGGCTTCGGTTGCTGTATGTGGCTCTGACACGGGCGGAAAAGTGGTTGATCGTAGCGGCGGCAGGCGATTTGGGGAAAGACGGCAACAGCTGGTATCAGATGGTCGAGGCGGCAATGGATCGGGCCGGGGCCGCGCAGGTGCCGGGTTCCGATATCCGCCGCCTGTCCCACGGGGATTGGGACGCGCTGCCCTTGGTCGATCAACCGAACACTGACGTTGGGCCAGTCGATTTGCCGGACATGTTTCACCATCCGGCTCCGGACCCGGTTGCGCCTGCAAGCGCGTTCAGCCCTTCGGACCTGGGCGGCCCAAAGGCATTACCCGGTGATGCCGGCCTGGATGAAGAGACGGCCAAACTGCGTGGAACCTACCTCCACCTTCTGCTGGAACACCTTCCCGTGGCAGAGAAAGACCTCTGGCCAAAGCTTTGCGCCCGGTTGCTACCCGATATGCAGGAAACGGACCGGCAAGAGATTTTGAACGAAGCTGCATGTGTACTGACAGCGGAAAACCTACAGCCCGTATTCGCGCCTGGCACGCTTGCCGAAGTGCCAATAACTGCCGATCTGAACGGACAGCGGATGCATGGGGTTGTCGACCGTCTGATCGTATCGGATACCGAAGTGCATGTGATTGATTTCAAATCAAATGCCATCGTTCCGAAGCGCGCGGAAGAGTGCCCCGAAGGGCTGTTGCGACAGATGGGGGCATATGCTTATGCGCTGGCTCAGATCTATCCGGGCCGCAGCATTCGAACCGCCATTCTGTGGACTCGCACGGCACGCCTGATGTGGTTGCCACACGATCTTGTGACAGATACACTGGCCCGCACCCAGATATCTTGACCTTACCCGAAGTGGCACCTACGTTCTGTTCCCAAGTTTACCCCATTCAGGAGACAGAATATGTCGACCGTAGCCGTTACCGACGACACCTTTGACGCCGAAGTCAAGAATTCGACCGTTCCCGTGGTCGTGGATTTCTGGGCCGAATGGTGTGGCCCCTGCAAGCAAATTGGCCCCGCGCTGGAAGAACTGGCAGCCGAGTATGGCGACAAGGTAAAGATCGCCAAGGTCGATGTGGACAGCAACCCAAACGCGGCGGCCGCGATGGGCGTGCGCGGCATTCCGGCGCTGTTCATCTTCAAGGACGGTCAGGTTGTTTCGAACCGCGCGGGCGCGGCCCCCAAAGCCGCCCTGCAAAGCTGGATCGACGAATCCATCTGATCTGGTCCTAACAGATTATCTCGAAGGCGCCTCAGATCGGGGCGCCTTTTTTATTGAAGAAATCGGGGAATCCTATGGCAAAAACACGAGTCCTTGTGGAATTCGGAATGGGCACGTCCCTGCGCCGGATGGACTATACCCAGGCGTCACTGCGGGCGATCAAGGATGCGCTTTGGCATAACTCTGTCAACATGGCGGAGCTGTTCGGGTTCCCGAAAGGGGCGATGATCATTGATGCCGAAATTGGGGTTCAGCAACCGGATCAGGTGGACATCGACGCGCTGAAGGCTGTCTTCCCCTACGGTCAGCCAAACATCACTGTCACCAAAGGCGGGCTGGACATCGCAAAGCCCCACGGTGACGGACACACGGTCATTGCCAACGCCGCCCTGATCGTTTCCTTCGACATGGAGCCCGCACAATGAGTGAAAAACGCATCATTCTGGAGATGGGAACGGGTAACGACCTGTACGGCCAGGACTATACCAAGGCAGCCCGCCGCGCGGTGCAGGATGCCTTGCACCATTCATCCATCACGTTGTTTTCGAAACTGGGGATTGATCATTCCGAAATGCGGGTCAGCGTCACGATCGGCGTGCAGGATCCTGAACAGGTAGATTGCGGCCTGGTAGCTTCTGACCTGCCGCGGGGCAGGGCCGAGGTTCGCGCAGTCAAAGGTGGGCTTGAGGTTGTCGATGAAGAAGCGGGTACGCGGCACGTGGTTGCAACCGCGGCGATCGAGGCTTTTCTGCCCGGTCTTTCCGGAAAATACGTTCGAAGCTGAACAAAGAAAAAGCCGCTCGGAAAACCGGGCGGCTGTCTCGATTGGGCGGTCTGTTGGAACGATCAGATATCGGCGATATCTGCGCGGCTCAGACCGATATCGTCCAGCTGAGCGTCGCTGAGTTCCGACAGGAGTTTGCGGGTTTTGCGGGATTCTTTCCATTCGACAACGGTGTTGAAGACATTGGTGAACGCGTCCACTACGTGCAGGATGGTAGCTGCTCCGAGCGGCGCATGAATGTTAGCTGTGGTTGCCATGTGCGCAGTCCTTTGTGATGAAACAGCCGACCCGTTGTCGGTTGTGAGCCTCATGTAGTCCCACGGGCCCGGACTCACAATTGCTGGTCCGGTAACCCCGGATTGCGTTTTTTGCATATCTTTTGGGCAATTGAAGAACGGGTTGCGCCAACCTGCGACCCAGCCCATATATACCGCCAGCGAAAACGGAGACGATCATGGCAGACAACGACTTTCCCGGTTGGCACGGCACGACGATCATTGGCGTCAAGAAGGGCGGTCAGATCGTCATAGCCGGTGATGGGCAGGTCAGCCTGGGTCAGACCGTGATCAAGGGCACGGCGCGCAAGGTGCGCCGCCTGTCCCCCGGAGGGTCCGAAGTTGTCGCTGGCTTTGCCGGTTCGACGGCCGATGCCTTCACGTTGCTGGAGCGGCTGGAGGCCAAGCTCGAGGCGACACCGGGCCAACTTGCCCGTGCTTCTGTGGAATTGGCCAAAGACTGGCGTACCGACAAATACCTGCAAAAGCTCGAGGCGATGCTGATCGTCACGGACGGCAAGGACATGTTCGTGATCACCGGGGCGGGTGACGTGCTGGAACCTGAACACAACGTGGCTGCCATCGGGTCCGGGGGCAATTTTGCCCTGGCCGCTGCCCGCGCGATGATGGACAGTGACAAGTCGGCGGAAGAGGTCGTGCGTCAGGCAATGGCCATCGCGGCCGATATCTGTGTCTATACCAATGGTAATCTGACGGTTGAGACGATCTCAGGCTAACAGCGCCGAGATCTCCTTGCCTTTCCAGCGGCGATGCATGCCGATCAGGCCAATGATCGCTGCGATGATCACGATGTAGTAGGGCACGCGGATATCGATGCTCATCAATCCGCCCCCGATCAGCGACATGATCCCGCCCGCAAGGCAGAACACGGCAGTGGTCACACCCATGACCCAGCCCTGATCCGCTTCGCTGACGCTGGAAGAGAACAGCCCAAGCATGGTGGGGTAGGCGATTCCGAACAGGAAATAGAAGAAAAAGACCGGCACATAACTGAACACGCCGCTTGGGCTGAAGGCGAACGCGAAACCGCAGATCACCATGACGATGAGTGACGTGTGGATTATCGCATGTTTGCTGAATTTCTCTTGCGCGGGTTTCACCAGGAACGTGCTGGAGAAGGCCAGCGCCACACCGATGACAACCATCGCCATACTGCCGCCGATGACTCCGTATCCGAAGGCGCTGGTCAGGAAATTGTCGACAAAGACGTAGAAGGTGACATTGGCGATCATGAAGAACGAATAGACCGGCAGGATCTTCAACACCATCGGATGACCACGCACCGCCATCAGGCTGTCTGTTATGTCACGGGGACGGAAGACAAAGGGCGCGCGATCCGTTCGGGTATCCTGGAAGAAAAACAGGACCAGAAAGATTGCAATCAGCACAAGGACAAATGCGCCGTAAAAAGGCGTTCTCAGCGTGGCGAAACCGCCCAGCAGGGCGGCGTCAGACAAGACCGCGCCGATGATCGGCCCGCCCACAAGGCCAAAGCTGACGCCCGTCACGATATAACCCATGTTCCGGTCCCGGTCTGTCGCGTCGGTGCTGCCGTCGATCATCGCCGCTTGCGCAATGGGTTGGTTGCCCGCAGTAAATCCGGTGATCGAACGCCCGACGATCAGCAGAAGAAGGCTGTTGAGATAAAGCGCGGCAATGGTCAGGGCATACCCGGCCAGAGCACCGCCCAGGCACACCAGCAAAGCGTTCTTGCGCCCGATCGAATCCGATACTTTCGAAACATAGACAACGCCCAAAAACCAGGACAGGAAAAAGCACCCGATCACGAGGCCGTAATAGAAATGCCTGCGCCCCTCGGGCGTGTTTTCGGGCAGAAACCCGGATTTCGTTTCCATGATCAGCGAGTTGATGATCGGAAAGACCAGCCCCTGTCCGATCAGATCCACAAACACCACAAACAGAAGGGTAATCTTGGCAATATTTGTCATGTCTTACGCTCCTGACCCTCAAACCCTTGAAATCACTGTAGCAGAGGGTTCGCGCATTCCCCAAGCAAAGCATTTGCAAACCTGAGCCGGCATTGCTAACCAACGCGGCCATGAATACAGGCTTGGTTGTTTTCGCCCGCGCGGTGATTACCTAAGCCGCATGACACAAATGCCGACCGAAAGGACTGCCCTTTGACCGACCTGACCCCGCGCGAGATTGTCTCGGAACTGGATCGCTTCATCATCGGGCAGAAGGACGCCAAGCGCGCCGTGGCCGTCGCCCTGCGCAATCGCTGGCGCCGCAAGCAATTGCCGGACGACATCCGGGAAGAAGTCTATCCCAAGAACATCCTGATGATCGGCCCCACCGGCGTCGGCAAGACCGAAATCAGTCGCCGTCTGGCCAAACTGGCCCGCGCACCGTTTATCAAGGTCGAGGCCACCAAGTTCACCGAGGTCGGATATGTCGGTCGTGATGTGGAACAGATCGTGCGCGATCTGGCAGATGCGGCCATCCTGCAAACCCGCGAGTTCATGCGCGAAGACGTCAAGGCCAAGGCACATCAGGCTGCCGAAGATCGGGTGATCGAAGCCATAGCAGGCGCGGATGCGCGCGAAGGCACGCGCGAGATGTTCCGCAAAAAGCTGAAAGCCGGCGAACTGGACGACACGGTGATCGAACTGGAACTGTCCGACACCTCGAACCCGATGCCGATGTTCGACATTCCGGGGCAGCCGGGCGGTCAGATGGGCATGATGAATCTGGGCGACATTTTCGGCAAGGCCTTTGGCGGACGGACGGTAAAGAAACGCATGACCGTCGCCGAAAGCTATGATGCGCTGATCGGGGAAGAGGCCGACAAGCTGCTGGATGATGAAACCGTCACCCGAACCGCGCTGGACTCCGTCGAACAGAATGGCATCGTATTTCTGGATGAGATCGACAAGGTCTGCGCCCGCTCTGACGCACGCGGCGGCGATGTCAGCCGCGAAGGCGTGCAGCGCGACCTTCTGCCCTTGATCGAGGGAACCACCGTCAGCACCAAGCATGGCCCGGTCAAAACGGATCATATCCTGTTCATCGCCTCGGGTGCGTTTCATATCGCCAAACCGTCGGATCTGTTGCCGGAATTGCAAGGGCGCCTGCCGATCCGCGTCGAACTGCGCGCCCTGACCGAAGAAGACTTCGTGCGCATCCTGACCGAAACCGACAATGCCCTGACCTTGCAATACACGGCGTTGATGGGCACCGAGGACGTGACCGTCAGCTTTACCGAGGACGGCATCGCGGCGTTGGCGAAGATTGCGGCTGACGTGAACCAGAGCATCGAAAACATCGGCGCGCGGCGGCTCTATACCGTCATGGAGCGGGTTTTCGAAGAACTGTCTTTCGCTGCACCGGACAAAGCCGGTTCAGAGATCACCGTTGATGCACAGTTCGTCAGCGACAATCTTGGTGAATTGACCAAGTCCTCTGATCTGAGCCGTTACGTTTTGTAACACGGCCAGCCGTTTTTTGCCGTTGTTTTGGTCTTGCCATGCTGGACGTCGCGCAGGAATAGGCTAGCGTGTGCACAAGTCACCCCGAGGTCTGGCCCGTGCTGCGATACTTCGTCATTCTGTTCATATCCCTTTCGCTCAACGCCTGTGTCGACCGGACGGTGTCCGAGGTCGTGCCCGGTGCCGTGAACATCGGAACACCTGAAACCATCTTCGCAAGCACGACCCGCGCGCGTGAGGCTGATGGATCCTATGGATTCCGACGCGGCGAAACGCTCAGGTTCCTGGAAACGACGGTTTCTATTCCACCCACGCATACTCCGGGTACGCTCCGCTTCTCCTACGCGAACCCGAATCCGCGGAAAGAATTCGTTCTGGCAGACGTGACCGAGTTGGATGGACCGCAGGGGCTGCGCAAACACCTGCGAGGACAGGATGACGTCACTATCTTTGTGCACGGCTACAATTCGACTCAGACCGAAACGATCTTCCGCGCGGCGCAGCTAACACATGACATCGGCCTCCCCGGATCAACGCTGGTGTATTCCTGGCCCAGCCGCGCGACGGGCTATGGATACGCCTATGATCTGGACAGTATGCTGTTCGCCCGCGACGGGTTGGAACAGACCATCCGCGAACTGAAAGCCATGGGTGTCAAACGCGTTATTCTGGTCGCGCATTCCATGGGCGGTGCGTTGACGATGGAGATGATGCGGCAAACCGAATTGCAGGAACCCGGCTGGGCCAAGCGAAACATCGAAGGGGTCGTTCTGATCTCGCCTGATCTTGATCTTGATCTGTTTCGCTCGCAGATGAAACGTATCGACAACCCCCCCGA
Source organism: Ruegeria sp. HKCCA5463 (assembly GCF_013034175.1). NCBI lineage: Bacteria > Pseudomonadati > Pseudomonadota > Alphaproteobacteria > Rhodobacterales > Roseobacteraceae > Ruegeria > Ruegeria sp. HKCCA5463. Next base: position 68,688 of record NZ_WQFL01000002.1, read on the forward strand.
TCCGTTCATCGTAATGGTGTCGCAAAAGGACAAGATCCTGAACATCTCGGGCCGCTTGCGTGGCACGGATGAGGGCCAGCGGTTGGGGAACATCAGTTCGGTTGACTCGCTCGAGGAATTCCCGATCAGCGTGATCGACACGACTGCTTTCAACAGTGACGCGGCATCCTCGCATTTCGTTGCCGCGACCTCTCCGGCTTTATTGTCGATCCTCAACTCGTTGCGGCGTGTCAACAATACCTTCGGGCGGGAAGATCGACCGACCATTGATATTCTGGTGCCACCCAACGAGCGCAATCCAGACGGGGCCACTGAAATTGTTCTGACGGAAACTGGGCAGGCACAGGTTACCACTCCGTGACGCGGTTCAAGCTGCGTCGGTATCTTCTGGACAATGCCACCTGGCTTGGCGCCGGCGTTCTTCTGACGTTTTTATCCAGCTTCGGGCAGACATTCTTCATCTCGATCTTTGCCGGTGAAATCCGCGCGGAATTCGGCCTCGGCCACGGTGCGTGGGGTGGGCTATATACATTGGGCACAACCCTGTCGGCCATCGTGATGATCTGGGCCGGAGGGCTGACGGACATCTTTCGCGTCCGGGTGCTGGGTCCGGCGGTTCTGGCTGGGTTGGCCCTGGCCGCCCTTGCCATGGCGCTGAATACCTGGCTTCTGCTGTTGCCGGTGGTGATTTTTCTGTTGCGCCTGCTGGGTCAGGGGATGAGCACACATCTGGCCGCGGTCGCCATGGCGCGGTGGTTTACGGTCACGCGGGGCAAGGCGCTTTCCATTGCATCCATCGGCTATGCCATCGGTGAGGCCCTGCTGCCCCTGATCTTCGTTGCGGCCATGGTTTACCTGGACTGGCGTTGGCTGTGGGTCGTCGCGGCAGGGATGACTGCCTTGGGAATTCCTGTGTTGATGCGGCTGTTGCGGGAGGAACGAACACCGCAAAGCCTTGCCAGCGAATCCTCTGCCATTGGGATGCAGGGTCGCCACTGGAGCCGTCGCGACGCGCTGTTTAACCCCTTGTTCTGGTTCATGGTGCCCGCCGTGCTTGCGCCATCGGCATTCATAACCGCGTTTTTCTTCCATCAGGTCTATTTCGCCGAGGTCAAAGGCTGGCAGCATATCCAACTGGTCGCTCTGTTCCCGATCTTTACCGGAGTATCACTGCTGTCGATGTTTGCTGCGGGCTGGGCATTGGACAAATGGGGCACTGCGCGCATCATGCCATTCTATCAGCTTCCGATGGCGGTTGGGTTTGTGGTTTTGGGCATGACTGAATCAATCAGCGGCGCGACGATTGGGTTGGTGTTTCTTGGCCTGACGGTCGGAGCGAACAGCACGTTGCCCAGCGCGTTCTGGGCAGAATTCTATGGGACCCGGCATATCGGGGCCATCAAGGCGATGGCTGCGGCTGTCATGGTACTGGGGTCAGCCATCGGCCCCGGTCTGACCGGCGTTCTGATTGACCTTGGTATCCCGCTGAGCATTCAGTTTTTTTGGATTGGCCTGTTCTTCGTGCTGGTATGCAGCCTTGTTTGGGTCGGTATTTCCCGCGCCCGTCGCGACCTTTAACGCACCCGCCTGAGATACACGTAATACGCCCCGTCTCCGCCGTGGCTTATATGAGCCGGCGTGACCTGCAACACCGCCTGGGCCAGCGGTGGGATCGACAACCAGTGAGGAACCTGATTTCGCAGAACACCACGCGGCGTCGGAATCGGACCGGGCTCGTCCCGATCCTTGCCTTTGCCGGTCACGACCAAAACCAGACGCTTACCCTGTGCTTGCGCGCTCAGGATGAATCGGATCAGCGCGGGATGGGCCGAAGCCACCCGCATACCGTGCAGATCCAGCTTGCCTTCGGGTTTCAGCTTGCCGCGCTTCATCCGGCCAAAGGCCTTGTTGTCCATCTGAACCGGTGCATTGCGCAACGCATCCGTCACCGTAGGCTTCAGGTCGTTCGGTTTCGACTGATGGGCCTGTCCAAGTTCGAATGCCTGAAAACGGGGTTTCGGGGTTTTCTTGGGCTTGGGTTTCGGCAAAGAGGTCGGATGGATCGTCTGCGGGATTTCCGGGTGCAGCCTCTCGGCCTGTTTGGCGACCTTGCGCCACAGCTCGATCTCTTCGCTTGTCAGTTTGCGCCGGGTCATCAGAATTCATCCGGCAGCAGGGCATAGGCACGCTGGATGGGCAGCAACAGCACCATCCGACCGGGATCCTTCAGCTTGCCCGCGGCCTGACCGGCTTCGTCCCCCGTTCCGAAAAAGATATCGGCCCGCTGCGCGCCTTTGATGGCCGCACCTGTATCCTGCGCGATCATCAGGCGGCGGATCGGTTCCTTGCCGTCCTTTTCCACCCACACCGGCGCACCCAATGGGGTATAGGCGGGATCAGCCGCAATGCTGCGCATCGTCGTGACAGATCGGTTCATGGCGCCCAACGGCCCAAGCTCGGGCGCGACACGTGAAACTTCGCGGAAAAACACGTATGATGGGTTGTGGAACAGCAATTCCGCGCCAGCCTCGGGGTTCTTGCGCACCCAGGCGCGGATCATCTGGGCGCTGACCTCATGCGCGCCAAGAATGCCGCGCCGCACCAGTTCCACGCCAATTGACCTGTAGGGATGCCCGTTCGCACCGCCATACCCGACGCGCAAAGCGCCGCCATCCGGCAATCGAACGCGGCCCGAACCCTGGATTTGCAGAAAAAACAACTCTACGGGGTCATCGACCCAGGCAATCTCAAGCCCGCGGCCCTGCATGACATCACTGGTCAGGATTTCTCGCCGGCTCAGCCAGGGCCCCTCAGCGCGGGCCTCGGGCGGCATTTTGTAGATGGGATACTTGAAACGATCCGTCCGGGTACGCGCACCATCAAGTTCGGGTTCGAAATACCCCGTGAACAGGGCATCCTCACCATCCTCGACCAGAACAGGTCGAAAAAAGAGCTCAAAGAACGACCGTGCCGCTTCGGCATCATAGGTTCTTGCCACACCGCACAGGGCCCGCCAATCGGGATCCTTCAGATCCCCGCAGGTGTTCAGAAAAACTGACAGGGCTGCACCGTGGTCATCCTCGGCCCAGCCACGCAGATCATCGAACGACAGAATGGATCGCGTTGCCTCGGCCCCGGCAGCGCTGGCAGTGGTCATTGCACCCACCAGTAAAAGCGACCGGAGCGTGGCAATCATGCGTCCGTGGCAACAAGCAGCCAGTTCGGATCGTCCTTGCCCATCACACGGGCAAAGGTCCAGCTGTCCTTTTGGCGTTTCACGGTGTTGGGGCTGCCTTCGACGATATCGCCACCGCGATCCCGCACGACCGATGTCAGTTCACCCACGAATTTCATGGTGATCTCGGCCTGATTGGTATCCTTGTCGAATTTCACATCCGTCAGGGTCGTCTCTCGGACGCCGATGAACTCGGCCTCGATCGTCAGGCCCTGATCTTCTCGTGCGGCGACGCCCGCAACGAAGGATTCAAAAACTTCTTCCGACAGGAATGGCTGGATCTCGTCCAGGTTTCCCTTCTCAAACCCCATCACGATCATTTCATAGGCACCGCGCGCACCCTGAACAAACTCGGTGACGGAAAAACCGGGTTCAACGCGTTTCATCGCCGCCAGCGTCTGTGCCAGCTCGCTGTCTTCCGGGACATGGTCTGTGATGTCATGATCCGGGCCGCCTTCGATCACTTCGAAATCGCGGCGCGACTTATGCGCTTCGGGCTGCTGCTGCACAGGCGGTTTCTCAAAACCTTCACGCGTGCCCAACACGCTCTTGAGGCGCAGGATCAGGAAAACGGCAATTCCGGCCAGGACCAGCAACTGGATCATGGGTTCGTTCATTTCATCCTCTTTTCAGAACCGCGGCTTTGTATACGCGGCCTCATGCCACTATGTAGGTGACCGTAGGTGGCAAGTCCACAGCCCGGCCTAAGGGAAAGGATAACGCAAATGTATCTGTTCTTGGCATTTTTGTTGGTGCCCATCATCGAGATCGCGCTGTTTATTCAGGTTGGCGGGTTGATCGGCTTGTGGCCAACCCTTGCCATCGTAGTGCTGACGGCGGTTTTGGGCACTGTTTTGGTGCGGACACAAGGTCGCATGGCGTTGGGAAACCTGCAACGGTCGTTTGCCGAACTGGACGACCCGACCGAGCCGCTGGCTCATGGTGCGATGATCCTGTTGTCGGGCGCTTTGTTGCTTACACCGGGATTCTTTACTGATGCCATTGGATTTGCGTTGCTTGTTCCCGGCGTGCGGGTTGCGGTTTTCAGGTATCTCAGATCGAAAGTCACCGTTACCCAGTTTCAGATGGGCCAAGGCCCCGATTTTCAGTCTCGGGGAAATCCGTTCGATCAGGGTGACATCATAGATGGTGACTTTACCGAGGTCCGCCCGAAAAATGATCCGTCAAAGCCGTCTAAATGGGTGGAAGGCCCCCACCGGCATTGAGGTGCCGCGCCCAACTTGATAAGCAGTGGCGAATTTCATTTTTGGAGTAGATCCATGGCCGAAGAAAAAGCTGCAGAAAACACTGCGGCCAAAGCCGCCCCGCAAGTTCAGATGCGTGTTCTGGGGCAGTTCATCCGCGACATGTCCTTTGAGAACGTGATGGCCCAGAAGGGTGTTTCCGGTGACGTACAGCCCGAAATCGCGGTTCAGGTGAATCTTGACGCCAAGAAGCGCCCGGCTGACCACCAGTTCGAAGTGTCGATCAAGCTGAACCTGACATCCAAAGCCAAAGGCTTGGAAGATGTTCTGTTCCTGTGTGAACTGGACTATTGCGGCCTGTTCCACGTGGAAGGTGTGCCGGAAGACCAGTTGCACCCGTTCCTGATGATCGAATGCCCGCGGATGCTGTTCCCGTTCCTGCGCCGCATCGTCAGCGACATCACCCGCGACGGCGGTTTCCCACCGGTGAATCTGGACAATATCGATTTCGTCGCCCTGTACCGCAACGAACTGATGCGTCGTCAGGCCGAACAGTCCCAGAAGACAGATGCCTGAGGGTTTGGCCCGTGCCTGACAGGGTCAGGTGCGGGTCCATAGGGCATTGTCGCCCAGTTTTTCTATGAATGCATCATGTGCCGCGCGTTCATCCTCGGTAATACGAGACGGCAGTGGCGTTGCTCGTGGTGCCGGTCGCCAATCATCGCCGCCGCCTGCCACGGATGATGCAGATGTTGACAGTCCAAAATCGGGCTGTCGTCCTCCGATCAGCTCAAGATAAACCTCGGCCAGGATTTCAGAGTCGAGCAACGCGCCGTGCAGTACACGGTTCGAGTTGTCGATATTGAAGCGACGGCAAAGCGCATCCAGTGAGGCCGGCGAACCGGGAAACCGTTTGCGCGCAATCGCCAGCGTATCCAGCGCCTGTTCCATCGGGATGAGCGGGGCACCCATCCATTTCAGTTCGGCATTCAGGAACTTCATGTCGAAAGATGCATTGTGGATCACCAGCCGCGCATCGCCGACGAATTCGCGAAAAGCGTGACCGATCTTGGCAAAAACCGGTTTGTCTTTCAGCGTCACTTCACCCTTTTCGGGCGGGCGTGGGTTTTCCAACAGGTCCGGGCCGATGCCATGCACGCCAAATGCCTCTTCCGGCATCGAACGTTCGGGGTTGATATAGACGTGATACGTCTCACCCGTTGCGACGTGGTTCCACAGTTCAACGGCGCCGATTTCCACGATCCGATCACCGCTTTCGGGATCGAAACCCGTGGTTTCGGTGTCGAGTACAATTTCACGCATCTGCCATCCCCGCCCGTATTTGCCTGACCACATCCTGCACCTGCGCGCGGGCGTGGTCCAGAGTGTCCGTCACGATGACGTAATCCGACCGCGCGCATTTTTCTTCATTCGGCATCTGCTTGGCTCGGATTTGCTCGAACTGCGCCTCGGTCATTGTACCCCGTTCCATGACACGCCGCTTTTGCTCGTCGGCCGGGATCGAAACACAAGCCACCGCGTCCATCGCCACGTCACCGTCCGTTTCAAACAAAAGCGGAATGTCGAACACCAAGATGTCGTTTGTCGCGGCTTCACGAAATGCTATGCGGTCAGCAGCGACCAGAGGGTGGACGATGGCTTCGATGGCCTTCAGCGTAGCAGGATCGGCGGCAATTATCTGTTTCAGCGCCTCCCGGTTGACCGCACCGTCCTGAATGGCCGACGGAAACAATCGTTCCATGGGGCCAACGGCCGCGCCCCCCCTGGAATACAGGCGATGCACCGCCGCATCCGCATCCCACAAGGCACAACCTTCTTCGACGAACATCTGCGCCGTTGTGCTTTTCCCCATGCCGATGGAACCGGTCAGGCCAAGCGCAAAATTCATGCCATGGCCGCCGCACGTGCATCAGCATCAACTTCGGGGCGCACGCCGAACCAGCGTTCAAAACCGGGCACTGCCTGATGCAACAACATGCCCAGCCCATCGACTGCGGTGCATCCAGCCTGTTCAGCGGTTTGCAACAGGCGGGTTTTCAATGGCGCATAAACCAGATCCGTCACCACGGCACCGGGCTGCAACCCGTCAAGCGGAACCCGCAATTCCGGTTGGCCCTGCATGCCCAACGAAGTGGTGTTCACCACGAGTTCTGCGTTTTCGATGACATTTCCGGCCTGAACCCAATCCACCACGTGGATACGTTGACCGAATTCCTCTTTCAGATGATCCGCACGGGCGCGGGTTCGGTTGGTCAGCAGGATTTCCGGAACACCCGCGTCAGATAATGCCTGCAACACGGCGCGCGCGGCCCCTCCGGCCCCGAAGACAACAGCCGGTCCGTCCTTTGCATTCCAGTCCGGCGCACCGGTGCGAAGATTCTCCATGAACCCGTACCCGTCAGTGTTATCCGCGTGGATCGAGCCATCTTCACGAAACACCAGAGTGTTCACCGCACCTATCACCGTTGCGCGGTCAGACGCATGATCCGCGATCTTCAAGGCGGCTTCCTTGTGGGGAACGGTCACATTGGCGCCGACAAAACCCGCCTTGGGCAGGGTGCGCAACACAGTTTCCAGGTCGGCGAGTGCCACATCCATCGGGATGTAATGACCGGCGAGACCGTATGTCTTCAGCCAATGACCATGCAGTTTGGGGGATCGTGAGTGACCAATGGGATGTCCAATCACACCGGCCAAAGGAACCCGATAGTCCGTCATTGATCGATTACCCCTTTGACAGCCAGAAAGTTGAGCAGCTCCAACAGGGGCATACCCAAAACGTTAAAATAGTCGCCGTCAATGGTGGCGAACAGGCGGACACCTTCTTCCTCCAGCTTGTAGCCTCCGACGGCGTGGCGGATACTGTCCCAGTTTCGCGCGACGTAATCTTTCAGATAGGCGTCGGAACTGGCCCGCATCCGCAATCGTACCTGCCCCACATGCCGCCAGACCGGCTCTGCATTCTGATAGATCACCGCTGCGGACAAAAGCATATGCCGCTTGCCACGCATGGCTTTCAGCTGGGCCAACGCCTGTTCGGGGGTTTCCGGCTTTGACATCAGTTGACCGTCAAAATCCAGAACCTGATCACATCCCAGGACCATGGCACCGGGGTATTTGTCGCTGACTTTCCGCGCCTTCATTTCTGCGAGTGTATCGGCAATGTCCCGTGGAGATGCGTTTTCAGCCAGCAGGGCGCGTTTGGCCGTCTCTTCATCCACGCGCGCGGTTTGAACCACAAACGGTACGCCTGCATTTTCAAGCATCTGCGCGCGAATGGCGGACCCGGAAGCAAGAAGAATGGGGACAGACATGTGGAAAACCCCGTGTGCAAATCATTGAGAGTTCAGGGGTGCTTTGTATGGTTTTCCAGTTGACACGCAACCCCGGGGATTTCGCGCCAGAGATCCCCGAGTCGCTCAAATCCCATCCCGTCCGGACAAGGATAAGTCAGTTTCTCTGGAAAAGCCCGATATCCCAAATTCTCCTACCAGTTATCCCCAAGTGGAACAAGGAATACTGATAATAAATAATTGATTTTAAATGATAAAAATATCCACCAACAGAATCACATGAAAAAATCCGTGTTCTGTCCACCTGGGGAAAACACTTGTGTAAAAAAGTAATCCACGGATTTTACTCACCCTACAAAACCATCATCCTTTTTCTTTTCTTATTTTTTTATTAGGGAGGGTCCCGAACAACGCCCGGAGCCGAAATGACCAATCTTCTGTTCACTTTGTACCCATGGGTGAAATCGCTCCATATCATGGCGGTGATTTCGTGGATGGCGGGCCTGTTCTATCTGCCCAGGTTGTTTGTCTATCACGTCGAAAAGGCACAGGCCGTAGAAGGCGCACAGGACATTTTCTTTGAAATGGAAGAAAAGCTGCTGCGTGTGATCATGAGACCGGCGATGATCGTTGCCTGGGTTTGTGGTTTGATCATGGTGTTTACGCCGGGCATCGTGGGATGGGACTGGAGCTGGCCCTGGGTCAAGGGCGCCGCCGTGATCGGCATGACATGGTTTCATCACTGGTTGATGGCGCGACGCAAGGATTTCCTGGAAGGGCGAAACACGCTCAGTGGGCGGCAGTTTCGCATGATGAACGAGGTCCCGACCGTTTTGATGGTTGCCATCGTTCTGGCGGTCGTTCTGAAGTTCTGAGGGCCTGTTTGACTCCGCACCGCACTGCGCTTATGTAGGGATCAACACGCCCGTCCGGGCGGCGTATCTTCCATACTGAAATTCCACTTCGTGCCGCGCTGTGAGCGGTGAAGGTATATATCATGACAACCGAATCCCTGAATCTTGCTGATCTGAAAGCCAAAAGCCCCAAAGATCTTCTGGCGATGGCCGAAGAGCTGGAGATCGAAAACGCCTCGACCATGCGCAAGGGCGAGATGATGTTCCAGATCCTGCGCGAACGCGCAGATGAAGGCTGGACCGTCGGTGGCGATGGCGTGCTTGAAGTGCTTCAGGACGGTTTCGGCTTCCTGCGCTCGCCCGAGGCGAACTATCTGCCCGGCCCGGATGACATCTATGTCTCACCCGAGATGATCCGCCAGCACTCATTGCGGACAGGGGATACCGTGGAAGGCGAGATCAAAGCCCCGGATGAGAATGAGCGTTATTTCGCGCTGACGAAGGTGACCAAGATCAACTTCGAAGACCCGGAAAAGGCCAAGCACAAGATCCTGTTCGACAACCTGACGCCGCTTTATCCGGATGAGCGGCTGAAGATGGAAATCGAGGATCCGACCATCAAGGACAAGTCCGCCCGCGTGATCGACCTGGTCGCGCCGATCGGCAAGGGCCAGCGGTCGTTGATCGTGGCGCCGCCGCGCACCGGTAAGACGGTGATCCTGCAAAATATCGCGCATTCGATCGAGCGCAACCACCCGGAATGCTACCTGATCGTCCTGCTGATCGACGAACGCCCGGAAGAAGTCACTGACATGCAGCGTTCAGTGAAGGGCGAGGTGGTATCCTCGACCTTTGATGAACCCGCGACGCGCCACGTGGCCGTGTCGGAAATGGTCATCGAAAAAGCCAAGCGTTTGGTCGAGCATAAACGAGATGTTGTTATTCTTCTTGATTCGATCACAAGACTTGGTAGGGCATTTAACACAGTGGTCCCATCCTCGGGTAAAGTTCTGACCGGTGGTGTGGACGCAAACGCCCTGCAACGGCCCAAGCGTTTCTTTGGCGCGGCGCGGAACATTGAAGAGGGTGGTTCGCTGACCATCATCGCGACCGCACTGATTGATACCGGCAGCCGGATGGACGAGGTCATCTTTGAAGAATTCAAAGGTACAGGCAACTCGGAAATCGTTCTGGATCGCAAGATCGCGGACAAGCGAGTGTTCCCGGCCATCGACATCCTCAAATCCGGCACCCGGAAAGAGGATCTTTTGGTCGACAAGGGCGATCTGGCCAAGACCTTCGTTCTGCGGCGTATCCTCAACCCGATGGGCACGACCGATGCAATCGAGTTCTTGTTGTCCAAGTTGAAGCAGACAAAGACAAACAGCGAATTCTTCGATTCCATGAACACCTGACACTGGTCTTTAACTCTAGCGAGGCCTTCGAATGGATACGATATTCGCCTTGGCCAGCGCGCAGGGCAAAGCCGGGGTGGCGGTCATCCGCCTCTCGGGTCCGGACTCCCATTCAGCAGCAGCGCGCCTGACGGGTGGTGCGCTGCCAAAGCGTGGCATGGTCCTGCGTACTCTGACTGATCATGGCGGAGCACGTTTGGACGACGGATTGGTCTTGACCTTCCAGGCTCCGGCCAGTTTTACCGGTGAGGACGTGGCCGAGCTTCAGATTCATGGAAGCACCGCCTCTGTCAACGCCGTTCTGCGCTGCCTGTCGGATACAGAAGGGTTGCGCATCGCTGAACCGGGTGAGTTCACACGCCGAGCGCTGGAAAACGGCAAGATGGACCTGACTCAGGTTGAAGGCCTGGCCGATCTAATTGATGCAGAAACGGAAGCACAACGCAAGCAGGCGCAGACCATTCTGGCGGGCGAGCTGGGCACATTGGCCGAACGGTGGCGTCGGGATTTGATACGCGCTGCGTCCCTGTTGGAGGCTGTCATCGATTTTGCTGATGAAGAAGTTCCAACCGATGTGACGCCGGAAGTGCGCGAGTTGGTCCAAGGCGTCATGTCAGACCTTCATCGTGAAGCAGATGGCGTCAAGATTGCCGAGCGAATTCGTACAGGGTTCGAGGTTGCGATCGTCGGCCTTCCAAATGCGGGAAAATCCACCCTTTTGAATGCCTTGGCAGGCCGTGAGGCGGCCATTACTTCGGAATATGCCGGGACCACGCGCGATGTGATCGAAGTTCGAATGGATCTGGCTGGTTTACCGGTGACCTTGCTGGATACGGCAGGGCTGCGAGAGACCGAAGATCATGTCGAAAACCTGGGTATCGAGCTTGCGCGCAGCAGAGCGGAGGCCGCCGATCTTCGCGTTTTCCTGTCTGAAACACCGAAGGACCTGGGGGTGGAGATGCGGGAAGATGATATACATGTTTTCCCCAAAGCAGACCTTCGGGGGATCGGGGGAAAGGGTGTGTCAGGGAAAACAGGCCAGGGAATAGATGCGTTAGTAGACCAGATATCGTGTATTTTGCGCCAGCGAACCACTACCCATGGTATTGCAACTCGGGAACGACACCGCATTGCAATCACCAGAGCATTGGACTCACTTACATCTGCAATCTCGGTTCTGGAATCAGGCCCAGACCTGTATGATATCGCAGCAGAGGAGCTGAGAACCGCCATTCGCGCCCTTGAATCCCTGGTGGGCAGAATAGACGTGGAAACTCTGTTGGATGAAATCTTCTCCAACTTCTGTTTGGGAAAATAAGGAGTGTTTCACGTGAAACATTCGAAGTTTGATGTCATCGTCATCGGCGCAGGTCATGCCGGAACCGAGGCCGCTCATGCATCAGCCAGAATGGGCGCTACAACGGCGTTGGTGACGCTGTCTGCAACGGACATTGGCGTCATGTCCTGCAATCCAGCGATTGGCGGTTTGGGGAAAGGCCATCTTGTGCGTGAGATTGACGCTTTGGATGGCGTCATGGGGCGCGTGGCGGATCAGGCGGGCATTCAGTTTCGTTTGTTGAACCGTCGAAAAGGGCCCGCCGTTCAGGGGCCGAGAGCGCAGGCGGATCGCGCCCTTTATCGTCATGCCATGCAACAGGTAACGGAGAAACAGGATAACCTGTCCGTCGTTGTCGGAGAGGTTGTCGATTTCCTGATGAACGGCGAAAAGGTTGCAGGTGTTGTTCTTTCCGATGGATCAGAAATTTCAGCGCGCGCCGTTATCCTGACGTCTGGTACGTTTCTAAGGGGCGTCATCCATATCGGTGACGTGTCTCGCCCAGGTGGGAGAATGGGGGATCGGCCTTCCATCAAGCTGGCCGAGCGGTTGGATGGATACGATCTTCCCATGGGGCGATTGAAAACCGGCACACCGCCGCGTCTGGATGGACGAAGCATTGATTGGTCCGATCTTGAAAGGCAGGACGGCGACGATGAGCCAACCCTGTTTTCTTTCATGTCGAAAACCGTTGTCGCGCCCCAGATTTCTTGCGGAATTACGCATACAAATGCGCGAACACATGAGATCATTGCGGCGAATCTTTCGAAATCTGCCATGTATGGTGGTCACATCGATGGGGTAGGCCCGCGTTATTGCCCCTCGATCGAAGACAAGATCGTACGCTTCGCCGACAAGGAATCGCATCAAATCTTCCTCGAGCCCGAAGGGGTCAATGATCACACGATCTATCCGAACGGTATATCGACGTCATTGCCGCAAGACGTTCAGCTGGACTATGTGCGATCGATTAAGGGTCTGGAGAATGCAGAGATTCTGCAACCGGGATATGCGATCGAATACGACTATGTTGATCCGCGCGTCCTGAGCGCTTCTTTGTCCTTGCCAGCTGTTCCCGGACTATATCTAGCGGGTCAGATAAATGGAACCACAGGATATGAGGAAGCCGCGGCTCAGGGCATGGTGGCCGGCCTCAATGCGGCGTTGGAGACCCAAGGGCGGGAACCCATCCATTTTACGCGATCCGACAGTTATATTGGCGTGATGATCGATGATTTGACAACTCGAGGAGTTGCCGAACCTTACCGCATGTTCACGTCACGCGCGGAATTCCGGCTATCTCTGCGTGCCGACAATGCTGATCAACGGTTGACACCGCTTGGTTTGGAGCTGGGGTGCGTCGGAGAAGGGCGCAAGATTCAGTTCGAAGATAAAATGAACCAACTTGAGAGTGTGAAGTTAAAGCTGACGGAACGCACTTACACACCCAAGGAAGTTCTCGCTGCCGGTATAAACGTTAATCAGGACGGAAACCGTAGAGATGGGATGGCAATTCTGGCATTCCCTGATACCTCGTTTGAAGATTTGTTGCCTCTCGTTCCTGATTTGCAGGACGTCGACCCAAAAATCAGGCTCCAGATCGAGCGGGACGCCTTGTATGCCAACTACATTGCCAGACAAAAGCGGGATGTCGAAGCAATGAAGCGGGATGAATCCTATGTCATCCCGCTTGAGTTCGACTATTTTGCCTTGGACGGCCTGTCGTCGGAGATGAAACAGAAGCTGTCGCAAGCGAAGCCAGCCAATATCGCTCAGGCAAGCCGTGTCGAGGGCGTTACTCCGGCAGCGCTGACGCTTGTTCTGGCAAAACTACGCCGGGATCAAAGAGCTCGTCAGGCATGAAGGTTGATTTTTCGAAGTTTGAAGACCTGAATGTTTCACGTGAAACATTCGAGCGCCTCGTGACCTATGTTGATCTGGTGAAGCGTTGGAATTCTAAGATCAACCTCGTGTCTAAGAACAGTTTGGAGCATATCTGGGACCGGCATATTCTTGATTCCGTGCAAGTCTATCGGTGCGCTGACAGGTTTGATACTTGGGTGGACCTTGGAAGCGGAGGCGGATTCCCTGGTATGGTCTGCGCCATCATCGCTGCGGAAGAAAACCCAGGCGCCGCATTCAATATGATCGAGAGCGACCAGCGGAAATCGGTTTTCTTACGTAGCGTTGCGCGGGAATGCGGCATAAATTGTACGGTGATTTCAAAAAGGATTGAATCGGTTGATCCTTTGGCTGCAAGCATTATTTCCGCTCGAGCGCTGGCTGACTTGCGCACCCTGTTGTCCTTTTGTGACAGGCATTTACACACCAGCGGGACAGCGTTGTTGCCCAAAGGCGCAAATTGGAAAAAAGAGCTGGACGACGCACGTGAGGAATGGAATTTCGAAGCTGAGGCGATTACAAGTTTAACTGAACCTCAAGCCGTTATCCTTAAGATAAATGGAGTATCACGTGGTTGATTTGTCTCGACCTTCAGGGCCTCGGATAATTGCTGTTGCCAATCAGAAGGGCGGGGTCGGAAAAACAACCACAGCAATCAACCTTGCAGCGGGTTTGGCTGAATCCGGGTGTCGGGTCCTAGTGGTTGACCTTGACCCGCAGGGGAACGCTTCTACGGGTTTGGGTGTCGAAGATCGAGACTGGACAACTTATGATCTGATCCTTGACGACGCACCATTGGAGGCCGTCGTTCAGGAGACGGAAATCGAAGGTCTTTTCGTTGTTCCGGCGACCGTTGATCTGAGTTCCGCCGATATTGAACTGATCTCCAACGAAAAACGCAGCTATCTTTTGCATGATGCTTTGAGGCAGCCAGCCATAGATGCGTTTGAACTGGATTTTGTGCTTATCGACTGCCCGCCGTCCTTAAACTTGCTGACCGTGAATGCTATGGTTGCTTCGCATTCGGTGCTGGTGCCGCTGCAGAGCGAGTTCTTTGCCCTTGAAGGGCTTTCACAACTGATGCTCACGATTCGAGAGGTCCGCCAAACGGCTAACCCGGATCTGAGAATCGAAGGTATTGTGTTGACCATGTATGACAACCGCAACAACTTGTCCCGTCAGGTTGAAAAGGACGCGCGTGACAATCTGGGTGAGATGGTCTTTAAAACGAAAATACCCAGAAATGTGCGGGTCAGCGAAGCGCCGTCATATGCGCTGCCTGTTTTGCAATATGACTCGGGATCGCTTGGGGCCATGGCCTACCGGCATCTTGCTCGTGAGATCTTGCACAAGAACAATAAGACCGCTGCCTGAGCGGGAACGAGGAGGGCGACATGAGCGCCAAGAAAGCAAAGTCCAGAGGTTTGGGGCGGGGGTTGTCTGCCCTTATGGCGGATGTGAATCCTGAATCAGAAGGCCGGATTTCAACGGATGCACGCAGACCGGATCTGAAAGTCCCGATTGAAAAGCTGAAAGCCAACCCCAATCAGCCGCGCCGGACATTCATGCCCGAGCAGTTGGACGAACTGGCAGCGTCGGTCAAGGAAAAAGGTATCATTCAGCCGTTGATCGTTCGCGCGACGGGGCCCGATGAATACGAAATCGTCGCGGGGGAACGCCGTTGGCGCGCGGCGCAGATGGCGCAGCTGCATGATATCCCGGTTATTGTACGTGATTTCGATGATACGGAAGTGTTGGAAGTTGCGATTATCGAAAACATCCAACGCGCGGATCTGAACGCGGTGGAAGAGGCCGCCGGCTACAAGCAGTTGATGGACCGGTTTGGTCACACGCAGGAAAAGCTTGCCGAGGCCCTGGGCAAAAGCCGCAGCCACATCGCAAATCTTTTGCGGCTTCTGTCCTTGCCGTTGGATGTGCAAACTCTTGTTATTGAAGGTAAATTGTCTGCGGGGCACGCCAGGGCACTGATTACGGCGGAAAATCCGTCGGAACTTGCGAAACAGATCGTCAAGGATGGCTTGTCGGTGCGCGCAACCGAGGCTTTGGTCAAAAAACAGGAGCAAGGCAGTGCCGAACGTTCCGCACCCCGCTCCAGAAATCTGGATGCCGGAAAGGATGCAGACACACGTGCCTTGGAAAAAGACCTGTCCGCGATCCTGGCGATGAAAGTGTCAATCAATCACAAGGCCGGAACGGAAACGGGACAAGTTGTTCTGACCTACGAAAACCTGGATCAGCTGGACGACTTGTGCGCCAAGCTCAGCCGTTAGGACGTGACCAGATAAAGATCATGACACCGCCCAACACAACCGCCTGAATGATCAACACGAAAAGCGGTGCTGACAGCAAAACAGAGAGTCCGAAAACGGCGGCGATCGAGACGGTTGCCGCCTTTTTTGCGGCTGGTCGAATGGCGCCGGAGCTTTGCCAATCAAGAATCAGTGGCCCAAAAAGGTTATGGGTCACAAGCCAGTTGTGCAGCCGGGAGGATGAGCGGGCGAAGAAAAACGCGGCAAGCAGAAGAAAAGGCACCGTAGGAAGAAGGGGCAGGACAACCCCAACAGCCGCCATGGCAACACAAAGCAATCCCAGTCCGGCCCAAAGATACTGCATGCTCAGTCCAACAGCTCCCGGATGACTGCGTTCAATACGGCGCGCCCATCTGATGTGGCGATGAGGCGCCCGTTGCTGCGCCGAACCATGTTGATGTCGGTCAGATGATCTATGGTTTCAGAGGGAAGAGAGCGGCCAGACAAAGTTTGCCACCTGTCCATATCTAGTCCCTCAGTAATTCTCATACCCATCATAAGGTATTCATTTGCCTGATCTTCAAGGGGCAACGCGCTGCGGTTCTTTTCACCACAGCCTTGATTGGCGGCATCAAGCCAACGCTGGGGGTTCAGATAGGTTTCGGTCGCGTATTTCTGACCATTCAGGGTAATCCTCCCATGGGCGCCGGGGCCGATGCCCACATAGTCGCCATACCGCCAGTAAATCAGGTTGTGCTGCGATTCTGCGCCCGGTCGGGCATGGTTCGAAACCTCATAGGCCGGCAAGCCATGTGCTTCGCAGATTTCCTGCGTGGCCAGATACATGTCGGCGGCACTGTCATCTTCGGGCAAGCCGCGTAACTTACCGACGGCGTATCGATCCCCAAAGGCCGTCCCGTCTTCGATCGTCAATTGATAGAGCGACAGGTGGTCGATGGCCATCGATAGCGCTTGGGTCAGTTCCTTTTGCCAGGCGTCCAGCGTCTGGTGTTGGCGCGCATAGATCAGGTCAAAGCTGACCCGGTTGAAACAGTTTCGGGCGATGTCAAAGGCGGCGCGGGCCTCTGCCACGGTGTGGATGCGGCCCAGCCGCCTCAGGTCTTCGTCATTCATCGCCTGAATGCCCATCGAAACCCGGTTCACGCCTGCATCGCGATAGGCAGCGAACCGCCCGGCCTCGACCGAACCGGGATTGGCCTCGAGCGTGATTTCCATGTCATTGGCGGGCCGCCACAGGGCGCGGGCGGTGTCGATCACGGCGGCCACGGTTTCGGGCGCCATCAGCGACGGGGTGCCGCCGCCAAAGAAGATCGTGTTCAGAACCCGATCGGGCGTTTCGGCAGCGGATCGGTGAAGCTCGGACAGATAGGCGTTAAGCCATTGGTTTTGATCAATATTTCTGGAAACGTGGCTGTTGAAGTCGCAATAGGGGCATTTGGCCTCGCAAAAGGGCCAATGCACGTACAGGCCAAAGCCCCCGTTGCGCCAATCATCCGCCAAAGCAGCCTTTCACGAACATTTCCACCGCGCGACCGCGATGGCTGATCTTGTTCTTTTCCCAGCGATCCATCTCGGCAAAGGTAATGTCGTAGCCGTCGGGGACAAACATCGGGTCATAGCCGAACCCATCCTTGCCGCGGATCGGCCAGACCAGATGACCGGGCGCGACGCCTTCGAACACCTCGTCGTGCCCGTCGGGCCAGGCCAGAACCAATGTGCAGCGGAATTGGGCCGTGCGGGGGTGCGGTGCGTTTTTTGCTTCGAGCTCATCATGGGCGCGGGTCATGGCCATCAGAAAATCGCGGCCATTTCCGGTTTCGGCCCAATCAGCCGTGTACACGCCCGGCGCTCCGTTCAGCGCGTCGATGGTGATCCCGGAATCGTCGGACAGGGCGGGCAGTCCGGTGGCCTGTGCGGCGGCGTGAGCCTTTATCCGGGCGTTGCCGACAAATGTGTCCTCGGTCTCTTCCGGCTCGGGCAGGTCCATCTGGGCCGCGCCCACGACCGTCACGCCAAAGGGCTCGAGCAGATGCGCCATCTCTTCGAGCTTGCCTTTGTTGTGGGTGGCGACCAGCAACCTGTCGCCGTCGAACTTGCGGGTCATGCGGTGGCGGCCCTTTGCGCGGCCGCCAGTTCGGACACGCCTTTTTCCGCCAGATCCATCAGTTGATCCATTTGGGCGCGGCTGAAGACCGAGCCTTCGGCGCTCATCTGCACTTCGATCAGTTTGCCGGATCCGGTGATGATGAAGTTGCCATCTACGCCCGCTTCGCTGTCTTCGGGGTAATCAAGGTCCAGCACCGGCTGACCCGCATAAATGCCACAGGACACAGCCGCGACCGGATCAACCAACGGGTCCGAGATCACGTCGCCGGCCTTCATCAGCTTGTTCACCGCCAGCCGCAGCGCGACCCAGCCGCCGGTGATCGAGGCGCAGCGGGTGCCGCCATCGGCCTGGATCACATCACAGTCCACGGTGATCTGACGCTCACCCAGAGCAACCCGATCAACGCCGGCGCGCAGGGCGCGGCCGATCAGGCGCTGGATTTCGACCGTGCGGCCCCCTTGTTTGCCCGCGGCCGCCTCCCGCCGCATCCGCGTATTGGTGGCGCGGGGCAGCATGCCGTATTCGGCTGTGACCCATCCCAGGCCCGAGCCCTTGATAAACGGCGGCACGCGATCTTCGATCGTAGCGGTGCACAGAACATGCGTGTCGCCCATTCTGATCAGGCAGGAACCTTCGGCATGTTTCGTGACTCCCGTCTCGATTGAAACGGCGCGCATTTCACTTAAATCTCTTCCAGAGGGTCGCATCGGAATTCCTTTGTTTGCTGGGTTGGGGATAACGCCCCGCAGCGTTACGATGCAACCCCGATTGACCTTTC
Source organism: Ruegeria sp. HKCCA5463 (assembly GCF_013034175.1). Classification (NCBI taxonomy): domain Bacteria; kingdom Pseudomonadati; phylum Pseudomonadota; class Alphaproteobacteria; order Rhodobacterales; family Roseobacteraceae; genus Ruegeria; species Ruegeria sp. HKCCA5463. The sequence continues at coordinate 87,125 of NZ_WQFL01000002.1, forward strand.
ATTTGCCTGCTATTTAATGACAAACGAGCAGGGGAACACGGATGAGCGAAGCGAGCAAGATTCTGGACGAGATGAACGACCGGTCACGCGAAGTGTTCCGGCTGATTGTCGAGAGCTATCTGGAAAGCGGAGAGCCCGTCGGCAGCCGTACTTTGACGCGTACGTTGTCAGAAAAAGTCAGTGCTGCAACTGTCCGCAATGTGATGCAGGATCTGGAGTTTCTGGGCCTTCTGGATAGCCCCCATGTCAGCGCCGGCCGAATCCCGACGCAGCAAGGCCTGCGAATGTTTGTGGACGGATTGCTTGAGGTTGGCGACCTGGGTGCCGATGACCGGCAGAAACTGGAGCAGACATTAGGCTCTAACACGGGTGATGTCGGTGGAATGCTGGACCGTGTCGGCTCTGCCTTGTCGAACGTGACACAAGGGGCCTCGCTGGTTCTGACGCCCAAGCATGAATCGGAAATCAAACATATCGAATTTGTTTCTCTGGGCCATGATCGGGCTTTGGTGGTTTTGGTTTTCTCGGACGGACATGTAGAAAACCGGCTGTTCACGCCGCCACCTGGGCAAACGCCCAGTTCCATGCGCGAGGCCGCGAATTTCCTGAACGCACTCATCGAGGGGCGGACACTCAGCGAAGTGCGGCGGCAAATGCAGACGCAGATCGATGCGCGCAAGCAGGAAATCGACACTCTGGCGCGTGAGATGGTCGAAAGCGGAATGGCCGTTTGGGACGGAGACGGAAGCGACTCGGCCCGTTTGATCGTGCGCGGGCGCGCGAATCTTTTGAACGAACCCGGTCAGGCCGAGGAACTTGACCGCATCCGCACCCTGTTCGATGACCTTGAGCGCAAGCGAGACATCGCCGAATTCCTTGAATTGACCGAAGAAGGCGAGGGTGTGCGCATTTTTATCGGGTCTGAGAACAAACTTTTCTCACTTTCGGGTTCCTCTTTGGTGGTGTCTCCTTATATGAACGCTGATCGAAAGATAATCGGTGCGGTGGGGGTTATCGGACCCACACGTCTGAATTATGGGCGGATCGTACCGATCGTGGATTATACGGCGCAACTGGTCGGCAAGCTGATATCCGACCGGAGCTAGAGGGTAAAAGATGGCAGAGCCGAAGAACGAAGATTTTCTGGACGATATCGCAACCGCCGAGGCCGAAGAGCTGGCCGAAGAGCTGATGGATATCAGCGAAGAAGAACTGGAACTGGACGCGCTGCGGGCCGAACGGGATGACTATAAAGACAAGTTCATGCGCGCGCTGGCGGATGCCGAAAACATGCGCAAGCGCAGCGACAAGGCGCGCCGCGATGCGGAACAGTATGGCGGGTCCAAGCTGGCCCGCGATATGCTGCCCGTCTATGACAACATGAAACGCGCCCTTGAAGCTGCGACGGATGAGCAGAAAGAAGTGGCTGCTGGTTTGCTGGAAGGCGTCGAATTGACCATGCGCGCTTTGAAGGATGTGTTCCAGAAGCACGGAATCGAAGTGATCACACCCGAAGTGGGCGACCGGTTTGATCCGAACGTGCATGAGGCCATGTTCGAGGCGCCTGTTCCCGGAACCAAGGCAGGAGACATCATTCAGGTGTCCGCCGAAGGGTTTATGTTGCACGATCGCCTGCTGCGCCCGGCACAGGTGGGCGTGTCGTCAACCCCGGCCAGCTGATACGCGCCCAAGGGCACGGCCTTCGGCGAGAGTATTTGGGAAAAGATGAAGGGGCGGTCAGGATCTGGCCGCCTCTTTCAGTTTGTAGATCAGATCGAGGGCTTCGCGCGGGGTCAGCTCGTCCGGCAGGATCTGGTCCAGCATATCGGTGACGGGCGACGCTTTCGGGACCGGCGGCGGGGGCGGTGCGGCGGAAAACAGCGGCAGATCGTCGATCAGCGCCTTCTGCTTGCCGCCCTCACGTTCCGTTTTCTCCAACTGGTCCAGAACCACGCGGGCGCGTTCGACCACGGATGCGGGCAGCCCGGCCAATTGCGCGACCTGCACGCCATAGGAGCGGTCGGCGGCGCCCTTGTGGACCTCGTGCAGGAAGATCACCTCGCCGTCCCATTCCTTGACCGCGACGGTGGCGTTTTCGACGCCTTCCAGCTTGCCGGCCAGCGCGGTCAGCTCGTGGTAATGCGTGGCAAACAGCGCGCGGCAGCGGTTGGCGGCGTGCAGATGTTCCAGCGTGGCCCAGGCGATGGACAGGCCGTCATAGGTGGCGGTGCCACGCCCGATTTCGTCGAGGATCACCAGCGCCCGGTCATCGGCCTGGTTGAGGATGGCCGCGGTTTCCACCATCTCGACCATGAATGTCGACCGGCCCCTTGCCAGATCGTCAGAGGCGCCCACGCGGCTGAAAAGCTGGCTGACCACGCCGATATGAGCTTGCTCGGCCGGGACGTAGCTGCCCATCTGGGCCAACAGGGCGATCAGCGCATTCTGGCGCAGGAAGGTCGACTTACCGGCCATGTTGGGGCCGGTCAGCAACCAGATGGCGGCGCCGTCCTCGGTGCTGAGGTCGCAGTCATTGGCGATGAAGGCATTACCGTTTTGCTGGCGCAGCGCGTGCTCTACCACCGGATGCCGACCGCCCTGAACGCTGAACGCCCGGGAGGCGTCTACCTGTGGTCTGCACCAGTTTTCTCCGCGGGCCAGATCTGCCAGCGCGGTGGTCTGATCCAGTTCGGCCAGCCCTCGGGCGGCTTGATTAAGTCGCGCAGCGAAGCTCAAAATTTCATCAGAAAGCCTTTGATAGAGCCTTTTTTCGATTTCAAGAGCCAGGTTGCCGGCGTTCAGGATGCGGGTTTCGATCTCGCTAAGTTCAACCGTGGTGAACCGCACCTGGTTGGCGGTGGTCTGGCGGTGGATATAGGTCTCGCTGAACGGCGGGTTCAGCATCTTCTCGGCATGGGTGGCTGTGGTTTCGATGAAATAGCCCAGCACGTTGTTGTGCTTGATCTTCAACGAGGCGATGCCGGTATGTTCCGCGTATTTCTGCTGAAACCCGGCAATGACCGAGCGGCCTTCGTCCCGCAGGGTGCGGGCCTCGTCCAGTTCGGCGTCAAAGCCCGGCGCGATGAAGCCGCCATCGCGCGCCAGCAGTGGCGGGTCGGCGACCAGCGCCTGATCCAGCAGGTCGAGCAGATCGTCGAATCCCACAAGGTTCTGCACCGCTGTCGCCAGCAGCACCGGCAGGTCCTGATCTGCGCAGATTTCGGCAATTGCCTGCGCCTGCGACAGCCCGTTGCGGATGGCGGCCAAGTCGCGCGGGCCGCCTCTGTCCAGCGACAGGCGCGACAGGGCGCGGTCTAGATCGGGCGTCTTGCGCAAGGCTTCGCGCAGATCGGCGGTGATCAGGCTGTCCTGGGCGGCAAAATCGACCGCGTCCAGCCGCGCGTGGATGACATCCAGATTGCGCGAGGGGCTGGACAGACGTTGTTCCAACAGGCGTGCGCCGCCCGGGGTCACCGTGCGGTCCACCACCGACAGCAGCGATCCGGCCCGCCCGCCGGACAATGAGCGCGTCAGTTCCAGGTTGCGGCGGGTGGCCGCGTCGATCTGCACGACGCGATCTTCGGATTCTTTCAGCGGCGTTTGCAACAGGGGCAATTTGCCCTTCTGTGTGATCTCCAGATAGTCGATCAGCGCGCCCATCGCGGACACTTCGGCGCGTCCAAAGCTGCCGAACGCGTCCAGCGCGCCCACGTGAAACAACCCGCAGATGCGTTTTTCAGCCGCCGTGCTGTCAAAACTGGCCCGTCCGACAGGGGTGAGAGAAATACCCAAATCGCTGACCGGCTCATTCAGTTTTTCCTGCACGCTGTCTGCCACGATCAGTTCCGACGGGGCCAGCCGGGCCAGCTCGGGGCTCAGCCGGACCGAGGTCAGCGGCATCACGTGAAACGCCCCGGTCGATATGTCCGCCCAGGCCAGTGCGGCCTCGTCGCGCACCTCGGCATAGGCGGCCAGAAAGTTGTGGCGGCGCGCCTCCAACAGCGCGTCCTCGGTCAGGGTGCCGGGGGTGACAAGGCGCACCACATCGCGCTTTACCACCGATTTAGAGCCTCTTTTCTTGGCCTCGGCCGGGCTTTCCATCTGTTCGCAGACGGCGACGCGAAAGCCCTTGCGGATCAACGTCAGCAGATAGCCTTCGGCCGAATGCACCGGCACGCCGCACATGGGGATGTCTTCGCCATTGTGCTTGCCGCGCTTGGTCAGGGCGATGTCCAGCGCCTCGGCGGCGTTCACGGCGTCTTCAAAGAACATCTCGTAGAAATCGCCCATGCGGTAAAACAGCAGGGCATCCGCGTGGGCCTCTTTGATTTCCAGGTATTGCGCCATCATCGGCGTGACGTTGGACAAGGCTGCTCCCCTCTGGCGTATTCCGGCGCGACCTTACAAACCCGGCCCCTGCGACGAAAGGTGAAAACGTATTGTCGTTGAGACGCGCCTTTGCCTGCGCTATGAGGCAAAAGCCCAACAGATGTAAAGAAACGACATATCCGATGCCCAAAGCGAAGATCACCAAAGAAGAGGCGCTGGCCTTTCACCTCGACCCGACCCCCGGCAAGTGGGAGGTGCAGGCCACCGTCCCGATGACCACGCAGCGAGATCTGTCATTGGCCTACAGCCCGGGTGTGGCCGTCCCATGTGAAGCCATCGCCGAGGCGCCGGAAACCGCGTATGACTATACCAACAAGGGCAATCTTGTCGCTGTGATCTCGAACGGAACGGCGGTTCTGGGTCTTGGCAACCTTGGCGCGCTGGGCTCGAAACCGGTGATGGAGGGGAAATCCGTTCTATTCAAGCGGTTCGCCGACGTGAACTCGATCGATATCGAGCTGGACACCGAAGACCCGGATGAATTCTGCCGGGCGGTGCGACTGATGGGGCCGACCTTTGGCGGTATCAACCTGGAAGACATCAAGGCGCCCGAGTGTTTCATCATCGAACAGCGCCTGAAAGAAGAGATGGACATCCCCGTCTTTCACGACGACCAGCACGGCACGGCCGTGATTTGCGCGGCCGGTTTGATCAATGCGCTGCATATCTCGGGCAAGAAGATCGAGGATGTGAAGATCGTTCTGAACGGGGCCGGGGCGGCGGGGATCGCCTGTATCGAATTGCTCAAGGCGATGGGCGCGCGGCACGAAAACTGCATCGTCTGCGACACAAAGGGTGTGATCTATCAGGGCCGTACCGAGGGCATGAACCAGTGGAAGTCGGCCCATGCGATCACCACGGATCTGCGTACTCTGGAAGAAGCCATGAAGGGCGCGGACGTCTTTCTTGGTGTTTCGGTCAAGGGCGCGGTCACGCAGGAGATGGTCGCAAGCATGGCCGATAATCCGGTGATCTTCGCCATGGCCAACCCCGATCCGGAAATCACCCCGGAAGAGGCGCACGAAGTGCGCGTGGACGCCATCGTGGCGACCGGGCGCAGCGATTATCCGAACCAGGTCAACAACGTTCTGGGCTTTCCCTATTTGTTCCGCGGCGCGCTGGACATTCACGCCCGCGCCATCAATGACGAGATGAAGATCGCCTGTGCCCATGCACTGGCCAATCTGGCGCGCGAAGACGTGCCGGATGAGGTCGCGATGGCTTATGGCAAATCGCTGACCTTCGGGCGCGACTACATCATTCCCACGCCGTTTGATCCGCGCCTGATCCACCGTATTCCGCCCGCTGTTGCCAAGGCGGGGATGAATACCGGCGCAGCCCGCCGTCCGATCATCGACATGGATGCGTATGAGCTGAGCCTGAAGTCCCGGATGGACCCGACCGCAAGCATCCTGCGCGGGCTGAACGCCCGGGCGCGACAGGCGCAAAGCCGCATGATTTTTGCCGAGGGCGATGATCCCCGCGTGCTGCGTGCCGCCGTCATGTACCAACGTTCAGGCTTTGGTAAGGCGCTCGTGGTCGGTCGGGCAGATGATGTTAAAGACAAACTGGAAGCCACTGGTCTTGGCGATGCTGTGCGGGAAATCGAGGTTGTGAACGCTGCCAACACCGCGCATCTCGAGACGTATTCGAATTTCCTCTATGAGCGTTTGCAGCGTAAAGGCTTTGACCGCAAGGATATTCACCGACTGGCCGCGCGGGACCGCCATGTGTTCTCATCCCTGATGCTTGCCCATGGCCACGGAGACGGGTTGGTCACAGGTGCAACACGAAAATCGGCACACGTAATTGATCGTATCAATCATGTGTTCGATGCCGATGCCGCCCATGGTGCTGCCGGTGTGACGGCACTTCTGCATAAAGGCCGGATCGTTCTGATCGGTGATACACTGGTGCATGAATGGCCGGATGAAAACGATTTGGCCAACATTGCCGAGCGTTCCGCAGCAGTGGCCCGACATATGGGTCTGGAGCCCCGGGTTGCTTTTGTCAGCTTCTCGACATTTGGATACCCGGTTTCGGAACGTGCCGAGAAGATGCACCGAGCGCCGGCGGTTCTGGACCAGCGCGGTGTCGATTTCGAGTATGAGGGCGAAATGACAGTGGATGTTGCCCTGAACGTGGATCAGCAAGCGGCTTATCCGTTTTCACGCCTGACTGGGCCTGCGAACATCCTGATCGTCCCCGCACGACACTCAGCGTCGATTTCGACCAAGCTGATGCAGGAAATGGGCGGTGCCACCGTGATCGGGCCGATCCTGTCGGGCGTCGACAAGCCGATTCAGATTTGCTCGACCGTCTCAACCGCGAACGATATTCTGAACATGGCCATTCTGGCCTCGTGCGACATCGGATAAACCATGACGATCTGGAACCTCGGCTCGATCAACGCGGATATGGTCTATGACCTGCCGCATCTGCCTGCGCCGGGGGAAACTCTGGCCGCCCACGGGCTGGATCGGTTCCTTGGCGGAAAAGGTGCCAATATGTCAGTGGCGGCTGCGCGGGCCGGATCGCGCGTCAGCCATATCGGTGCCGTCGGGCATGATGGCCGCTGGGCGAAGGACCGACTGACGGAATATGGCGTGGACACACGCTATATCTCGGAGGTGGACCTGCCGACGGGGCACGCGATCATTGCGGTGGACGCCGAGGGCGAGAATCTGATCATCCTCTATCCGGGGGCCAACCATGCCTTGGATATCAGCCATCTTGGGCAGGCCCTGTCATCGGCAAGCACCGGTGATCTGCTGATCTTGCAGAATGAAACCAACGCACAGGTCGAAGCCGCGCAATTCGGGCGCAAACTTGGATTGACCGTGTGTTATGCCGCCGCGCCGTTTCAGGCACAGGCGGTTCAGGCGGTTCTGCCCTATCTGGATTTCCTGATCCTGAACGAGATCGAGGCCGAACAGTTGCGGCAGGAAACCGGGATGGGTGCGGCTGACCTGCCCGTGCGGCATGTCATTGTCACGCTGGGCGCAAAAGGGGCACGGTATTTGCAGCAGGGCAATGACCCGGTGGAATTTTCGGCCCACAAGGTGCAGGCCGTGGATACCACCGGGGCAGGTGATACTTTTACCGGCTACGTACTGGCTGGAATGGATCGGGGAATGCCGATGGAACAGGCCATTCTGCAAGCGAACCGCGCCGCTGCCCTGATGGTCACGCGGCACGGGACTGCGGATGTCATTCCCGATCTGAGAGAAGTGCGCGACGCGACCTTCGATTAAGAACCGGCAAAAGGTGCATCTGAACCCCAAAGCTGTTTGACACGCGCGTCACGGCCACAGGCTTTGCGATATGCTTTATAGGCGTTTTGCTGACGTTTGGGCCCAAAGCGGGTAAAGATCAGCTTGTTCCCTTTGTAATAATCCTGATGATAGGCCTCGGCAGGGTAAAACGTGCCCGCGTTCAGGATCGGGGTGACCACCTTTTGGCCCAATGCCCGCTCTGCGTCTTTCTTTGCCTGTTCTGCCAACGCCTTTTCGCCCGCGTTAGAGACGAAAATTGCGGTTCGATAGCTGTCGCCCCGGTCACAGAACTGACCACCGGCATCCGTGGGGTCAACCGAGCGGAAGAACATGTTCAGAAGCGTTTCACGTGACACCCGGGCCGGATCGAAAGTGATCTGAACCGCTTCATAATGGCCGGTTCCACCTTTGGAGACCTGATCATAGGTGGGGTTGGCCGATTTGCCGCCGGTATAGCCCGACACGGCCCCGACAACGCCCGGTACCGATTCAAAATCGGACTCGACACACCAGAAACAGCCCCCCGCAACTGTCAGCGTTTCGGCCCCTGCCGCGGGGGCGGGCAGGGCGCGCAACATCGCAGCCAACGTGATCAGGGTGAAAAGAATGGCCGGTTTGAAAGCTTCCAGATAAGCGGTTCGTGACATGTCGGGTCTCCTTTCGGCACCAAGGTGACCCGAACCCGAAGGACATTCAATTGCCTGACATCTGATGTCACGGGCTGGTGAGGCAAGTTTATCGGCGGCGGATGTCAGTGGAACAGCTTGCGCAGGCCGTCTTGGCGGTGGGACAGGGAGCCCCGGCGAGGTGGAATTCCGCGGTGAACCTGCCTTCGGCTTAACCCAGCAACTGCCCCAGTTTCATCGCAACGCCCATATTGCCCGAGATTTTGAGCTTGCCCAAAGCGACACCTGTCATCGGGTTCAGTTTTCCGGTCAGAAGCTTGGTCAGGTTGTCCTGCGAGATGCGGATCGTGCAATCCGTTTCCTGGTCCTGTGTCGATGCCTGACTGTCGGCCAGAACAATCACGCCGTCCTCGCCACAATCGAATTTCAATGAGCCGTCAAAGGTTTTGCCGTTCAGGCCTTTTTGAATTTCGTCGGCGATATGCTGAAGCATCCGGGTTCCTTTCGCAGTTTCCGAATGCGTAAAACGTCAGGTATCGAACAGGCAAGGCTGACCCGACTGGAACTTCCGATCACGATGCGCCAAGGCTCTGAACGGTTCGCGCGCAAGGCTCGCCATCGTAGAAAGCGTCAAGAATTGCCTGAAACTCGGCCGGAGCATCTGCCACCAAGGAAAACAATGTCATCGAAGAGCGAAGCTTTTTCGCGTCAACCCCACCCAGAATGTCGCTGGCGGCGCGCCCCTGATGCAGCAACATCAACGAGGCCGCTTGCGTCAGACGGTGGCGCAGTACCGGGTGGTTCAGATAGCGCGTGGCTTCATCCAGATCTTCGATGCCGTAAAGCTGCGCCATATGGGACTGGCCCAGCTCGGCCAGTTGCGGAAACACGAACCACATCCAGTGGCTGGTCTTCTGCCCCTGTTCCAGTTCACGCAGGACATCGGCCCAGACCGTGTCCTGCGCTTCGATGAACATTTCCAGTTCGTCGTTCAGACCGTCATCTTCGGTCACTTGGACAACCGCTTGTCGCGCGCGGCCAGCAGTTTCAGCCGCAGCGCGTTCAGTTGGATGAAGCCCGCGGCGTCTTTCTGATCATAGGCACCCGCGTCTTCTTCGAAGGTCACATGCGCTTCGGAATACAGCGAGTGATCCGACCAGCGGCCCACGGTTGAGGCCAGACCCTTGTACAGCTTCACGCGGACGGTGCCGGTGACGTGTTCCTGGCTCTTGTCGATCGCGGCTTGTAGCATTTCGCGTTCGGGCGAGTACCAGAAGCCGTTGTAGATCAGTTCCGCATATTGCGGCATCAGCTGGTCTTTCAAGTGCATCGCGCCGCGGTCCATGGTGATGGATTCGATGCCGCGATGCGCCTCAAGCAGGATGGTGCCGCCGGGTGTTTCATAGATGCCGCGCGATTTCATGCCAACGAACCGGCCTTCGACCAGATCCAGACGGCCGATGCCGTGCTTGCCGCCATATTCGTTCAGCTTGGTCAGGATGGTCGCGGGGCTCATCGCCTCGCCATTGATGCTGACCGCGTCGCCTTTTTCAAAGCCGATCTCGATGAATTCCGGCTGATCGGGCGCGTCCTCGGGGTGGACGGTGCGCTGATAGACATAGTCGGGCGCCATATCGGCGGGGTCTTCCAGAACCTTGCCCTCGGACGAGGTGTGCAACAGGTTGGCATCGACCGAGAAGGGGGCCTCGCCGCGCTTGTCCTTGGCAATCGGGATCTGGTTCTGTTCGGCGAATTCCAGCAGCTTGGTGCGGCTGGTCAGATCCCACTCGCGCCAGGGTGCGATCACCTTGATGTCGGGGTTCAGCGCATAGGCCGCCAGTTCGAACCGAACCTGATCGTTGCCCTTGCCGGTCGCACCATGTGCCACGGCGTCAGCGCCGGTGGCTTCGGCGATTTCGACCAGACGTTTCGAAATCAGGGGGCGCGCGATGGACGTGCCCAGAAGGTACAGCCCTTCGTACTGCGCATTGGCGCGGAACATCGGGAAGACAAAGTCGCGCACGAATTCTTCGCGGATATCCTCGATATAGATGTTCTCGGGCTTGATCCCCAGCAGCTCGGCCTTTTTGCGGGCGGGCTCCAGCTCTTCACCCTGACCCAGATCGGCGGTGAAGGTGACGACCTCACAACCATACTCGGTCTGCAGCCATTTTAGGATGATCGAGGTATCAAGGCCACCGGAATAGGCCAGAACAACTTTCTTGGGCGCGGACATCTGACTTCCCTTTATGCGTAGAACGATTGGCCCCTAGCGGGTTTTGCGCGCGGGGGCAAGTTGTGAGGATTGACGCAGTACCTGAATTGGGGTGAAACGGGTGCAGAGAAAAACAAGCATTGGTTGAAGGGGCGGTTTCAAATGTTGGGATGGCAGATTTTCTTGCATTCTGTGCGGATGGTATTCGGGAACATCAAGCAGGTGCTGCAGATTACGGTTGGCCCTGCTCTTATTGCGACGATCATCATCGTGGGCGTGTTCTTGGCGCTTGGTATTCCGCTTGAGGCGCTTGAAGACAATGCAGGCGCGTTGCCGTCAGGTGCAACTGCAGGTTCAGCCTTTGTTTTTGTGGTCGTTTTGCTGGCGGTAATGTCCGTCACGATGTTCTGGATTGCGGTGTCATGGCACCGCTTCATCCTGATGGAAGAGTATCCCACGGGAATACTCCCGACATTCCGCTTCGACAGGATTCTTGCCTATTTCGGTCGTTTTCTGATGTTGGGGATTTTGATGGTGATCGCGTATATCCCCATGGGTCTGGTCGCTGCTGCACTAGGTGAAAGCCTTGCGGTGATTTCGACCATTCTGGTGATTGTTTACACCGTTTTTCTGGTCGTGTGCTTCTATCGCCTGTCAATTATTCTGCCCGCAGCGGCGATAGGAAATCCCATATCGATCGGTGAGGCATGGAACAACACGTCCGGGGTCAGCGGTGCAATCTTGTTGCTGCTACTCGTCGCCCTCCTGTTCCAGATTCTGGTGCAGCTGGCTTTCACCCTTCTGGCAATAATACCGGTGCTGGGCGTATTGCTGACCGCGTTCTTTGGCACGCTCATTCTGCCGATGATCAATGTCAGTATCCTGACCACGATGTACGGAATCTTCATCGAAAAACGCGAACTGTCCTGAGCGGCGTACACATATGTATTCCTTGCCCTTATCGCGATGATGGGGCAGGGAAATCGACATGACTGATTTCATGACCTGCGCCCGCGCTGCCGAACAGGCGATGCGCACCGTGTTTCCGGCAACACCGTTGCAACGGAATGCCCATTTGTCTGACCGTTATGGGGCCGATATCTGGCTTAAGCGCGAAGACCTCAGCCCGGTGCGCTCCTACAAGATCCGTGGTGCGTTCAATGCCATGCGCAAGCAGCAGGGGCAGGACCTGTTCGTCTGTGCCAGTGCTGGCAACCACGCGCAGGGCGTGGCGTTCATGTGCAAGCATCTGGACGTGCGCGGAGTGATCTTCATGCCGGTGACGACGCCGCAGCAGAAAATTCAAAAGACCCGCATTTTCGGCGGCGACAATATCGAGATCCACCTGACTGGCGACTATTTCGACGATACTTTGGCCGCCGCGCAAGCATGGTGCGCGCAGCAGGGCGGGTATTTCCTGTCACCCTTCGATGACGCTGATGTCATTGAAGGCCAGGCCTCACTGGCGGTCGAGATCGAAGAGCAAATGGGCGGTGTGCCGGATCACGTCGTTTTGCCGGTTGGCGGCGGCGGCATGTCCTCGGGCGTGGCGACATGGTTCGGGGATCGCAGCCATTGTCTGTTTGTCGAACCGGCTGGTGGTGCCTGTTTGCGCGCTGCACTGGCTGCGGGGCATCCTGTGTCGCTGGATCATGTGGATACCTTCGTCGATGGCGCTGCGGTTGGACGGATCGGCGAGAAACCGTTTGAATTGCTGAAGTCTCGCCACCTGTCGGATGTGCTGGTTCTGTCCGAGGACCGAATCTGCACCACCATGATCGAGATGCTGAATGTCGAAGGCATCGTTCTGGAGCCCGCTGGCGCGCTGGCGATCGAAGCGGTGGGCGATATTCAAAGCTTTGTGCGGGGCAAGACCGTAGTCTGCGTGACATCCGGTGGCAATTTCGATTTCGAACGCCTGCCCGAGGTCAAAGAACGCGCCCAACGCTATTCCGGAGTGAAGAAGTATTTCATCCTGCGCCTGCCGCAGCGCCCCGGCGCGTTGAAAGAGTTTCTGGGTATTCTCGGCCCCGAGGACGATATCGCCCGCTTTGAATACATGAAAAAATCGGCCCGCAATTTCGGTTCGGTCCTGATCGGGATTGAAACCCGCAAGCCTGAAAACTTCATGCGTCTGTTTGCGCATCTGGATGAGGCAGGGTTCACCTACACCGATATAACCGAAGACGAAACTCTGGCGCAGTTCGTGATTTAATCCAGATTCTGGCGCAGCTCAGCCTCGAATTTCTGTTTCGAGCTGTCAAATACGGCCAGAATAGCGGGCAGATCGACATCCTCGCCCTGACCCGCGGCCGCCTGCCGTTCGCCGTCCTGACAGAGTTTCGAGAACTGGTCGAATCCAAGACTGAGCGCGCTGCCCTTCAGGAAATGCAGATTCTGTTCCAGTTCGGACCGGCTTGTATCCTGATGCAAGCGGGCGATGACCTCCTGCACTTCTTCCAGAAAGATGTCGACCACCTCATCAAACTCATCCGGGCCAACCTCGTCCCGCAATTGTCGGACTCTGCCCCAGTGGATCATACTGCGTCACCTGCCGTTGAACATGCGTTTTCAGGAATAGGCAACACCAGTAAAAACCGGGTTAACAGCCCAGCGGGATTGCGGCCTTCGGTCTTCACCGGATGTTAAAACCGTCGCTACTAGGATCGCCCTGTGTGAATGAACGCATCAGGTCAGAGGGTAAATGGTACCAAGGGCGAGTCTTAAGGAAACCAGATCAGATCTGGATTTCGGCGCGATCCGTAAGGTGCTGGTGGTTGATGACAGCCGTCTGCAGCGGCGCATCTTGGTCGCATCGCTCAGAAAATGGGGCTTTGAGGTGGTTGAGGCCGATACGGGCGATGCCGCCCTGGCGCATTGTCTGGACGATCCGCCCGATCTTGTTCTCAGCGATTGGGTCATGCCGGGGATGAGCGGGCTTGAGTTCTGCAATGCGTTTCGCGCCCTGGATACCGATCAATATTGTTATTTCATCCTTCTGACTTCCAAAAGTGAAAAGCAGGAGGTTGCGCGCGGACTGGATGCCGGGGCAGACGATTTTCTGATCAAACCCCTTGAGGCGGATGAATTGCGGGCGCGCATATCCGCAGGCGCGCGCATTCTGGACATGCAGCGCGAGCTTTCACAGAAAAACCGCCTGATCGAATCCGCGCTGGAAGAACTCAGGCTGGCGCATGACGCGATCGACAAGGACCTCATTCAGGCCCGAAAAATCCAGGAATCGCTGGTCCCGGAATTTACGCGGAGCTTTGGAAAATCCCGGGTCAGCCTGTTGTTGAAACCCTGTGGCCATATCGGAGGAGACCTTGTTGGCATGTTTTCGCCCGGGGTCAATCGGCTGGGGTTCTACAGCATCGATGTATCCGGACATGGCATCACCTCGGCCATGATGACGGCGCGTCTGGGCGGTTATCTTTCCAGCAAGCATTTCGATCAAAATGTCGCAATGGAGAGGAGGTTCAACAAATTCTATGCACTGCTGCCTCCGGAAGACGTCGCAAGCATGCTCAATTCCCGATTGATGGCGGATGAAGGGATCGAGGAATATTTCACGATGGTCTACGCCATTGTGGATCTTCGAAACGGGCATCTCAAGATGGTGCAGGCCGGGCATCCGTATCCGCTTCTGCTGCGGCAGGATGGCAGCACTGAATTTCTGGGCGATGGCGGGTTGCCGATCGGGCTGATCGAAGATGCGAGTTTTCAGCAAATCGAGATTCACATGAAACCCGGCGACAAACTGTTGGTGTATTCGGACGGATTTACCGAATGTCAGCTTGCCGAAGGCGGTTTGCTGGAGGAAGACGGTTTGCGACAGATGGCCCAGCAGTGCATTTCTGAAAAGGGCGGGTCGGAGTTTCTGGACGACATGTTCTGGCGATTGACCCAGGAGATTTCGCCCAAAGATGGCATTGGGGATGACGTATCCGCCGTTTTCTTTGAATATAACGGGCCTTAAAGCGAACTGAGATGCATTTCCGCAAAGTGCCGGTCACCGTCATTGCCCAGCAATTCAACGGCATCGGCGGCTTCCATCCACAGTGCTTCGTGGAATGCCTCACTCGGCGGGCCTTTGCGGCGTACGGGACGGGCGCGGTAGATCAGGCAGACTTTTTCGGCCCACAGATCGTATTCGGGCATATAGGTGAACCGGCGAAAAGCGCCGATCCGACGCGGGTTGGCAACGTGCCACCCGGTTTCTTCATAGACTTCGCGATGCAAGGCCGAAATCGGTGATTCGCCCGGATCGATGCCTCCACCCGGCAATTGCAGATCCGGGCCCGGTTCGGTCTGACAGGTCAACAGCAATTGGCCGCCACGTGGCAAAAGGGCATATACGCCAACCCTTCGGGTGTATTTCCGCCCCGTCTCGGGGGTTTCACCGAACCGCCTGATCATGTATGGCCCCTTTCAACCCGATCTGTACGACCTATATGGTGCCGGTATGCCAACCCGTGGCGTGTAAGGAAACCCCATGTCTCTTGGAACAAAAATCGCGTGGGACGATACCGTCCTGCCCTTTCAACTTGATGCATCCGACATGCGCGGCCGCGTGGCCCGTCTGGATGGCGTGCTGGATGGTATCCTGAAACAGCATGACTATCCCGAGCAGGTCGAGGCGCTTGTGGCCGAGATGGCCTTGCTGACCGCGTTGATCGGCCAAACGGTTGCGTTGCGCTGGAAACTGTCGTTGCAGGTACAGTCCAAAGGGGCGGTGCGCATGATCGCAACCGACTATTATGCGCCGCAGGAAGAGGGCCAGCCCGCCCAGATACGGGCTTATGCCAGCTTTGACCGGGACCGGCTTTCCAATTCTGCGCCTTTCGATCAGGTGGGCGAAGGGTATTTTGCCATCATGATCGATCAGGGAGAGGGCACGCAGCCGTATCAGGGCATCACTCCGCTGGCCGGTGGATCGCTGAGCGCCTGCGCCGAGTCGTATTTTGCGCAATCCGAACAGCTGCCGACGCGGTTTTCGCTGAGCTTCGGCAAATCGACCGAGCCGGGCGTGGGCGAGCATTGGCGTGCAGGCGGCATCATGCTGCAACACATGCCCAAAGCGTCGCCCTTTGCCGCGTCGGGTGAAGGAACCGGTGACATCCTGACCGCTGCCGATCTGGTCGATGGCGAAGAAGGTGAAAACTGGGGTCGCGTCAATATCCTGCTGGATACCGTCGAGGATTTGGAGATGATCGGCCCCTCTGTTGCGCCGACCGACCTTCTGGTTCGCCTGTTTCACGAGGAACAGCCGCGTGTCTATGATGCGCAGTCCGTGCAATTTGGCTGCACCTGTTCCGAGGATCGTGTGCGACAGAGCCTGTCGATCTATTCGGCCAAGGATATCGAAAAGATGACCACGCCCGAGGGCGAAGTCACCGCGGATTGTCAGTTCTGCGGGGCTCATTATGTGTTGGACCCGGCAACTGTCGGATTCGATGCCGAAGACCCCAAAGGTGCATGACCCGGTTGAAAAGATCCGGGCGGCCCTGCGCCGCCCCGGTCACGGGTCCAGCGACTTTGACTTGAACCCGGATACCGTTCTGCCGCCCGGACGACGGTTGCGACCCGCCGGTGTTCTGGTGGCCATTTCCCTGGCTGATGACACACCGCAGGTCATCCTGACCAAACGCTCATCCGCGTTGAAGCATCACCCGGGCCAGATCGCCTTTCCCGGTGGCAAACAGGACGAAACCGATGCTGATGTTACGGCTGCGGCTCTGCGGGAAGCTGAGGAAGAGATCGGCCTGCCCCCTGAAATGCCCGAGATCCTGGGATTTCTGCCGACGCATGAGACCGTGACCTCGTTCACAGTAACACCGGTTGTCGCAGTTTTGCGGGACAGGTTCCAACCCGTGCCTGAACCCGGCGAAGTGGACGAAGTTTTCTCGACCCCCCTTGCCCATCTTTTGAATCCTGAGAATTATCTGGTCGAGTCGCGCCGATGGCGCGGCCAGAGACGCAGATACTACGCAGTTCCGTACGGCCCCTATTACATTTGGGGCGCGACCGCCCGCATATTGCGCGGGCTTGCTGCACGGGTGAATGAATGATGCTGATTGACGAAGCTTGGATCAGTGAACCAGCGACGCAAAAGGTCTGTTCGGCCCTGACCTCATCCGGGGCTCAGGCGCTTTTCGTGGGTGGATGCGTGCGCAACGCGCTGCTTGGTGCTCCAGTGTCGGATATCGACATCGCCACCGATGCAAGGCCCGGGCAGATCGTCGAGCTGGCGCAGGCCGCCGGGCTCAGGGCCATTCCGACCGGCATCGAGCATGGTACGATCACGGTGGTCAGCGCGGGCATCCCGCACGAGGTCACCACCTTCCGCCGTGACGTGGAAACCGATGGCCGCCGCGCGGTGGTGGCATTTTCCGATCATGTCGAAGAAGACGCGGCGCGACGGGATTTCACCATGAACGCGCTCTATGCCCAACCCGATGGCACCGTGCTGGACCCTCTGGGTGGTCTTCCCGACCTCGAGGCCCGGTTGGTGCGGTTCATTGGAACCGCCGAGAACCGCATTCGCGAAGACTATCTCCGCTCGCTTCGCTACTTCCGTTTTCACGCCTGGTACGGGGATCCGGATGGCGGTTTCGACCCCGATGCCCTGGCCGCCATCGGCGCCAATCTTGACGGGCTGGAGTCATTGTCGCGCGAGCGGATCGGGGCAGAGCTGCTGAAATTGCTGGCATCGCCTGATCCGGCCCCTGCCGTTGCGACCATGCGCAGTACCGGTGTTTTGGCCCGGGTGTTGCCGGGGGCGGACGATCGGTCTTTGGCCCCTTTGATCGCGCTGGAACAGGCGGCTGGTGCCGATCCCGATCCGGTGCGTCGTCTGGCAGCCATTGCCTCGCCCGATGATGCCGCGACATTGCGGTTGAGCCGTTCGCAGTTGCAACGCCTGATCAGGATGCGTGAAGAAGCACAGTCCACAACCAGTATTGCTGAACTGGGATACCGCTATGGCGATGAAGGGGGATTGCACGAGACGCTTTTGCGCTGCGCCTTTCTGGAACAACCCTGGTCCGAAGATTTGCGGCGCGATCTGCATGCAGGCGCAGCAGCGCGTTTCCCTGTCCAGGCCAGAGATCTGATCCCCAACTTCACCGGCCCGGCGCTGGGCAAGAAGCTGGCCGAGCTGGAAAAACGCTGGATCGCATCCGGTTTTTCGCTGTCACGCGAAGAGTTGTTGGCACATTAGCGCGAAGTCTCAAAAGGGGATGACATCTCGGATCCTTTGTGCTTAGTTGCGCCTGTCACATGGATGGAGGAATGCGAATGTATTACGGGATCTGGTTCGGCTAAAGCCGGGACACCTGCCCCGTAAAGGGTGGTGTTCAGGCGCCATCTTTCTTCGCACGTCTGTTTTCCTGCTCAATCGGAGCACTTTCCATGTTTCGCTATTTCGAAAACCTTGTTGACCCTTTTGTTGCCTACCGTGAGGCTGACGCACCGCCGACGCGGTTGTGGCCCTTCATGCTGGATTATTCGCGGCCCTTTTTCCGGGTATTTTTCTGGGCGGCGCTGGTTTCCATAATCGTCGCGGGTGTTGAAATCGGGCTGATCTACTACATGGGTCGCGTAGTGGATCTGTTGGGCGGCACGCCGGCAGAGGTCTGGCAAAATCACGGAACGGAATTGTTGTTGATGGCAGCCTTTGTGTTGCTGTTGCGTCCGCTTCTGCATTTGGTCGACGTACTTCTGCTGAACAATACGATTTTGCCGAACTTTGGTACGCTGATCCGTTGGCGTGCGCACAAACACGTGTTGCGTCAGTCGGTTGGCTGGTTCGAAAACGACTTTGCCGGGCGGATTGCAAACCGGATCATGCAGACACCTCCAGCGGCGGGTGAAGTGGTCTTTCAGGTTTTTGACGCGATTTCCTTTTCGTTGGCCTATTTGATCGGTGCGGCGATTCTGCTGTATGCGGCGGATCCGCGTTTGTTGATCCCGCTGCTGATCTGGTTCGGATTCTACGCCATGCTGGTGCGCTGGACCGTTCAGCGTGTTGGTCCGGCGTCAAAAGCGGCCTCGGATGCGCGTTCGACGGTCACGGGGCGGGTGGTGGACAGCTATACCAACATCCATTCGGTCAAAATGTTTGCCCATGGCCCGCAAGAGCTGGACTATGCCCGCGAGGCGATCGAGGAAACCCGTCGGACATTTCAGATCGAAATGCGGATTTTCACTATTATGGATGCCGTTCTGGTCACGTTGAACGGTATGCTGATCGTGGGTATTGTCGGCTGGGCGATTGCCTTGTGGATGCAAGGCAGCGCTTCGGTCGGTGTTGTTGCGGCGGCTACGGCCTTGACCCTGCGCCTGAATGCCATGACCGGATGGATCATGTGGGCCCTGACCAGCTTTTTCCGCCAACTTGGTATCGTGTCCGAGGGGATGGAGACCATTGCCCAGCCCATCGATTTGCTTGATGCGCCTGACGCGAAACCCTTGCGACTTGGCAAGGGTGAAATCCAGATCCGCGACCTCTCGCATCACTATGGTCGCGAGGCGGGCGGTTTGGACCATATAAACCTGACCGTCCAGCCCGGCGAAAAGATTGGTTTGATCGGTCGTTCCGGTGCTGGCAAATCGACCCTGGTAAAGCTGCTGTTGCGGTTCTACGACGTCGAACGCGGTGCGATTTATATTGACGGTCAGAACATTGCGCATGTCACCCAGGACAGCCTGCGCAGCCATATCGGTATGGTTCAACAAGACAGCGCCTTGCTGCATCGCTCGGTCCGCGACAACATCCTTTATGGCCGGCCAGATGCGTCCGAGGCGCAGATGATCGCCGCCGCCAAACAGGCCGAAGCACATGAGTTCATCCTCGATTTGCAAGATCCGCAGGGTCGGACCGGGTACGACGCGCATGTCGGTGAACGGGGGGTGAAGCTGTCAGGTGGCCAGCGGCAGCGTGTGACGCTGGCGCGGGTGATCTTGAAGGATGCGCCGATCTTGTTGTTGGATGAGGCGACATCCGCCCTAGATTCTGAGGTCGAAGCGTCAATTCAGGAAACCCTCTACGGCATGATGCAAGGAAAAACCGTAATCGCCATTGCCCACAGGCTCAGTACCATCGCGCAGATGGATCGCATTCTGGTGATGGATGCAGGCCGTATCGTCGAGGAAGGCACGCATTCCGATCTTCTGGCGCAAGGTGGCCTTTACGCCCAATTCTGGGCGCGGCAATCTGGTGGTTTCATGAACCCGGAGGCTGCTGAATGAGGATTGCCGACCTCATCTATCCGTTCAGGAACATCGAAACGCCCCCACCGCAGACGTTGGGGGCGTTCATCCGCTGGAGCCTGTCCGGGGCGTGGCCGATGCTGTTTGTTGCGGCGTTCTTCTCGGCCATTGCAGGCGCGATGGAGGCGGTCACGGCATGGATGCTGGGCCGCGTGATTGATGTGGCGACCGCCAGCGGGCCCGAGAATTTTCTGACCGCTGCAAATATGTGGATGATCCTCGGTGCGGCCGCCTTCTTCATGTTGCTTCGCCCGATCCTGTTTGGCCTGTCATCCTTGTCGAACAACTACATTGTCATGCCAAACATCACACCTTTGGTTCTGGCCAAGCTGAACCGTTGGACCTTGGGTCAGTCGGTGACCTATTTCGACGATGATTTTGCCGGTCGGATCGCGCAAAAGCAGATGCAGACATCGAACGCCATGGCTTCGGTCGTGTCGGAAACGATCAGCGCGATTGTGTTTGCCCTGGCGTCTCTGGTGGGGTCTTTGTTTTTGTTAGGGTCTATTCATCCTTTGGTGATGCTGCCCTTCGCGGCATGGCTGGCGGTGTATTTCATGCTGGTGCGCTGGTATCTGCCGCGCATCCGCAAACGTTCCGCCGCGCGGGCCGGGGCGCGGGCGATGGTGTCCGGGCAGGTGGTCGATACGATCACCAACATCAAAACCGTGAAGCTGTTCGCCCACTCAGAATTCGAAGATCAGGCGGCGCGTGAATCGATGGTGGATCTGCGTGAAAAATCGCTGGATTTCGGCAAGTTGTCGGCAAGTTTCCGGTTCATCCTTATGACGCTGGCCGGTGTCCTGCCTGTCTTGCTGCTGGGCGCGACCTTGTGGCTGTGGAAGGGCGGCATGGCGACCGCCGGGGATATCGTGGCTGCCGGGGCGGTTTCGATCCGTATTGCTCAGATGACCGGTTGGGTCAGTTTCACCTTGATGGGGCTGTATGCCAATGTCGGTGAAATCGAAAACGGGATGAAAACGCTGACCAAGCGTGACCGGGTCGAAGATATGCGCGGGGCGACGGACCTTGATGTGACCGAAGGGTCGATTTCCTTCGAAGGCGTCAGCTTTGCTTACGGGCGCGATATCGGTGGCGTCACGGATTTGAGCCTGACCGTCAACCCGAGCGAAAAGCTGGGCATTGTCGGTGCATCCGGGGCGGGGAAATCCACGCTCGTCTCACTGTTGCTCAGGCTCTATGACAGGGAAAGTGGCGCCATTTGTATCGATGGCCAGGACGTGTCACAGGTAACGCAGGACAGCCTGCGCCGACAGATAGGAATGGTCACGCAGGAAACGGCGATGTTCAACCGGTCTGCTCGTGAGAACATTCTGTATGGCCGGCCGGACGCCTCAGAGGCCGAGATGATCGAGGCCGCAAAAAAGGCCGAAGCGCATGATTTCATCCTGAGTCTTGAAGATGCTCATGGTCGAAAAGGCTATGATGCTCATCTGGGTGAACGGGGCGTGAAACTCAGCGGCGGGCAACGACAGCGAATCGCTCTGGCGCGCGCCATTCTGAAAGATGCTCCAATTCTGGTTCTCGACGAAGCGACATCGGCGCTGGATTCCGAGGTTGAAGCTTCGATTCAGACCGCGCTGCATCGGTTGATGCAGGGCAAAACGGTGCTGGCCATCGCGCACCGGCTGTCGACACTCAGCGAAATGGACCGGATTGTTGTTTTGGACGAGGGCCGGATCGTCGAAACCGGAACGCATGAGGCGCTGCTGGACCTGGGCGGCCTGTATGCGCGGTTCTGGCACCGCCAGTCGGGCGGGTTCATTCAGGCGGAAGCTGCGGAATAAGGGTTTTTTTGCTGCGAAAGCCCGGCTATCAGGCCTCTCATGACGCAGCAATTCACAATCACACGGCTTGGACATCAGGGCGACGGTATTGCCGATGGCCCTGTTTACGCCCCTCGTACCCTTCCCGGCGAGATCGTCAGCGGCACCCTTGTCGGTCAGCAAGTGACCGATATCCGGGTCGAGACACCGTCCGAACACCGTGTCAAAGCGCCTTGCCGCCACTACAAAGCGTGCGGTGGCTGCCAGTTGCAGCACGCATCCGATGCATTTGTGACCGACTGGAAATTGCAAGTCGTCCGCAAGGCGCTGATGGCGCAGGATCTCAAAGCTCCACTGCGCCCGATACACACATCGCCCGAACAGTCACGTCGGCGGGCTACGATTGCCGTAAGGCGCACGAAAAAGGGCACGTTGGCGGGGTTTCACGGTCGTGCATCCGGCACGATCACCGAGATACCCGCTTGCCGCTTGCTTGACCCGGCCTTGATCGCGGCCATTCCCGTGGCCGAGGCGTTGGCCACCCTGGGCGCAAGTCGCAAGGGTGTTCTGGCTGTCACGCTTACACTGTCCGAAGCTGGTCTGGATGTGGCCGTAACAGGTGGCAAACCGCTAGACGGCCCCTTGGAACTGGCGTTGGCGCAGGCGACCGAGAAACATGGGCTGGCCCGGCTCAGTTGGGATGATGAGGTTATTGCCATGCGGCATGCGCCGGTTCAGCGCTTTGGAGCAGCCGGAGTCACGCCACCCCCCGGAGCTTTCTTGCAAGCAACAAAGGACGGAGAAAAGGCTCTGTTAAAGGCAGTTTCCGAGGCTACACGGGGTGCGAAACGTATCGTTGACCTGTTTGCGGGCAGCGGAACGTTCTCTTTGCCGTTGGCGGAAAGCGCCGAAGTTCACGCGGTTGAAGGCGAGGCCGCCATGATCGAGGCGCTGGATCAGGGCTGGCGCAGGGCACAAGGGCTGAAACGCGTAACGACCGAGGCCCGTGACCTGTTCCGCCGCCCGCTGATGCCGGACGAGCTGAAATCTTTCGACGCCATTGTTCTGGATCCGCCTCGTGCCGGTGCCGAAGCTCAGGTAGATGAGATTGCACAGGCGCAACGCCCGGTGATCGCCTATGTCTCGTGCAATCCCGTCACCTTTGCGCGTGATGCGAAAACGCTGGTTAACGCGGATTACACCCTTGAATGGGTACAGGTCGTTGACCAATTTCGATGGTCAACACACACGGAACTTGCTGCGCGGTTTGTTCTGAACGCAGCATCTTGATCTTACCGGGGAAACTGACACATGGGGTCCAAACAGCGTTTGCTGAATTTTATCGAAGCGCCCGTTTTCGGGCGGTTCATTACGGCCGTGATCATCTTCAATGCCATTCTTTTAGGGATGGAGACATCGCCGACCCTGATGGAACTGGCCGGCCCCTTGATCGTGGCGCTGGACAGGCTTTGCCTGGCGATCTTTGTGGCTGAAATTTCCATGAAACTGATTGCCACCGGGCGCAGGTTCTTCACAAATGGCTGGAACATATTCGATTTCCTGATCGTTGGAATTGCCCTGGTTCCCAGCGCCGGAGGTCTGTCGGTGCTGCGCGCCCTGCGAATTCTGCGGGTGTTGCGCGTGATTTCCGTGGCGCCTCGTCTGCGTCGCGTGGTCGAAGGGTTCATCTCGGCCCTTCCCGGCATGGCCAGCGTGTTTCTGCTGATGGCAATTCTGTTCTATATCGGTGCGGTAATCTCGACCAAGCTGTTTTCGGCATCGTTCCCGGATTGGTTCGGCGATCTGGGCCTGTCTGCTTATACGCTGTTCCAGATCATGACGTTGGAAAGCTGGTCGATGGGCATCGTGCGCCCGGTGATGGAGGTCTATCCCTATGCCTGGGTCTTCTTTGTTCCCTTCATCATGGTCACGACCTTTGCGGTGGTGAACCTGTTGGTGGGTCTGATCGTCAATTCGATGCAGGATGCCCATCATGCCGAGGATGAGGTTAAAACCGATGCCTATCGCGATGAGGTTCTGGAACGGCTGGAAAGCATCGAACGTCGACTGGCCGAGCAGTCAAACATCAAAAAGTGATTTCAGTTTTTCCCATTTTTGGCATAATGATCGAAAAAAAGCAGAGCAGGCAGTGAAACATGGATCGTCGAGTATTCGGTTTAGGCGCGCTGGCAACGCTGAGCCTTTCGGCTTGTGCCTCTAGCGGCCCAAGATTTCTGACTTATAACGGACCCGAGGTGACCTCTTTGGTGGTCAACAAGGGCACGCGCAAACTTTACTTGTTGCACAACGAAAAGATCCTCAGGGAATATGACGTCGATTTGGGGTTTGCGCCGAATGGAACAAAGAACCAGCGCGGTGACGGCAGAACGCCCGAGGGCACCTATCTGATTGACCGTCGCAACCCCAGAAGCCGGTACCACCTATCCCTGGGCATTTCTTATCCCAACTCGCAGGATGTCGCCAAAGCCAAGGCTGCGGGCGTTGATCCGGGTGGGGATATCTTCATCCACGGTGAACCCAATCTGCGTTCTGAGCGGAGACGCGCAAAAAAGAAGCGGGATTGGACAGCTGGATGCATCGCAGTCAAGAATGACGAAATCGAAGAGATTTATGCGATGGTCAACAAAGGTACGCTGATAACCCTGCGCCCTTAGGCCGATCCTGGCGCCCAGTCACTGAATCCGAATGCTTCATAGTCGCGCTGATAGGCTTCAACCGCCAGCGCTTTGAGGTTTTCGTCGTAGATCTGGTCCAAAGCGTATGGTTCATCCGGTGCGCAGGAGCCAGGCTTAGGCGGGTTTGAATGCCCCATGCTACGCGCCAGATCCGGCAAGGCCGTCATCAGATCCTCTTCTCTCAGAATCAGATCGGGCATCGTGAAGGATGCGATTCCCTCCAACGTCCTGGACTGGCTGCACCACGTGCCGTCCACACGGACCGGTGTCTGCCCGTTGAGGTTGAGGCGTAGAAAGTCCAGAAAGCCCGAAAAAGCTTCGCGGTGTTGTTCGACAGAATAATTGTTGTCCCGCACTTGCCCCGGGATCGGCAGCTTGAGCCGGTTGCGAAGGTAATTCCGCACCATCTTATAGCTGCCCGGCCCCGTATTCAGAATATGACTGCAAAATGCCGTATGTGCCCGGGCCAGAGGGTGACGCAGAACAGTGAATTGCCGATGTCCGGGATGGCCCTGTTTCCATGAGCGGACCTGTTTGCGGTTTCGATCCGTGATCAGCTTGTCGGTCTGACATCCGTCCAGATCAGCGAGCCATTGCACGATAACAGGCTCTATTCCGCCCCGAATGGGCAAATACATCAAAGTAGACCTTGCAGCGGCAACATAAAGCGGTACAGCCGCGCCGCGCTGCGGCTCAAAGCTTGTTGACCGATGCAATCCGAACCGATCCTGATCGCACAGGGCTTGCTTCATTTCATCAGGATTGGTGACCTTCGACAATGCCGGCGCCGGGTTTTGCGGTTTCAGGGTATCATCCAGTCGGGTCAGCCGCCCCTCAACCCCCAGCCATACAGCCAGCCCGTTTATGACCTCCAGCTCGGTCAGGTCGTCATAGTGAATGAAGAACCCGGTTTGGCCTGTCTTTTGCAGGTGCCGTTGCACCATAAGCTGATGGTCTTGCAGCTGGTTCAGGTAATCCGAAAATTCGTCGGCGTCGAAGTCAACCTGCGCGTCGACGCGGCGTTTCACATTCTTCAGCAGCCACTGCTGCGTTTTCTGTGCTATTTTCAGCGACAGGTAACTGTCCAATGGGTTGCGGGTCAGAATGATCTTGGCACAGCGCGGGTCGTTCAGCATGGGTTTCAGGATACGTGGGTCATGGTCTTCGAAATATCGGAAGCCATTGATGTCACCCGGTGCTGATTTGATCGCTTTGAGCATTCTCATGGGGTCCGCATCCCGGTCTTCCAGCGAAAGGCCAAGCAGACGATCGGATTTCAGGCTGCCCGCAAAATGCGGATTGAACGCCTCTCCGTGACAGGTGACCCCTTCCAGCGCGTTCAGGTTGGCCTCAAGCAGGTTCGAACCTGTGCGCATGGCGGCCAGAATCACGAAGTAATCAAAATGGGCTGACATGGGCAATCACTGCACCAGATACGGTTTTCGGTATGGTTTTTCCTGGCGGCCGAACACATCGTCCGCCGGGAAATCACCCAGCAGATATGGGTGCATTCCCTGATTCTTGAGGTTTTGCAGGAACTTCCCGAATCCGGACAGATCGACCATGGTTGGCACTTCGGTCAGATGGCTGGTCTGTTGCATGCCGATTTCTTCTAGAATACCCTGCAAGGCATCCATCGGAGATTCAATGAAGTCGGCCAGCGTCCAACTGCGCATCCGCGCCTTGGTCCAGACCGATGTTAGCACCTCCAGCTGCTTGGTTTCAATTTGTTGCAGGCGCGCCGCCTCACTCCGGATTTCCGAGAAGTTCATATTGGATCGGAACAGTGGGATCGCCCAAGCGCCGGTGATGACCGAAATCTGAGCGTTCTTGTCCCGCGCCAGAAACCAGTTGATTTCCTGAGTGTCCCGCGGGCTGAACTGGAAACACTGGCGTTCACCGCGCGTATTCCAGATCAGGTTCGACAGAAAGGCGGTCGGGTTATAGTCCCGCAGCGCCGCACTGTCGCTGAGGGCACCATTTGTTATGGCTTCTCCTTGCGAAAATTCGGCGCGTTCCGGCCCGAATAGATGCCCGTGGACTCTGGCTCCGGTGGTTGCGGCCAACCAAGGTTCGAAATCCTCGAACAATTCCGAAAAACCTTGGAATACGGAATATTGTGACGATGTCAGACCGTTTTCACTGCCATGGCGGGGAAAACGGCTTTGCATATACAGCCCGTCGCGCCCACGAGTTCGCCGTTCCACCGCTTTGGAAAATACGCGATCTATCTTGCCCGGATTGGGTTCCGCCGGTTTCATCGCCCCGGCCTGATCTGTCAGGAATGCCTGGTACAATCGCTCTGCGCGGGGCCAGATTTTTCGGGCGACAAAACAATCCGATCGGCGCAGCAATTGCAGATGATCGTCATAGAAGATGTGCGGGCGGCCCTGGTAATCGAATTTGGATAGGGTCAGGGACCTGCTTTCAATATGCGTGGAATACAAGCGTGCCAGCGTCTGGAAATAGCTTTCATCCGGAATCCAGACATGACGGAAATACTTGTCATACAGCTTGCGCCTGGGGTCTTGAAGGATTGCCGACAGCGTTTGGCGGGTCAGGCACCACCACTGGCTTCCCATATGCGGAACCAGTCCGTCGGGGATTTTCCTGCGAAACCCCATCAGACGCTGAAGCTTTACATATGTGTCGAATAGTTTGCGATGCTTGCGCCACGAAAACGGAAACCGCAGGGTGAACCGTTCATGATCCAGCCCGCCGATGGTCCAGCTGACATCGGATGTCGTCGCGCTTTCGATGAAATCGACACGCGGCCGGTCAGACAGGTAATCGATCAGTTCCTGAACCGGTCGCAATGGCAGGCAGGCCCCCGAGGCAAGAAATACATGCCGAACTTCGGGGAAACGCTCCAGCATCAACTCGGACGCGCTTTGCGAGGCGGCAACGATACCCCAGCCCCCCCAATCGCACCGATGTCGGTCTGAAAACACGATCGATGGATTGTTCGAACAGGACGCAACAAACCGGGAATAGACAGTGTCTGGCACCTTGCGATCCACATGGATGACCACCGGGCATCCCGCTGCTGTCCAGTGGCGCGCGACCTGCTCGGCACGGTCCAGTGAGGTATGAACCAACATGACAATACCTAGACCGCTCATGCCCAGTTTCCTTTCGACATGAGGCCCAGGATCTCAAGCTGTCGCCAGTTGATATAGGCCTCGGACCACTCGCACCAGAAAACAGGCTTGTCCTCAAGCTGAGTGGCATAGGCCTTGTATTCGCCCGAGCCCCGGTAATGCTGGCCACGCAGCAATTCCTCGCGGGCTTTTTCCCCAAGAGTATTGATCAACTTGGCATGAAGCAGTGACCCGCTGGCCTTTTCGCCGCCCCATTCGTCGTAAACCTGGTTGAGCCCGCGTGGCAAAAGCGAATGCGTCGAGCTGACATAAACATAGCGCCGGTTCCATTTTACCAGCGGAATCTTGTTCAGCGCCGGTGCTTTGGAGGGGTTGTCCTGAAAGAACACGCGCGCCCGTGGGCCCCCTTGAATCCAAAGGTTCTTGTACTCGGGGTTCTTGGTGATCATGTAATTCCCGGGATCGAACCAGCGTGCGATTTCGAACGGGTTCTGACCTTCGGCATAGGGGTCGGCGTCCACCGGACCTTCGGGGTACATGTCGATCAGCATCGTGCCAAAACTGCGCACGGCACTGCCATCCAGCCAGTCCGTCAAGGCTCGGATTGGACGGGTGTCGCAGAACGGATAGATGAAGAATTCGTCCGGATCGACGCTCAGCACCCAGTGATCGTGCGCGTATTTGCGCAACAGATAGTTCGACCAGTCCAGGCCATAGCTTGCCCGTTTGTAGCTGGTCGTCGTCCGCCAGACCGAAACGTCAGCCTGTTCTTTCAAAAATTCAAAACTGCCATCATCGCTGTTGTTGTCGACAAACAGAAAATGGTTGATGCCCAGTTTGCGATAATATTCAAGAAAGAAGGGCAGGCGAATTTTCTCGTTCCGCACAACGCTCATCAGCAGGATATCATCACGCCGTATAGCCTGTGTGTTGTTGCTGACTGGCTTGAGCTCGCGGCGTCGTCTGAGGCAGCGCAGAATACGGCGCTTGCGCCGCAATCTCATTTTGTAGGATTCAAACAGGCTCACGTGACTGCCCAACCTTTTTATAACGCGAGCTTTCCCCGAACCAGCCGTGACCGTTGGCACGACATGGCATTACCGGTTTATGCCATCTTTGCATCTTCTGACGCAACGTCTTTAAAACCCGCAAACTGTAAACGTGCGGTTGATGCCCTTGTTTTCGTTTTCAATCCCAGCCTCCGCCGTTCATCAGACCCAACTGTTCCAGCTGGCTCCACCCGGTGTAGCGCACCGAATGTGGGGTCCACATGTCCGGCTGGTTGATTATCCCATCGTAGTATGGCCCGAATTGGTCCGGATCATGAAAATGTTGGCGTCGCTGCTTTTCGGTGTTGGATTTCTCGATAACGTCCGGCAGGAACTTCGTGTGCAGCAACACGCCTGACGGGCTATCGCCGCCCGGTCCATCATAGGTTTCGTTCAGACGGCGCGGCAGTGCGGAATGGCATGAGTTTACATAGGCATAGCGACACGACCAGCGCATCAGCGGGATCTTGTTCAGTGTGGGCGATCTTTGCCGGGTTTGCGTAAAGAACATCCGTTCCCGCGCGCCACCCTGCACCCACAGATTACCCATAGGGCTTTGCCGCTGCGCGCGATACGGTCCTGCATCGAACCAGCACAGCAGATTTGTGGGGTCGGTGTCCGGGTCATAAGCCGCATCACCCAAGGGGCCCTTGGGATAGAGGTCCAGCATCAGCGTCCCAAACCCGATCTTCCCGTGCCGGTCCAGCCAGGTTGTCAGGTCATGCAGGGACCGGGTGTCGCAGTGGGCATAGACCAGCAGTTCATCCGCATCCACCATCAGGCACCAGTGGCGGTGGCCATAGCGCATCTGCAACCAGGTCAGCCAGTCCAGGCCAAACCGCGATCCACGATAGCTGGAATGGGTTCTCCACACCGAGACATCCGGTTGATCTTGCAGATACTCGGACGATCCATCGTCGCTGCCGTTGTCGACGATCAGAAAATGATCGACGCCCAAGGCGCGATAGTGACGAAAGAACCAGGGCAGGCGAATGATTTCATTGCGCAAGGTGACAAAGGCCAATATGTCACTCCGCTGGATTCGGGATGTCTGATCCTTCTGGCAGGTCAACTGATGTCGGCTGCGCAGCGACCTCCAGAGCAGCCGCCGGCGTTTCCAGCGCAACCTGTACTTCCGTGCCCATCCGATCCGGGGAAGTGTCAAAGCAGTGCTGGATGTCACCGGGTCCTCATTTTTCGTAGTGGCCGTTCTGGTGCCAGCGCCAGGCATCTGCGATCATCGTCTCTAACGTAGATCTTTTTGGCTTCCATCCCAGCTCGTTTTCAGCCCGCACAGAACCAGATACCAGCTTGGTGCAATCTCCTGCCCGGCGAGGGCCTACAGTATACGGCACGGGACGGTTGGTGACGGACCTGGATTGCTCGATCACCTCTAGAACGGAAAACCCGGACCCGGTGCCCAGATTGAAGACACGGCTGCCTTTGCCCTGTTCCAGCCAGCCCAGCCCCAGAATATGCGCATCAACCAGATCGCAAACATGTACATAATCGCGGATACAGGTGCCGTCGGGCGTATCATAATCCGTGCCAAAGACGGTCAGACCGTCCCGCTTGCCGTCAATCGCGTCCAACATCAGCGGGATCAGATGGGTTTCAGGGCGGTGAAACTCGCCCACCTCCCCTTCCGGGTCTGCACCCGCAACGTTGAAATACCGGAAGATGACATGGCGCAGCCCATGAGCCGCCTCGAAATCCTTAAGGATATCTTCGATCGCGCGTTTTGATGCCCCGTAGGCGTTCAGGGGATACTGCGCCGTGGATTCATCAAGAACCACATTGTCGTGCTCGCCATATGTGGCACATGTGGACGAAAACACGAAATCCAGACAACCGGCCGCAACGGCTGCTTCAATCAGATTCAGTGAACCCGTGACATTGTTCGACCAATACATGCCGGGCTGACGCATGGCATCGCCAACCTGGCTGAGCGCCGCGAAATGCATCACGGCATCTGGTTTGTGTTTCGCGAACACCTCATCCAGGCGGTCCCGATCCAAAAGGTCGCCCTGTTCAAAAGGGCCAAATTGCACCGCATCCTGCCAACCCGTGATCAGGTTGTCATAGGTCACAGGAAGGTAACCTGACTGCGCAAGCGCCTTGCAGGCATGTGAGCCGATATACCCGGCACCACCGGTGACAAGAATTGTCTTCATGGCATATCCATCGGGGCTGGTTGAGGAACAGTTTCGCCAAGGGCGCTGTCAGTGTCATGGGGAAAAGACGTCACTCCAGCCCCATGGCTGCCATCATCTCCTCGATCTTGGGCACGTCCTGAGGGTTGTTCAGCTCCCAGAACTGACGGCCCCTTGCCTCGACCTCGACGCATAGAACCTTGCGCCCGTTTTCCATGAACCTGAGCTGTTCCAGGCCTTCCAGCTGTTCCAGAGGCCCGGCTGGCCAGCCCGGATACGCTGCAAGGGCATCGGGCCGATAGGCGTAAACGCCGACATGATGAAACACGGGTGTCGCTTCATCGCCAGCGTATGTCTGGGACGTGAAGGGGACGACCTCTTTCGAGAAGTACATCGCACTGTGATCGCGTCCGAACACTGCCGTCGTGCCACCGACACGGCCATGCTTGCGGTCGTTCAGCAGACTGTTCAGCGCACTGCCGTCACAGCGCAGGACAGGGGTCGCAACACCGGCATCCGGGGCGGCGCGCAGGCCGGAAACCAGATCTTCGACAAACCAATGCGGGGTCAGCGGAGCGTCGCCTTGCAGGTTGACGATGATTTCATACCCGCCACCCAGAACCTCATGCGCCTCGGCGCATCGTTCGGTGCCGTTCTGACAGGTTTCCGAAGTCATCACGACCTCGGCCCCAAAGCCCTCGGACACGTCGCGAATGCGCTCATCATCCGTCGCAACAACAACGCGATCGACACCCGAGACTGACCTGGCTGCACGCCAGGACCGTTCGATCAGTGTCATGGACTCGCCTTTCGCGCCGGTCAGGGGAACCAGAGGCTTGCCGGGATAGCGGGTCGAGGCGTAACGGGCGGGAATGGCAATCAGAACAGACATCAGGCTTCCTTCAATTCAACACCCGGAGCGTAGGCAATAAAGAACGGATTTGCATAGCCATCCTTGCCATAAACCAACGGAGTATGGTCGTCAAAACGCACAACCCGGCCACCGGCCCCTGCCAGTACAGCATGGCCTGCCGCCGTATCCCATTCCATCGTGCGCCCGACGCGCGGATAGATATCCGCTTCGCCCGTGGCAACCAGACAGAACTTGAGTGACGACCCCGCGCTTTTGCTGTCCTTCACGTGATATTTGTTGATGTAGTCCTCGGTGGCCTGATCCCTGTGGGACTTCGACGCCACGACCAAAAGCCCGGAATTATCCGGTTCAGAGACTGATATGGGTGTCAAAGGACCGGTCTCGTTTTTGTCGAAAGCGCCTGTTTCCTCGACCGCGCGGCCATCAGCCAGCGTGAAGAACATACGACCCCGCGCCGGGGCATAGACCACGCCCCGGGTTGGCACTCCGTTTTCGACAAGCGCGATGTTGACGGTAAAGTCGCCGCGACGGTTGATGAATTCCTTGGTGCCGTCCAGCGGATCAACAATGAGGAAAGTATCGCCTTTTTCCGAATGCGAAGCGGCCTGTTCTTCGGTGACCAGAAGAATATCCGGGAATGCCGCACGCAAGCCTGCCGAAATCAATGCGTCAGCGGCTTCGTCTGCCTCGGTCACAGGGCTGGAGTCGGATTTGACTTTGACATCGAAATCATCCGCCTCGTAGAATTCCATGATCTTGTCGCCTGCCTCCAGAGCCAGTCGCCGGATGACGGGAATAAGCGCGTCGTAGGTCACAAAAAAGCTCCGTTCCTGTGGTTTGTTGATCCAAAATCGCGATCGACTTATGATGCGGCGGTTACGGAACGGCAAGATATTCATGCCAGTTTAGAGGCGACGAAGCAGAAAAGACCCTTTGAATGTTCTATTTCAAGCGCAACCAAACGCTGCTGGGCGGCGCTTTCACGACGGCTGAGCTGGTGTTCCATGCCACCGTGCGAAAGGTGCGCTCGCAACATCCGAATGCAATAGTCGCAATCCTGATCAATGTCTTGCAGCTTGTGGTGATGGGAACCACTTTCTACCTGCTCATGTCACTGATGGGCCGGGGCGGAATTCCGAAAATCAGGGGCGAATTTTTGCTGTATGTTCTGTCCGGCGTGTTTCCCTTCATGCTGCACATCCAATCGATAGGTGCGATTTCAGGGGTTGGGTCCGCGAACAATCCGATGATGCTCCATTCGCCGATGAATGTGATGGTGACGATCCTGTCTGCGGCGCTCGGTATTCTTTACAAGCAACTGCTGGCCATGTTCGTGATCCTGTTCATCTACAGTGTCGCGGTTGCCCCGATCGAGGTGCAGGATCCCGGCGGTGCTTTCGCGATGCTGATAATGGCCTGGTTTACCGGATGCGCGGTGGGTTTGGTGTTCATGGCGATGAAGCCATGGTTTCCGACGACTGTGGGAATGCTCACCAATATCTACCGTCGCCTGAACATGGTGTTTTCGGGAAAGATGTTCGTTGCAAACACACTGGGCGGCGGATTGCTGATGATGTTCGCCTGGAACCCGCTGTTTCATATTATCGACCAGTGCCGGGGCTTCATCTTCCGAAACTACTTTCCGCGAAACACAAGTTGGGAATACGCGCTATGGGTCGGGATAGCCTTGTTGATGATCGGTTTGATGGCTGAGTTTTTCACGCGCCAGCATGTTTCGCAAAGCTGGAACGCGCGCCGCTAACATGCGACCCGCAGCGTCAAGTTGATCCGTCCGCCTTTTGGCAACAGTCGGGATGATCCGTATCTGATCCGGTCGATTCCGTGATAGGCCAATCGTGCCGGACCGCCCATGATCACCACGTCGCCCGAGCCAAGCCAGATCGACTCGGTCTTGCCGCCACGGGTTGTGTTCCCAATTCGGAACAAGGCGTCATCGCCCAGGGAAACCGACAGAACGGGCCAGGAAAAATCTGCCTCGTCCTTGTCCTGATGCAGGCCCATTTTGGCGCCTTCCCCGTAGTAGTTGATCAAACAGCAATCCGGCGCGCGCTCGGTGCTGACCAGATCGTGCCAGATATCAAGAATGACCGGGGGGATTTCAGGCCAGACCCCGCCTTTCGGGTGCTTATCCTGATAGCGATAGCCTGTCTTGTCGGTCACCCATCCCAGATCCCCGGCCGAGGTCATTCTTACCGACATCTCTTTGCCCGAAGGCGTGACGGGTCGAAACAAGGGTGCCGCTTTCAGAATCGGTCGAAGGGCCGCGATCAGCCGTGCCTGGGAAGCAGGGTCAATATAGCCTTTCCTGATTTCGAACCCTCGCAAGACCACCCGCGTCATTCCGGAAACCCCAAACCTTTCCAATTTCTCGCCAAAAAAGACCTCAAATTCCCGAAAACCTGCACTCTACGGTGCTTGCAGGCCTCTTGCCTCGCCCTTATATACGCCGGGACGCGCGATGGTAGTGCTGTCGCGCACATCAGATCGGGGGTGGGATGCCATAAAGGGTCCGACCCTCGGGACATCGCCTTGAAGAGAAAGGGATTGCAAAAATGGGAAAAGTAATCGGGATTGACCTCGGAACCACGAACTCCTGCGTAGCCATTATGGAGGGCTCGCAGCCGAAGGTCATCGAAAACGCCGAAGGGGCGCGGACCACGCCTTCGATCGTCGCCTTCACCGAAGATGAGCGACTGGTCGGTCAGCCTGCAAAACGTCAGGCGGTCACCAACCCCGACAACACGATTTTTGGCGTCAAACGTCTGATCGGTCGTCGCGTGGATGATGCCGAAGTAGAAAAAGACAAGAAAATGGTGCCGTATTCCATCGTGAATGGCGGCAATGGTGACGCGTGGGTTGAAGCCCGCGGTGAAAAATACTCCCCCAGCCAGATTTCCGCTTTCATTCTGGGCAAGATGAAGGAAACCGCCGAGAGCTATCTGGGCGAAGATGTCACCCAGGCGGTCATCACCGTTCCGGCATATTTCAACGACGCCCAGCGTCAGGCCACCAAAGATGCCGGTAAAATCGCCGGTCTGGAAGTTCTGCGGATCATCAACGAACCGACAGCTGCTGCGCTGGCCTATGGTCTGGACAAGGAAGAAACCCAAACCATCGCGGTCTATGACCTTGGTGGTGGTACTTTCGACGTGACAATCCTGGAAATCGACGATGGCCTGTTCGAGGTCAAATCGACCAATGGTGACACCTTCCTGGGTGGTGAAGACTTTGACATGCGCATCGTCAACTACCTGGCGGATGAGTTCAAAAAGGAACACGGTGTCGATCTGTCTCAGGACAAGATGGCCCTGCAGCGTCTGAAAGAAGCCGCGGAAAAAGCCAAGATCGAACTGTCCTCGACCTCGCAGACCGAGATCAACCAACCCTTCATCTCGATGGGCGCCAACGGTCAGCCGCTGCACATGGTCATGAAACTGACCCGTGCCAAGCTGGAATCGCTGGTGTCGGACCTGATCAAGAAGTCGCTGAAGCCCTGCCAGGCCGCTCTGAAAGACGCGGGTCTGTCGGCTGCTGACGTGGACGAAGTTGTTCTGGTCGGTGGTATGACCCGGATGCCGAAAGTGATCGAAGAGGTCACCAAATTCTTCGGCAAAGAGCCGCACAAGGGCGTGAACCCGGACGAAGTGGTTGCCATGGGCGCCGCCATTCAGGCCGGTGTTCTTCAGGGCGACGTCAAAGACGTGGTTCTGCTGGACGTGACCCCGCTGTCGCTGGGTATCGAAACGCTGGGGGGCGTGTTCACCCGCCTGATCGACCGCAACACCACGATCCCGACCAAGAAGTCTCAGGTCTTCTCGACCGCCGAGGACAACCAGAACGCCGTGACCATCCGCGTGTTCCAGGGTGAGCGTGAAATGGCTGCGGACAACAAGATCCTGGGTCAGTTCAACCTTGAAGACATCCCGCCGGCACCGCGCGGCATGCCTCAGATCGAGGTGACTTTTGACATCGACGCCAACGGCATCGTCTCGGTTTCGGCCAAAGACAAAGGCACTGGCAAAGAACAGAAGATCACCATCCAGGCATCGGGCGGACTGTCCGACGAGGATATCGAAAAGATGGTCAAGGACGCCGAAGAGAACGCGGAAGCCGACAAGGAACGCCGCGAGCTGATCGAGGCGAAGAACCAGGCGGAAAGCCTCATCCATTCGACCGAAAAGTCGATGGAAGAGCATTCCGACAAGGTCGACCCGACCACGATCGAAGCCATCGAGTTGGCGATCGCCGCGTTGAAGGACGAGCTGGAAACCGAAAATGCCGACAAGATCAAGTCGGGCATCCAGAACGTCACCGAAGCCGCGATGAAGTTGGGCGAAGCCATCTATAAGGCGCAAGCCGAAGAAGGCGAAGAGGAACCTGCTGCCGCAGACGCTGCACCAGGCGACGATGACATCGTCGACGCCGAGTTCGAAGACCTCGACGACGACAAGCGCGCCTAACGCGTTAATCGGTTCCGGCAAGCCTGGTTCGGGCCTGCCGGAACGGTCTTGACCATGCAGCACGCGTCTCCGAAACCTTCTTTTGGCACCTACGCTCTCTCACATCGGATGGAAATATTGCGCCGGTGGTCTGAGGGCATGCCGCGTCAATGGATGTCGTCCGGAATTCGCAGGATAGTAATGGCCTCTCAGCGAGAGCCTTACGATGTTGAGGTGTTTGGCGGACAGAAATGCCGATTGTACCCATCTGACAACTGGGCCGAACGTCGCGTCATAACCGGCTCGCAGTTCTTTGATCTGGATGAGCGTCAATCGCTGGCCAACCATATGTCGCAGGGCTCTGGCGATTATGTCTTTGTCGACGCCGGTGAAAATGTCGGGCTGTACACCCTGTGGGTCAGATCAGTTGCGCAGAAGTTGGGGCGCAACCTGAAAACACTGGTTGTTGAACCGGATCCGGTCAACAAGGCTCGCCTTGGTACCAATCTGGCTGCCAATCAAGCCAGTGAGGTCATCCATTGCGACAAGGCCTTGTCCAACAAACCGGGTGAGGTGTGGTTCGAATCCGCGAACCTTGGCGATCGGGGTCATGCCAAAGTTGCCGAGTCGGGCGATCTGTGCGTTCAGGCGATTCCGTTGTTGGACGCGATACGCGATGCCGGGCTGACCAAGGTTGATGCCATGAAAATGGATATCGAAGGTCAGGAAACCCGCGTATTGCGCGCTTTTTTCGAAGACGCACCG
Organism: Ruegeria sp. HKCCA5463; assembly: GCF_013034175.1. Taxonomy (NCBI): domain Bacteria; kingdom Pseudomonadati; phylum Pseudomonadota; class Alphaproteobacteria; order Rhodobacterales; family Roseobacteraceae; genus Ruegeria; species Ruegeria sp. HKCCA5463. The sequence goes on from NZ_WQFL01000002.1 coordinate 123,788, forward strand.
CGGGAGATTTGGCCCGAAGTGCTGCTGATAGAAATCAAGCATTCGGATGACGGGCTTGACGAGGTCTTGAATAAGGCAGGTTACGTGGCCAGTTTTGCAAACAACACCAACGGCGTGTACAGGCTCAATGAAAGCACCGCGTCCGGCGGCACGAAGGAATAACAAATGTCAAAGCGCGACTATTACGAAGTGCTCGGCGTGTCCAAGGGCGCTTCGTCGGATGAGATCAAGAAGGGTTTTCGCAGGAAAGCCAAAGAGCTGCACCCTGACCGCAACAAGGACAACCCGGATGCCGAGGCGCAGTTCAAGGAAGCCAACGAGGCTTACGACGTTCTGCGTGATGCCGAAAAGAAGGCAGCTTACGATCGCTTTGGCCATGCCGCATTTGAAAACGGCATGGGCGGCGGTGGCCGCCCCGGTGGCGGCTTTGGCGGTCAAGGCGACTTCTCCAGCGCATTTTCGGATGTATTTGACGACCTGTTCGGCGATTTCATGGGTGGTCAAAGGAGTGGCGGCGGGCGTCGCGCCGCGCGCGGCTCGGACCTGCGCTTCAACCTGCGTGTGACGCTGGAAGAAGCCTACTCGGGCCTGCAAAAAACCATCAACGTGCCAACGGCCGTGGCGTGTTCGTCCTGCGAAGGTACCGGGGCTGAAGGTGGCGTTGAACCCACATCCTGCCCCACCTGTTCGGGCATGGGGAAAGTGCGGGCACAACAGGGCTTCTTTACGGTGGAACGGACTTGCCCCACCTGTTCGGGGCTGGGTCAGATCATCAAGAACCCCTGTAAATCCTGTCAGGGGGCCGGCAGGGTCGAAAAAGACCGCGCTTTGTCGGTGAACATTCCTGCCGGTGTCGAAACCGGTACGCGAATTCGTCTGGCAGGCGAAGGTGAGGCGGGAATGCGCGGCGGCCCTCCGGGCGATCTGTATATTTTCGTCGAAGTGGCCGAGCACAAACTGTTCGAACGCGACAGCGTGAACCTCTACTGCCGCGTGCCGGTCAGCATGGCCAAGGCGGCGCTGGGCGGATCGATCGAGGTTCCGACCATCGATGGCGGTCGCGGCCGCGTTCAGATTCCGGCCGGAAGTCAGTCGGGTCGGCAAATGCGTCTGCGCGGCAAAGGCATGCCTGCGTTGCGCGGCGGTGGTGTGGGTGACATGTTCATTGAGCTGGCCGTGGAAACCCCGGTCAACCTGACCAGCCGTCAGAAAGAATTGCTGCGCGAGTTTGATGATCTGGGTGAAGACAACCATCCGGAATCAAAAAGCTTTTTCTCGTCTGTCAAGTCTTTCTGGGACGGTATGAAAGGCTGAACGACCAGGAACGGGGGCTCTGCTCCCGCCGCCCTTCGGGCGACTCCCCCGGGATATTTGCAGCCAGATGAAGCATGGGACCCGTTCTTCATCTGGCCCAAAATATCCCGGAGCGCGAGGCAGAGCCTCGCATGCCTCTGTCATTTACATGCAGTTTTGGCCTTAGCAGAAAGCTGAAAGTGGCAATATATCTGGAAAATTGAGTCTTGATTCCGGCCCTCGACCCTGAGATTGTCCGCCTCAACCGTTGGGGTGCCCTTTGAGAGGGCTGAGAGACGCAACCGCGTTAACCCATCGAACCTGATCCGGGCAATTCCGGCGTAGGGAACGGTCTCTTGAACACAGACGTTTTCTCTACTCCGTTGCCCATAGAAGATGGAGCAACGACATGGCGGCAATTGCCCTGACCATAGCAGGATCCGACAGTGGCGGCGGCGCGGGAATTCAGGCTGACCTGAAGGCAATGTCGGCGCTGGGTGTTTTTGGCGCAAGTGTCATCACCGCCGTTACCGCGCAGAACACGCAAGCTGTCACCGCGGTGCATGGGATTCCGCTGGATGTGATTTCCGCTCAAATCGACGCGGTTCTGAACGATCTTGACGTCAGGGCCGTCAAAATCGGCATGCTTGGCACACCTGAGATCATTCATACGGTCGCCAGGGGGCTGGCGGCTTTCGAGGGTCCCGTGGTTCTTGATCCGGTCATGATCGCCAAATCCGGCGACGCTCTGTTGGCGCAAGAGGCGGTCCGGACGCTGCGCGATGTGTTGTTGCCAACGGCGACGGTTCTTACGCCGAATCTGCCTGAGGCGGCGTGCCTGCTGAACATGCCAGCGGCGGAAACGCGTGAGCAGATGGCTGAACAGGGCCGGGCATTGTGCGCCTTGGGTGCGGGTGCAGTCGTGATGAAAGGCGGACACGGGTCAGGTGAAATCTGCCACGATTTGCTGATCGATCGGTCGGGTGTCATGGCCGAGTTTCAGGCCCCGCGTCAGGATACGAAAAACACCCATGGAACAGGATGCACCCTGTCGTCATCCATCACCGCCGGTTTGGCCACGGGGCTGACCCTGAGGGACGCGGTTGCGCAGGCGCATGACTATCTGCAAGGGGCCATCGCGCGCGCGGATGAGTTGAATGTCGGCGCTGGGCACGGCCCGGTGCATCATTTCCACCGGGTTTGGCCCTCGTGACGCTTTGGTCTGTCATAGGGGCAGGGGTTGCCGGTCTTGCCGTTGCCAGCGAACTGGTGTCGCGCGGTGCAAAAGTGCAGATATTCGACCCCGGCGGGCCACCGGGCCCGCATGGGTGTTCGTGGTGGGCCGGGGGAATGCTGGCGCCGTGGTGCGAATATGAAAACGCAGAAGAACCGGTGCTGCGCCTGGGTCAGACGGCGATCGAATGGTGGGCTCAACGCACAAAGGTGATCCAGCGGGGAACGCTTGTTGTCGCAAGCGCCCGCGATGTACCGGACCTGCGCCGCTTCGCGCGTCGAACAAAAGAGTTCACAAAGGTCGAACGGGCAAAAATATCTGAATTAGAGCCTGATCTGTCGGGGTTTGGCCAGGGCCTGTTTTTCGAGCGCGAAGCCCATGTCGATCCGCGTCAGGCGCTGCGCGATCTGTATCGTCAACTGCAAACTCAGGGCGTGGAGTTCCACCGGAAACTGGCACCTGCCCAGTTGGAAAATGCCATTGACTGCCGTGGTCTTCACGCGCGCGAATACCTGCATGACCTGCGCGGCGTGAAGGGCGAGATGCTGGTCATACGATGCCCTGACGTGGAACTGACGCGCCCGGTTCGTTTGCTGCACCCGCGGATGCCGCTTTATATCGTTCCGCGCGGCGACGGCGTCTATATGTTGGGTGCGACCATGATCGAATCCGAGGACAGCAGCCGCATCACCGCCCGTTCGATGCTGGAACTGCTCAGCGCAGCCTATGCCGTGAACCCGGCTTTTGGCGAAGCCGAGGTTTTGGAGATAGGCGTCGATCTGCGCCCCGCCTTCCCTGACAACTTGCCGCGTATCCGGCGTTTGGGTCGGACGATCTATGCCAACGGGCTCTATCGCCACGGGTATCTGCTGGCACCGGCGCTGGCGCGGGGTGTTGCGGATCTGGCGCTGCACAACACACATTCGGAGATGGTCGATGAAGATCGTGCTTAACGGCGAGGCGCGCGAGGTACGCGCCGAAACCCTGTCGGAATTGTTGGACGAATGCGGTTTCTCGGGCCGTGTGGCCACCGCCGTGAACGAAGATTTCGTGCCCTCAAGCCTGCGCGTCGCTCACAAGCTGGCCAAAGGTGACCGGGTCGAGGTCGTCGCACCGATGCAGGGGGGCTGAAGATGAAGACGTTTTATGGCACTGAACTGCCCAACCCGCTGATGCTGGGCACGGCGCAATATCCAAGCCCGGCCATTCTGGAACAGGCGTTTCGCGAAAGCGGTGCAGGCGTTGCCACTGTATCCTTGCGGCGCGAAGCGGGTGCAGGCCAGACCTTTTGGAACATGATCCGCGACCTGGGTGTACGCATCCTGCCCAACACGGCTGGTTGCCATACGGTGAAAGAGGCCGTGACGACCGCCCATATGGCCCGCGAAGTGTTTGAGACCCGTTGGATCAAGCTGGAACTCATCGGACATACGGACAGCCTGCAACCGGACGTTTTCCAACTGGTCGAAGCCGCCCGCATTCTTACCGAGGACGGGTTTGAGGTGTTTCCCTACACCACCGATGACCTGATCGTGGGGGAACGCCTGCTGGAAGCGGGGTGCGAGGTGCTGATGCCCTGGGGCGCACCGATCGGGTCAGGGCAGGGGCTAAACAACGAATACGCCCTGCGTGCGATGCGGGCGGAATTTCCTGACATTCCCCTGGTGGTGGATGCAGGAATCGGTTTGCCCAGCCACGCGGCCCGCGCGATGGAGCTGGGCTTTGACGCGGTTCTGCTCAACACCGCCGTGGCCCGTGCCGGAGATCCGGTTCTGATGGCCAGGGCGATGGCGCAGGCAACTCTTGCCGGGCAGTTGGCCCATCAGGCCGACCCGATCGAGCCGCGCGATATGGCTGAGCCCTCTACTCCTGTTGTTGGAAAGGCTTTCCTGTCATGACGCTGGACCGTTTCTATCCGATCTTTGATCACTCGGACTGGCTGCGGCGGATGCTGCCGCTGGGTGTCAAACTGGTGCAGCTGCGCATCAAGGATCAGCCAGATGATGTGGTGCGCGACCAGATTGCCGTCTCACGCGATCTGTGCCGCAACCATGGGGCGGTTCTGGTGATCAATGACTATTGGCAGCAGGCGATCGATCTGGGTTGCGACTGGATTCATTTGGGACAGGAAGATCTGGACGACGCCGACCTGAAAGCCATCCGAAAAGCGGGTCTGAAACTGGGCGTTTCCACCCATGACGATGATGAGCTTGAGCGTGTGCTGGCCATGGATCCCGATTACGTGGCATTGGGCCCGGTCTACCCCACTATTCTGAAAAAGATGAAATGGCATCAGCAGGGCCTGCCCCGCGTAACGGAATGGAAGGCGCGGGTTGGTGATATTCCCTTGGTCGGTATTGGCGGGATGAGTGTCGAGCGCGCGACCGGTGTGCTGAAGGCCGGGGCGGACATCGTCTCGGCGGTCACGGATATCACACTGAACCCCGACCCCGAAGCACGGGTGCGCGCGTGGATCGAGGTCACACGATGAGCCGATATGCCCGACAGACGCTTCTGCCCGAAGTCGGGGCGCAGGGGCAGGCACGCCTGTCGGCGGCCCGTGTTCTGGTCGTCGGTGCGGGCGGTCTGGCTGCACCGGTTCTGCCACTTTTGACAGGGGCCGGGGTGGGGCGGATCACGGTCATGGACGGTGATACCGTCGATCTGTCGAACCTGCACCGTCAAACGTTTTTCTCCGAGGCCGATTGCGGGCACTCCAAGGCGGAAACCGCCGAGGCGCGCTGCCGCGCGCTGAATGGTGAAACCGATGTCATCGGTCTGAATCAGGCTCTGACCAGTGAAAATGCGCCTGGCTCGGTGTCGCAAGCCGATATCATTCTGGATTGTGCCGACAGCTACGCAGCCAGCTACATCCTGTCGGACACGTGTCTGGCGCAGGGCAAGCCTTTGATCAGCGCCTCGGTGCTGGGGCTTTCGGGTTATGTGGGCGGGTTCTGCGGCGGGAGCCCATCGCTGCGCGCTGTATTTCCCGATGCACCGGACAGTGGTGCCAGCTGCGCCACTGCGGGGGTTTTGGGCCCCGTGGTTGGCGTGATGGGGGCGATGCAGGCGCAGATGGCGCTCAGCTTGATCCTTGGACTTGATCCCTCGCCCCTTGGGCAGTTGGTTCAATATGATGCAAGAACCCTGCGCAGCACCGGGTTTCGCTTTGATGACGCACCCGAGCCCGGCAACTGCTTTCGCTTTCTGTCCGCAAGCCAGCTGAAAGACACGGATCAGATCATCGAGCTGCGCAGTTCGCAGGAAGCCCCTGTTCCCATCCATTCGAACGCGACGCGCATTTCACCGGATAATTTGCGCAGAATAGATCCTAACAAAGGAAAAAGGCTGGCTCTTTGCTGTGCCACCGGTTTGCGGGCATGGCGTGCCGCCGAACAGATTCAACCAGATTGGCCGGGCGAAATTGTCCTCGTCGCGGCCTCAACCTCGTGAAGAAAAGGGAAACGCGAGACATGAAAAAGCTGATGACAGCTATCGCCCTTCTGGCCGCCGGGCCGGCTTGGGCCGAAGACAAAATGACCGTCCTGCTGGACTGGTTCATCAACCCTGACCACGGTCCCATCATCGTGGCGCAGGAAAACGGCTATTTTGCCGAACAAGGGCTTGAGGTCGAGATCGTTCCACCCGCCGACCCGTCCGCCCCGCCCCGTTTGGTGGCTGCCGGCCAAGCCGACCTGGCGGTGTCTTACCAGCCGCAATTGCACTTGCAGATTCACGAGGGCCTGCCGCTGAAGCGTGTCGGCACATTGGTTGCGACGCCGCTGAACTGCCTTCTGGTGCTGGAAGACGGACCGATCAAGTCGCCTGCTGACCTCAAGGGTAAAAAAATCGGCTTCTCGGTCGCTGGGGTCGAAGAAGCCATCCTTGGCACCGTTCTGGGCAAATACGATGTTGCGCTGGGCGATGTCGAGCTGATCAATGTCAACTTTTCCCTCTCGCCGTCGCTGATGACCGGTCAGGTGGACGCGGTGATTGGCGCTTATCGCAACTTCGAACTGAACCAAATGGATATCGAAGGTCGTCCCGGCACTTGCTTCTATATCGAGGAAGAGGGCGTTCCGTCCTACGATGAACTGATCTATGTCGCCAATCCTGAAACGATGGACAAGGACAAGATCGCCCGGTTCCTCGCCGCGACTGAAAAAGCGACCCAATATATCGTCAACAATCCGGAAAAAAGCTGGGAAATCTTCGCGGCGACCTCGCCGGAACTTCAGGACGAGCTGAATGCCCGCGCCTGGGTCGATACACTGCCGCGCTTTGCGCTGCGCCCGGCAGGTTTTGATGCCGGTCGTTATGCCCGGTTCGAAACCTTCCTGAACGAAAGCGGGATGATCGACAGCGTCCTTCCGGTCAGTGACATCACCATCGACGTGACCGCGCAATGAGCAATTATGGCAAAGCCTTTGCGCTGATGCGCGATGCTGCGGCGGAGCCGTGGCGGGATTATACCCGCCACGCCTTCGTAGAGGGCATGAAAGACGGAACGCTGCCACGCGAGGCGTTTCTGCACTATCTGCGGCAGGATTATGTGTTTCTGATCCACTTCTCACGTGCCTGGGCGCTGGCCGTGGTGAAATCAGAAACGCATGAAGAAATGCTTGCTGCATCGCGAACTGTGAACGGTTTGATCAGCGAAGAGATGAAACTGCATATCGGTATCTGCGAGGCAGAAGGTATCTCGCAGGCAGAGTTGTTTGCCACGCCAGAGCGGCACGAGAATCTGGCCTATACCCGGTTTGTCCTGGAAGCAGGCTACAGCGGAGATCTTCTGGACCTGCTGGCGGCCCTTGTTCCTTGCGTCATGGGGTATGGTGAGATCGGTACGCGCCTGTCCGCCGAGGCAACGTCCGAGGCATATCGCGGCTGGATCGACACTTATGCCGGCGAAGATTACCAAGGCGCATGTGTGGCGGTTGGCGAGTTGCTGGATCAGGCTCTAACAAGGCGTATCGGGGCTGATTTTCAGGGGTCGCCACGCTGGGATCGACTGTGCCAGACCTTCCGTAAGGCGACAGAGCTTGAAGTCAACTTCTGGCAGATGGGGTTGACGCCATGACACCTGCGCCCGAACTGACCATCAGTGGCACTGCCACGATCGACGGCGCGACCCTGTTTGCGCCGTTGTCCCTGACCCTTGGGGCCGGGGCGTGGACATGCCTGCTGGGCGGTTCGGGCGTGGGAAAAACAACGGTTCTGAGGTTGATTGCGGGGCTCGAGACCGGGGCTGTCTTCGCTGGGCGGATCACGGCCAGTGATGGCTTGCCTGTGGCTGAGCGTGTCGCATACATGGCGCAGGATGATCTTCTTTTGCCTTGGGCAACCGTCGCGCAGAATGTCTCGCTGGGTGCGCGTCTGCGCGGGGAAACCGTGGATCTTGATCGACGCGACCGCCTGATCAAGCGTATGCGGTTGCAGGATCACATGAACAAGAAGCCCAACGCGTTGTCCGGCGGGCAACGTCAGCGTGTCGCCTTGGCCCGGACACTTATGGAAGATCGCCCCGTTGTTTTGCTGGACGAGCCCTTTTCAGCCCTTGATGCCCGCACCCGCGCTGACATGCAGGATCTGGCCGCCGAAGCATTGCACGGTCGAACCGTCCTTCTTGTGACCCATGATCCCGCAGAGGCCGCGCGTCTGGGGCAATCCATCGTGGTGATGACGGAACACGGATTGACGCAGTGCGAACCGCCCCGGGCCCCGGCCCCGCGCCGCGTGGATGATCTGGAGACATTGGAAACCCAGGGTGCCTTGCTGCGTCTTCTCCGCGAGGGCGCGGCATGAAGTATTTTTCTGCATTGGCCGCAACTTTGTTTGCCTTGCTGATCTGGCAGGGCATCGTGACCCTGACCGGGTTGCCGAAGTTCATCCTGCCCGGACCCGCCGTCGTGGCCGAAACCTGGTGGCAGAACCGCTGGGTGATCGCAGAGCATACCTGGATCACCGCGATCGAAGTGGTGATCGGTCTGGCATGCGGAACGCTGCTGGGTGTCGTTACTGCGTTGCAACTGGCGAATTCGCGGGCGGCGCGGGTGCTGGTGCAGCCGATGCTCGTGTTTACGCAAGCTCTGCCGGTATTCGCATTGGCGCCGTTGCTGACGCTGTGGTTGGGCTATGGGCTGTGGTCCAAGGTCGCCATGGCGGTGTTGATCATCTATTTCCCGATCACCTCATCCTTTTTTGACGGGCTTATGCGCACCCCTTCGGGGTATCTGGATCTGGCCCGAACGATGCAGGCCAGCAAGCGCGCCGTATTGTGGCATATCCGTATTCCGGCCGCTCTGCCGTCGCTGGCGTCGGGGATGCGGCTGGCGGCGGTCTATGCCCCGATCGGAGCGGTGATCGGCGAATGGGTCGGCTCGTCGCAGGGGTTGGGATACCTGATGCTGCTGGCCAATGGACGTGCCAAGACCGATCTCATGTTTGCCGCGATGCTGACCCTGGGCGTATTCTCGATTCTTCTGCACATGATTGTCCGCCGGGCCACGGCACGCATGGCGGGTGAGGTGCGTTAACCAATCAGAAACCGATTCTGGGTCAGGGTGCGCTCATGACACAAGACGCCTTTGCTGAAGCCCCGATGCTGTTTGATACGGACGAAGCCCCGGCGCAGCCGCTGCCCTCTGGTCGGCTACCCTCCTACATAAAAGACCACCGCAAGCGGCTGCGCGAACGGTTCATGACCGGCGGATCGGCGGCGATGCCGGATTACGAACTGCTTGAACTGGTCCTGTTCCGATCCATTCCCCGGCAGGATGTGAAGCCACTGGCGCGGGCGTTGATGGACACTTTTGGTGATTTCAATCGTGTCCTGACCGCGCCCGAGGAACGGCTGCGCCAGATCAAGGGCGTTGGCGATACCGTGGTTACCGACCTGAAAATTCTTGAGGCCTGCGCCCACAGGATGGCCCGCGCCCGGGTGATGCAGCGGCATGTGATCTCGGGCTGGGATGCGCTGCTGGATTATTGCCACACCACCATGGCGCATCGTGAGATCGAGCAGTTTCGCGTGTTCTATCTGGATCGCAAGAACGTAATGATCGCGGATGAGGAACAGGCCAAAGGCACCGTGGATCACGTGCCGGTTTACCCGCGCGAGGTTGCCAAACGAGCGCTGGAACTGAATGCCTCGGCCCTGATTCTGGTGCACAACCACCCGTCGGGTGATCCGACGCCCTCGCAGTCGGATATCGACATGACCAACCGTATTCAGGATGCCTGTTCGGCCTTGGGCCTGACCCTGCACGACCACCTGATCATTGGAAAATCGACCGAGTTGAGCTTTCGGTCCGAAGGGTATCTGTGAGCTTCACTGCACCCAGATTTCAACCCGGCGGTTGACCTTGCGGCCCCACTCGGTGTCGTCACAGGCCATCGGCATTGCCTCGCCAAACCCTTCCGCGACCACCTCGATACTGTCTGATATCGATGTCTCGGCCGCGGCCAGAACCGCGTTTCGTACCGTCTGTGCACGTCGCAGGGCAATGCGGGCGTTGGCGGCTGCCCCGCCATCCCCGTCGCTGAAACCGGCAAACACCAGCTTGCGCGCCTTCAATATGCCGGCGTCAAGCATATGTGCCAGTTGCTGAATATTGGAACGTGACTGCGCATCCGGACGGGATGATCCGGGCTCGAACCGAACCGACAGGGACAGGCGTGACAGCGGGCGCAGGGTTTCGATCATGCGCAGAAGCTCGTCCAGCCCAACCTCCGGCCCTCCGGTGGCGATGGCGTTGGCAAGCCGGTCGCCCTGTACGCCAACCGGCAAGGTTTCGGGCGATTGATCGACATATCCTGCGTCACGAATGGCCATCTGGGCCCCGGGGCTTAGGCTAAAGGCCAGAAACTGCCTTGCGATCCGCGGCAGGCGGCGTTCGGGCAGATACAGGAACATCGGCAGGTTCAGCGGATAATCTTCGGTCTTGATCGATTGACGGGTGGCGGCCAGCGGATGCCCACACCCTCCGGTCAGCGGCAGGGCTCGGGTATTGTCGGCTGTCGCTTTGCTGGCGATTCCGATGGAAAACGGGTCCTTTGCCACGGCCTTGGTCAGATCGCTCGTTCGAATGTGACGGATTGCGGTATCGGTCAGTTCCACACCAGCGGTCTTCAATACCTGATCCTCGACAGCCTGCGCCAGCCCCGATCCCGGATCCGGCACATGCAATGCGATCGGAGCATCCGGCCCGCCCAGGTCCACCCAGTTCTTTACTTCACCTGACAGAATGCGCGCCAAATCGGCCAGCGAAATCTGACGCATCACACTATCGGGTGCCACCACCGGAACCATGGCGTCCAATGCAACAACCCTGGATCGCCGGGCCCGTTTCAGATCACCCAGCCCCGCGGCTTCGGCTGCATCCCGCTCTGCCTCGCGTACTTCGCGCAGGGCCATCACGATATCTGTCTGATCCCCGATCAGCTTGGCGAAGCCGCGATCCGTGGTCCCAACGTCAAAGTAGAACCGCGCCAACGGGGCGTCACGGCCTGACTGAAAAAGCTCATAGACGAAGGTGTCCGAATCCACGCGAGCAGGCGTTGCGGTCAGGCCTTCCTGCCGCGCAAACCCTATGATCAGGGCGGGCAAGACCGTTTCGGCCATGACAGACGATCCGGAAAACCGCAACTCGGCTACGAAATCCGTCAGGCTGGGGCATGCAGGTCCGTCGCAGGTGACGCCCGAGCCATCAACGGTCAACTCACCGAACTGCGTATCGACGCGGTAGAATTCGCCGTCAAAGCCCAGCAGGTTGCCTGTTACTTCGACCTTGCCGTCACGAGACGTCAGTGTGATGTCCTGCGCCATTGCACAGGTCGCACCTGCAACGGTAAACAGCGCGGTCACAGCCGCACGAAAGAAAGTCATAAGAGAGTCGAGCCTGCCTGCGGATTACTTTGCCGCAATTGTTAGGTCTGAGAGCAGATTATTCAACACCAGAAACTCACCGGCCTGTGAACAATCCGGCAGGGTCAGGGACATGTCGCGCGACCGCAGGCGGCTATCTGACAGAAGTTCCAGCGCCTGCACATTCAGCGTTTGCCCGCAGTTGGATTTGGTCACTTCGGCTTCGACCGTCAGGTCGATGCTGCCGGACCGATCCGACGCGCCCGTCGGAAAGGAATATACTTCGATATTCTTGGCACGACCCAGACCCGTCTGGCCCAGGCGCAGAACCTCTCCTGCGCCATTTGCCGAGGAATCATCCCACACGTGGCCGCTGCTGCCATAGCTTGCCCCGAATTCCAGCGCGTGAATCTGCAACTCGGTTTCACCCTGCCATTGCAGGACGACGCGGTCATATTCGGCAATGTCGGTCACGTGAGTGGTGGCGACCGTACCCGTTTCATCTTCGAACGAAATCAGGAAAATCGCGTATTCCGACAGTGCCGGGATGGTCATGTCCAAGGCGCCGGAATCGTCGGTGTTCTGGCTGACCGTCAGGCCGCTGTGATGAATTTCAACGCGTTCGTTTCGGTGGCAGGGTGCCCGCAGCGACAACTGTGCCATGGCGCCGGGGACGGCGACGGCGCGCGCGCTGATGTTGCAATCCGTCGTTTTCGGTGCTGACGGAACTGCGCGAGGTTCGGGCGCTGCCGCCCCGGAATCTGCGTCAGACGCCGAAGCCGAAGTCAGTACGATAGCATCCAACCCCGACAGAACCGAGGATTGCTGAGATGCCGAGGCAACATCAACACTATCCCCCGCGTTCGCCGGCTGCGCGGTTGGTCCGTTTTGCATCAGGTAGCCTATGCCCAAAGCACAAGCGACCGTGCCGCACATGGTCACGTAGTTTCGAACTACAAACAAGACACCCTCCCCAGTTGAAGGAGCAAATCGCACATTCGCCACGAATCGCGGCCAATTTGTGGCCGCGAGACGAACACATTGTGGATTCGGCGGGTGACGTTAGGTCAGTCGGCCATGGCAGTGTTTGAACTTCTTGCCCGAGCCACACGGGCACGGATCATTTCGCGACGGGTTGCCCCAGGTCGATGGGTCGCTTTCGTCGAACCCCGGAAGCGCATCACCCGAGGCCGCAGCCTCGGCCTTGGCTTCGGCCTGTTTCGCGGCCTTGTCCACGGCCTCCTGCGCCTGAGCCTGCTGCCCTGCCATCTGCGCCAGCATTTCTTTCTGTTCTTCTTCGGTCAGCGGACGTACGCGCGACAATTGCTGTGTCACGGTCTCGCGCAGCGAATCCAGCATGCTTTCGAACAGCTGAAAGCTTTCGGTCTTGTATTCGTTCAGAGGATCGCGCTGGGCATAACCGCGGAACCCAACGACCGAGCGCAGATGTTCCAGGGTCAGCAGATGCTCGCGCCATTTGCTGTCGATGGTCTGAAGCAGAACCTGTTTTTCGATGTTGCGCATGTTTTCAGGGCCAAAGGCGACGGCCTTCTGCGCCATCATCTCATCCGCAGCCTTGATCAGACGTTCGCGCACCTGCTCGTCATCCACGCCTTCTTCGGCGGCCCAGTCCTGAACCGGGACGTCCATGTTCAGCTTGTCCTTTATCGCCTCGTGCAGGCCCTCGGTATCCCACTGATCCGCATAGGATTTCGGCGGCATGTATTCGTCAATCAGGTCGTCAATCACCTGTTCGCGCATATCCGAGACGATCTCGGACAGGTCGTTCGCAGACATGATTTCGCGGCGCTGGCTGAAGATCACCTTCCGCTGGTCGTTCATCACGTCGTCGAACTTCAGAACGTTCTTGCGCATGTCAAAGTTGCGGCCTTCGACCTTGGACTGCGCGCGTTCCAGCGACTTGTTCACCCAGGGGTGAATGATCGCCTCGCCTTCTTTCATGCCCAGCGTGGTCAATACCTTGTCCAGCCGTTCCGAGCCGAAGATGCGCATCAGGTCATCCTCGAGGCTCAGGTAAAATACCGTTCGGCCCGGGTCGCCCTGACGGCCGGAACGACCGCGCAGCTGGTTGTCGATCCGGCGGCTTTCGTGGCGTTCCGACGCCATGACGTAAAGACCGCCAGCAGCCAGAACCTTTTCTTTTTCTTCGGCGTGGCGTGCTTCTTCGGCGGCCCGCAGCTCGGACGGATCCGCGTCTGGATTCTCGGCAATCGCTTTCAGCACCTTCATCTCGACATTGCCGCCAAGCTGAATGTCGGTGCCGCGACCGGCCATGTTGGTGGCGATGGTTACCGCGCCCAGACGACCGGCATCGGCAACGATCTGTGCCTCTTGTTCGTGCTGGCGAGCGTTCAGAACGTTGTGCTTGATACCTTCCTTGGTCAGCATCTGGCTCAGCAGTTCGGATTTCTCGATCGACGTGGTCCCCAGCAGAACCGGCTGGCCCTTTTCCTGCGCCTTTTTCGTCTCGGCGATCATCGCATTGTATTTTTCGGCGGCCGTACGATAAACCTGATCATCTTCGTCGATACGGGCAATCGGCAGGTTGGTCGGAACTTCGACCACGCCCAGACCGTAGATCTCGGCAAATTCTTCGGCCTCGGTCAAAGCAGTGCCGGTCATGCCGCTCAGTTTGTCGTACAGGCGGAAATAGTTCTGGAATGTCACGCTTGCCAATGTGACGTTTTCCGGCTGGATCTGAACCTTTTCCTTGGCTTCGATCGCCTGATGCAGACCTTCGGACAGGCGACGCCCCGGCATCATGCGGCCGGTGAATTCATCGATCAGAACGACGTTGCCGTCGCGCACGATGTAATCCTTGTCGCGCTGGAACAGCTTGTGTGCACGCAGCGCCTGGTTGACGTGATGCACGACGGTGGTGCTTTCCGGATCATACAGGGAATGGCCTTCGGGAATCAGGCCGGCCTGAAGCAACTGTGCCTCAAGAAATTCGTTGCCTTCATCGGTAAAGGTCACATTGCGCGATTTTTCGTCCAGGGTGTAATGATCATCGCTCAGCGTCGGGATCAGGGCATCAATGGCGGTGTACAGATCCGACCGGTCCTGCGCAGGACCCGAGATGATCAGCGGCGTCCGCGCTTCATCGATCAGGATCGAGTCAACCTCGTCCACAATCGCAAAGTTGTGATGTTTCTGGTAAACCTGCTCCAGATCCGCCTTCATGTTGTCGCGCAGATAGTCAAAGCCCAGCTCATTGTTGGTGGCATACGTGATGTCACAGGAATACGCGGCCAGTTTTTCCGCGTCGGGCTGGCCGGACCAGATCACACCAGTTGTCATGCCTACGGCCGCAAACACCTTGCCCATCCATTCCGCGTCACGTTTGGCCAGGTATTCGTTCACCGTGACGACATGCACGCCCTTGCCGGTCAGCGCGTTCAAATAGGCCGGGAAGGTGGCGACCAGAGTCTTGCCTTCGCCCGTCTTCATTTCCGAGATGTTGCCCTGATGCAGGAAAATGCCGCCCATCAGCTGCACGTCAAAGGCCCGCAGGCCAAGTGCGCGCTTGGCGCCTTCGCGTACGTTGGCAAAGGCCTCGGGCAGCAGGTCGTCCAGGCTTTCCCCATCCAGTGCGCGCTTGCGCAGGTCTTCGGTCTTGTCGATCAGACCTTGATCTGAAAGCTTTTCAAACTCTGGCTCCAGCGCATTGATCTTTTCGACCAGAGGGCGGGTCGCCTTGATCTTGCGGTCGTTCGGTGTTCCGAACACCTTTTTGGCGAGCGTTCCGAGTCCCAGCATGTTCACTCCAGAGGATCTGTTCTTTTCGTGGTTGCGACAGGCTTGCCCACCTTGCGCGCAACCCATAGATACGGGGGGTGAAAGGCGGCCCTGTCCAAGGCTTCAAAGCGATGTAAGCGGCAGGTTCCAGAGTGTCAACGCCGCGCCCTGTCGCGGCAAGAAAATAGGATGATTCAATGCCCAAAGGTCTCACTTTTCTGCCATCGCTGGCCCTGGCCGCCGTGATGGCCCTGCCGCTGGCCGCCGAAACCCAGCCGGATGCGTCGACGGTGGTCGCTCGGGTAAACGGGGATGAGATCACATTGGGTCACGTGATCGCCACCGTCGCTTCTCTGCCACCGCAATATCAACAGGCGGAAGACGACGTGCTGTTCGATTTCGTTCTGGAACAGCTGATCCAGCAGCAATTGCTGGGACAGCAACAGGACGGCCTGAGCAAGCAAAACGCGCTGACACTCGACAATGAAAAGCGGTCGCTTCAGGCGGTTCAGACGGTGGCGGCCCTGACCAACGATGTCGTCACAGAGGAAGCCATTCAGGCCGCTTACGATGCGCGTTTCAATGATTTTGCGGGTGAAGACGAATTCGACGCCAGCCATATTCTGGTGGAATCGGAAGAAGAAGCCAAAGCGCTCAAGGCACAGCTTGATGATGGCGCCGACTTTGCGGAACTTGCCCGCGAGAACTCGACCGGTCCGTCCGGCCCGAATGGTGGCGCGCTGGGATGGTTCGGAAAAGGCCAGATGGTACCTGAATTCGAGGAAGCAGTGATCGCGCTGGAAAAAGGGCAGGTGTCGGATCCGGTGCAAACACAATTTGGCTGGCATCTGGTCAAGCTGAACGACAAGCGCAAAACCGAAGCCCCCGAACTGGACGCGGTGCGCGATGAGCTGGCCCAAACGATCCAGCAAGATGCCATTCAGGCGCGGATCGACGAGTTGACGCAGCAGGCACAGATCGAACGCCCCGCGCTGGAAGGCGCAGGCCCCGAGATCATGCGCCAGCTGGACCTGATTCAGGAGTAAAGACCAGTGGCCACGATCACGAAGGTTTCGCCGCTGGCGCCGGCGTCTTTCCCTGAACTGCCTGCGATTGACGGTGTGCGTTTTGCCACCGTCGAAGCGGGTGTGCGCTATCAGGGTCGCACGGATGTCATGCTGGCTGTTCTTGATCCGGGCACGTCGGTGGCGGGTGTCTTCACCCGCTCGGCCACCCGCGCGGCACCGGTTCTGGATTGTCAGGAGAAAATCGGCGGCCCCAGCGATGGACCTGCGGCGATCCTTGTGAACTCGGGCAATGCGAACGCGTTCACCGGCCACTATGGCCAGACATCGGTTGCCGAGGTGACGCAGGCCGTTTCCAAATCGACCGGTGTCCCGGTCGAACGGGTCTTTACCTCGTCCACCGGTGTCATCGGTGAACCGCTGCCGCATGATCGCATCATCTCGCAGCTTGAGGCGTTGAAATCCGGCCTCAGCCGCCACGCAATCGAAGACGCCGCGCGGGCGATCATGACGACGGACACGTTCCCGAAAGGGGCGAGCGCACAGGTCGAAATCGGTGGCAAAACAGTCTCTATTGCAGGGATTGCTAAGGGTTCTGGAATGATCGCGCCAGACATGGCGACGATGCTGGTCTATATCTTCACCGACGCACGGGTTGAGCAATCGGCGTTGCAGGAAATGCTGAGTGCCCAGACAGATCGCACCTTCAACTGCATCACTGTGGACAGCGACACCTCGACATCGGACAGTCTGCTTCTGTGTGCGACCGGATCTTCGGGCGTTGATGCCACCGGCGATGCCGCTTTTGCACGGGCTTTGGAAACGGTGATGCTGGACCTTGCGCAACAAGTGGTGCGTGACGGGGAAGGCGCTACGAAATTCGTGGAAATCCGCGTGACCGGAGCCGCCTCGGACGCTGACGCCAAGATCCACGGTCTGGCCATCGCCAACTCCCCTCTGGTGAAAACTGCCATTGCCGGTGAGGACCCGAACTGGGGCCGCATCGTCATGGCCATCGGCAAGTCGGGCGCGGCGGCCGATCGCGACAAGCTCAGCATTTCCTTCGGTGATATTCTTGTGGCCGAGAACGGCTGGGTCAGTCCCAACTACCGCGAAGAGGACGCCGCCGAATACATGAAAGGCCAGGATTTGGTGATTGCCGTTGATCTGGGGCTGGGCGAGGGGAAATCCACCGTCTGGACCTGTGATCTGACCCACGGCTATATCGAGATCAACGCGGATTATCGCTCGTGAGAACCGTGTTAGTCTCTGCTGTCGCCCTGATCGACATCGAGGGCCGCGTGCTGCTGGCCCAACGCCCAGAAGGCAAATCCATGTCCGGATTGTGGGAATTCCCCGGCGGCAAGATCGAGCCCGGCGAAACCCCCGAGGCCGCCCTGATCCGCGAATTGCACGAGGAACTGGGCATTGATACCTGGGCCTCGTGCCTTGCGCCACTGACCTTTGCCAGCCACAGCTATGACGATTTCCACCTGCTGATGCCGCTGTTTGCCTGCCGCAAATGGGACGGCATCCCGCAGTCGAAAGAGGGTCAGGCGCTGAAATGGGTGCGCGCGAATGACCTGCGGAACTATCCGATGCCGGCTGCCGATGTGCCGCTGATTCCGATTTTACGGGATTGGCTTTAGGCGTTACTTAGACCCTGAATCGGCCTAATCGTCATAAGCACTCAAATCCTCTGGGGCGTGAAGGAGTGTGCCCTCGTACTTCGTCAGATCGTCTTCGATACGAAGCCATGGCAGCTTGCTTTGGTAGTTGACGTGGAAGGTCGGAACAAAGTCCTCTGGGTATTCCATTGAAGCGGCATATAAATGCATCCCGCCAGGGTAATGGTCTGCTTCAAAACCAACTGGAGAACCACAATCGCGGCAGAAATGCCGAAATACACCTTTTGAGCTTTCCAGTGTTTTGGGTGCTTGGGCAGTCCATTTGAAGTTCCGAAGTGGAACACCCAACCATGCAACTATGGGTGCGGCACAGTTTCGACGGCAATCATCGCAATGGCAGTAGCACGCCCATGTCACATCCCCGATAAACTCCCATTTCGTATTTTTGCACAGGCAATTGCCTCGCGTTGTCATGCCAAGCTCCTTGTTCATTTGCCAATGTGTATTGGCACGCCCATTGGCCCAAGACTGTTTGAAAGCGGACAGTTAAAGTACAAAACACGACTAGAATATGCGGTTTGAAACAGGATCAGACGATCACCCCTCCATTGTTACAATTCGTAAGAATTGAGAAAACATCACGAAAAAGTTGACGCTGATCGTCCTCCTTGTCCTTAATCGGGGCAACAGCGTTCCGGTCTGACCCGGCGACGCCGTTCCGGCCCGACCCGGGGCCGGATGGGGAGGAGAGATAGAATTGGCTCAGACGCAGTCGGGCGCCGAAGGGATGCACTCCCTTCCGGCGCTGCTACATCGCAATGCGACGCAGTTCGGGGATGCCCCGGCTTACCGCGAAAAGGAATTCGGGATCTGGCAATGCTGGACCTGGGCGGAAACGGTCGCCGAGATCCGCGCGCTGGCGCTTGGATTTCTTGAACTTGGCGTTGAAAAGGGCGACCACATCGCCGTAATCGGGCGCAACCGTCCGGCACATTACTGGTCAATGGTTGCGGCGCAGATGGTCGGTGCTATTCCGGTCCCTCTCTATCAAGACGCGGTTGCCGAAGAGATGGCCTATGTGCTGGAGCATTGCGGAGCGAAATATGTCGTCTGCGGCGATCAGGAGCAGGTCGACAAGGTCATCGAGATTCAGGAAAACCTGCATCAGGTCAAACACATCCTCTATACCGACAAGCGCGGTATGCGGAAATACGACCACAGCCAGATGAATGCCCTTGACGACATCAAGGCCGAGGGCAGCGCCGGTCATGCGCGTTTCGACGCCGAACTGGACAGGCGCATCGGCGAGATCACCTATGACGACACCTGCGTGATGCTTTATACCTCGGGTACCACGGGCAAGCCCAAGGGCGTGGTGCTGTCGAACCGCAACGTGATCGAAAGTGCAAAGAACTCAGCCGAATTCGACCACCTGACCCGCAACGAGGACATCCTGTCCTATCTGCCGATGGCCTGGGTCGGGGATTTCATCTTTTCCATCGGTCAGGCTTATTGGTGCGGGTTCTGCGTGAACTGCCCCGAAAGCGCCGACACGATGATGACTGACCTGCGCGAGATCGGGCCGACCTATTTCTTCGCGCCGCCGCGGGTCTTCGAGACCCAGCTGACCAATGTGATGATCCGAATGGAGGATGCCAGCAAGCTCAAGCAGCGCATGTTCCACTACTTCATGGCGCATGCCAAGAAGGTCGGCGGCCGGTTGCTGGATGGCAAGCCGGTGAGCTTGGGTGACAAGGTGAAATATGCGCTGGGCAATCTGTTGGTTTACGGGCCGCTCAAAGACACGCTGGGATATGGGCGCTTTCGGGTGGGCTATACGGCGGGTGAGGCGATCGGGCCGGAGATCTTTGATTTCTATCGCTCTTTAGGCATCAACCTGAAACAGTTGTACGGCCAAACCGAGGCGACCGTGTTCATCACCGTCCAGCCCGACGGCGAGGTGCGCGCCGACACCGTTGGCGTCCCGGCCCCCGATGTCGAGATCAGGATCGACGAAAAGGGCGAAATCCACTACCGCTCGCCCGGCGTTTTCGTCGAATATTTCAAGAACCCGGACTCGACCGTATCGACCAAGGACCCTGAAGGCTGGGTGGCCACGGGCGACGCGGGGTTCATCGAGGAAAGCTCGGGTCATCTGCGGATCATCGACCGCGCCAAGGACGTGGGCAAGATGGCCGACGGGTCGATGTTCGCTCCGAAATATGTCGAGAACAAGCTGAAGTTCTATCCGGATATTCTGGAGGCGGTGCTGTTCGGCAATGGCAAGGATCGTTGCGTGGCCTTCATCAATATCGATCTGACCGCGGTCGGCAACTGGGCCGAGCGCAACAACGTGGCCTATGCCTCGTATCAGGAACTGGCGGGACATCCGCGCGTGTTAGAGACGATCAAGGCCCATGTGGAAGAGGTGAACAAGTCGGTCGCCGCTGACGAGATGCTATCGGGTTGTCAGGTGCACCGCTTTGTGGTGCTGCACAAGGAACTGGATGCCGATGATGGCGAGATGACCCGGACCCGCAAGGTGCGGCGCGGGTTTGTCGAGGACAAGTTCAGCGACATCATTGCCGCGCTTTATGACGGGTCCAAGGCGGTTTCGACCACGACCGAGGTGACCTATGAGGATGGTCGCAAGGGATCGATCTCGGCGACGCTGGAGATCGTTGACGCGCCGGTTGTTCCCGTCGCCCAACACAAGGTTGCCGCAGAATGAGGGCCGTACGAGCGCCGCTCGACCTGCGGTCATCGCCCCGCCCGCCGTCCCGTTTTCGCGCAAGTCAGGGAGTGACCGATGCTGGATAATTCCGAAGGATATGTCACCGAAGACGGTCGCAAGATCGGCGGTGTGGTGATGGAAATGAAGAACATCACCCTGCGCTTTGGCGGTGTCGTGGCGATCAAGGATATCTCGTTCGATATCCGCGAGGGCGAGATCCGCGCCATCATCGGGCCGAACGGCGCCGGGAAATCCTCGATGCTGAACGTGATCTCGGGCTTCTATGTTCCGCAGGAAGGCGAGGTCTGGTTCCATGGGTCCAGGCGCCCGCCGATGCGGCCTTTTGAAGTCGCCCAGCAGGGAATCGCGCGGACGTTTCAGAACATCGCCCTGTTCGAGGGTATGAGCGTTCTGGACAACGTGATGACGGGTCGTCTGAACTTCATGAAGACCAACATCCTCCAGCAGGCGATCTGGCGCGGCAAGGCCGAAGCGGAAGAGGTGCAAAACCGCGAGGCGGTCGAGAAGATCATCGACTTTCTGGAAATCCAGCACATCCGCAAGACGCCGGTCTCGCGCTTGCCGTATGGCCTGAAAAAGCGGGTCGAACTGGCACGGGCGCTGGCGGCGGAGCCCAAGCTGCTGCTGTTGGATGAGCCTATGGCAGGCATGAACGTCGAAGAGAAAGAGGACATGAGCCGCTTTATCCTCGATGTGAATGATGAGTTCGGGACCACGATTGCCCTGATCGAGCACGATATGGGCGTTGTGATGGACCTGAGCGACCGGGTGGTCGTGATGGATTACGGCAAGAAGATCGGGGACGGTACACCGGACGAGGTGCGCAACAACCAAGAGGTTATCGACGCCTATCTGGGGGTCAGCCATGATTAAGCTCTGGGCAGAATTGGGGAGGGGCTGGCATGCCTGAACAACTCGTATTTGCGATGGAGGTCATCCTCAACGGTCTGATGGCCGGGGTGCTGTATGCGCTGGTCGCGCTGGGCTTTGTGCTGATCTACAAGGCGTCTGGGATTTTCAATTATGCCCAAGGGGTTATGGCCCTGTTCGCGGCCATGACGCTGGTCGGGATCATGAATGGGCAGGTGCCGTTTGCGCATCTGATCAACGCGACTTTCGGCACCCATATCCATTATTTCGGGTGGAATGTGCCCGCGCTGTTCGCGATCATTCTGACGATGGGTGTGATGGTGTTGCTGGCCTGGGCCGTGCAGCGGTTCGTCATGCGCCATCTGGTGGGGCAGGAACCGATCATTCTGTTCATGGCGACCATCGGTCTGGCGTACTTCCTTGAAGGCGTGGCCGACCTGATGTGGGGGTCTGAAATCAAGACGCTGGATGTGGGCCTGCCGCAGGGCATCAATCTGTGGATTGACGAGACCACCTATAACATCTTCGACTACGGCTTCTTCATCGACAATCTGGACATCGTGGCAACGATCATTGCGGCGCTGTTGGTGGCCGCTCTGGTGGCGTTCAGCCAGTACACCAAGCAGGGCCGGGCGATGCGTGCGGTGGCGGATGACCATCAGGCGGCGCTTTCGGTGGGCATATCGCTGAACTTCATCTGGGTCATGGTCTGGTCGGTGGCCGGGTTCGTCGCTCTGGTCGCGGGCATCATGTGGGGCACCAAATCGGGGGTCCAGTTTTCACTGTCGCTGATCGCACTCAAGGCGCTGCCGGTGCTGATGCTGGGCGGGTTCACCTCGATCCCCGGTGCCATTGTCGGCGGTCTGATCATCGGCGTGGGTGAAAAGCTGTTCGAATTCGCAATCGGACCGATGGTCGGTGGCGCAACCGAGAACTGGTTTGCCTATGTGCTGGCGCTGATCTTCCTTGTGTTCAGGCCGCAGGGCCTGTTCGGAGAAAAGATCATCGAGAGGGTGTAGGGCATGACCAAGCTGATCGCCATCATCAACGTGATCGCATGGGCGGGGTTCTGGGCCTTTGGCTACATCGCTCTCACATCAGACGATCTGACCGAAGGCCAACTGACGATTGCAGCGATCTTGGCCTTTGCAGGGCTGATCATGGGGGTTCTGGCCTACTTGAAGCTGGTGCGCGCCTCGGAGGCGAGCGGATATGCCAAAGGGTCCAATCAACTGGACGCCGAAGCCCGGAACCGGGCACAGGAACAATGGGGAAAGTAAGACATGTTCTATCGTGAGGCCGGAGATTTCAAAACCTCCTACGTGGATGACAGCCAGACTTTCCCGATCAAGTTCGATCGGTATCGGTACTATGTGGTGCTGGCGGTGGCATTCGGGATCATCCCGTTCATCATCAACGACTACTGGGCCAATGCACTTCTGCTGCCCTTCCTGATTTATGCGATCGCGGCCATTGGGCTGAACATTCTTGTGGGGTATTGCGGGCAGGTCAGCCTGGGTACCGGGGGGTTCATGGCCGTTGGGGCCTATGCCTGCTACAAGCTGATGACCGCCTTTCCAGACGTGTCGATGTTCATCCACGTGATCCTGGCCGGTGGCATCACTGCCATCGTGGGCGTGCTGTTCGGCTTGCCATCCTTGCGGATCAAGGGGTTTTATCTTGCGGTGGCGACGCTGGCGGCGCAGTTCTTTCTGGTCTGGCTGTTCAACCGGGTGCCGTGGTTCTACAACTACTCGGCTTCGGGGCAGATCAACGCGCCGGAACGGGATGTGTTCGGCATCATCATCACCGGTCCGAATGCATCGGCCTGGGCCACCTATCTGTTCTGTCTGATTTTCCTGACCGTCTGCGCCATCGTCGCGCGCAACCTGACGCGCGGCACCACCGGTCGTAAATGGATGGCGATCCGAGACATGGACATCGCCGCCGAGATCATCGGGGTGAACCCGCTCAAGGCGAAACTGACTGCTTTTGCCGTCAGTTCGTACTTTGTGGGTATTTCGGGTGCATTGCTTTTTGCAGTTTACCTCGGTGCAGTTGAAGCGGGCGAAGCTTTCGGGATTACAAAGTCGTTCCTAGTACTGTTCATGGTCATTATCGGCGGATTAGGGTCTATTTTCGGATCCTTTGCCGGAGCCGCTTTCCTGGTTTTGCTGCCGGTTGTCCTTAAAGTTGTTGGCGTCGACGTTCTGGGCTGGCCAACCGATATTGTTGCCCACCTCCAACTGGTGATTGTTGGTGCGCTGATCATTCTGTTCCTAATCCTCGAACCACACGGGCTGGCGCAGCTTTGGCGCGTGGCGAAAGAGAAACTCAGACTCTGGCCGTTCCCTCACTAAGGGGCAGGCCCAAGGAAAAGACGGGTGCGAAGCCCGAAACCCAACATCGGATCAATCAAGGGAGGACACACCCGATGAACAAGAAACTGGCAACCCTAGCGCTGGGCGCTGTGATGGCCGCAGGTCCGGCTGTGGCTGAGCTTGTATTTCCCTCAATGTCGTATCGAACTGGTCCATTCGCGGCTGGAGGCATCCCTTTTGCTGATGGCTATGAAGACTACTTTACCTTGCTCAATGAAAGGGATGGAGGAATTGGCGGGGAGAGAATATCCGTTCCTGAATGCGAAACTGCTTATAACACCGAAAAAGGTGTAGAGTGTTATGAGAGTTTGAAAGGTCAGGCACCTCTTGTGCTTCAACCGCTTTCGACTGGCATAACTTACCAGATCATTCCGAAGGCAACTGCAGACGGCATTCCCATCCATACTATGGGATACGGTAGAACATCAGCTAAGAACGGGAATGTATTTAGCCACGTTTTCAACTACCCGGTGAACTACTGGGATGGGGCATCGGTAGGGGTAAATCACTTCAAAGAAGTATCAGGCGGTTCTCTCGAAGGTAAGAAAATCATGCTGCTCTACTTCAATGGAGCATATGGAAAAGAACCGATACCGACTCTGGAAAAACTAGCTGAATTAGAAGGATTTGAGTTTTCTGCCCTGGGAATCGACTATCCTGGTCAGGAGCAAAAATCACAGTGGTTGCAGGTACGAAGAGAGCGTCCTGATTTCGTTCTGTTCTGGGGCTGGGGCGTAATGAACCAAGTTGCCGTGCAAGAGGCAGCCAATATCCGCTTCCCTATGGAAAACTTCATGGGGATTTGGTGGTCCGGCGCTGAAAATGATGTTCTTCCAGCTGGTGATGGCGCAAACGGCTACAAAGCCCTCCAATTCCATAATGTGGGGAGCGACTTCCCGGTTTTTGATGATCTCCAGAAATACGTAGTCGACTCTGGTAAAGCCGCAGGAGCCGGTGATCAAATTGGGACAGTACTATACAATCGCGGTGTTTATGCCGCATTCCTTGCTGCTGAGGCCGCCAAAGCCGCTCAGGAAGCCAACGGAACGTCAAGTATCACGCCTGCGATGATGCGAGATGCAATGGAAAATCTTGAGATCACAGCGGAAAAAATGGAAGCGGCAGGACTGCCGAACTTTGGGCCAGTATTTAAGGTGTCTTGTTCTAATCATGGAGGGGACGGGATGGCGGCCGTTAGTCAATGGGATTCCAGTACGAAGCAATGGAACTTGATCACGGACTTCGCACCATCTGACGCTGAAGTTGTGAACCCGTTGATTAAAGCGGACTCCGAAGCATTTGCCGCTGAAAACAATCTCCCAATAGATCGCTGCGACTAAAACAATTGAAAAGCGGGGCGGCGGTTGCCGCCGTCCCGACCCCAACACTCGCAAGAGGACACGCGCTGATGCTTGATGCGGCACACACCACTGACGTGCAGGCGGAAACCCTGCTTGAGGTCAACAATATCGAGGTGATCTACAACCACGTGATCCTCGTGCTGAAGGGCGTAAGCCTGAATGTGCCCAAGGGCGGTATTACGGCCTTGCTGGGGGGCAATGGCGCGGGCAAGACGACCACGCTCAAGGCAGTGTCTAACCTGCTGCATTCGGAACGCGGCGAGGTCACGAAAGGCACGATCAAGTATCGCGGCCAAAACATACACGAAAGCGACCCCGCCGTATTGGTGGAAAAAGGTGTGATTCAGGTGATGGAAGGCCGTCACTGTTTCGAACACCTGACGGTTGAAGAAAACCTGCTGACGGGCGCGTATACCCGCAAGGACGGCAGCGCAGCGATCCAGCAGGATCTGGAGCTGGTCTACAATTACTTTCCCCGCCTGAAAGAACGCCGCCGTTCGCAGGCTGGCTATACGTCGGGTGGAGAGCAGCAGATGGTTGCCATGGGCCGGGCATTGATGTCGCGCCCCGAGACGATCCTGCTGGACGAACCTTCGATGGGGCTCGCGCCGCAGTTGGTCGAAGAGATTTTCGGCATCGTGAAGGACCTCAACGAGAAAGAGGGCGTGTCCTTCCTGTTGGCCGAGCAGAACACAAATGTTGCCCTTCGGTTCGCGCATTACGGATACATTTTGGAATCCGGGCGCGTTGTGATGGATGGCCCGGCCGCAGAACTGCGCGAGAATCCGGATGTCAAAGAATTCTACCTC
The DNA here is from genome assembly GCF_013034175.1 of Ruegeria sp. HKCCA5463. Lineage (NCBI taxonomy): Bacteria > Pseudomonadati > Pseudomonadota > Alphaproteobacteria > Rhodobacterales > Roseobacteraceae > Ruegeria > Ruegeria sp. HKCCA5463. Next base: position 149,769 of record NZ_WQFL01000002.1, read on the forward strand.
GGCATGTCTGACGAAGGCCGCAAGAGTTTTCGCGATGTGCGGTCCTATCGTCGCCGCAAGAGGTGGCTGTGAGCGGATGGAGGATATCGCGATGACCTATTTCGACGCACTCGAAACACGCTCGGCGGACGAACGAACTTCGGATCAGGCTGCAGCTCTGGTAGAGCAGATCAAGCGTGCTGCATCGGCACCCGGGTTTGCTGCACATTTTTCTGGTTCAGACACTAACAAGGTGATTTCGGCAGATGATTTGCCGATGCTGCCGGTGCTGCGCAAGTCGGACCTGATCCGCGCGCAGGCGGAGCGCCCCCCTTTTGGTGGTTTCACCGTGAAGCCTGCGCGCCACTTTCATCACGTGTTCCAGTCCCCCGGGCCGATCTATGAACCGGGCAGCACCGATCACGACTGGTGGCGTATGGGCCGGTTCCTGCATGCCGCTGGTGTTGCAGCTGGCGATATTGTTCAGAACTGCTTTGGCTATCACCTGACGCCGGCTGGCATGATCTTTGAAAACGGTGCCCGCGCAGTTGGTGCTGCCGTTTTGCCGGCGGGAACCGGGCAGACCGAACTGCAGGTGACAGCCGCGCGTGACGTTGGCTGCACCGCCTATGCGGGCACTCCTGATTATCTAAAGGTCATCCTGGACAAGGCCGACGAGATGGGCGTTTCGCTGAATTTCTCCAAGGCCGCTGTTGGTGGTGGCGCGCTGTTCCCGTCCCTGCGTCAGGAATATGGGGATCGCGGTATTTCGTGCCTGCAATGCTATGCGACGGCGGATCTGGGTAACATCGCCTATGAAAGCGCCGCGATGGAAGGGATGATCATCGACGAACATGTGATCGTCGAAATCGTGACGGCCGGAACCGGAACGCCGGTAGAGCCGGGCGAGGTGGGCGAAGTTGTCGTGACCTCTCTCAACCCGGACTACCCACTGATCCGCTTTGCGACCGGGGATCTTTCTGCCGTCATGCCGGGTGTCTCGCCCTGTGGCCGGACCAACACCCGGATCAAAGGCTGGATGGGTCGCGCCGATCAGACCACCAAGATCAAGGGAATGTTCGTACGCCCGGAACAGGTTGCGGCCCTGGTCGACAAGCATGAGGAAATTGTCAAAGCCCGCGTCATCGCAGCCCGCCAGGGTGAGATGGACACGATGACTGTCCGGATCGAAAGCCCACGCGGTGACGACCCGGCATACGCCAAGTCAGTGGCCGAAGTGTTGAAACTGAAAGGTGCGATCGAGGTCGTGGCACCCGGATCCCTTCCCAAGGACGGGGTGGTGATCGAGGATCAGCGCGTCTACGAATAGCGGTGTTTTTCAGATCTGCGGCAGTTTGTGCCGCAGATTTGTTGACCGATGCACTGGTGTTTCCGAGCTTTTTGGTCGATTAAAGGCGAACCCTTCGCCTTTGCCAATCACAAGCCGGGATGATGGCCGAAATCGAGTTTTCACAGAACGGATCGCGCAATCGCGGTGTACGCGGTACCCGACTGCTGGCGGGGATCGCCTATGTCGTGGCTGCCGCATGCCTTTTGCCGATGATCGCCGTGGTCCTGGCGGCTGTAACCGGGGGAACGGACACGATCTCGCACCTGATGGAGACGGTGCTGCCTCGCTATATCGCGACGACCCTGATTCTTGTGGTCCTGGTCGCGGCCGGCACGTTCAGCATCGGCACCGGGGCGGCCTGGCTGGTAACGATGACCCGTTTTCCCGGCGTGCGGTTTCTAGAGATCGCACTGGTCCTTCCGTTGGCCTTTCCGGCTTATGTTCTGGCCTATGCCTACACCTTCATTCTGGATCACCCGGGCATCGTTCAAAGCACGCTGCGTGATGTAACGGGCTGGGGCCCGCGCGACTATTGGTTCCCGGAAATCCGCTCGACCGAGGGTGCGGCGGTCATGTTGATCCTGGTGCTTTACCCTTATGTCTATCTGCTTGCACGGGCTGCGTTCCTGCAACAAAGCGCAACCGCGTTTCTGGCGGCGCGGGCTCTGGGCAACAATCCATGGCTGGCTTTTCGGCGCGTGTCACTGCCGATGGCGCGACCCGCCATTGCAGGCGGCGTTCTGCTGGCCGTCATGGAGACCATCGCAGATTTCGGAACCGTGTCGTATTTCGGTGTGCAGACCTTTGCCACCGGGATCTACACAAGCTGGTTTTCCATGGCCGATCGTGCGGCAGCGGCGCAACTGGCCCTGTGCCTGCTGGTCTTTGCCCTGATCATGGCCGTGGCCGAGCGCACCCAGCGTGGCAAGGCAAAATACTATCAGGCGGGGAAACAGCATGTGGCGCAACCGGCGGCAAATCTGACGGGTCTGCGCGCCTGCGGGGCATTTCTGCTGTGTGCAATACCCGTTCTTTTCGGTTTTTTGCTGCCCGTCGTCATTCTGGTCGAGATGGGCCTGGACTCCGAACAGAACCTGCTGTCGCAGCGTTATATCGGCTTCATCCAGAACTCGTTGATTCTTGCTGGTACGGCGGCGGTCATCACCGTCTTTGCAGCGATCAGTGTCGGGTTCTTTCAACGCCTGAGGCCCGGGCGCGCTTCGTCTGCGACCGCATATATGGCGCGTCTGGGATATGCCGTTCCCGGTGGCGTCATTGCAGTTGGTTTGATCGTCCCCTTTGCGAGTTTTGACAACGCGCTGGACGTCTGGATGCGACAGACCTTCGACGTGTCCACGGGGCTGTTGGTGACAGGTTCGATCTGGCTGCTGGTCGCTGCTTACATGGTGCGTTTCCTGGCTGCCGCGCTCAGCGCCTATGAAGGGGGTCAAAGCACTGTACATGCGAATATGGATGCCGCAGCCCGTTCGCTGGGTCAGACGCCGTTGGGAACATTGCGACGGGTTCACCTGCCGATTCTGACCCCCTCTCTGCTGACGGCCCTGCTGATCGTGTTCGTGGACGTGATGAAAGAGCTTCCCGCCACGCTGATCATGCGCCCGTTCAATTTCGACACATTGGCGGTGCAGGCGTATCGGCTGGCCTCGGACGAGAGGCTGGAGGGCGCCGCCGTGCCTTCGCTGGTCATTCTGGCGGTAGGTCTGTTGCCTGTAATCCTGATCTGCCGTCAGGTCGGCCGACGGTAACACTTGTGTCGCAATTGTAGGACAACTGCGCATCAGGCTTGATTCAAACACGATTTCCGGCAAGGCTGGAGGTATGAATATGCAGCCTCCCAGCCGGTTCTCGGCAAGCGCAGCGCAGATGCCCGTGGCTTTCGACCGGCATGAGATGTCTCAAATCCTATCCGTTTACGGTCGGATGGTCGCCGCCGGGGAATGGCGCGACTACGGTATTTCCAACCTGCGCGACATGGCGGTGTTCTCGATCTTCCGGCGCACCGCGGAACACCCGATCTACCGAGTCGAAAAGCATCCGCGCCTGCGGTCGAGACAGGGAATGTATTCCGTCATAGGTATGGATGGCCGCATCCTGAAGCGCGGCCATGATCTGCGAGCAGTCCTGCGGGTACTGGAGCGCAAGCTGATCCGGGCCGTAAACCCGGATTAGAGCCTTTTGTGGGCTGTCACAGGCCCGTCACCTTGATCCATTATGCGGTGGATCGCCTGATCCATTGGCTCGAATACCACCGCCATATGGCTGGCGTTCGCATGCAGCAGCATGTTGTCGCCCGAAACCCAGGCCACATGCCCTTTCCAGAACAACAGATCACCTCGTTGCGCAGGGGTCCCTTCGATCACGGTATTGCCCAAAGCGCGCTCCTGATCGCCGCTGTCGCCGGGGCAAGGCAGGCCACAAGCCAAAAGCCCTGCCTGCACCAACCCGGAACAATCGATGCCGAACCGGCTGTTGCCGCCCCACAAATAGGGTGTGCCCAGAAACAGCTTGGCCACTTCGACCGGGTCGTCAGGCTTTGCGGTCATCGGCGCCGTGTGCACCTTTGGGATATAACCCAGTTCGGTTTCAACAAACCGGTCCGTCTCGGTCCTGGCTTGGATTCTGCTTCCGAAACTCAGCGACACCAGATCGCGGCTTTTGAAATCCGCTTCCTGGTAGGCATGCGTTGCAGGCGCCGTGATCCAATGGGTCGCAGGCGTATCCGCCGTCAGCTGATCTGTTCGCAACCAGCCGGTATACCCGTCTTTGTCTGCGATGACCCTGTTCCACCCTGACTTTGTTTCCTCGATCCGAACCGTATCACCGAACAACAATTGCCGGTCGCGTGGTCCGTCTGGGCTGCGCAGCAAATCGACAACGGGTGCGGATATGCGGTGGCGTGTCACAGTCCCAATATCTCTGGCAAGGCCGCCAAAACGGCACGTGGCCCCTGACCCAGACCGCCCTTGGTGCGCCCCGGCTCTTTGCTGGGCTGCCAGGAATAGATGTCGAAATGGATGTAGCGGCATGCGCCCACGAATCTGCGCAGAAACAGGGCGGCTGTGATCGACCCTGCAAACCCGCCCGACGGCGCGTTGTCCAGATCGGCGATGCCGGGTTCAATCATCGCTTCATAGGGCGTGTGGAACGGCATGCGCCAGACCGGATCAGCCGAAGCCTCTGCGGCATGCGACAGGGCAGACGCGCAGCGCTGATCATCGGTATAGAACGGTGCCAGATCGGGGCCCACAGCCACACGGGCGGCCCCGGTCAGCGTCGCCATCGAGATCACCAGATCGGGTTCACCTTCTTCAGCAAGCGCCAACGCATCAGCAAGCACCAGACGCCCTTCGGCATCCGTATTGTTGATCTCGACCGTCAGTCCCTTGCGAGAGGTCAGGATGTCACCAGGGCGGAAGGCATTTCCCGCAAGCGCGTTTTCGACCGCCGGTATCAGGACCCTCAATTGCAGGGGAAAACCCAGCTGCATGATCATCCGCGCCAACCCCAGCACATTGGCCGCGCCACCCATGTCTTTCTTCATCAGACCCATGGATGCGCCCGGTTTCAGGTTCAATCCACCCGTATCGAAACACACCCCCTTGCCGACCAGAGTCAGCTTGGGGCCGCTGCTGCCCCAATTCAGCTCGATCAGCCGGGGGGCCTGTTCGGCGGCGCGCCCTACGGTGTGGATCATGGGAAAATTCTGTTCCAGCAAGGCCGCGCCGCTGATCACGCTGCACGCGGCACCGAATTCGCTGGCCAGAGCCTCGACCGTCTGCTGCAACTGCTCAGGACCCATATCCGAGGCTGGCGTATTCACCAGATCGCGGGTCAGAACTTCGGCATTGGCCATCGTTTCGATACGGTTGGCGTCGACACTTTCGGGCGCAACCAGCGCCGCAGTTCCAGCGGATTGAGACGCGTAGCGGTCGAAGGCGTAGCCTGTCATCAACCAGCCCAAACACTCCATCTCCAGACGATCAGCGGGAATGCCGGACGCGATATGATAGGTTCCTTCGGGCAATGCCATGGCTACGGCGGCCAATGGGAACCTTTTTCGCGCGCGCTTGTCTGCTGTTCCATACCCGGCCAGCACAAAATCAACCGCGCCATGCGCGCCTGGCGCCAGCAGGGTCTGCCCCATCGCACCTGTAAACCCGTTTGCGGCAACCCAGGCCCGGACGGTATCCGGCTGGTCCTGCAACCAACTCTCCAAATCCGGCTGCGCAATCACATGAAGCGGTATGGACGGGTCAGAGGATGGGGCGAAGGACAGGGTCATGGGCGTCTCGGCTGATGGTTTCTGCGCACAGACTAGCCGCGCATGATCTGCCCGCAACCCCTGTCAGACGGAAAGGTCCTGCTGGTCCCAGACGGCGGTCAGCGATCGTTCGCCCACGCGGATCAAACGCCCAAGCGTCGCGCCCGCCGCAACGGCGTCACCGGCATCGACGGTGTGGGCCACGTCACCCGCCACCTGGGCCAGGGCCGTCATCCCGATCTGTTCGGATATAGCGACCAGTGACCTGGCGCATTTGCGCAGGTCCGCCCATTCGCGCCGACGCCAATAGCGTTCGCAGTTTGACAGGCGCACGGCAAGCTCTTCGACCGTGCGACACAGAACATCCAGCGCATTCTTGTCGCCAAGTTGCCGGTACAGCCCGCTTAATTGATCCGAGTCCAGACGGACGGATTCCTTGTGTTCAAGCGTGATAATCTTTTCCACCACATTCACCCTAGTTCAAACGCCCCCACGGCGCGGTGTTGATCCTGGCAGAAAATTCCTTTGCAAAACCTTGCAGGGAAACTGGATAATGGCTCGAATTTTCTTTGAATTCGGTTTAGATCATCCGTCAGCGACAAGAACGGGGACATTGAAATGGAATTTGCCAAACCTCTGCCGAGCTACCTTGTAAAACGGTATCACGGATGGAAGGCCACAACATATTCGGAAAACCAGGTTTGGTATCGCCGTCTCGCCGATGAAGGGCAACGCCCCCGCGCCATGGTCATATCCTGCTGCGACAGCCGGGTTCACGTCACGTCCATGTTCGGCGCTGACCAGGGCGATTTCTTTATTCACCGCAATATCGCCAACCTGGTGCCGCCCTATGCGCCGGACGGGGACCACCACGGCACCAGCGCCGCCATCGAATATGCCGTAACGGCGCTCAAGGTCGCTCATTTGATCGTGCTGGGGCATTCGCAATGCGGCGGCGTGCAGGGCTGCATCGACATGTGCAAGGGGCAGGCGCCGCAGCTGGATGCCAAGGACAGCTTTGTTGGCCGCTGGATGGATATTCTGAAGCCGAAATTCGAACTGGTCGCGGATATCGAGGACGGTGTCGAACAGGCCCGGCAGTTCGAACGTCAATCGGTTGTCGCTTCGCTGGAAAACCTGATGACCTTCCCCTTCGTCTCGTCAGCCGTTGATCAAGGCGCGCTGAGCTTGCACGGCTTGTGGACGGATATCGGCGCAGGCGGGCTTGAAAGCTATGACCCTTACCAAAAAAAGTTCGTCCCGGTTTGATAGCGGCAGAGCTGGAGATCCGAAACAGCAATGGCGGCTCGGATTCAGGGCTGTTTTTGGTATACTCCACTCATTACAAATGAAAATCGGAGCCTGCCATGAAAGTCATCAAGCGCATCTTCGCTGGATTGGTCGTTTGTATTCTGGTTCTGGTCGCGGTTTCCTATCTGTTGCCGGGAAAGGCGGAAGTTTCGCGTAGCATCGCGATCGACGCGCCGCCAAGCGCCATCTTTCCTTACGTGAATTCGATGCAGGAAACCGAAAAGTGGTCTCCGTGGCTGCACCGGGACCCCGAAACCAAATTGACTTATTCCGGCCCTGCCGCCGGGGTCGGAAACACTCTGAACTGGGCGTCGGATCACCCGCAGGTCGGTACGGGATCACAGGAAATCGTCGAAAGCGTGGAAAACCAACGGGTCAAAACGGCGTTGGATTTTGGCCCGATGGGTACTGCCACAGCGTCCTTCATCCTTGAGCCTGACGGGGCGGGAACCAGAGTGACCTGGGGGTTTGACTCGGATCTGGGCCTGAACCCCATGTCCCGCTGGATGGGGTTGATGATGGATACGTGGGTGGGCGAGGATTATGACCGTGGTCTGACCAATCTGAAAGCACTGGTTGAAAACCAAAGCTAGGCCGCTTGTTTGTATGGAAGCATGCGTCGGCGTGCTTGACCGAAGTCCTAGCCCAGTCGAAACCGGGCAAGCTTTCCCAGGTGATCGGATCCCATGAAGGGGCGCAGCTCAACCGTTCCGGTTGTGCCTTTGGGGAACAACAGGTTGTCTATCGGCAATGGGATTTTCCAACTGCCGAGGTTGTGGGTGTTCAGGACGGTTCCAAAACTTTGGTTGTTTGCGGCTGCTCCGATCCGTCTGACGCTTTCGCCCCAGGGGACCATATTGAAATCCCCGGCAATCAGAACCGGTCCTTCAAGCTGGCTGATGCGGTCGGCAATCACCTGGCTTTGCCTGGACTGGTCGTAAGGAAATGGCCAGTTCAGATGAACTGAAACAACCCAGACCAAGTCACCGCCGGGCGCTTTGACCTGTAACCCCACAAGCCCATAACCTTGCAGACAGAACTCGGAATTCTCGACAATCGGCAAGGTCGTCAGGATGGCGACGTTTTGTTCAGGACGGAATTCACAGATCGCCTGTTCGGGGTAATGCTCGAACAGATTGCTCATGTACTTGCGATTGTGGCTGGAGACTTCCTGCAAGGTCACGATCTGCGCGCCTGATTCAAGGATATCATCGGCCAGCGAATACCGGGGCCAGGCTTTGCTCATCAGGTTCTTCTGGTACAGCGTCAGGCAGGAGTCGTCGCAATCGTCCGAGGGTGCGGCAACGCTGGCCGCGATGGATCCGATGGCCACCCCGGAAAAGACCAAAGTGGCCAATGCAAGATATCTGGCGCGCATGAAAAGAAGAATTACCGCGCAGGGGAGAAGCAAAACACCAGCCTGAGGCCGGAGCAGAGCGATTGAATCTCCTACGGCAAAAACCTGCCCCGTAAAGCCAATGACGACCAGTATCATCAGAACGCATGTGCATCCGATGGTCAGGGTTCTGGCAATCCTGCGTCTGGTCGAAATGTGCATGCCCTGCCTCTTTTTCCCTGCACCGGGCAGTATTTTTTCCGGACTTCTGACATCCGCCACGAACAAGGTTCAGTTTTAGGTGGCAAGCGTGTCTGGTTTTGTCAACAGGTTGGCGATTTTCACCGGGCGCAAGACTGTACCCTAGCCGAGGTACATAGCGCAGCCATGATGGATGCGGGTGATGGACCGGAAGGTGCCGATTTGGTGGGAGAGGTGATCCGAGCCGGTTCTGCTGAGCGCATTGACGGGCCACCTCGGGCGCGGACTCACCTGTGACGTTGACTGCTGATCACGGTGGTAACGGTTCGTGTTGCGCGACTTTGTGCAAGTGCAATGGCGCTCAAAACCAAGGCACAGGCCACTGCTTGCGCACCTGTGATTGTTTCACCGAAGGCAAATACGCCCACGGCAAACATTGTCGGCAGTTCAATGCTGCCGATAACGGCCGTGCGCGATGCCCCGATGACAGGGGAACAGACGGTGTAAATCAGCTGGGGAACCAGTGCCGTCATAAGACCGATCCCGACGATCAGAAACCAGTCACTGCCGCCTGCTGGCAGGACTTCGCCAATTTCCGAAGAGATAATCAAAGGGGTTAGCCCGACGACCGACCCCAACGAAACCGACGCTATCCTGGCCAAAGGAGCAATTCGCGAAAGACGGTGTACAAGCACGCATATGCCGAAGCCAAATCCGAAAGGTGCAGCCAAAGAGACAAGCAACGTTGGAATCTGGTCAATCGGTACGGATGCCGGAGACCCTGCAATGCCTGCCGCAAGAACAATCAAACCGGCCGCAACAAGGCTGCGCCGCGTCGGCGGATCGGCGAATATCGCCCAAGCGATGATGATCGTAAACACCGGGTAGGTCATGTAAAGAACACCCACCGTTGATGCTGGCACTGTTTCAAGTGCGGTAACATATCCGACCCACCCAAGCCCCATGACTGCCCCCGCAGCCATACCCCAGACTAATTCCCGCCGGTTTGAACGATGCTTAAAAAGGGTGGGCAACAATAGGATCGCCGTCAAAATGTACCGATAAAACGCAACTGCGTAGGGCGCGAGTCCCTGGTCAGTGAGACCTCGGCTGAAATAGGGTACAAAGCCAAAACAGATGGATGCAAAGAACACTCCCGCCCCGGCAAGGGCGTAGGGTATTGGATCGTGCTTGGTTGATGTTGGCCGGCCCATCTTTGACACCTACCATGCAGTATTTCCGTTGGCATCAGCAACCTGACCGAACCGTCACGTCGTCTGTAAACCGGCTATTGGAAAACGCAAAAAAACCCGCTGAACAATCAGCGGGTTTCCTGGTTTTCAAGCTTTGACGAAAATCGGGATGTCAGCCCTTTTTCAGAACCTCGCGGCCCAGAAGTTCCGCGATCTGCACCGCGTTCAGGGCGGCGCCCTTGCGCAGGTTGTCGCTGACGCACCACAGGTTCAGACCGTTCTCAATGGTCGAATCCTGGCGGATACGGCTGATGAACGTGGCGAAATCGCCCGCGCATTCGACGGGCGAGACGTAGCCACCCGCTTCGCGCTTGTCGATCACCATGATGCCCGGTGCTTCGCGCAGGATGTCGCGGGCTTCGTCTTCGTCCAGGAATTCCTCGAACTCGATGTTCACAGCCTCGGAATGGCCGACGAAAACCGGCACGCGGACACAGGTCGCGGTGACCTTGATCGACGGATCGACGATCTTCTTGGTCTCGACAACCATCTTCCATTCTTCCTTGGTCGAGCCGTCTTCCATGAAGACGTCGATCTGCGGGATGACGTTGAAGGCGATCTGCTTCTGGAATTTCTTCGGCGGCACGTCTGTGGTGGGGTTATAAACCGCCTTGGTCTGATCCCAAAGTTCATCCATGCCTTCCTTGCCCGCGCCCGACACCGACTGATAGGTCGACACCACGACGCGCTTGATCCTGGCGCGATCATGCAGCGGCTTGAGTGCCACCACCATCTGCGCGGTCGAACAGTTCGGGTTGGCGATGATGTTCTTGTTCTTGTAGTCGTGGATCGCCTGCGGATTACATTCCGGCACGATCAGAGGGATCTCGGGGTCATAGCGATAGAGCGACGAGTTGTCGATCACCACACAGCCAGCCGCAGCCGCCTTGGGGGCATAGGTCTTGGTTGCGTCCGAGCCGATGGCGAACAGGGCCATGTCCCAGCCGGTGAAATCGAAGGTGTCGATGTCCTGGGTGGTCAGTGTCTTGTCGCCAAAGCTTACTTCCGTACCCAGCGAACGACGGCTTGCCAGCACGGCAAGTTCATCGACCGGGAACTGGCGTTCTGCCAGAATGTTCAGCATTTCGCGGCCCACGTTACCCGTGGCGCCGGCGACAACGACGCGATAGCCCATTTCATGTCTCCAAAGTTAAGGACGCGCGTTCATAGCCGCGTTGCAGCAAAGAAAAAAGGGTTTTCGGGTCAGATTTCGTCTGATGACACCGATTTGACGCGGCGCATCGCCTCAGGTGTCGGTCAAAAGCCGTTCGTAGAGGGCGACAAGGGTCTTTGCTTCGCGATGGATGTCGAAATTCTGCTCGACATGGGTGCGGGCGGCGAGGCCGGATTGCGCTAGGGAATCGCGGTTTTCCAGCATCCGGGCGGCGGCATCGGCCAATGCCGGGACATCGCCGGGCTCCACTACATGGCCCAATGACGGGTCGGTGACGATCTCAGAGAACGCACCGACATCGGTGGCCACGACGGGTACGCCGCAGGCCATCGCCTCCAACGGGGTCAGGCCGAAGCCTTCCCACCGCTGGGGTGCGATGAAGAGGTCCAGAACCTGATACCATTCGGCGATCTGGTCGACTGTAACCTCGGGCATGAAGAGGATACGGTCGGACAGACCCGCCACCGCGACCTTGTCTTTCAATTCGGACAGAAAGGTGGTGTGTTGTTCCGTGGCGCGGCCCATGACGATGCCATGCACATCGTCAAAGCGGCCACATAGGTCGATCATTGCATCCACAAAGGCGTCAGTACCCTTCTGGTGGCGGATGCGGCCATAACAGCCCAGCAGCAGGCCATCAGGCAGGCCCAACCGGGTGCGAACGGCCGTTTTATCCTCGGGCGAGGTAAAGTCCTGTAGGTTGATGCCATGCATGATCACCTGTGCATCCCGATCCAGATACCCGGCGGTTTTGCGCGAGGTTGCGACCACGGCATCCATCTTGTCGATCAGCCATTTGGTATAGCCCGTATGCGCCCGTTGCGACGCGCTGGTGAACACCAGTTTCAGCCGCAGCCGCAGGATGTTGCGCAGGAACAGACCCAACAGCATCTCGGTATTGCGGCGGGCGTGCCAGACGCGCAGGGTTTTGCGCGACAGAAAGGGTAGGCGGCCAAGCGGGATATGCGGGATATCGGCAGGCAGGCCCGGACCAGTGGCTGCAATGTCGATCCATTGCACCTGCAACGGCACCAGCCGCGCAATCGTTGCCGTCACGCCCGAAAGCCTGCGTTTGAGATTGGGGGCAATGACGCGCGGGTCAGACATGGGCTCTCCTGACGGGGTTAGCGTCAGTCGACGCTGTCCCGGCTGAATAGATAGATCACGCAGCCAATGGCAAGCGAGATGGCAAAAAAGCCGAATATCGCTGTGTAGGGTGCAGAGGGGCTGATGTCTACCGTGGCCGCGTGGACGCGCCCGGTGACAAATTGGGCGATGCCGACCCCTCCGATTCCGAAAAGGTTCAACAGGGTTACGCCTCGGCCCACCAGATGGGCGGGAACGAAGGCCCGACCATGGGCCATGATGACCGGAAAACTGGCCCCGGTGAACCCTATGATAGCCAACAGCAGAACGGACAGCCATGTGGCATGGTCGATCCAAACGCAAAGCAGGGTCAGCGCCACGACACCCAGCGCGTTGCCCGTGAAGATAACCCATTTCCGAGTGCCGAAGACGCGATCCAGCGGTCCGTAGACAAAGGTACCGACGATCATCGCAGACCCCATGACCAGAGTCGCGGTGCCGATCTGGGTGGTGCTGAGCCCGAAGACATCGTTCAGATACGGCCCGGCCCATAGCCCGCGCAGCGCGGCAGAGGGCGCATAGGCCACCAGCATCAAAGGCATGATTAGCCACAGTGCAGGCTCTTTCAGCAGGTCCAGAAGTGAACCCTTGTGTTCCGTATCAACCTTTGCTGGGTCACGCAGGCTCAGCCAAATACCCAAAGCAATCGCAGCAGATATCACGGCCAGCCCAACCATGGTGGCGCGCCATCCCATCCATTCGACAGCCAGCGCAGTCGGATAAGAGGCCACGAGATTGCCCACCGAGCCAACACCCAGCATGACGGCGGCCAGTGTCGCGAATTTCGCGGGCGGGTATTCGCGGGCAAAGATGAAGTAAGAAGCCATCAGAACTGGAGAGCACCCAACCCCGATCAGGCCCATGGCAATGCTGACATGCAACGGTGAGGTCGCGACCGCAAAAATTGCGGATCCTCCTGCGCCGCCAACCAGAAGAAGCGCGGCTGCGGTCAGCCTGGGCCCAACCTTGTCCAGCGCCCAGCCGACCGGGATTTGCATTGCAGCGAACACCAGAAACCAAAGGCCGGATGCAAAGGCCAGATCTTCGGGTGTAGCGCCGATATCGCGTTCAAGATCCAGGCTGAGCACAGCCAGAAATGCACGGAAAAACTGGCTGAGCACATAGCCCAGGCACAAAACCACCAAACCCGCCTGCATATCCCGCCTCTTTTCCGCTCATCCGAAAGGAATGCTTGGCACGCAATGATGCAACGCACAAGCATGTGTACTATGTTTCAAAAAGAGGACTCGGGCCGCATTCCGGCTATCATTGCCAGAAGTTTGATTTCGAGGGGGAAAATGAAAGACCTCCATTCCGCATTTTACGAAAACCTGCCCCTGCTGAGGGATTTCACCCGTCTGGCGGACCCGGCGCAGTTTTCGCCGGTGCCCGACGACTGGTTTCTGGGGGTTGCCGACATAGTCGATTCAACCGGCGAGATCGCGCGGGGACGATACAAAACCGTCAACACCGTGGGGGCTGCTGTTATCTCGGCGATGATAAACGCGATGGGCGGCAAGTTGTTTCCCTATGTCTTTGGCGGCGACGGGGCGGCGTTTGCGATCCCCCCCAGCGAAATTGAAGCAGCGCGGGATACTCTGTCAGCCATGCGGCGCTGGGCGGAAGAAGAGTTTTCCATGCCGTTGCGTGCGGCGCTGGTGTCGGTGGCGGATATCCGAAAAGCAGGCAGGGACTTGCGCGTCGCTCGTTTTGCGCCCTCTTCCGGGGTGGATTATGCCATGTTCTCTGGCGGAGGCTTGGCCTGGGCCGAAGCAGAGATGAAAGCGGGTCATCATATGATCGCGCCTGCCGAACCGGGTGCGCAGCCGGACCTGACAGGCCTGTCATGCAGATGGTCCAACAGCCCGGCGCGGCACGGTCAGATCGTGTCACTGGTTGTTGAACCCACTGCGTCGGCAACTGAACGCGACTTTGCCGACCTTGCGCAATCGGTTCTGTCCGCGTCAGAAGAGCTGGAGCGCGCAGGTCATCCGGTGCCGATGAATGGTCCGCCCATGACGTGGCCGCCCCCCGGCCTCGACATTGACGCGCATGTTTCGCGCAACGGGCGGAATTTGTTTCTGCACAAGCTCGTTCTTCTGTTTCAGAACCTGCTGATCGCGATATTGTTCAAAACAAGCAAGAAGCTGGGGCAGTTTGAACCCGAACATTACAGGACGATGGTCAGCAGCAATGCCGATTTCCGCAAGTTCGATGACGGCCTGAAGATGACGTTGGATTGTGACCCGGCCACTTTGCGACAGATCGAACACTTGCTGAAAGAAGCACGCGGGCGCGGCAAAATCCGATACGGTCTGCACGTGCAGGACGAGGCGATGATGACCTGTTTCGTCCCGTCGGCCACACGGGACGATCATGTGCATTTCGTTGACGGTGCCTCGGGCGGATACGCCCAGGCCGCAGCGGCCATGGTCCGTTGAACGTTCAGTCGGCTTTCCATCGTGCGGCGAGATCACGTGCCGTATGCGTCAGAAGCATCACATCAATGCCAACCGCCAGGAACTGTGCGCCCATATCCAGATATGCCTGACGGGCCTGGTCATTTGTGGCCAGAATGCCCGGCGCTTTGCCTGCGGCCTTGATCCGGGCCAGTGCATCCCGGATAACCGCTCGCACCTCGGGTGCCGCGCTGTTGCCCTGATGGCCCATATCGGTCGACAGATCAGCAGGGCCTATGAATACGCCATCCACGCCTTCAACATCCAGAATGTCGTCCAGAGCAGCAATTCCGGCGCGGGTTTCCACCTGCAACAACAGGCAAATCTCCTGATCTGCGGTCTGAATGTAATCTCCGACCGATCCGTACATCGTCGCCCGCGATGCCATCGCGCCCACGCCGCGGACACCGGCAGGGGGATAACGGCAGGCCCGAACCAGCTCTTGCGCCTGCTCGGCGCTTTCCACGATCGGAACCAGAATGGTCTGAGCACCCGCATCCAGAACCATCTTGATCAGCCAGGTCTCACCCACGGGAACCCGCACAACCGCATGAGAGTCGCTTGCCGCAAGCGCCAGAAGCTGGTCCCGGATCGACCGGATATCGTTTGCGGCATGCTCTCCATCGATTACCAGCCAATCAAAACCGGCGGTTCCCATCATCTCGGCCGCTATGGGCTCCGCAAAGCTCATCCAGCACCCGATCTGCATATCTCCCTTTTTCAGAGCCTGTTTGAACGCGTTCTGCTGCGCAGCCATACTGTTTCCTTTGTTGCAAAACCTTCGGCGCCACGTGGTCGCGAAAGCGGCCGTTTCCACATCTTCTTCCGTGGCGCGAAATTGTCCAGTTTTAATGCAATTTGGCGTCATCGGATCGACGGCGGCAAAGGCGCGTCACACAAGGGCGGCGGCGTCCCGGCGGTTCTTGTGCTTCAAACCGAAGACTGAGGGTTCCCTTGCGTAAATCACGGATTTCGGCGATAATTTTGGCATGACCGACGACCTCCCACTGACGTCGCGATCTTTGCCCATTGCGCTTTTGCGGGCGCGGGAAAAGGTTATGGGACCGATCCGAGCAATGCTGGCCGACGCCGGTGTCACCGAACAGCAGTGGCGCGTGTTGCGCGTGTTGAACGAAGAAGGCCCGCAGGAACCGACGCATATTGCCGAACGCGCCTGTCTGTTACTGCCAAGCCTGACACGGATATTGCAGAAACTGGAGCATCGCGGCCTGATCTCCCGACGATGCCACCCGGCTGACCGGCGTCGCCAGATTGTCGAGATCGGCGAGCGTGGCGTTCAGATTATTCACGCCAATCAGCCCGCCAGTATGGCGCAGGCGGAACGCATTCGTTCCCGCCTGGGGCCGGAAAAACACGAATTGCTGTTGGATCTTCTGAACGAGTTGAACGACCTGGATACCTGATACCGGCCGCAGAACATGGGTGTCATCTGCAAGGCCCCGCCGGAGATTTTAGGGGCGATCTCCGACGGGGTGGCCAGACTTGGATTTGGGTTAGGCCTGGCCTGAGGCCGGTTGCGTCACGCCTTGCCTGACGGTCCGGCCTGCGCATCGGAGTATATGGCGAGCCGGAAATGTGGCTCTGATTAGGGCCTTTTGGCCTTTTGGGGGAAAGGCCGTGCACCTTTGCTCTCCGAAACAGTCTTGGGCAATTGCCGAAGGAAAAACTGGCCCGCAAGGCATGACTTGGCGTCATTTTGGCCGAATGTTCCCGCATGTGCGGTGATTTGCTGCCATCGCACACCTCAAGATAGATGCGCCCCGCAATTCCTATTTAAGACCTAGCCCGACTTGCGCCAGAGCCAAGTTAATTTCCGATCTGTCCAAGTTCCGGTGCATCAATAAAGACGGATGTGAAACAGCATTGGAACGGCACTGGGCGTTCAGGTCAGAATTGAGCAGGTTCGCGCTGAAACAACTCTTGGATATTGGCGAAATCCAGCGTGCAATCCCGGCTTGCTGGCAGCTCTGGCGGGCGTAAGATGGCAGCGATGAAAAATTCAGGAACCACGATGTCAAACAGCCTGTTTTCCCTTCCCGATCCTATAACCATTCCTGTCGTTGGCGAGACGGCCGGGTACCCTGTCGGGCGCATTTTCTGCGTCGGGCGAAACTATGCCGCGCATGCAGCAGAGATGGGGAATGAGGTGGATCGCGATGCGCCCTTCTATTTCACCAAATCCGCGCCAAACGCAATCCTGTCCGGCGCGACGGTTCCGTACCCGGCGGGGACGAAGAATTACCATCACGAAATGGAGCTGGCGCTGGCAATCGGAAAACCGGTGTTTCGTGCCTCGAGTGCGCAGGCTTGGGATGCGGTTTATGCCTATGGCTGTGCGCTCGACATGACACGCCGCGATCTGCAACTCCGCGAGCGGGACAAACAGCGGCCTTGGGATCTGGGTAAGGACGTCGAAAACGGAGTAGTCTTCGCGCCACTGACCCCTGCCGCGGACTGGTCGCCGGACGATGGCAAACATATCCGGCTGAGCGTGAACGGCGAACTACGTCAGGACGCTACCCTGGAAGAGCTCATCTGGAAGATCGATGAAATCGTCGGCCATCTGTCCGGTTTCTACCATCTGCGCCCCGGCGATCTGATCCTGACAGGTACACCGGCCGGCGTAGGCCCGGTTGTGGCCGGCGAAATCATAACAGGAGAGATTGACGGGCTGGAGCCGATCAAACTGACCCTGACGGACGCGGAATAGGCCCTATTTAGGGTCTTTCAGCCAGCCCCTTGCAAATTCCACTTGGGTTACGCCTGCCAGCCGGCGCACCCGGTCCAGCTCGGCGTTCAGGCGTCGGCTGCGGGCGTTAGACCAGCGCACCCCGCGTTCGGGCCAGAGCGCTTTGACATGCAGCAGGTCGCGATCCCGATGCGCCTTCATGTCGATCCGGCCGATCAATCGATCGCCTTCAAGCAAGGGGAAGACGTAATAGCCATATGTGCGCCTGGCTTCGGGAACGAAAACTTCGATGCGATAGTGAAAGCCAAACAGCCGCTCGGCCCGGTTTCTGTCCCGAAGCATGGGATCAAACGGGCTGAGCACGCGAATCCGACCGGGCGGTTGCGGCAAGTCGGTTGCCCGATCCATCAAATCAGGGCGGGCAAAGGTTTTGCGCAGGCGTCCATCGGCGCAAGTGACCTCGATCTCTTCGATATTTCCTTGAGCCAACGCCGTGGCACACCAGTCTTTGGCTTCGGCGGCGGTGACCGTGCCCCAGAACGCGGCCAGCTCTCCGGACGTGGCAAACCCCAACCGGTCCAGCGCTGCGTTGCACAGCCAATCCACGGTTGCCGTCGCATCACAGGCCATGGTCCCGGGGCACAGGTGGGTTTCGATCACACGTTCGGTCAGATCATAACGTTTCTGAAACCCGTCGCGGCCCACAACGGTCAGGGCCCCGGAACGCCACAGAAACTCCAATGCGGTTTTTGACGGGTGCCAGTCCCACCAACCGCCCGAGCCTTTCTTTTCATCCTTGCCAACGTCTGACGAACACACGGGCCCGTGGTCGCGGATGTGTTGCAAGACAGTCTCGAACTGTTGCTCGAACCCATCCCGACGCCAGTTCTTCCAGCGGGCCTTCAACAGATCCGCATCACGCTGAAAGCGCAGATGCCAGTGCCGATAGAACGACATCGGGATCACGGCCGCATCATGTGTCCAGTGTTCGAACAGCGCTTTTTCCCTTTCATAGAGCCTTTTCAGGTTGGCGCTGCGATACGCAGGTCGTCGGGAAAACAGGATCATGTCATGAGCGCGGGCAACCGTGTTGATGCTGTCGAGCTGCACGAACCCCAACCGCTGGACAAGGTCCAGAAGCCCGGCGCCCTTGGCCGCGCCCGCGGGCTGTTCGGCCAAAGCATGGCGATCCAGAAAAATGGCGCGGGCCGTCCGGTTGTCGAGCCGCTTCAGGGGCGCATTCATCGTCGTTTCAGGGTATCGCCATAGCTGATCTTGGGGGTCAGCGTGACCCGTGTCTCGATTTCGGACTCCGGGTCCTTCAGGCGTTCAGCGATGATCTGCGCGGCCTGACGTCCTATATCCAGACGACAGGCATCCATCGTCGCCAATTTGCGCGGAAGACCCTGCAAAAGTTCCACGTTGTTGAACCCGGCCAGACCGATCTGCCCCGGAATATCCACGCCTTGCTCCAGCAGGTACAACAGACCACCGGCGCCGATCATGTCGTTGGAATAGTAAAGAAAATCCAGATCGGGCGACCGATCAAGCATGGCCTGTGTCATCTCGCGCCCCTTGGCCAGGGCAGAGCCACCGGAATAGAACTCGCGATCTTCAATCTCGATCCCGTGTTTGCCCAGCACTTCGGTAAACCCTTCAAAGCGTTTTCGGGCGCGGTGATCCAATGGCATCTTGGTACCCATGAAGCCGATATGCTGATACCCGGCCTTCAGAATCGCCTGCGCCATCTCGCGCCCGGCGCGGCGATGCGAGATGCCCACCATCGCGTCGACAGGTTTGCCGTCGGTATCCATGATCTCGACCACCGGAATGCCTGCCGAATCCAGCATGGCGCGGGCCGCGTCGGTGTGTTCCAGCCCTGCAATGATCACGCCCGAGGGTCGCCACGAGAGCATCTCGTACAGCACTTTTTCCTCTTTCTCGGGCAGATAATCTGTCACGCCAACCACGGGTTGCAGTTCGGTATCTTCCAGCACCTGATTGATGCCGGTCATCACCTCGGGAAATACCATGTTCGAAAGCGAGGGGATGATTACCGCGACCAGGTTGACCCGGCTGGATGCCAGCGCGCCCGCGATCTTGTTGGGGACATATCCCAGCTCTTTCGCGGCCGCCAGAACGCGGGTGCGGGTGGCGTCGGACACATCCCCCCTGTTACGCAGAACCCGGCTCACCGTCATCTCTGAGACACCGGAAGCCTCGGACACATCACGAAGGGTAAGCGGGCGTTTGGTTTCACTGTTCACGGGAGGCACCTGCGTAGTTGTTTTGTCCGATGCTAGCGCGAACAGGTCGGTGTGTACAACAATTGTGCAAAGGCGATGACAACACGGAAATTCCCGGTTACAGAAGGCGGGGCGCGGCCCCGTGGCTCAACTGGATAGAGCAGCCCCCTCCTAAGGGGCAGGTTGCAGGTTCGAATCCTGCCGGGGTCGCCAGTTTTTGTAAGTCTTTATTTTAGTGATCATTTGGCGTGCGTGGTGTCACGGGGGGTGGTGGACTTACACGACGAATTTAAAACACAAAAAGTAGGCCATGAGTAATGATAGGAACCTTGAGCAACCAAGCGGACCCGGTACAGCTTGGCGGGTTAGGATGTCTACGCCCAAGATTTTAAAGGGCACCACTGATCCAGAGACGGGTAAACCTTTTGGTCGAAACATCACAAGAAGCCTTGGAGGTGTTTAGCACAAAGTCACGGCACGACTAAGTTACGCGAGGTGGAACTTAGCAAGGTTCGAGAGTTGGAATTACAAGCGCTAACCTCAGAGCTCATAAGCAGTATATGACGATAGCCGCGAGTGCGATTGCTTACAGGAAAGCCTTCGGGCAGCGGTCGTATCGCGTTGAAACTCACCGCCAATCTTTCAACCCGCCGAACATGATCTCAATACGGTTGCGACGTTTGTAGCGTCGCTTGTCGTATCGGATGGGCTTCTTTCGCTGTCTTCGACCAGGTGTGCAGGCCTTTATCCCTTTGTCTTGTAACGCTTCTCTGAACCAATCGGCATCATATCCACGATCTCCAGGCAGCCACTCCACGTCCGGCAGACCGTTTAGCAGGGCCTTTGCACCGGTATCATCACTGACCTGACCGGCGGTCATAAAGAAGTTCAACGGGCGCCCCTGGCTGTCACAGATGGCATTTAGCTTCGTGTTCATGCCGCCTTTGGTGCGTCCCCTCTCGGCAGCATCCTGTAGATGCGCCTGCCAGGCAGTGTATCAGTCGTCCTCGCCCCCTTTTTTGACCCCGAGGCTGGATGCCATGCGGTGCGCCTTCAGATAGGTCGCATCAATCACCACGGTTTTTTCTTCGCCGTGATCGGCGGACAGGCCCATCATCATTTCCGCGAAGATGCCCTTATCACTCCACCGCTTCCAACAGTTGTACAAGGTCTTGTGTGGCTGGTATTCCTTGGGTGCATCACGCCATCTTAACCCGTTACGATTAATGAATATAATCCCACTCAAGACACGCTTGTCATCGACGCGAGGTTTCCCGTGGGACCGCGGGAAGAAAGGCTCAAGACGCGCCATCTGCGTGTCCGTTAGTCAGAAGTGATCAGACATGTTTATCGCTCGTTTTCGAACCGTGAATCACGCCGCATAACTTAATCCAATGGGTCATGAGGCTGGTAAAACTAGTGTTCCGTTTCCAGCAAGCATCCTAATCTGGCTAGTATCCTGACTTTTTTCTACTTTCCGACAAGAATTGCGTGTTCCCGTTCGATGACCTTTTCCCAATCGCCTTGCGCCTTCAGACCAGTCGAAGAGTCTCCCATTAGCGACGTGACCATGAGTCTTCCACGCGCTTTCGCTTCCTCATTCGAGAAACCGGCCTGTTCAAACATCCAGGTGGCAAATTGGAAGCGTTTGCCGATGGTTCTTTGATACGATTCTTTCACCTTCTCATCGGTATTCGCCCAGACTGAGACAGCGTGATCAGGCAATGCGGCGTCCTCTTCAATGACCTTTTTCATAAGAAGAAGAATTCGGTCTTCCGGGGGGCCGCCAAATGTCTTTGCCTGTGCGATCACTTTGTCAGTCAGTTCCTGCTCCCAATATCTGAGAACCTCATCCAAAAGCTCACGGACGTTTTTGAAATGCCAATAAAAGCTACCGCTTGTCAGGTTCAGTCGCTTTGCCATTGGTACGACTTTTATCGCGGAAACGCCGCCCTCGTTCAGAACTTTGTAAGCCAGCAATATCCAGTCTTCTTTGGTCGCGGCGTTTTTGGGTGAGGCTCGGGTGATAGTTTCTGACATTCAGATTACAGCATTCTTTGTTTGACATAGAGCAGTCTATGGACTTACCGTAGAGAAGTCTATGGTTGACTGGTAGTTCACGACATCGTGCTCTCCGAAACGCCACGCAGAAAAGGGGGGATCAATGAATAGCATTATGAATTCCACGACTGGCGCACTATTGGCATTGGGTTTGTCGTTGGCTGGCACCGCTTCAGCGCAAAACGCGCTGCCGACTGGTCGAACTGCTTCTGCAATTGAAAATGGTGTTTATCCCGCGTCATACTTTCCCAACACTGAAATCCTTGGCGCGGATGAGATGCGTATCACGGCATTGGGGACAGGGATGCCAAACCAAACCAAAGCTGCCGTTTCGATTTCATTTTATGTTGAACTAGGAAATGGAGACGTTTTCCTGTTTGACGTGGGCACGGGTGCAACTGGAAACTTGTTTTCATTGAGACCGGATTTTGCGAAGGTCGATAAGGTCTTTTTCAGTCATTTGCATGTAGACCACGTTGGAGACTTCATGGGTCTTCATGTTGGGGGTTGGCTTTCGGGCAGATATACTCCGCTCCGTGTCTTCGGCCCGTCCGGATCAGAGGATGAACTGGGCACCAAAGCCTATGTAGAAGGAATGTCAAAAGCCTATGCTTGGGATCTGGCCACACGTACGGGGGCGCTGCCGGATGATGGTGCCAAGCTTGAAGTTACCGAATTCGATTACATGCAGGAAAACGAGATCGTTTATCAGGAGAACGACGTAACTATCCGGTCCTGGCCTGCCATCCACAGCCTAGATGGCTCGGTGAGTTATTCTCTGGAATGGAATGGGCTGAAATACGTCTTTGGCGGAGATACTTACCCAAACAAATGGTATGTAGAATATGCCAAAGGGGCGGATATCGCTTCTCACGAGGCTTTTCTGCCACCTGATGCTTTGGCCCCATATTTTGGCTGGGACATGAAACAGGCAACCTATGTAGCCACGCGCGTTCATACCGAACCTGCGGCCTTTGGCAAGGTGATGTCTGCGGTCGAACCGCGCATGGCGCTGGGGTATCACTCTGTTCTTTCACCCGAAAATTATCAGGCGATCTTGGAAGGTGTCCGTTCGACTTACGATGGACCGCTTACGCTGGCGCGGGATCTTCAGGTGATCAACGTAACCAAAGACCAGATCGTTGTTCGGGAAGCGAGTGTTGATGACTATGCGTTGCCACCTGCTGTGAGCGACGAGTACATCACTGCCCAACGTTCAAAAGAAAAAGAGCCGTCCGACAAAGTCAAAGCGGGAAAATGGGAGGGTTACACGCCACCGCCAATGCCGGATAATTAACGTTCAGGGGTGAACAAAATTCCGATTTGGCAGTATCTGTACCGACTATTCCTGATGCTGAGCCTGATGGCCTCAGGTGCACGCGCCGTTTCGGCGGATGTCGTTCTGACTAACGGATCAGAAGTCGCCCCCAACATCGCTGTCCTTCATATCAAAGACGATGGGGTCTACGTCGACCTTGAGATCTATATCGAAGATATTCCGTTGTTTACTGATATGTTGCCAATCGGTTGGTCATCGGATTTCGTCGAGGGTGAGCCGGAGGCTAAACAAGAGACCAATCAAGGTTTTGCCCAAGCCGAAAGTCGTGCGCTATCGATTGTTGGAAGGGACAATCAGCCCCTAATCGCTGAAATCAGAAATTTAGAATACCGAACACGCATCGACCGGGCCTCGCCACTTGCAGGTCAGCGGAATCCATTCTCGGGTCAAATTGTTCCCAGCCCGCCAAAAGATCCGCGTGTTCTGTTCGTAGAAGTGTTCTTTCCGTTTCAAAACACAGTTCCCAACGAGCTGACTATAATGCCTCCATCGCGGGATGGTGAACCACTGGCGACTATCGGGATGCAGGTTTTTGACCGAGAGGTTCCGGTCACCGATTTTAGCTTCTTGTCAAAGCCGGCAGAGTTAAAGATTCACTGGCCTGATCCGTGGGATAGCCGTTTTTCTGCTGAAAGCCTAAATCGAAAAGCGCAGGACG
Organism: Ruegeria sp. HKCCA5463; assembly: GCF_013034175.1. Lineage (NCBI taxonomy): Bacteria > Pseudomonadati > Pseudomonadota > Alphaproteobacteria > Rhodobacterales > Roseobacteraceae > Ruegeria > Ruegeria sp. HKCCA5463. The sequence goes on from NZ_WQFL01000002.1 coordinate 173,275, forward strand.
GGACATCCACCTTTCTCTACATCGAACCTCGTGAAGTTCGGCATGAGACGCTGATCCGCTTGCGTGAACTGGCGCCTTGGATTGGTGAAACTACCGAAGTCGGTCAAACACTTTCGCCACAGCGTAGCGCCATGATCGTAAACCAAGCGGCGTCCTTCCTGGCTTCTCGTAACCCGGTGACAATTGATGGCAAATTAGTGCAACCGTCGAACGCTACAGCAAAGCTCCTGGAGCTGACATCGCAGGGTTATCAGGTTGTCGAGCCTGGAAAGGAAGTGTCCGTGAACAATGCGTTTATCGGGGCTATCCTGTCTTTCTCATCGGCAGACCTTCCCAATCAGGTGACAGTCACATGGGATATGTTTGACGAGGAGATTTCCCGCGTCGCAACGATTTCAAACGATATCGCAGGGCCGTTCTTTGGGGCTGTTTCATCTGCTGACCCGCAGTTTCACTGGCAGAACCACCTGCTCCAGTACCAAAGAGCATCTGTTACTCAGATTCCAGTTGAGCAGCAGAAACGGCAGGACCCGGCTTTGGCGTTGATCGCCGGGATTATCAGCGCCGTCTCAATTGGTTTTCTTCTGCTAACCAGGGACAAAGTCGCAAAGCGTGCCAGTTGCGTGACTGTGATTGCCGCTGCTTCGGCAACGTTTGTATTTTCGGGGGGGTATTTGCCGGAATTACTCTGGAATAAGCCCGAGCCCCCTGAGCAGCAGGTTGCGGAAGACATACTGCGCTCGATGGTCAAAAACTTGAACACGGTGACCCTGGAAACTTCGCCGGCAGCAAGAAAGGCAGAGCTGGCCCACATTGTAACGGCGGCATCTCTGGGCGACATCGCAACAGAGGTAGAGCGTGGTCTCGTGATCCGAACGCCAGGAGGCAGTCTTGCTACAGTTACAGATATTAGTGCCCTGAAAGTAGAGCGCGTTGACCCGACCCTTAAACCGGGTGGATTCAGAACTCTGGCAAAATGGACAGTGAAAGCCCAAGGTGGTCATTGGGGGCACGCCCATTTACGCGCGGTTACGTTCCGAGTGCTGGCCGAGGTCATACCTGAGTCAGGGCAATGGAAGCTGGATGGATTAACTGTAATCGAGGCTCGCGATCCAAATGCATAAGTATTTAAGATCAAAGGTTTTTACTTTCGGCACTCTGTTTGTCGGTGTGTTTTTGTCACTGACGCTGTCAGCCTCGGCGCATTTTTTGCTTAACCTCAACGTTCGAATTTCGCATGTCGAGCATTCCGAGGGCGGTCTGCGTGTCTACATGCGTACGCCCATGCCTTATCTTGTTGCAGATAAGGTCGGTGATCAGAATGGTGATGCATTGCCGGAAGCTGCACCATTCACGACCAATGCCATGAGCGACGGTCAGTTAGTCCACTTTGTCGACTTGCAGGCTTTCATGAGCGATCCCAATGGGCTGGGGCAATTCGCGGAAGGTGCGTTGCATCTGTTGGTCGACAATCAGCGCTTGAGAGGAACAGTTAAGTCCGTTCGCTTGCATCGCGTTGGAAATGAGCCCGGATTTGCAACTTTGGCCGAAGCTCAACAGGCCGTGGACACCGAAACGGCCTTAACGCCACCGCTTTTTGTTGGTGATACGATTGTCGATCTCGTCCTGTATTATGAGACTGACGGCCCGATCCAATCGTACAGCATTTCTAACGTGCTAGACCCCGGCTTGCCGGATCAGCACCAAACGGCCAACCTCATTCTCGACTACGCGTCTGACACGCCTCAGATATTCCGATCTCGGGGCCTGATGACTGAACCATTGGTGGTTCAGAAGAAGGGGTATGGAGGATTCCTCAGTTTCGTCTGGGAAGGCATACGACATATCCTCGAAGGGTTGGATCATGTCTTATTTGTTGTGTGTTTGGTCATCGGAGCGCAGACACTCAGGGCACTATTGCTGCGTGCAACCGGTTTTACCGTTGGACATAGCGTAACTTTGTCGCTGGGGTTCTTCGGGTTTGTGCCATCGGGCGCGTGGTTTGTTCCTGCCGTCGAAACCGGGATCGCGCTTTCCATCATATTTGCAGCCGTCGCAGCGTTTATGAGTTTTAAGGACAGCGCGCGCTCTGAGGTCACGATGGTGCTTCTGACAACGCTGATTGGCCTCTTGCACGGGCTTGGGTTTAGCTTTGTGTTGCACAAGATCTTGCAGGTCACATCTCCAAACATCTGGCAAAGCCTGCTTGCTTTCAATCTTGGCGTCGAGCTTGGCCAAGTTGCCATTATTCTTGCACTCTGGCCCGCCTTGATAATGTGTCGGCGCGTGAACTCCAGTTTGTGGATGTCCGTACGAGTGGGCTTAGCCGGTGGGTGTGCGGCTATCGCCTGCTTTTGGACCGTTCAGCGAGTTGCCGAGGTTTATTCCACGTTGGCTTAGGGTCATTGCGAAGGCGCGTGCCGTGATGGTCGCCTAAGACATGCGGACTTCGGCTGTTCCGAAGCATAAGACAGATTAGGCTCGTTGCAGTCGTTCGCTGCACTTGGGATGAACGCCCCCTATGTGGACAAATTAGACGCGTAAACTCAGCCGCGAGAAAACTCCGCACACAACTGGCAAACTGGCTCAATGCTGTGGTCAGAACCTGACTCTGAACGCCAGCCCAACCAATGGCGCTGTTTCATAACTCTGACGACTAATTTCCAATCCATTCGCATCATCTAGCGTCAGGCGGCCGTCAAATTCTGCGCCAGCAAAGACACTTAATGAAACCCCAGGGTTCGGGTTGTACCCAACAGAAAGAACTACAGGGATACTTTTATCCTCACCCACCCCATTTGGGGCAAGGCCGTCCCCATCCAACCTGAATCGAATCCTTTCCGATCGCGCGGTCAACGAAATGTCCAAGATGTCATTCAACGCGTAACTCAGTGTCAGTCCAGGACCTTGCGTCGCTCCAACACCAGAGCCAGTATTCAAGTTCCAGCGATCGTTTATGTCCCAGTCGATCAGCAGGGCTGGAAAAAAATCTGTACCGCTTTCGTCAAATTGAGAAAACGCGCCAAAGGCCGGACCTATCGTCAAGCGCTCGCTCAGTTGCCAAGCAATTCCTGCAAAAATACCATGGGTTCTTCCTTCAGATGAGGAGGCCCCGCTTTGATAGTCCCATCTGATCTGTGGCGACACAAAAACTGTTGCTGTATCACTCACTCGAAGCCGCACAGGAACAGCGACGCGGAGGTCACGGATGTTTTCCCATGGCTGGTTGTTTGATTGGCTGAAGCGATAATCCAGTTTGCCAAAGCTGGTGGAAAGCCCAACTGAATTTCCTCCGTCCAGATTGTATAGTGCGGTCGCACGAAGAAATGTTCGACTTGCAGAGAACTCGCCACCGCCGCTCAAATCCGCATCCCCTTGAAAAGCGGCAAGCCCATCAACCTGATACGCCCAACCTAGCCGCGGCTGTGCAGTCAACGGAAACGCTGTGAAACATAGGGAAATAGTTCCAAAGCAGCACGTTAGAATAAGGTTTTTCATATGACGTTTCCTAAGTGACGCTGGTTCCCTTTCGGGTTGCCACTCCTGAACCAGCGGTTCAAGTGCTTTCAAGTCTGATATGCGGACTCTGCATCCATCTGCATTCTTGCTCCAAAGTACCGCAATCAGCCCAAAGCGGTCCTTCAAAAACGAGTCTTGGACAGGTCCACGCGCGCGGATGGGGGGCGGCGGACCCCACTCACTTGAATATTTGATTTTATGCATGTTTTATCATACACTTTTACTTTGGTTTTTTGTCTGGGGGGCAGTCATGAAAACTCATTTTGAACCCACGATTATGTTGCATGCTGCAACCGCCTTGGCGCTTTCATTAGGAACGCAAGCAGTTGGCTTTGAAGGCGAAGTACCTCCAGATAAGGTGGTTCCTGCACAGACCTACTCTCCGTTTGTCGACCGATCTTATCCTGATCAGGTTCTATTTGGTGATCTTCACTTCCACACTGAAATCTCATTCGACGCAGGGCTTGTTGGGACTTCTCTGAACGTCCACGACGCCTTCCGCGTGGCCCGCGGTGAGAGGATAACTTCAAACACCGGACAACCTGTTCAACTCATTAGGCCCCTCGATTTCCTCGCGATTACTGAACACGCGGAAATGTTGGGACTTGCGACCGCCGTTCGAGCAGCTGACCCTCGGCTTTTGGCTGACGAGTGGGGTCGTTTGACCTACGAAAGGTTCAATTCCGGGCAAGAAGGTCGGATGGAGGCGTTCGCTGATATCATCGAAATCGCATCAATCGAAGGGCGAGACCCGACCGCTGGATTGGATTTGGACGGTGACCTTTGGCAAAAAATCGTGGAAACGGTCGACGAACACTACGAACCCGGCGTTTTCACATCATTGGCTGGGTACGAGTGGACATCAACTCCGAGAGGTAACAATCTCCACCGGGTGGTGATCTTCGGAGACGGCGCCGATAAGACCGGTCGAACCCGCCCATTTACCTATTTTGAAAGCGAAGACCCTGAGCCGTTGTGGGACTATCTGGCTGCGTACGAAGAAGAGACGGGTGGAAGCGCAGTATCTGTTCCCCATAACGGAAATATATCCAATGGAATAATGTTCGCGCCTACGAAATTCGACGGCACACCTATGGACGCGGAATACGCCGCCAAACGCGTTCGTTGGGAGCCGATGCATGAGGTAACCCAGATCAAGGGGGACGAGGAAACGCACCCATTCCTGTCACCTGATGATGAGTTTGCGGATTTCGAAACCTGGGACGTTGCGAATATCTCGGGCACCGTCGCAAAGACCCCTGAAATGTTGCGCTACGAGTATGGGCGCTCTGCCTTGAAGGTCGGGCTCGAAGTTCAGCGGGAGACAGGCGTTAACCCATTCAAGTTCGGCTTCTACGGCACGACGGACACGCACACCGCGCTCCCAACCACGCGGGAAGACAACTACTTTGGTAAGTACCAACACACAGAGCCTTCAGCGAACCGTCACAACTTTGATGTAATCCCGGCCGAAGACCCGGCATTGCGTATCCTTACGGCGCAAGAATCGGCTGCAGGCCTCACCGCTGTTTGGGCGCGCGAAAACACCCGCGAGGAAGTCCACGGAGCAATCAAGCGTAAAGAGGCCTACGCTACGACCGGGCCGCGAATGCGAGTCCGGGTCTTTGGCGGCTGGAATTTTGATGCCGATGATCTGTACGCCTCGGATTTTGTTTCCAACGGGTATAAGAACGGCGTGCCGATGGGCGGAGACCTTAGGAACGCGCCGAATGGGGTTTCTCCCAGATTCCTGATCCGGGCGCTGCGCGACCCAGACGGCGCGAACCTCGACCGAGTCCAAATTATCAAAGGCTGGATCGACGAGAGTGGCGAAACTCATGAGCGGGTCTTCGACGTGGCCGTCTCCGATGGCCGAGAGATTGGAGAGGATGGCCGTGCACACGAACCAGTAGGCTCGACGGTAGACATTGGAAGCGCGACATACAGCAACTCAATCGGTTCCGTGGAACTCGCCGGTTATTGGCAAGACCCAGATTTTGACGCGAACAACAACGCGTTTTACTATGTAAGAGTGATCGAAATTCCAAAGCCGCGATGGACGACCATAGACGCAGCTTTCTACGATATACCGCTGCCCGAGGCGGTTCCCGCAGAAGTCCAGGACCGTGCTTACACATCGCCGATCTGGTTCAGCGCTGAATAGTGAAGCTAGTATTGCGACAAAGCTGGTTTTGAGCAATTTCGATTCCCACGGAACACGTCGGCAACCAGTTCCAATGGCTCGGAAACGTCCAAAGCGTGAGGACACCTTCTGGCTCTGTTGCAGTACAAATCAAACCCGTTCTGATGCCACCGCGTCTGCTCGCTGGTAACGCCGGCAGTGGCCGCACGCTGTTCTTTGCAAGATCAACTTTTTGCGCGTTGCCGTCGTTTGTGCGGAGCGCAGCATCCGTTTACTTCGGGCTCGTTGCAGTCATCTGACCAATTCTGTTGGATGACTTCTTTCTACCAATTGCCGTCGTCGCGTGACCGCAACCACGCCGGTGATTCAGTCGGGGAATCGATTCTCAAAGACCAGATCACGCATTGTCACGACCCTTCGGTCACAACTACCCTATACCACTTCCTGATTCTCAATGACTTAACAACCATGAGAGTCACGTCTTCCCAGTGTCCGACTAGATGCTTTTGGTCTTCTGGCATTCAGATTTATCGCCGGAAGCGGGACAGAGTGTCGGCACTATTGCTGCTGATTTACACCGGGTGTCGCATCAGCGAGATTCTGACGCTGCGCTGGGGCTATGTTAGTCGCACCATCTGGAATTGCAGGGCAGCAAGACCGGACGCCGCCGCATTCCTCTACCGAGAGAAGCCTATGACATCCTGATGGAATTGCCTCGTCAACCGGGAAATCCATGTATAAAATTAAGCGCTTCTGACAGTGGACCGCGAAATGACCTGTAAAAATCGCGGCGGCGCATACGTAAGTCGGCGGGCTTGGACGATGTCCGTATTTACACCCCCATTTGACCCTTCTGATGCGTCTCAAAGCTGTGTGTGGCGCGTTGCGGGGAACAGCTTGCCATAGATCGTTGGCAGATCAGGACGTGGTCCCAGTTCGATGCCTTGTTCGGCGATGCCATTGCCGAGGCTTTAAAGAAGGTACGATACTGCGAGCTTGATCTTGACGATGGAAACCACGCGCGGTGGTCTAACCATACAATGTAGGGCTTGGTTGCTGGATCATCCGAGGATGACCTACTGGAAATGCGCAGCCACATCGACACCACAAGCGTTAAGCGCGCGCATCGCTATCAGCATATTAGGTTGATAACGACGAAATTTGCAGGCCTTGGAGTTACATTGGCCGCACTGGAAAACATTCAGGAAAATGAGCTTAGTGATTCTATCGACATTGTTAGAGGCAAGCTCGCAGAGAGCATTAAGGCGGATCCTCAGCGAGCCGCAAAGAAACTGCATGAAGCCAAGAACAAATTCCGGTTCAAAGCGTAAACTGCCGACGAGCACCCACCTACTTTTGAACAGCGTCCGCGTGGGAAGTTTGCTCACTTAGCAGCCATTGGTGCGTTACTTCAATGCTGAGTTTGCAAAGTGCCACCTTCAAGGTAACCAACCCATCATTAAGCAAGACCCAACCTTTCGCTTCAAGTCGACACCAGCGCGACAACTTGCCTGCAACGTGAGATGTTCTAGGGTGTTAGTATTTGCACGCGACAATAAAACGCCGATCTGTGCGTTGTTGGTTTAGAAAAACTCTTCGCGTGGTCAAAAATAGTCAAAATAGCAATGCCTTAAGTGTTTACTTGAAAGAACAAGACTACACATTCAGCAAAACGGTTTTGTACACGTTTCTTCGTCAATCTATGCCGCGTGGTTGCTTGGTGGTTGCTGTAGGCGTGAGAAAATCTCGCCTATTCTTGCTAACTCTTTGAAAAAAGTGGTGAGCCGTGCAGGATTCGAACCTGCGACCCACTGATTAAAAGAACGGCCAGAGCCATTTCGCTGTATTTCTCCGGATTTCGCCACATTGACAAAAATGGAGCGAAAACAATTATTTACGTTGACCTTCGCTGCGCCTTGAATTCATGAATTACTCCAAAGTTCGCCGCCAATTGCTTCCGTATAGCTTCCGGAAGCAGGCCGGAAGCAAGGAGTGTTCTGGATATGTTCAAATTGACCAAACGCGCAGTTGAGGGGCTTGCCGTTGAGACCAAGGAATACCTTGTCTGGGACCGGGACATGCGCGGCTTTGGGCTGCGGGTCTATCCGTCCGGCAAAAAGACCTATCTGGTTCAATATAGAGCTGGCCGCCGGACGCGACGGATCACTATCGGCCAGCATGGCGTTCTGACGGCTGAGGAAGCACGGACACACGCCAAGCAGCTTCTCGGCGACGTTGCGCGCGGATCAGACCCATCTGCCGAGAAGCAGGCCAAGCGGCGCGCACCGACCGTTGCCGGGCTGTGTGACCGGTTCCTTGAGGAATATGTCGATCAGCATTGTAAGCCGACCACAGCCCGCGATTATCACAGCGTCATTCGCCGTTTCATCCGGCCCAAACTTGGACCTATCCCAATTGCAGAAGTAACCCGTGCCGACGTGGTGGCTTTTCATCACGGTTTGCGCGAGACACCGTATCAAGCAAACCGGGCGGCGGCGATGTTGTCGAAGCTGTTTAATCTGGCCGAGGATTGGGGATTACGGCAACCCGGATCGAACCCCGCCCGTCGGATCAAAAAGTTTCGCGAAGAAGAAAAGAAACGCTACCTGTCTGACGCGGAACAGATACGGCTTGGTGAAGTGCTGGCCGAGGCGCTGGAAGACGGCACAGAGACCGTTTACGTGGTGTCGGCCCTGCTATTGCTGATTTACACCGGATGCCGCCTCAGCGAGATTCTGACCCTGCGCTGGGACTATGTAACGTCGCACCATCTGGAATTGCCGGACAGCAAGACCGGACGCCGCCGCATTCCCCTGCCAAGGGAAGCCTATGACATCCTGATGGAATTGCCCCGGCAACCGGGGAACCCTTATGTAATACTAGGAGAGTCAGACACCGGGCCGCTAAACAACCTGCAAAAGCCGTGGCGGCGCATACGTAAGACGGCAGGGTTGGAGGATGTCCGCATTCACGACCTGCGACACACATATGCCTCGGTCGCCATGAAAGACGGGATCGATCCGTTCACTCTGAAAGAGATTATGGGTCACAAGAATCTGATAACGACACTACGTTACGCGCACCTTGCCGATGATGCTGTTCAGCGCGCGGCTGGGTCTGTCGCGGCGAGATTGGCACGCGCGGTTCGCAAGGATGTACGAGCCGCGCCCCTTCGGGTTGTGCAGTAACGTTACCTTACATAGGGGCATCGGCAAGGATTCGAACGCTCTATGTATAGGTTACGTTACATAGGGCACCACAAAGCGACCATAAGATATCATACAGGCTTGGAACACATGCTGGACAATCACGACAAGAAGCTTGAACTGGACCTTGAGCATATGTGGGGCCAGATGCAACTACCGTTGCCCGTCGCTAAGGGCTTTGCCACGGATATTGAATATATAGCTCGACACTATCGCCCCAAGGACCGGCGAATAAAGCCGTTGCCAGCAAAAGAGCGAAAAACGATCTATAGCAAGCTAGACAAGACCGTCAGTTCTTTGCTGGACCAGCTTTCAAACCTGCCTCCTTCTATTCAATGGGAAATCGAAGAAGTTGGAATGGCAAATGAGCCGGAAGACTATTTTGAGAACGCGATTGGCGCTGACCACGAAGGGCTGGACTACGGAGAGTATTTGATTGACGTCCTGAAAGGGAAACTCCCCGAGATAGCGTTCCTGATCCAAGAAGGGCTGGAACATCACAAGCGCCCACGCGCCCGCCCTAAACAAAATGAAAGCTTGGAAGATACAATCCAACGGCTTGCGAAAGTGTTCCAACACTATACCGGACGCAATCCAGTAAAGACCTATCGCTATGATGAACTGGACGAAGAACAGCCCTACAAGAGCGATTTCTTTAGTTTCATGTATGCGTTTTTCTGGGTCGATCAGAATCACAAATTCCCGACGTCGCACACTCTCGGGAACGCGACATTGCGCGTGTTTGGCCTTAAAAAATAGGGATGTCATAAATGGACAAATTTTGAGCCATATATGACATTAGATTGAGACGGACCTACGCTGCATTCTGGTTGCAATGAAACGCTATGCAGCGAGGCAACCATGCAAACACAGATTGACCCTGACTACTTCGACCGGCTCATCGACGAGAAAGAAGCCGCCAACTATCTCTGTTATTCAGTACGCGCATTGCAAAATTGGCGTGTTCGAGGTGGTGGGCCTATGTTTGTAAAGGTCTCCGGTCGGTCTGTCCGTTACACGCGCAGTGACTTGAAAAAATGGATCGCTGAAAAGCGCGTCGCCAATACCAGCGCCGCACCTTCCTAACATTTGAGTTTTGCCCGTTCAGAGTTGGCAGCGCTGAGCGGGATTTTGGGGCCGAATGGCTCTCAGGGGCGCGGGGTGTCGCCACCCTGCGCCCTTTTTGTGTTTGCCAAACAATTCAAACAAGGAGTTCACCATGACACAGCAACCCGCTTTCAAATTCAAAATCGGGCTGATCACCGCAACGATCTGGGACAATGATGGGTTTTTCTCAGTCGATATCTCACGATCCTACAAGAACGGGGAGGGCGACTGGCGTACCACCAGTGCGTTTTCTCACAATGATCTTCTCAACGTCGCCAAATGCGCGGAACGTGCAGAGAATTGGATTTCGCGCAAGCAGGCAGCAGCCAGCCAATGATTTCCGCCGGGCGTCCAGCCCGGCCCCAAAAAAATAGCTGCCCCGCCGGAGGCACTATCGAAGGGCGCTTTAGCGCCCGCCCCTTTTCCCAACCTTAACCAAATCGCGCGGCATTCGCCGAAAGAGGGGGGTGATTGTAGCACCCCCCTCTGGAAATACCGGAACCCAAGGAGAGCCCAAAAATGCAAGTTGTTCATCGCGGATTTGACACCATCGCACTTTCGATTCAGGCGAATATCTCTCAGGAGTTGTTCGACCTTCTGAACGCCGAACGGGAAAGGGCCGAAGAAGAGCGGCACCCTGTTCCTTTCAGTTACGGCGGTGCAGACTTTGACTTGTTGCCCCACGGCGGCAACGGGTATCGCTTTATCCTCAAAGGTGGGCCTTTGGATGTGCATTGGTCTTTCAAGAAACCAAATGCACGCGATCCTTGGGGCATTCGGATTTCGGTTGGTTCAACTCTTCTAGCGACACAAGGACTCGGATACGCGCGTTCCTACATCGATAAGACCCTAACTAGGCTTGGAATCCGCTTTGAGTCGCATCAGGTCAGTATCAGTCGTGCCGATTTCTGCGTCGATATTCTCGCGCCGGAATTCGAACTTGTTCCTGAAAACTTCGTCATTCACAGCCACACCAACCGCGCTGACTATCTTACCGCTCAAGATGACATGCGCAGCAACGGTAAATCTGGTCAGTTCACATCTGTCACGGTTGGCAAAATGCCGGGACGGCAGGTCATCATCTATGACAAGCGTCGCGAAGTGATTGATAAGAAAAAGCCGATCTGGTGGGATATCTGGAACACCAACCTTGAGCGGGAAGGTTTACCCCCATTAGACTCTTCTGATGCGTCTCAGAGCCGTGTTTGGCGGATTGAGATACGCGCGGGGAAAGACTTGCTCAAGGATCGTTGGCAGATCAGGACGTGGCCTCAGTTCGACGCTATGTTCGGTGATGTCATTTCCGAGGCCTTGCAGAAGATACGCTACTGTGAGCCTGATCCTGATGACAGCAATCGCGCCCGGTGGTCCAATCATGAAATTTGGGACTTGGTTTCTGGATCGTCGGAGGATGACTTGCAGGAAATGCGCAGCCACATCGACGCGACCAACATTAAGCACGTACACCGAAACGAGCAGATACGTCTGATAATGACACAGATTGCGGGCCTTGGGATCACGCTGGCTGCCCTGGAAGATACTCAGGAAAGCGAGTTGAGTGATTTCATGGAAAGTGTTGGAGGCAGGCTCGCAGAGAATGTACAGGCTGACCCTGAGCGCGCAGCAAACAAGCTGCATGAAGCCAAGAACAGATATCGGTTTATTGCCTAAACCACTGACGAGCACCCGCCTTTATTGTGTCGCGCCCGTTAGGGTAGTTTGAGCCCTTACCGGACTTTCGTCAACACCCAGAGTCTCGCTTGTGCAACAAGTCTCAAACGTCGCATTCCAGACATTCGCATCCCGGCGTCTGATGGCTTCTTCGCGGACTGAGCCGTTTTAGCTACATTGCAGCAAGTTTGGTCGGAGTGAACGACTGGTTGGCGGAATCAGTTTCGGTCTTGGTCAGCGGATCGAGGGTTTCAATTGGGACTCAAATCAGACATTGCAACTTCCAACTAGTGCGAAGCTTTAGATATTTGAATCCGATAGTAAGTGTTAGCTCGGCCTATCCAGAAGATTGGTGCAAGCTTGGCCGTACATTGCGGAATCGGTGTGATTAATCAAATTTGAGCCTGAAAATGCTGGGGCTTTCTATTCAGAGTAATCCGTAAACTGGACACAGTTGATTTCAAAGTGCTGCCTTGACGGACGCAATTACTGTGGCGATGATTAAAATATGTGCATTTTGAGAACATTCTTTCTTTCTATTGTGTGCATCCTGGTGACTTCTGGATTGCTCTACGCAGAAAGTGGGATCGTAAAATCTTTTGCAGGTTGTGCAGGTCGCTTCTCGGCTGAAATGGAACACGCGTGGCTTTTGAACGATCCAAAAGCTCAGGATTATGAACTGCGGCGCGGTAGGTTTATCTCGTTGCTGGAAGCGACTACGACAGCAAATAATGCCGAATTTGTCCTAGGCCACAGGGTGAATTCCAAACACGCCCACGCACGTTTGCTGCAAACCGCAACCTTTACTTCTGATGAAGTGAAAGCAAGTGCGGCGCGCCGAGCTGCCAAGCAGTACTTGGATCAATGCAATCTGTTGATCTTGGGCGGCGCTTAAAGACCGCTTCGCTGCGCCGCCGCATTTTTAAGCGCGACGTGCTGCATTGCCGCGAAATTGGGCAATACCCTCAATCAATCCAAGAACTCGGGCTATGAGACTCTAAGAGCTGCAAAGAACTGTCCTAGCACTATGGAGTGCCGCAAGACGGCTTGGAACATGTGCGAAGGTGCCCGGCCTAGGAACCTGAAGACGCCCTCGCACACCGCAATTATGCGTGGGGGGTATATGGGACGTTTCGGCGCCCCGAACAACCCTGCTGCGCGTCGCATAAAAGGAAATGCTGATGCACACCAAAATTCTCACCACAACCGCCGCAGTCCTGTTGGCCAGTTCATTGCCTGCACTGGCTGATTGCCCGATCAAGGTTGGCGTCCTTCATTCGTTGTCCGGTACCATGGCCATTTCGGAAACCACGCTGAAAGACACGATGGAAATGCTAGTCGAACAGCAAAACGAAGCGGGTGGTCTTCTGGGGTGTGAGCTTGAAGCCGTCGTTGTAGACCCGGCCTCGGACTGGCCACTGTTTGCCGAAAAGGCGCGTGAGTTGCTCACAGTCCACGAGGTTGACGTGATCTTTGGCAACTGGACATCGGTTTCCCGCAAATCCGTCCTGCCGGTGATCGAAGAACTGAACGGCCTGCTGTTCTATCCGGTTCAGTATGAGGGTGAAGAGAGCTCGAAAAACGTGTTCTACACAGGTGCTGCGCCGAACCAGCAGGCGATCCCAGCCACGGATTACTTCCTGGATGAGCTGGAAGTTGAGAAATTCGCGCTGCTGGGAACCGACTACGTCTATCCGCGGACCACGAACAATATCCTTGAAAGTTACCTGAAGCAGAAGGGCATCGCGGAAGAGGACATTTTCGTCAACTACACGCCGTTCGGTCATTCGGACTGGTCCAAGATCGTGGCCGACGTGGTTGCACTTGGCGCGGATGGCAAGAAAGTCGGCGTGATTTCGACAATCAATGGCGACGCGAACGTCGGGTTCTACAAGGAACTTGCTGCTGCGGGCATCTCGGCTGATGACATTCCGGTTGTCGCATTCTCGGTCGGTGAGGAAGAGTTGGCCGGTCTGGATACCACCAACCTCGTCGGTCACCTGGCGGCCTGGAACTATTTCCAGTCGGCCGAAAGCGATGCGAACGAAGCATGGGTTGAAGCTTGGAAAGCCCGAATGGGTGAGGACCGTGTGACCAATGACCCGATGGAGGCCCACTATATCGGCTTCAACATGTGGGTGAACGCGGCGACGGCTGCCGACACCACCGATGTCGATGCCGTTCGGACCGCCATGTACGGTCAGGAATTCCCGAACCTGACAGGCGGCACCGCTGTGATGCTGCCCAACCACCATCTGGCCAAGCCGGTCCTGATCGGTGAAATCCAGGAAGACGGTCAGTTCGACATCATCAGCCAGACCGAAGAAGTTCCGGGCGACGCCTGGACCGACTATCTGCCTGAGTCCGCTGTTCTCGTGTCGGATTGGAAAGAGCTGGGTTGCGGGATGTACAACACCGAAACCGAGAGCTGCGTACAGATCAAGTCCAACTACTAAGGTCTTAACCTGAATTCCTCGGGGCGCGCGAGTTGTGCCCCGAGGCTCAATACAAAGGTCTTCCTAAATGACGCTTCCGTTCAGGCGGGCAGTGCTTGCCCTGCTGGTCCTTGTGGCCCCTACCCTTTTGCAAGCGCAATCCGCAGACGCCCCGGTGCAGCAGATATTGCAGTCTCACGCGGAGGTGATCCAGAAATCCTCTCGCAAGACGATTGGCCCTGCGATCGACGCGCTGGCGCAAAGTGGGCTGCCGGAAGCGCAGACCGTTCTGGAGCGTTGGCAGGCCAAGGACATGTGGTTCAACAAAGAAACCGGTCTTTTTGTCTTTGCCTCAAAGGCTGACGGTGGGTTGCAAGTCTTCGATGTATCTGACGGGGCCGAGATCGGGGTTGTCGAGAAAAAGAAATACAAACAACTCAAGCCCAATTCTGGCATTCGCGGGTTGATCGCGTCTGCTCTGGTGCAGTTTCAGTTGAACGACCCCAATCCAAGGACACGCGTCGCTGCTTTGACAGCGATTGAGCGAGACGCCGAAGCGTCGCACCTGTCTGCCCTGCGGGGTTCCAACGAGGCTGAACAAGACGCCAACCTCAAGGCGCGCAAAGACCGGTTGGAACGCTTGCTCACCATTCGCTTTGATGAGGATGAGGCCGCGAGGCTTGCTGCAATCGACAGCTTTGCCGGCGATCTGGGTGTTGATGTCAGGGCAACGCTCAATCCTTTGGTTTCATCCGAAATCAAGGTCGCAGATGAAATCCCGGACGGTGCGGTTGGCATTGAGGTCGGATCGGACGATCTGACGCAGGACCAGGCCTATGACCTGCTTGTCGCAAACGGGTTGGCCCCGGAGCCGGTGGATGCAGCAGCGGTAAAGCAAGCCCTGATCGCCAACATAAACGGCGATACTGTTGCGGGTGTACAAGTGGCGAGCCTTGACGAGGACGTCGCCCGAGAGGCCGCGTATCAGGTGTTGGCCCAACAAGGTCTTGCGACCCCGCTGGTGACACAGGAAGATATTGCCGAAGCTGTTCAAAAACATAAGTTTTTCAAGGTTTACGTCTCAGCCCCCTTGCCCATCGCTCTTGCTGCACAGGCGGCTTTGGACAACATTGAAACGCAAGTTGCTTTGAACCAGACAGCGGATCTGGTGCTGGACGCGCTGTCTTTGGCCTCGATCTATTTCCTTGCGGCGATCGGTCTTGCGATCACCTTCGGAGTCATGGGCGTGATCAATATGGCGCATGGTGAGTTCATCATGATGGGCGCCTACACCGGCTATGTGGTGCAGTTGTTCATTCCTGACCTGACGCTTTCGATCCTTGTGGCCATTCCCTGCGCGTTTCTGGTGACCTTCGGGGCCGGTGTTCTACTGGAGCGGCTGGTCATTCGGTGGCTGTATCACCGGCCGCTAGAGACGCTGCTGGCAACCTTCGGCGTTTCCATTGCCTTGCAGCAACTGGCCAAGAACATCTTTGGCACGCAGGCGCGTCCTCTGACTGCTCCGGCATGGTTGGACGGGTCGATGGTGCTGAACGACATCGTCTCGATCAGCTATATCCGCATCGCGATCTTCGTTCTGGCGTTGCTGTTTCTGGCCCTGTTCCTTATCGTCATGAACCGAACCCGGGTGGGGCTTGAGGTGAGAGCGGTCACTCAAAACCCCCGCATGGCGTCCTCCATGGGTATTAACCCGGACCGGATCAACATGCTGACATTCGGCCTGGGCTCAGGCATCGCGGGCATCGCCGGCGTGGCCATCGGGCTTTATGCCAAAGTCACTTCCGAGATGGGCTCTGACTACATTGTGCAAAGCTTTATGACAGTTGTCGTTGGCGGTGTTGGCAACATCTGGGGCACGCTGCTGGGTGCGACGATGGTCGGAACGCTGCAAAAGGGGATCGAGTGGCTCAACCCGTCCAATACGCTGGCGGCGCAGACGTACATGATCCTTTTCATCATCCTGTTCATTCAATTCCGACCGCGCGGTATCATCGCGCTCAAAGGTCGGGCGGCGGAAGCGTGATATGGTTGACATGACTTCTACAGCCAAGCCTGTACGCAAGCCGCTGGTGCTGCGCTATCCCTCTGGCGCGATCTTTCTGATCATCCTGTCCCTGTTTACGGTTATCATTACTGTTTTGGGCGAAGGGTTTGGCATCGGGCTGATTTCCACCAGCTTTATCAAAACTTTGGGCAAAACGCTGTGCCTGTGTCTTGCTGCACTGGCGATGGATCTGGTGTGGGGATACACAGGTATCCTGTCGCTGGGGCACATGGCATTTTTTGGCATTGGCGGCTACGCCATCGGCATGTGGCTGATGTACGCCCGGACCGAGATTATCGTGGTCGACAGCCTCGCGGCGTCTGCATTGCCGCCGACGGTCCAGGAAATATCGGATGGCATTGCCGCTCAGATTTTCGGCGTTGTCGGTGCGTCCGAGTTTCCCCCGATCTGGGCTTTTGCACATTCCTTACCGCTACAACTGGCTGCGGTGGTGTTGGTACCCGGTCTGCTGGCGCTTGTTTTTGGGTGGTTGGCGTTTCGCAGTCGGGTGACCGGGGTTTACCTGTCGATCCTGACGCAGGCGATGACGCTGGCGCTGTCCCTTTACCTGTTCCAGAACGACAGTGGGCTGCGCGGGAATAACGGCTTGTCGGGGCTGCAGAACCTGCCGGGTCTGGACTCGGTGCCGCAATCAACGGTTTCGATCCTGTTCTTTTGGGCGTCCGCCCTAGCGCTTGGCCTTGGCTACCTTGTCTGCGCATGGGTGGTGTCCGGCAAATTCGGATCGGTCATTCGCGCCATCCGAGACGATGAAAGCCGCGTTCGGTTCCTTGGATACTCAGTCGAGGCCT
This sequence comes from Ruegeria sp. HKCCA5463, assembly GCF_013034175.1. Classification (NCBI taxonomy): domain Bacteria; kingdom Pseudomonadati; phylum Pseudomonadota; class Alphaproteobacteria; order Rhodobacterales; family Roseobacteraceae; genus Ruegeria; species Ruegeria sp. HKCCA5463. The sequence goes on from NZ_WQFL01000002.1 coordinate 190,233, forward strand.
ACAAGCTTTTCATCTTCACCTTCACCGCCGTGATCTGCGGTATCGCGGGCGCTTTGTACTATCCGCAAGCGGGCATCATTAACCCGGCCGAAATTGCGCCCATCGCGTCAATCTACCTGGCCGTTTGGGTGGCAATCGGCGGACGCGGACGGCTGTACGGAGCGGTGATCGGTGCGGCCTTTGTCTCGTTGCTGTCGACATGGTTTACAGGCGGGCAAACCCCCGACATCTCGCTAGAGTTCTATACGATCCAATGGGTCGATTGGTGGACCATCCTGCTTGGTTTCTCGTTTGTTGCGGTCACGCTGTTCGCGCCCCGCGGCATAGGGGGACTGATCGACAAGCTTACAGAACGCCGCGCACCGGATCGACATGGGGCCGACCTGGGACCAGACCTTGGGTCGTTGCGCGAAAAGGAGGCGAATGAATGAGCACGCTGCTCGAAGTCTCTGGCGTTTCCGTATCCTTCGACGGGTTCAAGGCCATCAACAACCTGACGTTCCAAATCGGTCCGGCCGAAATGCGCGCTGTCATCGGCCCGAACGGGGCGGGAAAGACGACGTTCATGGACATCATCACGGGCAAGACCAAGCCGGAAGATGGTCATGTTCTGTGGGGTGAGAAATCTGTCTCACTACTGTCGATGAGCGAAAGCCAGATCGCGCAGGCCGGAGTGGGAAGAAAGTTCCAGCGACCAACTGTGTTCGAAGACCAAAGCATCCGCGAAAACCTGATGCTTGCCCTGAAAAACAAACGCGGGCCGTTGGCTGTGCTGCGGTTCCGGGCGCGTCAGGAAGATCATGAGAAAGTCGCAACGCTGGCCGAGGAAATCGGACTGCAGAGCGCCTTGGGCCGCAAGGCGGGTGAACTTAGCCACGGGCAAAAGCAATGGCTCGAGATCGGGATGCTGCTGGCTCAGGACCCACAATTGCTGCTGGTCGATGAGCCTGCGGCCGGGATGACCCCGGCAGAGCGCAAGCATACGACCGACATTCTTGTCGAAGCGGCCAAAACCCGGGCCGTCGTTGTTGTCGAACACGATTTGGAGTTTGTCCGTCGCCTGAACTGCAAAGTCACCGTGCTGCACGAGGGTTCGGTCCTGGCCGAAGGATCGTTGGACCATGTCACCCGGAACGAGAAAGTAATCGAGGTTTATCTTGGCCGCTGACCTTCTGAACATCTCTGATTTGACTCTGCACTATGGCGGCAGCCAGATCTTGAACGGCGTCGACATCACCGCGCGTCAGGGTCAGGTGACCTGCGTGATGGGTACAAACGGCGTCGGAAAAACAAGCCTTTTGAAAGCGATATCCGGCACGCATCCCCGCAGCGGTGGCGACTATGTGCTAACCGGCGAAGAGATCGGCAACACCACATCCTTCGAGCTGGCCAGAAAAGGCGTGGCTTACGTTCCGCAAGGGCGCGAGATTTTCCCGTTTTTGACGGTGCGCGAAAACCTCGAAACCGGCTTTGCCTGCCTGCCCCGCAGCGATCACACCATCCCCGACTATATCTTTGACCTTTTCCCGATCCTCAAAGAGTTCCTGTCGCGGCGCGGAGGCGACCTGTCTGGTGGTCAACAGCAGCAACTTGCCATTGCACGTGCGTTGATCACAAAGCCAAAACTCTTGCTGTTGGACGAGCCGACCGAGGGCATTCAACCCAACATCATCAAGCAGATTGGCGAAGTCATTCGTCTGCTGCGTGATCAGGGTGAAATGGCCATAATATTGGTCGAGCAGTTCTTTGAGTTTGCTTATTCGTTAGGCGATGAATTCTTGGTTCTCGAGCGAGGCACCCCTCTTCTACGCGGCTCCAAATGCCAAATTGGCAAAGAACAACTAAGGTCCGCAGTATCTGTTTAACGGCATTGTAGTGGTTCACTTCTGCTCTGCCATGCCCGACGCACCGGATTTAACAATTCGGACTTATGCTCATACCGTCTCGTAGCTCACTTAGCTGCATAGAATGCCGATTACTTGCAGTTTTTTGTTTTCCGATGTTCGTGGATCAGGGGCATTTGGGGCTCGCTGCCAACTTTCTCTGCGGTGAGCATGAACAAGTCATATGAGCCCTAACCGGTCATAGCCGTACAACTCGGCTTCTGCGGATGCATTCAGCAATTTTTGGTCGGAATGCAGACCTTCGCTCTTAGAGCGGAGAACACTAACTTTGCAGAAAAATTACTACTGTTGGTTAGTAGGCAAGAGCCGCATTGAGGCCTGCAAAAAACAACTCAATTGCTACAACCAGCCAGAGCAAACAGGCAAGGACAGCCGAGTGTCTTGAAAAATAGCGCAACCCAACTCGGGATAATAGCGCAGCGTAGAACTCATTGAGGGCTGGTGGGCGTATGTCTTGACTCCAGTTTTCAACAATTCTCGAAGCCTTGAAACAAAGCAGAGACAATACAAAGAAAGCCACGATGACAGCCAGTGGAAGAACCTCTTTCATCTCTATTTTCATCCTGATTTACTGTGATCAAAACAACCGATATTGAGGGCAAACGCAATGTTGACATGGGGCTTTCCGCGTTGATTGCCAGCATTTCTTTCAGAATGTGTGCGAGTACTGACAGGCGGTCAGGGCTCAATGCGGATCGAAGCTGTGACGTGCTCGACTGCACGATGAGCCCTGACCTGCCATTGGTAAGCCATTTGAACTCTGCGCCTGCATACGTCCGGTAGTGGCCTCCGAACATACCTGATGGCCACGCCAAATTGCCCTTATTATCAAGTAGCTGTGCCTCGAAGACCGCACCTGGCAATATTGGGGTTGGCGCTATCCTGTCTTGAAACAGCTGGATAAAATTAAGAACTCCTATCCCCACCTTCTAGGGTCACGTGATCGCCGTTTAGGTACTGCGCAAACAGTCTTTGCCAAAATTTGAGTTTTTCAATGTCATCTGAGCCGATCGCCTTCGCGACCTGATTGTGGCAAATCAGGTCGAGATATCGCTTAACTGGCGGTTCTCTCGCTTCAATAGACAATATTTCCGCTTTCATTTCGCGAAGCTCACTAACGGGCATTTCCTCCCGCATCGCCATAATCCGCTCAAGAGCTAAAAACTCCGCAGCTAGTCCGCTATGGTCGCGAGCTTTTGAAGATAGCCTAAACACTTGCTCCAGAGCTTGCATTGCCGCCACAGCTGCACCCGACGCAAGCGCAATCCAGCTTGGCAAAGCAGATAGCAGCGCCACCACAACTGACGAGCCTGCTATCAGGGAAGCGAAAGAGAACCAATTCGACCAAGTGTCAAAAAAACGCTCTCTGGCGCGATGGTATCTTACCGATCGCTGAAGGTGGCACGCGACCTCGTGTAGCTGGTCAATCGTCGCTATCTTCGCTTCTGTCTGGCTTCCGGCGCGGCGCTGGTCGAGTTGGCGAGACATTGTAGATGCCCTCGGATCTGTTGATGGCCCTTTCACCGCTACGGTCTTGCCTTTGGGTGCCGCGCTCAGATTTGGGGCGTGATGAGCCTTCTGAAGGTTTCTTTCTATCTGGCATATGTAGTACCTATTCTTCCAGTTTGCACTGAATGCGAGATTTCATCAATTCTCATGCTTCGTCCTAAGTTTTCTATACCTAGAGAAGATTCAGTTGCCGAGCTCCTGTACGAAAATCGAGAACTTCCTCGACGTACAATGTTTTAATAAGATGTGAGGCGGTAAGAGACTGTTCTTCGCGAAGTCTGCAACGGATAGCGTCATTTGCATTTAGGGCTACTTTACCGGCCTGAACGTCATTCTGAAATTTAGTATCTTCCATTTCTGCAGTGAAGGCGCGTTCACCACCGTCACTGAAACGCCATTTATAGCCATCTCGGAAATGCACTGACACAATTTTCAGCCAAGCATCTCGACGGGTGATTTCCACCTCCGGATCTTCATTTTCCGGTGGTACACGAAGCGCGCGAAAATCATTTTGCCCTAACCGAACAGCCTCTTCGTTAGGGCCGTCCGTGCCGATGCGGAACCCTTCCAACCCTTCTACACTGCTTGCCTTTTTTCCCAAATCCTCCAGAGCTTCACGCGTAGGCAAATCCTGAAGCAGGTCAACAGTCCTGTCATCCACGATGAATGTCGTTTGATTTACAGTTATCTGGGTAGTGCCGTCGCCAACTTTCTGAACTTTGTCAGGCCGCTTTCCTCGGAGAATTTTGACGGCACCAAACAATCCGACGGCCGTACCACTTACAATTGAGCCGCCTTTAATCAAAAGGTCCATCAATTGGTCTGCCGCAACCATCCTATCAGGATGGGCTACAACGGCATCCAACATATCGACAATCCAACTGACATCCATGGCCAGTTGCGCAACAAATGAACCCTCCGCAGTTGCAGCAACTTTTAGCCGTGCGTCAGCTCGGTTGCCATTGAGCGCCTGATTGGCTGATTGGACGACATTCCCAAGAGACAAAAGCGTCGGTGCAAGATCACGCACATCAATCTCACCGTCATTAAATACTTCGCCTTCGAATGCGATCTCGAAACGTACTTTTTTCATAAATCACTGCTCATTTTTGGGGGAATCTTGCAACAACTCTAGATTGCTAGCAAGAGAATTGAGCACTGCGTTTCTCAATCTGCGTCACTATGTTCGCCTTACCTTAACTACAATGACATCTTAAAACCCAATGGATTGCCGTTTCTCGGGCAGTTGGAGACTGTCATCAGAGCGATATCTGGCAATCTTTTGGGGCTAACAATGTCCCGTTTAGTCATCCCCATGTCCCAAAGGCTGCATCCAGCTAAATTGAGGGCGTTTGAGATTGACGGTGTTGGCAACAATGCCGCGTCTGTCTGCCAATAACCGCGCCGCGCTTCAAATGAAGAGCCGCGCTGCGAAATTGGAGACTACTACTGGACGTCCACTATGGGCCGTTCGCGACCCACTGCAAAGCCCGCTTCCTGCGCATAGCTGCCATCCGAGCTGCTCGATGTCGCAACCGCAGCGAAGGTCTGCTTGGTGGCCGACCTGCTCAAGTCCCGCTTGAGTTTGTCCGGGAGATTGTACACACGTGTCAGTGAGCTGCCGCCGCGTTATACCGTTGTGATCCAATAAGCACACTTCAATCTTTGTCACAGTGCTTCCGTATTGCTTCCGGCAGGCCGCACGTCACGAAGCGCACCCTGCACGGCCCCGTGTAAGTAGTTATTTTTATTTAAAAAAGTGGTGAGCCGTGCAGGATTCGAACCTGCGACCCACTGATTAAAAGTCAGAAGCACCAGTATCCTACGTCACTATCTACACTTGTCCAAAATCGTCTGAGGGTGTCCAGAATATGCTATATTTTACTGGCATTTCCGGCGAAATCCTTATTGCCCACCAGGTAAGTGGCGTCTACAATAGTCCGTGGTCGTCCAGCAGAATCCAACTAAATTTGTCCCCCATAAGTCCCCCAGAGGCCATTACGTGAAGAAAGAGCTTACCAACGCATTCCTGATGAAGCTCAAACCCCCGGCTGTTGGGCGGGATGAGATATCCGACACGAAACGCTCCGGTCTGCGGTTGAGGGTTTACCCTGCCCGTGCGGTCTGGATGTACGAAAAGCGCGTCAAGGGCGGTGCGAAGCGGAAGCATACCTTTGGAACCTATTGCACATGGTCCGCGACCGGAAAGCGCGAAGATGGTGCGATTGGGCTGGGGGAGGCGCGGGCACTGGCTCTTGAGATAGAGGCTGAGGCCGCACGTGGGTTTGATCGAGTACTTGAAGCCCAGCAAGCCCGCAGAGATCAGGAGCGCGCCGCCGCAACGGCCCAAACCCTTCAAGACGTTTTGGACGTATATGACGAACTGCACCTTTCCACCCTTAAACGTCAGGGTGAGAGAAAGCGCCAGCTTGAGGACGCATTGCGCAAACACCTTGCCCAGCCTATCGGCGACCTGAATCGTGCCAGCCTTCAAAAGCCGATTGATGATAAGGCCAAAGAGGGCAAGATGTTCATGGCGAACCGGATAAGGGCGGCTTTGAAGCACTTCACGCGCTGGGCGTGGCGTCGTGAGTATCTGAGCGAGGATGTGGGCGACCGGCTGGAACGCGCCACCGAAGAGCAAATTCGGGATCGAGTGCTTAGCCTAGATGAGATACGGGCAATATGGAAATTGACCTATGAGCTTGGCGACCTTTGGGGGCCACCTGTTCGCCTTCTATTGCTGACTGTTCAGCGCCGCACCTCAATCAATAACCTGCGCAAAAGTGAATTGGAACTTGCAAAGTCGCGGTTCAGGAAGGCTATTTCGCAGGAAAAGAACGACCGAGGACACATCACCCACTTATCGGCCTCGGCAATGGCTGAGATTGAAAAGGTCCTAGCTCGCCAAGAGCAAGCTAAGGCAGAGGCCAAGAAAAGCAAAAAATCCGGTAAGACCCCAGCCGCATCAGACTTCCTATTCACCACAACGGGCCGCACCCCAATATCTGGGTGGAGCAAAATGAAAACCCGGCTTGATAAATTGCTTGGCGATGAGTTTGAGCCGTGGCGGCTACACGATTTCAGGACGGCATTTGCAACGCACATGGCCGAACGTGGGATACCTGAATCTGTGGTTGACCGGGTGTTGAACCACGCGGCCACTGCATCAAAGGCCAGTGCTGTTGCCCGTGTTTACAATCAGGCCGAATTGCTGGCGGAGCGCGCCGTGGCGCTGGATAAATGGGCCGAGTTAGTGACGCAGGAAAGCGCGGATGTGATTGAGCTTGAGGGGCGGCAAAATGTTTAACCCAATCGGATATGTGTCTCTCTATGAGATTGCCTCAGAATACCGCAGTGCTAACGTCAGTTGGGATGATTTCGCCAACCAGATTGGTCAAGTTGGATCGGTGGCGATTTACAGTCCCGGTGAACAGCCGGTACAGGTTTCTCTAGACTTGTTAAGCATGATCCAATGGGGCGAACGGATGGAGTTTGCGTTCATTGATGCAGGCTCCGGTGTGGTCTCACTCGCCAAGATTCGAGACGCGGCAAAAGGCATGGAACCTGAGTTGTTTGTTGGTGTCGCTATTCTATTTCGCCTTGATACGGCCAATCTGACAGGGCACCAAATTTCCCTAGATTTTGCACAGAAGTTGGAACCCTTTGAAGGGCAGCAGATTATCGTATCGGACATTGAGGCAGACAGGATCCGAGTTGCACTCAAGAACCTATCTCCTAAGCCCGCCAAGCGGTTCGCAACCACTGCTGAAAGAGACGCAGCTTACAACACATTACTTGATAGCTTCCCTGGTCGAAAACCAACTCAGAAACAACGTGAAGAATGGCGAAAGGCTCATGGTATCACTAGGGACAAAGAGCGCCAATTGTGGGATGCCTACAAGCCCGATGATGGCTCAAGGCCGGGAGTAAAGTCCAAACGCGGGTAAATCGCGCGAAAATTTATCCATATTAGTAAACGGCGCGATTGGCGCGAATTCGGCGGTATTTTCGGCGCGAATAGAGCCTGACACCCTGTGTGCATCGAAGCAACACAGAGGTGAGCAGGATGGATAGCACTACTCAAATCACCGTTAGGCCGCGCGCCACGGATATCATTGGCGCAGTTGCCTACACCGGCATGTCCCGCGCAACACTGTATGCAGAGATGAAGAAGGGGGCTCTTAAGTTTGTCAAAATCGGTGGCGCAACTCGTTTGGAATACAACGAGTTAGACCGCTGGTTTGACGAGAAATCAAAAGAGGTCGCTGCTTAAAACGAAACCCGCGCACCATGGGTCAAACATGGGCACGCGGCATTTCGTTTGTAAGTCGGTGGCTATGACTGCAAGAAATGTAACGTGTTCTGACCTAAAGCGCAAGCTTGAGGAATTGAGCATGAATACCAAAACACCCGAACTACTCGTAAGAAACGCATTGTGGGTTACCGCATGGCGTGACCTTTCGCCAGACACCGAACCGGCTGAGTACCGGGTAACCGGTGAGTCAAGTGAAACCCGCAACATCTGGGTAAGTAAGAAAAAGCGCCGCATGCTGGATTCGTTGATTGACGGCCCGGTTCACTGCGCATCGCCCTGCAGTTTGAGCCACTTCGTCATGGGTCTACGAGATGAGCAGGGCCCAAACATTAAGACGATATGGTTCGACAATGACCCAAAGGCCGGACGCAGCCGGTTTGGCGTTTACAACCTTTTGGACAGCGTGACACGTATTGGCGGTCAGGAGTTAGCGGCATGAAAACCCGCGACCTTCAGATCCACACATTTCGTCGCAAGCATGGCCTCTCGGACTCTGCTGCACGCATCGTCGCAACGCTGTACTACGGGGAGGGCCGCTAATGGCCCTCATCACCCAGATCCCCAAGAACAGCCACGAGGAATACCGTGTCAGCCGGAATGACTTTCAGGGGCATGACCTCATCAATATCCGCGTGTTCTTCACCTCAAAAGACGGAGAGATGCTACCGGGCAAGCAAGGCGTCGCCTTCAAGGCGGAGTTGCTACCGGAATTCATAGACGCGCTTAGCAAGGCGGAGGTTGCTTAGATGGGGCGCGACAAGAGAAACGAAAAGCGCGTCGAGCATTGGACCAAGCTTGTTCGCAACATGATGGAGGAGCCCGCTTGGCGGGCCCTCTCTTCCACCGCGCAGGCCTTGTATCCATGGCTTAGGCTGGAATGGCACGGAGCGGCCAACAATAACAACGGCAGAATTTGCTTGAGCGTCAGACAAGCCGCTGACCGGTTAGGCGTGTCGTACAACACAGCCGCCAAAGGGTTTCGTGAATTACAGGCGAAGGGCTTCATCGCCGTGACGCGTCCGCCCAAACTCGGCACCAGTGGCGTCGCATCATCTCCGCTGTTTGAACTGACCGAAATTTCGCTGCCGACCGCACACGGGGAGGCAGGTCGCAGATTATACAAGCAGTGGTCTGAAGGGGCAGATTTCCCGGTCGTAAAAGCTCCAGTTCACAATCCGACTGGCAAGGGCGGAAAAACAAAACCCTGTCTTAAAAACTGCGACGAGACCGTCGTAGATTTTGCGACGAGAATGACGGAGGCGACGCAATAAATGCGACGGGCCGTATCAATATTTGCGACGAAAACGCCCGATTTCGGCAAGTCCCCCGTCGCAGTTTTTAAGACATCCTTAATCTACCAGGGGGTCTGGGGGAAACAGACACCTTCTGGACCAACAGTCCAACAAACGAGGCATAAGTAATGACGGATGAACCCGACCGAAAAAACGGAACCAATACGGACGAACGAAACCCGGATGGCACTTTTGCGACTGGCAATCCCGGCAAGCCCAGAGGAACCCGAAACCGGGTCACTCGGGCAGTAGAGGAACTGCTTGAGGGGCAATCGGAGGCAATCACGCAAAAAGCGGTTGAGTTGGCGCTTGAGGGTGACAGCACGGCCCTGCGGCTTTGTCTAGAGCGGATAGCACCCACCAGAAAGGACGCACCGGTCAATTTCGACCTTCCCCCCATCAAATCCGCATCCGACGCCTCAGAAGCCGCACAAGCGGTGCTACAAGCCGTTTCTCAGGGTGACGTGACACCTTTGGAGGGAGCGACGGTCATGGGGCTTATTGAGCAATACAGGCGGGTTCTGGAAACGACGGAACTAGAGAAACGAATAGCAGCTTTGGAGGCTTCAAAATGAGTGTTCGTAGCAGGGTGGAAAAACTGGAAAAGGACGCAGGAAACCAGTTCAAAGTCGTCGTCACTCAGGGCGAGTTCTTTGACAAGCACGGGAACCCAATTTCGACCGAAAACGGCTGGCCCCCCAATCTAAAAGAGGACGTTCATCGTGCCATAGTGAGCGTTTCGGATTCAGAGGAAACTGTCACTTTGCAACGGAGACAAGACGAGTCGGGCGCTGAGTTCATGCGTCGCTTCGACCAGACAGGCATCGAGATAGGTAAGAAGGTTGGCACGACCGTTTGCCTGCCCTGGGATGCCAAGTGGACTTAATTGCATGTTTGAGCTTCGAGCCAGCCGGAGTCTGAGCGTGAAAAGACTGATTAGGATCATATTGACCAGCTCTGGGCCTACCAAGACAGGTACTGCCGCTCAGGTTCTAGCCCAAGGATTACTATTCGTGACAATCTCCTCTGGCTTGTGTCTCTTCGTTGCCATGCTGATCTTCGGTTTTCCCAAGCATAATGGCGGACCACTTCATTGGGGGAGGATCAGGCCAACTCATTTTGGCGTTTCAGTCGCGGCAATCATTTTGGCGACTCAGCCCGATGACCGCACCTCCGTTGCTCAAACCCCTAATTTTGCCTGAAGAGTGCTGGCTTCAGGCACCTGGGGTCAACAGTCAAGGTTACTCTGCCGCGATCGCTTTTTCTCGCTGAGTCTTTTCGCCTTCAATCAACAGAGTGCGGGTCGGAAACGGAATATTGATATCCGCTTCGTCCAACGCCTCTTTGACTTTGCGCTTCATGTCCGCCTGGTATTGGAAGTAGTCCGAAGACTTGCACCACACGCGGACAAGAAAATCGACGCTGCTGCTGCCAAGATTGTTCACCTGGATGAACGGTTCGGGGTCAGCCAACGAACGGGCGTCCGACATGATCGTCTCGCGAATGACGCGCTCGGCCTCCGCCAAGTTGACGCCGTATCCAACGCCGAACGTCCACTCGGCACGACGGGTCTCGTAGACGGAATAGTTCTTGATGGTGTTTCCCCACACCTCGGCGTTGGGAACGATAACCTTGACGTTTCCCATATCGGCAATTTCGGTGTAGTTCAGAGTGATGTCTTTAACGGTTCCGAGCACGCCATTCACGTCGACGAAATCGCCGATCTTGAGCGGCCTGAACAGGATGATCATCACGCCGGCTGCAACGTTGGACAATGTGCCTTGCAACGCAAGACCAATGGCCAAACCGGCGGCACCGATCAGCGCAATGATCGACGTCGTCTGCACCCCGAACGTGTTCAGAATGAACAGCCCGGTAAACGCCAGGATCGTATAGCGCGCCAGATTGCCAAGAAAGTTGAACAACGTATCGTCCAGGCGTTCCGATTTTTCACCGACGCCCCGGATCTTCCGGCTGACATATCTTGAAATCACAAGCCCGAGAACCAGAAGGATCAGCGCGGCTATCGTGTTCGCGACGAGGCCAAGAAGGGCCTCGAGCGTCAACAGGTCGCTCAGCGATTTCCCGTCATACAGCTCGGTATTCAGAACTTGCGACAGTTCGGCCCAAACGGTGTTCGTCACGGTCTCTGCGGTCTGTGCAATCTCGTTTTCCATGGTGTTCCTCGTCGTGTCTCATCGCCTGAGTTTTCGTGTCTTGCAGCGCGGCCCTGCCGCGTCAGACCTCGATCACGGCGCTAGAGGCAAAGAACATGGCCTGGCTGACGGCCGATTTGACCTGTTCTTCGGTGTAGGGTTTGGAAATCAAAAAGGCCGGTTCGGGCCCTTTGCCCGTCAGAAGGCGCTCGGGGAATGCGGTAATGAAAATGACGGGACAATCGCCGTGCTGGGCAATGATGCGGTTCACTGCATCGATTCCACTGGATTTGTCCGCCAGTTGGATGTCCGACAGGATCAGGTCGAACGGCTCGCGCTCGGCCAGTTCGATGGCGGCCGTCTCGGTGCGTGCGACCCCTGTGACCCGGTGGCCCAGGTCCGTCACCATAGTTTCAAGATCCATCGCGATGATTGCCTCGTCTTCGATGATCAAAATGCGCCCAGAAGTGTGGCGGGCCATTTCCTCGTAGGCGATATCGATCAGCTTCTGAGCCTCGGCGGGTTCTATCTGCATGATTGCGGCGATATCGCTGACCGAGAACTCTTCGACCGTGCGCAGCAGCAAGGCCTCGCGCGTATTGGGCGTCAGGCGTGCCAACTGGGCGTGGGCGCGCGTTTGGATGTCAGAGCTGTGGCCATCTGCGTCAACGGGCATTCCCGATGTTGACCAGATGCTATGAAACACACGAAACAGCGCGACCCGCGGCGCGAGATCGGCATCGAACTGGGCGGGATCTGCAAGGATCGCCTCAAGCGATGCTGCGGCGTAGGCGTCGCCACTGTCCTGTGAGCCGGTGAGGGCACGGGCATAACGGCGCAGAAACGGCAAGAGCGGGCCAATTTGATCTGCGACGGAAACTCCGGTCAGCTCGGTCATCTATGTTTTCCTCATTTTTTTCTCTAAACTCGGGAACCAAACGCATACTGGGGCGTTATGGTTCCAGCAAAAGTAAAAATTTTTGATGATGCCATGACAAAACCACAGCCCAGCCGAAGCCATCGGCAAGAAATAGAGCAAAGGATCGACGAGAACCTCAAGCGGGCTTTCGATGAGGTAGCCAACGAACCGGTTCCGGATCGGTTCGTCGATCTTCTTGAAAAACTTCGCAATCAGACCAGTGTCCCCAAAAGCGGTGACACGGGAGGCTCGGATGGTTGATTCCCGAGAAGAGCTTGTCGAACATATTGGCGCGATGCGTGCCTTTGCGATCAGCCTGTGCCGAAACGGGGCCACGGCCGATGACATCGTACAGGACGCATTGATAAAGGCATGGAGCAATATCGACTCGTTTCAGGAAGGCACCAACATGCGGGCGTGGTTGTTCACCATCGTTCGGAACACCTATTTTTCGCTGCACCGCAAGCGCAAACGTGAGGTCGAGGATGTGGATGGCGCGATGGCCGAAAGCCTGTCGCAAAAGCCCGACCATGACGGGCGGTTGGCGTTAAAGGATTTTGCTGTTGCATTTGGCCAACTGACGGATGAACAGCGCGAAGCCTTGGTGCTGGTCGGTGCACAAGGGTTTTCCTATGAGGAAGCAGCCGAGATGTGCGGCGTCGCTCTTGGAACGATCAAAAGCCGGGTGAACCGTGCCCGCGCGCAACTGGCCGAGCTGATGGATTTGGAAGATGACGAACCCATCGAATTGACTGACGCGGTAACGGCGGCAATCGTTCAGACGCAACCGGCGGCATGACGATCGATGGATGCGAAGCCGCGCAGCCTGACCGTTTATCTTGCCGCGCTGGTCACCCTGGCGCTTCTGCCTTTGGGGCTGATTGCGGTATTGCAGACACGCGCTGTTATTGCCGAGGCCGACGAAAGATCGCGGGCTTCGGTGCTGGCGCGCACGATTGAGGCAGCCAGCCGGGAACGGGAGCTTCTGCAGAAAGCCGTTGGTGCAAGTTCGGGTCTGACTGCCGCGCTTGCAGAGGGAAGCCCGGATAATTCCGCTTGTTCGGACCTCATGCGCCGGTTCGTCGAACGCCAGCCCGAGTTTGTATTTGCTGGATTCATCCAGCCAAACGGGGGCATGGCTTGCTCGACCGTCGAAAGGACCATCGATTTGTCGAACGCGCCCGGTTTCGGGCAGATCTCGGAAAATCCGCAGCTTACGTTTTCTGTCAATCGTGCCGGCGCGGTGACAGGGCAATCGGTGATCATCGTGACCCAGCCGGTCCTGAACAGGACCGAGCTTGTGGGGTTCGTCTCCATCTCGATACCGCATGCGCTGGCGCGGACACCCTTGGATGTCGGTAATATTGGGAGCGACGTTGTCATCGCCCTGTTCGATGCGACCGGAGAAGTGCTGTCGTCAAATGTGGGCTTGGATGAGGTCCAGAAATTCCTGCCGCCCGCGCGGGAAAATCTGTTGGTCCTGTCCAGTTCCGGCAAGACCTTTTCCGCCAAGACGGTCGGCGGCGAGGATCGGGTTTTTGCAGTTGCCAGCATCATTCCGGGCGAAGTTGCCGTGATCGGCAGTTGGCCGCGCGAGGCGGCGCTGGCCTCTGTCGGTGCGGGCAGTACGGCCCTGACCATTGCGTTTCCCATCCTGATGTGGGTGACCGGACTGGGAGTTGCCCTGTGGGGCCTGCATCGATTGGTGATCCGACATCTCGACAGCTTGCGTTCTGCCGTTCGTCGCTTTGCATTGGGTGAGCGCGACCCGATTGAAAGCCTTGCAGGCGCGCCGCAGGAGTTCCAGCAAATCCAGACTGCATTCAACCGCATGGTCTTGTTGATCCGCGAGGCTGAGGCGCAGCACGAACGCGATCTTGTCGAAAAAACGCTGTTGTTGCGCGAGGTGCACCATCGCGTCAAAAACAACCTGCAACTGATCGCTTCGATCATGAACATGCACTTGCGCAAGGCCGAAACCCCCGAGGCCCGGCGCTTGCTGGAACAGTTGCAGCGTCGGGTTCGCGGCCTGGCCATGGTGCACCAGACCTTGAACCAGAACTCGCAGATGACGACGATCAACACCGAGGCTCTCATCGGGCATTTGGTGGCCGAACTGGCGCATCGACCGCCAATTCTGGGTCAGGTGGTCGAGGTTGACTGCCGGATCGCGCCTGTCGAACTGGGGCAGGATCAGGCAGTCACGCTGTCGATGCTGGTGGCCGAGGCACTGACGAACGCGGTCAAATACGTAGGCGTTACGCAGAACGGACCGCCGACAATTTCGGTGGAATTGACCCGACCCGACGAGAGCACCCTGCACCTGAAAATCTCCAACACGCGCGGGCAGTCGGACGACGGTGCAGATCTATTCCACAGCGGCGGGATCGGTCAACGGCTGATGCAGGCCTTCCTCCGCCAATTGGACGGTTCCGAAACCATAACCGAGACGTCATCGCATTATGTGTATGAGGTGACCTTCGAAATCTCCGAAGTAGAAGGCGATAGCGAACCTCAGTCCATTGCGGATGAGAGAGGCGGTGATGCCCGTGCCGCAGCAGAATGACTTTGAGGTCCTGATTACGGCCGAGCAAGCCTGGCCCGCCTTGGAAAAAGCGGTTCTTGAGGCCCGGCACCAGATCAAGGCAAGTTTTCGGATATTCGATTTCATGACACGGCTGCGCAGCGACGAGGCGCGCCAGATCGGCGATACCTGGTTTGACCTGATCGAGCATGTCATTCGCAAGGGTGTCTCGTTTCAATTGGTCATCAGCGATTTCGATCCGATCTTCGCGACCGAGTTGCACGAGCTGAGCTGGCGCACGAAACGGCAGGCGGTTGCGCTGGCGGAAATCCTGGGTCCAGAGATCGCCTCGCGCTTGACCGTTCGCGTGTCCATGCACCCGGCACAGGCTGGCGCATTGCCGTGGGCCGCGCTGTTGCCGGCGGTTCTTCGGAAAAAGGCGCAGCGGATTCAGGAGCTGTCCCGCGAACGACGCGAACGGCAGGCAGTACGGCTGGGGTCGGACACGTTACCCCGGCTTCACACCGTGTCGCACCATCAGAAAGTCGCCGTGATCGACAATGAGATCTGCTACCTCGGCGGATTGGACTTGAACGAAAGGCGCTTTGACACACCGGATCACGATCGTCTGGCCAAAAACACCTGGTCAGACGTTCAATTGCTGGTCCGCGGACCCGAGGCCGCCGAGGCCGCGCGCCATATCGACCGGTTCGAACATGAAATCGCAACCGGACAAACGGCCCCACAGGCAACCCACCTGCGCCGCACCCTGTCCAGCCCGCGCCGGTTTGCATTCTGGCGGCTGTCGCCAAAGACCATCGCGCATGAGATCGAGGATGAGCACATAGCCGCCTTTCAAGCCGCGCGGCAACTTCTGCACATCGAGACCCAGTATTTCAGATCAACCCGGCTGGCCGAGGCCTTGGCTGAGGCGGGCCATTCCAAGCAGGATCTGAAACTGGTACTTGTTTTACCAGCCTTGCCCGAGGAAGTGGCCTTTGGCGGCCATGACGGATTGGACGCGCAATACGGGTTGGACCTGCAGGCCAAATGCCTGGAGATCATTCAGCAGGGGTTCCAAGACCGGGTTTCGGTGTCGACCCCGGTCCAACCGATTTCGGCCAGTGGGGCCGATGCCAGCGCTGAAGTTCTGAGCGGGTCTCCGATCATTCACGTTCACAACAAAGTTCTGGTGGTGGATGACCATCATGCTTTGGTCGGGTCCGCCAACCTGAACGGACGGTCTTTGCGGTGGGACACAGAAGTCGCCCTTCGGGTCACCGACCGGCAGCGGGTCGCGGTTCTGCGGCAGGCCCTGGTGGACCATTGGTGGTTCTCGGATGATCTGAGCAAACCGATCGAGCCCGATGCCATGTTCGCGTGGTGGGGGCGAGAGGTACAGGCCAACGGCGTGCGGCGCCCCGAAGCGCGCAGCGGCTTCCTGGTCCCGCATGACGCCGACGTTGCGCGCGACATGCGGCAACCGCTTCCGGGGGTAACTGAAAACATCGTTTAGGTGGGCGCGACCGGGCTCATGACCTTGGGGTTCATCAACACGCCGAACCACAGCAGGATCGGGAGTGCGACGATGGCGCCGACCGGCCCCCACAGCCAAAGCCCAAAGATGATGGCGATGAACACGACCAACGGGTTCACCTGCAGACGTTGGCCGACGAAGGCGGGTGTTACGAATTGTGCTTCAGAAAGATTGATCGCCAGGAAAACCAGGGGGGGCAACAGGGCCGCGGCTCCACCGAACTGGGTTAAACCGGCGATCAGAAGGCCGGTCAGGATCATCAGCGGGCCGAGATACAGCACAAAATTCAGAAGGCCGGCGGCCACTCCCCAGACCACGGCGTCATTGATGCCGATCAGCCCCAAGGCCACAGCCGTTACCGTCCCGAGGCCGATATTGACCAACGTCACGGCAGCGAAATAGCGATAGACCGCGCGGTCAGCCAGATACAGCCGCGCTTTCAGGGGACCGGCTGCGGCATAGAGATCGGGCCGGGTCAAAACGAAAAAGAACAGCGTGCCGATGAAAATCAGGATCTTTGATCCGAAGTTGGGCGCCAGCCACAAGGCATCCATCACCGACGGAAGGGCGGATTCCGTTTCCGCTGCCCCATCGGCCCCGACGGTTTCCTCGATCTCGCGTCCAAGCGTTTCGATACCCCGAATGAATTCGGACATCGCGGCGACCCAAGAGCGCAACTCGCGTTTGATGGCAGGCAACTGTTCGACCAGCGTGGACAGCAATGGTTCGAGCAGAAGGAACGCCGCGACAATGACGGTGCTGGTCACGAACAACAGTGCCGAGGCGGATATCACACGTGGGCAACCGACTTTTTCAAGCTTGTCGGCAAGCGGGGCGACCACGACCCCCAAAACCAACGCAAAGGTGATCGGAGCGACGATGGACCGGGCCAGGTACAAAGCGGTGATGATGGCGATCCCGGTCAGGATCGCCAGCATTGCACGCAAGGCCGATGGAGAGCTGAAGACAGTTGGCATGGGCGCGCTTCACTGACTGCGCAAAGCGTCAGAGGCCCGATCAGCCGCGTCATCCAGCCGTGCATCGGCCGCGGCACGCAGCCTGTCCAGTTCTTCGTTCAAAACCTTTTGGGCGTGACGCATCAGCTGATCGCGCCGATGGCCCAGCAGCTCGTCCTCCTTGCGAGTGTTGGGCAGCAGAGCACCAGCCAGAATACCTACGCCCAGCGCCAATGCGCCGGCCGCCAGCGGCTGATCATGGACGAAGGTCTGCGAGGCCTTCGTCGCCTTCCGCGCACGCTTCTCGACCGCTTGCTGCGCACCGATTGCGGCCTTGCGCGCTTCGATCACACGGGCACGGGCCTGGGGTGAGAGCTTGTCCAGACCACGATCCAAGGCGGCGGACAGCACGCTGGCAGATTGGCTGTGTTCAGTCATTCCGGTCATCTCCTGTTTCATGCGGCTGTCGGCGTCGGCGACACGCCGATCAAAGCCGTCGAAGGCCTGCTGCGGAGGTACGGC
Organism: Ruegeria sp. HKCCA5463; assembly: GCF_013034175.1. Classification (NCBI taxonomy): domain Bacteria; kingdom Pseudomonadati; phylum Pseudomonadota; class Alphaproteobacteria; order Rhodobacterales; family Roseobacteraceae; genus Ruegeria; species Ruegeria sp. HKCCA5463. The sequence goes on from NZ_WQFL01000002.1 coordinate 207,870, forward strand.
CTGGCGCGGGGATTGGGTGCTTTTTGAGCCAGACCCTGGACCCGCAACCAAAAGGGCTGCTCCTGCACCGAGCAGAGCAAAGGCGGCCGGGTTTTTTTGAGCCGCGGACCAGAGTTGCGCACCGATCTGCCCGCCATAGGCTTCGAGCGTCGATTTCGCCTCGTCTGCCAGGCGCGGCGGTGCCAGCGTATCCGACAGAGCATTCAGCGAGCGTGCAAGAGCGCTGCGTTCGTATGCGATCTGCGTTTCAAGAGGTGTCAGGTCAGACATGGGTCGACTCCTTCATCGCTTCGATGTCGCGCTGCAGGTTTTTCATGGCTTGCTCGGGGACCAGCGCGGTGGCGGACAAGCGGGACCGGCCAAAAAGCGCCAGGCACCCAGCAACCAGTGCTAAGCCCGCGCCAACGAGCAACGAGGCCATACCCACCGAAAAACCATTGGCGGCGATATACGCGACCAGGGATGTCGCCATGAGGTTCAGTGCGATCATCAAAAGGATCAGAGCAACGCCAAGGCAGGCCAGCCCTAAGCCCGCTCGCGTCAGGTTTCGGGACAACTCCTCCTTGGCAAGCTTTACCTCAGCCTGAAGCAAACCCGACAGATGTTTGAGCGCGTTTGCCAAAAGCCCCGGTGCAGATCGCAGATCGTTGGGGTTATGCATCGCGGCCACCATTCATTCGCGCCAACGCGCTGGTGTGGCCCGAGGTATCGACCGAGGTCCCATGCAGCAGCGACGGATCAATATCCCAAGGATCTGCACCAAAAGATGCGGATTGGGCCGCGCCCGTATTGCGCGCGCTAAGGAAACGGGCCGCGGCAAACCCGGCCAGGGCAGCCGATCCGACGAACAATAGAGGGTTTTCGCGGGCGAAATCAGACACCTTTCGGCTCATACTGGCCAAATCGGCAGAGCGGACCTGCCCAGCCACAGCCTCCATGTTGTCCGCAATCCTCGACAAGACCTGATGCTGCACCGATCGGTCGGGAAATGCATCGGCAGCTGCGTCGGCTGCATGAGCGGCGCTCTCAACCTCCTGCGCTGCGCTGTGCTTCAGTGATTCGACCCGGGCCGAGGCCTCGGCGGTCACGGTGTCCTTGACCTTGTCGGCCAGATCCTGGGCATGGGCTTTTGCCTTCTCCGTGGTCTCGGTTCGACGTGGCATGGTTCGATCTCCTGTGTTGAGGTCTCGGTCCTCCAACGCATAGAAGGCGAAATTGTTCCCAAGACCAGTTCGAACGCCACGGTGGACCCAGTTCGGATACCGTCAGATCACCCTTGCACGGTGTCAGTTGCAGAAAAAACGCCGCCGCCCGGAACCAGCTCGCGTTTGGCGCGTTTCACTGACAGCGACGAAGCAATCGAAAGGAATTTACGATGAACTGGGACCAAATTCTTGGACGCTGGACCGAATTCAAAGGCAAGCTGATCGAGCGTTTCGGCGATTTGACCGATGATGAGATCGAGCAAGCCCGCGGCGATCGCGAGCAACTGGAAGGCATCATCCAAAAGAAATACGGAGATTCGAAAGAAGACGTTCGGGAAATCGTGGATCGCCTGATCAAGGACATGTAGCCCGAAGGTGGATGCGCACATCGCGCTGGGCGGCATAAAGTCAATGGCGCCCCACAGACTCTCAAGATCGACCCCAACAGGTAATCACGAGCGCCATGAAACTGTCTACCCTCATCAACACGCCCGTTGTCCCAGCTGGAACCGACCACGCAATTGGTCGCATTTCCGATATCGCCATTCGCGCTGGGCAGACCGAGTTGGAGTACGTCTTAGTCAATCTGAGCGTGGCCGGAGGGAATGACCCGGTGGCTTTCACCGCCGATACGCTCAAACTTGGTGCAAGCGAGGTAGTGTGCGCGTTATCCCATCACCAAGTGAATCACCTTCGACAGCGCGAAGGGGGCGAAGACCCCCTCGCAGTAGACATCAAAGGCCTGCCGCCCCTGGTCGTAGGGCCGTTCGGCAACGCGATTGCGCCGGTTGTGATGGGGGCGATCCTGAATGACGCTCTCCGCCAACGCCCCCAGCCCAGGCCACCCGGAAGCAACTTCCGATGGTTTGCGAAGTTGCAGGGCAACCCCGTGTTTGACGCGACTGGTGAGTTGGGAAGGTTTATGGATATTGAGCTCGACCCAAACACCAAGGCTCTGCGGTTTCTCTTGATCGACGGGCGACCAGATATCCTGAGTTTTCCGTTCGCTGAGTTACGCAATATTCCCGACGATGAACACTACATGGTTCTGTCCAGACCTTCCGATCCGCTGCACCCGGTCTGAGGGTCTGGCCACGGCTTGTCATACCGCGCAGATGCGCGTTTTTTTCTTTTTAAAACAAATATTTTTGCATTTTTCTGGGAACAAGTCTCGGCGTCATTCGTTTGTTCAACAAGACCGCGGGAAACGCGGTCAGAACAGACCAAAGGAGTGAGCTATGAAACGTTTTCTGACCACAACTTCGATCGTTCTGGTGATGTCGGCATCGGCCTATGCAGAAAGCTCGAATGTCGAAGAAGTCGGCAAGAACCTGGAAGAGGCAGCCGAGGCAGCCGGTGATGCGCTGTCGAATACCGCGCAGGACATCAAGAACGCTGCGCAGAACACGGCGGAAGACGTCGACCAGGCAGCCGAAGCAACCGGTCAGTACATCAGCGAAAAAGCCGGACAGATGGCTGATGCGGTCGATCCCACCACCATCGACATCGAAGGTTATGTCCCCGTTGCCCAAGGCACCATCCCGGCCGAAGATCTGACCGGCATGCGCGTCTATGACGTCTCGCAAGAGTGGATCGGCGAGATCGAAGAGGTCGTCGTCGACATGGACGGATCGGTCGAAGGGGCCGTGATCGGCGTCGGCGGGTTCCTCGGCCTGGGGGAAAAGGATGTTCTGATCGATTTCTCGCGCGTGTCGCTGATGCGTGAAGTCAATGGTGACAACACCTATGCCTTCGTTCACGCTGACAAAGAGATGCTGAAGGGTATGCCGGCCTACGAAGGGTCGTAAAACGGCTCCTCAGTCGCAAAGCATGTGATCAAGCCGCCGGCCGATTTTTCGGTCGGCGGTTCTTTAGTTCCTGTCCATCCGCCACGTTTAGATCAGCGGGCGCGGAACGGCTTCGGTGATTTCGACCAAGCCAAGCTCGGCCAGACCCTCAAGATCGTTAATCTGCAGCACATTGTTGGACCACTCGGCCAGACCGAGATCCTTCAGCCGGCGCAGGGTCTTGTTCGTGTGAACCAGCGACAAGCCCAACGCATCCGCAAGATCCTGCTGCCGGTAGGGCAGCGGACACTGCAAGCCTTTGGCCAATCCGGCAGCCTGCGACCTTGTGTAGAAGCGGTGCAGGCTCCACGCGATCTTCTCGATCGCGCCGCGCTGGCCGACGGTTGTCAGAGCGTCGCCCAGAAAATGCTCTTCGACGGCGGCCAGGAATGTCAGGTCAAAGGCGCGATCAGGCTGGTTCTGATATAACTCGAACAGCCGCGAGCGATTGAAAACGCACAGCCGCATCGCGGTTGTCGCTTCGACCGAGTGCCGCATCTCGCCCATGACGCCAGCCTGCAGCCCGACGAGATCGCCTGGAAGCACAAAGCCTATGACCTGCCTACGACCGTTTTCCAGCGTTTTGTAGCGAACGCCCATCCCGCTCAGGACCGTGAACAGATGCGCGGATTTCGCGCCCTCGATGAACAGTTGTGTTCCGGGTTCGGCCTGCATCTCGCCGGTTTTGAAACCCTGCATGAATCGCAGGTCGTCTTCCGAAAACGGCAGGAAGACGTCCATCTGCCTCAGCGGACAGTCCGCACATGCGATCAGAGAATTTTTTCGTTGCTGTGTCATAGTTTATTGCGGCGCTGCGGGATTGCCCTAGGGTGGCATCGAACAGATTTCAGGATGGTATTTATGGAAGCCTCTTCCCGCAGCGTAGCAGATGTTTTGATTGTTACGGAAAACTTTATCGAAGCAGCGGACATCAGTGACGCCATCCCCGCAGTTCCAACCGATCGCATTGTCCATATCCGCGAGCTGCACGCGGGCGGGCATTTCTGGCAGGATCCCAAATTCGCCCCGGCCTTGAGCGTTCTGAGCTATCGCAGAAGTGAGACGTCATTTGACGCCGTCGCGCGGCTGTTGGCCGAGCGCGGCAGTGCACTGTTGCTGTTGGACCCGTCCCCCGAGGTGCAAGCGCAATTTGAATGTGTGGCACTGATACGGCCTTTTACTGCCGCAGATCTTGCCCGCAAGATCGCAGCCATTGATTTCAGTGGGAACGGCTTGAAAATCGGCGTTGATCCTGGGTGAACTGACACAAGGCCCATTTCACCATCTATACAATTGACTCAAAAAAAGCGCGGCCGATGCCGCGCTTTTTTGTACCGACAATTTCCGCGCTGATCAGATCGCGCTGCGCGCTGCCTTCGGGCCAAAGATCAGCCAGCAGATGAACCCGATGACCGGAAGCAACAAAACGAAAAGGACCCACAGAATTTTCGCACCGGTTGTCGCAGACGAACCGATGATCGAGATAATGGCCCAGATCGACAAAACCAGGACGATCAGACCGCCAATGCCATATACTTCCACCATACCGAAGTTCCTTTCGAATTACGTGTCGTTGTTCCTACACGGACACAACGCGATAGTTGGCTAAAAGTTCCCGACAAAGATCTGGGTGTGATCCCAGTTCTCGCACGAGGCTTGAGGATTTTTTGCGCCTGATGGAACCAAAACGACCGGCAGAACGTTGGGTTTGAAGGTCGATACAAGGGGTCAAAATGTCCAATACACACAACGCGCCGCGAGACGATCTTGTCGAGAAAGAGAGTGAGCGCGAAGCGGTCGAAGAAGCGTCCGGGCTGTCTCCGCGCCAGATATTCGAGACCATCCGCCAAAACGGTGAGGAGGAGCTGGACCGCCCGACCAAAGCGTTGTTCTGGTCCGGGATTGCCGCTGGAGTGCTGATCAGCTTTTCGGTGCTGGGCGAAGCGATATTGCGGGCACATCTGCCCGAAACCAGCGGGCGCTTTCTGATCGAGAACCTGGGTTATTCCCTCGGCTTTGTCTTGGTCATCCTGGGGCGGATGCAGCTATTCACCGAGAACACGATTACGACCGTCGTTCCAGCCATGATAAATCCGTCCGTCGCGTGCTTCACCAAAACCGCGAGGCTGTGGGCAATCGTTCTGGGTGCCAATGTGCTGGGGGCGTTTGCGATATCTGCCTTCCTGATCCATACGCCGGTGTTGTCGCCCCAACTCGTCGCGGTCATCAACGACCTGAGCCACCACGCCACCGGCATGGGCGCCTGGGTTGGCTTTCTGCGCGGAATACCGGCGGGGATCCTGATTGCGGCGATCGTTTGGATGCTGCCTTCGGCACAGAACAACGAGGTGCTGGTCATCGTAATCTTCACTTGGATGATTGCGGCCGGCGACTTTACCCACGTCGTTGCCGGTTCGGTGGAAATGGCGGTTCTGATGCTTCAGGGGCAGTTGCCAGTAGGCACAGCCGTTTTCAGCTTTTTCCTGCCCGTTCTCGCCGGCAACATCATCGGCGGAACCGCTGTCTTCACGATGCTGGCCTACGCCCAGATCAAACCCGAAATAGAAGAAGACCCAAAGCGCGGTTGAGGCGCTTTGGGTCTTTGGGATGGCGGATTGGTTGGCGTGGCAGTGACGAGTAGCGGTGTCAACGATTCCTGATGAAGAACCAGATCAGTAGTCCGGCCAAACCCAAGCCGAGCATGGCCGGCAAAAGGTACTCGATACCCATATCGGTCGCGGTGTACCGCGTGTTCTAACCACGTTCCGCCTTGCGCAACGCGAGGCCCAGCAGGACACCCGCGCCCAACGCTCCGACCATAGCCATACCCGGGTTCTCGCGCACAAATGCGGCACTTTTCTCGGATGTCTGTGTCAGCTGCTTTTGCGCCTCGTCGCGCGCCGTTTTCAACGTGTCGCGCGTTGCGGTTACGCCATCTTCCAAGGCTGATTTGGCCTCCTTGGCCACTTCGTCGATCCGCGCCGCCATCTCCACATGCGGAGTGTCCTGAGGGGCCTTTTTCGCCGTTTTCTGTGTCATGTCAGATCTCCTTTCATCAACCCAACGCAGGCGCTCGCCAAAGGTTCCACCAAAATGACCCGGAACCAATCTGGGGTTCCAAGCGTTGACCCGTCAGTAGCCACAGAAATGAAAGGAAATCCCATGTTGTCCTGGGCGCTGATCTTTTTCGCACTTGCTATCGTTGCTGGCATCTTCGGGTTTGGCGGCATCGCGTCGGCCTCGGCCGGTATCGCGCAGATCCTTTTCGTGATCTTTCTGGTCCTGTTCATCGGTTCGCTGATCTTGCGACTGATCCGTGGGTAAGCCCCCGCGCATCCGCAATCCCTGAAACAGTACCCCGAGGTTCAAAGCCCTATGAAAGATGCCATCCATACCCAAACCGCCGCCGAATTGCTGGTTGCCTGCTTGGAAGCCAACGGCGTGACCTGTGCATTCGGTGTTCCGGGTGAGGAAACAACCGATCTGATCTCCGCAATCGACAAGTCGAGCATCAACTTCGTCCTGTGCCGGCACGAGCAGTCGGCGGCGTTCATGGCATCGGTTCACGGTCGATTGACGGGGAACCCGGCAGTATGCCTCTCGACACTTGGGCCTGGGGCGACCAACCTTGTCACCGGTGTGGCTGACGCTACGCTTGACCATGTGCCGCTGATCGCCCTCACGGGGCAGGGTGCGCGGTCCAGGCTGGGCCGCGAAAGTCATCAGATCATCGATCTCGAAGCGCTCTTCAAGCCAGTCACCAAGTTGAGCCGAACGCTGATGGTCGCGGATGAAATCCCCCAAGTCGTTGCCGAGGCCGTGCGGTTGAGCAAGCTCGACAAACCCGGAGCCGTCCATCTTTCTCTGCCCGAGGATCTGGCAGAGGTCCCGAGTCTGGCCGAACCTTTCGTGGCGCCGCCGCCAGCCGAGGTGCGACCGGTGGCCGATGCGGTCATCCGTTCCGCGCGCCTGCTGGCCGAGGCGAAAAAGCCCTTGATTCTTGCAGGGCACGGGGTCATCCGATCCGGCACCGCAAGCGACGTTCGGGAACTTGCGGAAAGCCTTTCGGCCCCGGTCGTCACGACGTTCATGGCCAAAGGCGTTCTGCCTCCGGGACACCCGCTCTCGCTGCATTCGATCGGTCAGCCGGGCAAAGAATTGGCATCAGAAGCCTTCGACCTGTGCGACCTGATCATTGCCATCGGGTTTGACCCGGTTGAATATCCACCCTCGAACATTTCGACGGGCGGTAAGAAGCCGGTTCTCGAGATCTCGGACGTGGCCTCGACTGTTGATGTGGACTGGCCGGTAAAGGCCGCTCTGACTGGGGATCTTCCGCACTGCATCGACGTTCTGGCGAAGGCCACGGCCGAAAGTCCCGCGCAAAGCTGGTTCAAAGGTCTCCAGCGGAGGATTGACGCCTCGCTGGAAGGTGGATCAACAGCTACCGATGCCGCCTGCGTCGCGCCGTCGGACATTTGTCAGGCGATTTCCGAAACGCTTCGCGAAAGCGACGTTCTGTTGTCTGGCGTGGGCCTGCACAAACTTTGGGTCGCCAGCAAGGTTCAAGCACGCCGAGCGGGGCAAATCATCATTCCGAACGGTCTGGTCGGTATGGGCCTTGCGCTGCCCGGAGCGATCGAGGCGGCCCGTCTGTTGGACGAGGGTCGGGTGATTGCCGTTTGCGGTGATGGGGACTTCTTGATGAACGTTCAGGAGATGGAGACGGCGGCCCGGTTGTGCGTGCCCGTTACCGTTCTGCTCTGGGAAGACAACGGCTATGGTCTGATCGACGAAAAACAGCCAGGTGCGCGCGAGTTTTCCTTCGGTAACCCCGATTGGGAGTCACTGGCCCGATCCTTTGGCTGGGTCTACCACGATATTGAAAGCCACCGCAAACTTGCTCCTGCGCTGCAGGCGGCGGCTGACGTCGCCGTTCCAACCCTGCTGCGGGTGTCGGTCGACTATTCGGCTGATGGCGGGATGCCCACCGTCACCTGATTTTTCCGCCGAAAGTGGAACCAAATCCGCCTTTGGGCGTTTATTTCCTAGTAGAAAAAGGAGTTGTCATGACCGACGCATTGAACGTTGTCCCGAACGAAAACCCCGTTTCCACTGGCGTGCGCGACACCGCACCCTTGGCCAAGGGTCTGGCTGATGTTCTGGCCGACACCTACCGGCTGACCTTCAAAACACATGCGTATCACTGGAACGTGGAAGGCCCGCTGTTCTATTCGATCCACAAGCTGACCGAAGAACAGTACGAAAACATGTTCGCCGCCGCTGATGAGATCGCGGAACGCATCCGCGCGCTGGGACATCTGGCGCCCTCGCGCATGTCCGACATACTCGATTTCTCGACCATCAAGGATCGCGAAGGGGACCTGTCCGCCGCCGACATGATCGAAGATCTGGCCGCCGATCACGAGCGGGTGGCGCACCGCCTGCACGCCCTGACCGAGCTTGCAGGAAGCCGCAAAGACGTCGTGACCGAAGATCTGGCGACCGAACGTTCGGCATTTCATGAGCAGGCAGCATGGATGCTGCGGGCGATCTCAAAATCAAGCTGACGCGGTGACCGGCGCATGTGTCGATTTGCGACCCAACTGCGCGCGTGTAAGGTCTTGGGCAGGCTTGCCGAAAAACCGGCAAGCCTGCGCGTTCCAATTTGGTGACCAGTCCAAAGGGCGGCAATGTCTGAAAAAAACACGAAAAGCCAAAACTTGGCCGAGGAGCGGACCGACTGGGCCGAAGACCGCACCATTTTGGCAAATGAGCGCACATTTGCGGGATGGATGAGAACCGGAATGGCATGCGTGGCCATCGCCCTTGGCCTTAAGGCCGTATTTTCCGCCGTCGAACCCGAGTGGCTGGCGAAGGCTGCAGCCACCCTTTTTGTGTTGATCTCGCTGCTAATCTACTGGGGAGCGTGGATGAACGCCCGCCGCGTGTATTCCCGATTGGAAGCGCACAGCGCCCAACCGGCATCTCGCTTCCACTTGCAATTGGTTGTTGGAAGCCTGTCCCTCGGATCAATCGCATGTTGCCTTGTGTTGTGGCTTGTCTAAGCGGGCTTGCGCGGACATCGCCTTCGTGCCAGTCAAGAACGGACTCCTGAATCTCGTGGCGATCGCGGACTAGGCGTCGTATAAGGCTCTGAGCTGTCGTTCCAACGACATGACGCATGTTGACTTGTGTGTCGAGGCCTGGAACGAGGCCATCATTGCACATAATTCGCCCGCGCAAATCAATAAACACTCGCCGATGAAAGCTGGTCAGCGTTTTTGACGAAAGATGATGCAGGCGCACTTCCTTTGAAGGAATGCTTAAAATACCTGACATCAGCTAGGCTGGCTACGGGTTTGAACTAGGGTTAGAAATCAGCGGCTTTTGTCCCCCATATGTCCCCCATTCAAAGCAACTGTTGTTGCTGAGCAAGTAGCAACACAATCGCTTCAGCGCATAACACATTATTTTAACTTAGAAAAAAGTGGTGAGCCGTGCAGGATTCGAACCTGCGACCCACTGATTAAAAGTCAGTTGCTCTACCAACTGAGCTAACGGCCCACTCTTTTGTTGGATCTGTCGATCCGTGGCGCTCTTTACGGCAATTCCCCGACTGGGTTCAAGCCCTTATTTCGCGCCTCGTTTCGCCGTAACAACGCGTGTTTCCGGCAACCCGATAGGCGGCCTAATTAGGCAGGTGGCGCTGGAGGGTCAACCCCTTTTTTGAGGAATCTTCGCGACAGGGTGGATTCATGTTCGGACCGACGTTATATGCCCGCCATGCAACAGAGACTCGACACCGGACTGCCCTTCATAAAGATGCACGGGCTGGGCAATGACTTTGTCATTGTTGACGCACGCGCACAGGATGCCCCGATCACGCCGGAACTGGCCCGGGGAATCGGGCATCGGCAATTTGGTGTGGGATTCGATCAGTTGGCCGTTATCGAAAAAGGTGAAGCCGACGCGCATCTGGTGTTCTACAATTCCGATGGATCAACCTCTGCCGCCTGCGGCAACGCCACCCGCTGTATTGCACGGTTGCTTATGGATGAGACGGGGCGATCTGCCCTGAAGCTCACCACGGAACGGGGAACCCTTCATGCGCGGGATACCGGCGATGGGCTCACTTCGGTCAACATGGGGCACCCGCAGCTGAACTGGCGCGAAGTTCCTCTGGCAGAAGAGATGGACACGCTGGAATTGCCGATCGAAGGCACCCCGACGGCAACGGGAATGGGCAACCCGCATTGCACGTTCTTCGTTGACAACGCCGAAGCGATCCCGTTGGCAGAATTCGGCGCGCGTTACGAATACCACCCGCTTTATCCCGAACGCACTAATGTCCAGGTGGCCCAGGTCATTGGCCCGGATCACATCCGTATGCGCGTCTGGGAGCGCGGAGTAGGCATCACCTTGGCATCTGGCTCTTCGTCCTGTGCAACGGCCGTGGCTGCCGCGCGACGGGGGCGGACCGGGCGCAAGGTGCGGATTGATTTGGATGGTGGCACGCTTTGGGTCGACTGGCGCGACGATGGTGTCTGGATGACCGGCCCGACATGTCACGTTTTCTCTGGCACTCTGACGCCTGAATTTCTGAGGTCGCTGGGATGAACCCGCCCAAGTTCACCACGTTGGGCTGCCGCCTGAACGCATATGAAACCGAGGCGATGAAAGAGCTGTCGCAACAGGCCGGTCTGACAGACGCTGTGGTGGTGAACACATGCGCAGTGACGGCTGAGGCCGTGCGCAAGGCCCGGCAGGAGATCCGCAAGCTACGGCGCGAGAATCCGAATGCCCGCCTGATCGTCACAGGCTGTGCCGCCCAGACCGAGCCCGAAACCTTTGCCCGGATGGACGAGGTCGATGCGGTCATCGGCAACACTGAAAAGATGCAGCCCGAGACCTGGAAAGGCATGGCTGCCGATTTCATCGGCCAGACCGAGGCGGTGCAGGTGGATGACATCATGTCGGTCACGGAAACGGCCGGCCATCTGATCGACGGGTTCGGCACCCGCTCGCGCGCCTATGTGCAGGTTCAGAACGGATGTGACCACCGCTGTACCTTCTGCATCATTCCCTATGGCCGGGGCAACTCGCGAAGCGTCCCGGCCGGTGTGGTGGTGGATCAGATCAAGCGGCTTGTCGACAAGGGGTATAACGAGGTCGTGCTGACCGGGGTCGATTTGACATCCTGGGGCGCCGACCTGCCCGCAAGCCCCAAGCTGGGCGATCTTGTGATGCGCATCCTCAAGCTGGTGCCGGATTTGCCACGCCTGCGCATAAGCTCAATCGATTCGATCGAGGTGGACGAGAATCTGATGCAGGCCATCGCAATCGAGCCGCGCCTGATGCCGCACCTGCACCTGTCGCTTCAGCACGGCGACGATCTGATTCTAAAGCGCATGAAACGCCGCCACCTGCGCGACGACGCCATCCGCTTTACCGAAGAGGCACGCAAGCTACGCCCCGACATGACCTTTGGCGCGGATATCATTGCAGGCTTTCCGACCGAGTCCGAAGCGCATTTCGAAAACTCGCTGAAGCTGATCACCGACTGCGACCTGACCTGGCTGCATGTCTTCCCCTACTCCAAGCGTGAAGGAACACCGGCAGCCCGCATACCGCAGCAGGTGAATGGAACGGTCATCAAGGATCGCGCCGCCCGCCTGCGCGCGGCAGGCGACGCTCAGGTCACAAAGCACTTGTCGCAGCAAATCGGCAAGACCCATCACATCCTGATGGAAAACGCCCATATGGGCCGGACCGAACAGTTCACCGAGGTTTCGTTCAAAGCACCTCAACCCGAAGGCCAGATCGTGCGCGCTGCTATAACCGGGCGGACCATGACCCAACTCACGGCCTGATTCCCTTCATCAGGCAAGAAAGACCCCGGGGAAGAACTGCCCAATGGCCAAGAAGGGGGGCAAGGGCCCGTGACCCGTTCTGGTATCAAAAGCCCCCGCAACCGGATGGCGCGGGGGTTTCAATTTATGCTTACTGAAAAGGGTCTCAGTCTTCTTTACGAAGTTTGCCCTTATGCGGAGCCCACAGGCGCTTGTTGACCAGATAGAGAAGCACCGACAGAACGGTCAGGAAAATCACGCCAACAAAGCCAGCGTTCTTGCGCTCCATCATCTTCGGCTCGGCCGCCCACATCAGGAACGCCGAGACGTCTTCTGACATGTGTTCGACCGAGTTCGAGTGCCCGTCAGCGAACTCGACCTGTTCATCCGCCAGCGGCGGTGCCATCGAAATCCAGCCGCCGGGGAAGGCCTTGTTTTCGTAGAGGACAGTTCCTGCCTCTTCCTTCTCTTCACCAGTATAGCCGTCCAGCAGTGAGGCGATGTACTCGGCTCCGCCCATGCCTTTGACCAGCTGATTGATGCCCAAACCGTAAGGTCCGTGGAAGCCCGCGCGGGCCTTGGCCATCAGGCTCAGGTCCGGTGCGCCGACACCGTTGTTGGCCGGGAAGTGGTCAGTCGGAATCGCCGGGCGGAAATCGTCCAGCTCGGGATCGAACACTTCGAAGTTGTCAGCCGCATAGGCGATGACTTCTTCTTCCGAATAGCCCAGCGCTTCCAGATCGCGCAAAGGCACATATTGCAGACCGTGGCAGGCTGCACAGACCTCGGTATAGATCTGAAGGCCGCGCTGCAGCTGATGCTGGTCCCAGGTACCGAAGGGTCCTTCGAACGAGAAGTCGAAGTCTTCGATATGCTGCTCACCTCCACCTGCTGCAATGGATGCAACAGGGGTCAGGGCCAAGGCAAACGCGGCGCCGATTGCAAGTTTCTTGAACATGTTTCCGGTCCCTCTTCTTACTCGGCCGGCGTGGCGTCGGCATCAGCCTTGCCATAATGCGCGTTGAAGTCTTCTTCGATGGTCTCGGGCTGTGCCAGAGGCTTCTCGATCACTCCGAGGATCGGCAGGATCACGAAGAAATAGGCGAACCAGTAGGCGGACGCGATCAGCGAGAAGGTCGCATAGGGCTCTTCCGCGGGCATCGCACCCAGCCACATCAGGGCAAAGAAGTCGATGACCAGCAGGTAGAACCACCATTTGAACATCGGACGGTACTTACCCGAACGCACGTTAGACGTGTCCAGCCAGGGCGCCAGCGCCATGGCCAAGATCGCGCCGAACATCGCAAGAACACCGAAGAACTTGGCATCGATGATACCGCCGGTGATGAAGCTGGCGAATTGAACGACCCAGACCTCACCGGTAAACGCGCGCAAGATCGCGTAGAACGGCAGGAAGTACCATTCGGGAACGATGTGTGCAGGTGTCACCAGAGGGTTGGCTTCGATGTAGTTGTCGGGGTGGCCCAGGTAGTTCGGCATAAAGCCCACGACGGCCCAGAACACGACCAGGATCACGGCCAGCGCGAACAGGTCCTTGATCACGAAGTACGGCCAGAACGGCAGCGTGTCTTTCTCGGCCTCAGCTTTCGAGCCCCGGCGCACTTCAACACCTGTCGGGTTGTTGTTGCCGGTGGTGTGGAAGGCCCAGATATGCACCACAACCAATGCCGCAATGATAAACGGCAGCAGATAGTGCAACGAGAAGAAGCGGTTCAGCGTGGCGTTGTCCACGGCGGGCCCGCCCAGCAACCAGGTCTGAAGCGCGTCACCAACAAACGGGATCGCACCAAACAGGCCGGTGATCACGGTCGCACCCCAGAAGGACATCTGACCCCAGGGCAGAACATAGCCCATGAAGGCGGTGCCCATCATCATCAGGTAGATCAGCATACCAATGATCCACGTGATTTCACGCGGGGCTTTGTACGAGCCATAGTACAGGCCACGGAACATGTGGATGTAAACCGCCACAAAGAACAGCGATGCGCCATTCATGTGCAGATAGCGGATAAAGTGACCGCCATTCACGTTGCGCATGATGTGCTCGATGCTGGCAAAGGCCAGATCAACATGCGGGGTATAGTGCATCACCAAAACGATACCGGTGATGATTTGCAGCGCTAGGCAGAACGCCAGAACGATGCCCCAGATCCACCACCAGTTCAGGTTCTTGGGGGTCGGGATCATAAGCGTATCGTACAGCAGGCCGACAATCGGCAGGCGGCTGTTCAGCCACTTCTCGCCGTTTGTCTTCGGCTCGTAATGATCGTGGGGAATTCCGGACATAAGTTTGGGTCTCCCTTAGCCGAGTTTGATTGTGCTGTTGTCCACCCATTCTGCGGGCGGGACAGGCAAGTTCTCAGGCGCGGGGCCTTTACGGATACGACCGGCGAGGTCGTAGTGCGAACCGTGGCACGGGCAGAACCAGCCACCGAAGTCGCCGGCATCCCCCAAAGGCACACAGCCGAGGTGCGTACAAACGCCCATCTGAACGATCCAGGCACCCGGCGCTTCGCCTTCCGGTGACGGCATGACGCGGTTTGCGTCAGTCGCAGGCGCATCTGCGCTCAGGTTGAAGTTGCGTGCAAGCGGATCTGGCAGCGCATCAACACCTTCGGCGTCCTGTTCCTGGGCTTCCTGAATCTCGGCACCGGTGCGGTGACGGACAAAAACGGGTTTTCCCAGCCATTTTACCGTCAGTTGCGTGCCCGGCTCGACGCCGCTCACATCCACACGGATCGAGGACAGCGCCTGAACGTCTGCCGACGGGTTCATTTGGTTGATCAGTGGCCATACGGCTGCACCCGTTGCAACGACACCTGCGCCGCCAGCGACGTAGTACAGGAAATCTCTGCGGGTGCCTTCGTGGTCTTCTGCGTGGGACACGAGGTTATCTCCGATTATCTGGCGCCCGCGGACGGGCAAATAGCTCGCGCACCGCACGAATGCGGTGTCTTAACCGCGCTTACTATCGGGGAGAATAGTGTTCGTCCAGCGTTCATAAACGCGCAATACGCCGCATGTGTCCCTTCATGCACGTGACGAGGGGCTTTTTTTGGTGATTCTCGTCCGCAACTTTGCCTGCGGCTTCGAATCAACGAGGTTTGATTCGAACCTCGAACTCCGTTTTGCAGGCGAAATCCAGCCCGATTCTAACCACCAGTCGGCCAGTCATTTGAGAGCGTATTCTTGACAATCAGCATCACGAAGCAGCGATTGTCTGTTGGGTAAATCATATTCGCCAAATAGATGATTTAAATCGAAAATTGAGCGCAATTACACAGTTGCACTTTTTCCGTGAATACCGGACAGCGCGAAAATCGCGCGAACTCCTGCAAGGAGACCCCTATGTCAAAAGTCACTCTGGCCACTGCAATATTCACATTGGCCCTGTCCTCGCAAACACTTGCAGCAGGTGATCCTGCGAAAGGCGAGGCGATGTACAACCGCTGTTCATCGTGTCATGCGATCATCAAGGACGGCGAAGTACTGGTCAAAGGCGGAATCACCGGCCCGAATCTCTATGGCGTCGTCGGACGTGTCGCCGGGTCCGAAAAAGACTATCGCTATGGCAGCGAGCGCCTGCCGGTCGGTATGTTCACCGATGACATGATCCGCGCCGGCGAAGAAGGTCTGATCTGGACCGAAGAAAACATCGCCGCCTATTCCAAAGACCCCATCGGTTTCATCAAAGAGTATCTGGATGACGAAACCGCCCGCCCGAACATGAGCGTCAAGCTTAGGAAAGGCGCGGAAGATATCGCCGCCTATCTGGCGACTTTCAGTTCCGAGTAATCCTGTTTCCCGGTGCTGGTTACGCCTTGTGCATCAAGGCGGCCAGCTGACCGGTTTCACTGCCAAATCCGCCGGGCACTTTGTCGGCGGCAGCGATTCTTGCATCCTCCGGCTTGTTCTGGCCCAGTTTCCAGGTGCCCTGGATATCCTCTACCTGCATCCGGCATGGTACGATCATCCGCATCATTCTGGCCAACGCGTCATCAGACATTTTCCCGGTGACCCATGGCGCTTTGGGCAGCAGTCGATCTTCAAAGAATGCGGTTTGTCGATCCAGCAAATCACGCAGCTCGTCCTGCGGGCGCAGTTCAAGCTGTCCGGTCAGGTGCACGGCGACATAGTTCCACGTCGGAACTTGATCGGCGACACCGTACCAGTCGGGCGAGACATAGCCATCAGGCCCCTGCACCGCGATCCTGACCTCTTTCGGCCCGTGCAGCATACGGACAATGGGGTTTGATCGCACCAGATGAAGATCGACCACCGCACCGTCCTCAGACAGCAGAAAGGGCACGTGACTGATCAATGGCGCGCCGTCGCCGGAAATCGCCAGAACGCCAAAAGCCCGGTCACGGGCGAATTCAATATGACGCGCTCGATCCTCGACGCGGAAGGCTGGATTTGGGTGCATGGGCGACCTCCTGCCAAATCTCTTGCAGATGGGGTTGGTTCTTGGCAAGGTCTGCCTCGTTCTCAGGGCGGGGTGGAATTCCCCACCGGCGGTATGCGGGCCATGACCCGCAAGCCCGCGAGCGGCTCTGCCGTGTCCACGATCCGAACGGCAAAGGCCGGTATTTGGACAAAGTGTGGAACCACGAAAGAGTGTCAGCAGATCTGGTGAGAGGCCAGAGCCGACGGTCAAAGTCCGGATGGAAGAGAACGTGCAAGCCGTGCCGGTGAACCGGCGCGCCTGCTCGTGATCGCCTTGGGTGACGTGTCATGCCGGGCTGGCAGCGAAGGTTTTCGCGACCGCCAGCGGGCCACCGAACTGAAAGGAGATCACGATGACACACACCCGCTATGCTTTTGTCAAAGCCAACTGGCATTCCGACATCGTCGACCGCGCGCTGGACGGATTTCTTGAACTGATCCCGGCCGATCAGGTCGATGTTTTCGACGTACCCGGCGCGTTCGAGATGCCGCTGCTGGCCCGCGATCTGGCCCAAACCGGCCGCTACGCCGCTGTCGCCTGCGCCGCATTTGTCGTGGATGGCGGCATTTACCGTCACGACTTCGTGGCCCAGGCCGTCGTGGACGGTTTGATGCGCGCCGGCATGGATACAGGCGTGCCGGTCCTGTCCGTTTCCCTGACGCCGCACCAGTACCAGGAGACGGATCACCACAACGCCATCTACCGTGCGCATTTTGTCGAGAAAGGCCGCGAAGCAGCACAAGCCGCGCTGAAAATCACAGCGACCCGAGCGGTGCTGACGCAGGCCGCCTGATCTTCATCTTTTCAAAAATATTCATTCGCGCCACCGCAAGGTGGCGCCCACCAATTCGCAAATCCCCTTGAGGCTCAAGGCGCTCCCCGCTAATCACGATCCCAAAGGAGCCCGCCCCATGTCGATGAACAGTTTTGGCCATCTATTCCGTGTTACCACTTGGGGTGAAAGCCATGGACCCGCCTTGGGTGCCACCGTTGACGGCTGTCCGCCGGGTGTCACCATCGACGAGACCATGATCCAGCACTGGCTGGACAAGCGCAAACCGGGGCAGAACAAGTTTACCACCCAGCGGCGCGAACCCGATCAGGTGAAAATCCTGTCCGGTGTGTTCGAAGGGCAAACCACCGGAACGCCTGTGCAGCTGATGATCGAAAACACCGATCAGCGCTCGAAAGACTATGGCGATATCATGGACAAGTTCCGCCCGGGCCATGCCGATATCACCTATTGGCAGAAATACGGGATCCGGGATTATCGCGGCGGCGGGCGGAGTTCTGCACGCGAAACAGCCGCGCGTGTGGCTGCGGGTGGATTGGCGCGTGAGGCGATCAAACAGATCGCACGCAACGTGCAGATCACCGGGTACATGACCCAGATCGGGCCGCATAAGATCGAGCGCGACAATTTCGACTGGTCCCAGATCGAACAGAACCCGTTCTGGACACCGGATGCGCAAGCCGCCGAGAAGTGGGCCACCTATCTGGACGATCTGCGCAAGTCCGGCAACTCGGTTGGCGCAATTGTCGAAGTTGTGGCGCGCGGCGTGCCCGCAGGGCTTGGCGCGCCGGTTTACGCCAAGTTAGACACTGATCTAGCTGCTGCGATGATGTCGATCAACGCGGTCAAAGGCGTCGAAATCGGCGAAGGCATGGCCGCGGCTGAACTGACGGGCGAGGCCAATGCCGACGAAATATTCATGGGGCAGAACGGACCTCAATACAGCTCGAACCATGCGGGCGGGATTCTGGGCGGCATCTCAACCGGGCAGGACATCGTCGTGCGCTTTGCCGTCAAGCCGACCTCGTCGATTCTGACCACACGCAAAACCATCACCAAATCAGGCGAAGAGACCGAGATCATCACCAAGGGCCGTCACGACCCTTGTGTAGGCATTCGCGCGGTCCCGGTAGGAGAGGCGATGATGGCCTGCGTGATCCTCGACCACCTGCTGTTGCATCGCGGCCAGATCGGAGAGAACCGTGGACGGATCGGCTGATCTGCGCACCCGCCTGCGGGCTGTGGTCGCACATCGCATGGAAACGGATCCGGCCCATGATCTGGCCCATCTGGATCGTGTTTGGACCAACGCCCGGGCCATCGCTGATGATCAAACCGATATGTCCGTGCTGCTGGCCGCAAGTTACCTGCACGATCTTGTGAATCTGCCCAAGGACGATCCTGACCGACATCTTGCCTCGCGCAGATCCGCAGCAGAATCAGAGCCTATTCTTAAGGAAATCGGGTTTGAGGCCGATCAGGTCCGCGCGATCCAGCACGCGATCGAAGCCCATAGTTTTTCGGCCGATATCCCACCTGAGACGATTGAGGCATGCATTCTGCGCGATGCGGACCGCCTTGATGCCCTGGGCACCATCGGTATCGCCCGCAACTTTTCCGTTTCCGGGGCCTTGGGGCGCACTCTTTACCATCCTGCGGACCCTTTTGCCCAAGCCCGGCCACTGGATGACCTGCATTTCTCGCTCGACCACTGGAAGGTGAAACTGCTGCGCCTGCCAGGTGACATGTTGACCGAGACCGGAAGGCGGATTGCAGAACAACGCACCGCGCGCATGATCCGCTTTCTTGAAGAATTCGCCGAAGAGATCGGCTGCTCCTTGCCGCAATCCTGGGCGAATTGCTGAATCCACCCGTTGATCTTTGCCCGTCAAAGACGCAGGTTCGCGCCGATGACAAAACCCTTAACTTCGCATCGACCTCTGCTTGCCGTAACGCTGAAGCTGTGCGCCTTGTTCCTGTTCACGTCGATGTCCGCGCTGGTCAAAGCACTTTCAGATGAATTCCCGCCGGGCCAATTGGTGTTTTTTCGGTCCCTGTTCGCAATCCCCGTGATCATTCTTTGGCTCATCGCGCGGGGGGAGTTGTCGAAAGGCTTTGTGGTCAAGAAACCCATGGGCCATTTCTGGCGCGGTGTTCTGGGAACAAGCGCCATGGGGCTTACCTTTACCGGCCTCAGCCTGTTGCCCCTGCCGGAAGTCACTGCCATCGGCTATGCGACACCGATCTTCACCCTGATTCTGGCCGCCGTCATGCTGGGCGAACGGATTCGGCTTATTCGTATCGGCGCTGTGGCTTTGGGTCTGCTGGGCGTCCTGATCATGATCTGGCCACGTCTTGGCACCACCGAGATGGAACTCGCCGCCACCATCGGCGCGTTATGCGTGTTGGGCGCAACCCTCGCACGTGCCTTCGTTCAGATCCATATCCGGCAATTGGTCAAGGTCGATCACCCTGCGGCCATCGTGTTCTATTTCTCGATGACCGCGACGCTTCTGTCGGCCCTGACCGCGTTCTGGGGCTGGACGATGCCGACAGTAAATCAGGCTCTAATACTGATCATGATGGGCCTGATCGGCGGCGTCGCGCAGATTTTGGTCACATCTTCCTATCGGTTTGGCCAGGCCTCGATGCTGGCACCTTATGACTATGCAACCATGCTTTTTGCGATCGTGATCGGCTATGTCTGGTTCGACGAACTGCCAACGCTTGCAATCCTGATCGGGGCCGCGCTGGTGATTGCAGGCAATGTTGTCGTCATCTGGCGCGAACACCAGTTGGGGCTGGAGCGCGGCAAGGCCCGGTCGGTTACAGACCCCAAAGCGTGACTTTACCTTTTGCAATCTTCCCCTAGGTTGGGCCGAACAGTCAAAGAGGTTCCCAAATGAGCGACGCGCAGGATCACAAGGAAAAGATGCAGAAGGTGCAGGCCCAGCACCGCAAGAAAGTGTCCGAGGCCGTGGATCCAGGCCGTGGTCTGGTCCTGATCAATACCGGCAAGGGCAAAGGCAAGTCCTCGGCCGCGTTCGGCGTGGTCATTCGCGCCCTGGGCTGGGGCCAGAAGGTTGCTGTGGTGCAGTTCATCAAGGGCAAATGGAAAACCGGCGAGCGCCGTTTCTTCGAAGAGCGTGATCTGGTGACATGGCATACGATGGGCGAAGGTTTTACCTGGGACACACAGGACCGGGAACGCGATATTGCAGCTGCCAATGCCGCCTTCGACAAGGCCTGCGCCCTGATGTCCAGCGGCGAATACGATCTGGTTGTGCTGGACGAGATCAACATCGCCCTGCGTTACGAATACCTGTCGGTCGAACAGGTCATCGAAGGTTTGAACGCGCGCTCGGAAAAGACCAGTGTTTTCCTGACTGGCCGCGACGCGCCGAACGCGCTGCGTGACTATGCTGATCTGGTCACGGAAATGACCGAGGAGAAACACCCGTTCCAAGCGGGCATCAAAGCACAGCGCGGCGTGGATTTCTGAAGCAGCGTTGCTGCAAGGCTGGCGGTGCATAGCCGCCAGTTCCGATTATCGCCCTGCCGCGTTGACCGATTCTGTCATGTCGCAGGTTCCGGGAAACGCTGGCGTGTTCGATTGGCGAAAGCCACAAGCGACAGCATCACCGGTACTTCGACCAGGACCCCCACGACCGTCGCCAGTGCCGCGCCGGAATGAAGACCGAACAAGCTGATTGCGACGGCAACGGCCAGTTCGAAGAAATTCGATGTCCCGATCATGGCACAGGGCGCTGCGATCCGGTGGGGAACCTTCAGCGCATAAGCGGCGCCATAGGCAATGGCAAAAATACCATAGCTTTGGATCAAAATGGGAACGGCGATCAGAATGATGACCATAGGTTTCGCCAGAATGGTCTGACCTTGCAGGCCGAACAGGATGACCACGGTTGCAATCAATCCCATGACGGACCACGGCTTCACCCGCGAAGAAAAGGCTTCTATCGCCTGTTTAGAGCCTAATCTGCGGCGCGTGATCAACCCGGCGACAAGCGGCAGCACCACATAAAGGACCGTGGCCAAAACCAAAGTCTGCCACGGCACTTCGATGTCGGTGACACCCAGCAAAAAGGCCACGATCGGCGCAAATGCCACGACCATGATCAGATCATTGACGGAAACCTGAACCAGCGTGTACGTCGCGTCGCCTCTGGTTAGCTGCGACCATACAAACACCATGGCGGTGCAAGGGGCGGCCCCCAGCAGGATCAGACCGGCGGTGTATTGCGCGGCATCTTCGGGCGCGATCCAGGGTGCGAAGACATAGTCGAAAAACAGGACGGCCAGCAGTGCCATGGTGAAAGGCTTTATCAGCCAGTTCACCACCAGCGTCACAATCAGACCACGTGGCTGGCGGGCGACTCCGGCGACTGCACCGAAATCGACGTTGACCATCATCGGGTAGACCATTGCCCAGATCAGCACTGCCACCACCAGGTTGACGCTGGCAATTTCGGCGCTTGCCACCAGCTGCACCAGCCCCGGCGCGGCCAGTCCGATCAGGACGCCACCGATCATCGCAAGCGCAACCCAGATCGTGAGATACCGTTCAAAAATGCTCATGACAGCGCCTCAGCCGTTTGACCCGTAAGTTTGCCAGAGGTCAGCGCGGCAAGCCCGACCATCACGGCCGCTGTGCCCAGCACCATGGGCAGCCCCCCGACCTGATAGGTCAGGCCAGACAAGACGGTGCCGGCCAACCGCCCCGTCGCATTTGCCATGTAATAAAAGCCGACATCCATCGTCACACGCTCGGACCGGGTGAAGGCAAGAATCAGATAGGAATGCAGCGATGAGTTGACCGCGAAGATCGCACCAAAGACCAAAAGCCCTGCGACCAGCGTCAGGGTCAGCCAGGTCTCGGGCCCATTTGACAGCAAAACAGCCAGTGTCAGAGCCGCAGGAACACAGAACAGGATCGCCGCCCAGCTGCGTGCGGCACGGATCAGATCACCTTCGGTTCGATCTGACGCACGAAGAATCCTTGGCGCGTTGGCTTGCACGGCGCCATAGAGGATGATCCACACCGCCATGAATGTTCCGATCATGAAGAACGCGGCCCGATTGCCCTCTTCGGTGCCATCTGAAAGAACAGCATAGAAATAGATCGGGATGCCGACCACGAACCAGACGTCCCGCGCGCCGAACAGGAAGACACGCGCCGCGGACAACCAGTTCACATTTGCTGATTTTGAAAAAACCTCAGAGAACTTTGCGCCCTTGCGCCCCTTCGGCAGGCCCGCTGGCATGAACAACATCACCGCGACCAGGATCACCGCCAGAGCGGCGGCCATGGCAAGCACTGCCGGAAGGAAGCCCAGTGTTGCAAGCATGGCGGCACCCAACAGGAATCCCAGCCCTTTGACCGCGTTTTTCGAACCCGTCAGAACCGCAACCCATCGAAACAACGCGCCTCCTTCGGAGGGAGCCAGCAATTTGACCGCCGATTTCGAAGACATTTTGGCCAGATCCTTGGCCACTCCGCTGGCCCCTTGCACGATCATGACAAAAGTGACCGAAGCCGCGACGGTCCAGTTCGGATCAAGCTGCGTCATGGCGAGCAACGCGACAATCTGCACCCCTAGCCCTGCATAGAGGGTCGAGGTCAACCCGAACCGTGCGGCGATCCAACCGGCGGACAGGTTGGTGACAATCCCGGCGATTTCATAAAGCACAAACAGATAGGCAAGTTGCACCGGCGAGAAGCCCAGGGTGTGAAAGTGCAACAGCACCAACATCCTGAGCGCCCCGTCGGTCAGCATGAAGGCCCAATAGGCAGCCGTGACCGCGATATAGGCCGACAGTCCTTCGGGGCGTTGCGTCACAATGATGCCCCGACCATCAGCGCGACATCCACCAGCCGATGCGCATAGCCCATCTCGTTGTCGTACCACGCATAGATTTTCACCTGCGTCCCGTTCACAACCATGGTCGAGGGCGCATCGACGATCGAAGAGCGTTCGTCATTGGTGTAATCGGTGGACACCAGCGGGCGCGTCTCATAGCCCAGAATGCCCTTCAGTTCGCCCTCGGCAGCGGCTTTGAAGAAGGCGTTGACCTCTTCAACCGTGGTTTCACGCTCAACCTCGAACACGCAATCGGTCAGCGAGGCGTTCAGCAACGGCACCCGAACCGCATGGCCGTTCAGACGACCTTTGAGTTCCGG
Organism: Ruegeria sp. HKCCA5463; assembly: GCF_013034175.1. NCBI lineage: Bacteria > Pseudomonadati > Pseudomonadota > Alphaproteobacteria > Rhodobacterales > Roseobacteraceae > Ruegeria > Ruegeria sp. HKCCA5463. The sequence continues at coordinate 231,234 of NZ_WQFL01000002.1, forward strand.
ATAGATCAGAGTGATGGCCGTGGCCGACCCGGTCGTGGTCGGGATCAAAGAGTTCAGGGCCGAGCGTGCGCGCCTGAGATCTTTGGCAGGCCGATCCACGATTGTCTGCGTATTGGTTACGTCGTGAATCGTCGTCATCGATCCATGGCGGATGCCCAGGTTTTCGTGAATGACCTTCACAACAGGCGCAAGACAGTTTGTCGTGCACGAGGCCGCCGTCACGATCTTATGCGCCGCGGGGTCGTAGGTTCCGTCATTCACACCCATGACGATATTGGCCGTCGGCCCGTCCTTGACAGGAGCAGAGACAACAACCTTCTTCACCCCAGCGTCAAAATACGGTGCCAGCTTCGCTTCGGTCTTGAACACGCCGGTGCAGTCGATCACCACATCAACACCGTCCAGCGGCAACGCGCTCAGGTCTTTTGTGCCAACGAACGGCAGGCGGGTACCGTTGACCGTGATGCTGTCTGCATCATGGTCGAATTCCGCGTCCCAGCGCCCATGGACAGTGTCGAACTCCAGCAGATGCGCATGCATCTCGGGATCACCGACGGCATCGTTGATCCAGGCAATCTTTGCGCCTTTTTCAAGCAAAGGCTTCAGGGCCAGTTTTCCCATACGGCCAAGGCCGTTCAGTGCGTAGGTGGTCATTTCGTTTCCTCGGTAGGCGTGCGCCCGATTTCATCGACGGCGGATTGCAATGCGATCCGGTCAAGGCTTTCGACCGGCAATGACGAAAAGGCCTGAATCCGGCGCTTCAGTGCGCCGTAGGCGGTTTGAAAGGCCAGACTTTTCTCGGCGTCGGTACCTTCGGCCTTGACCGGATCTTCCACGCCCCAATGGCCACTTATCGGTTGACCCTCCCAAGCCGGGCATTCCTCGTTGGCGGCCTGATTGCAGACAGTAAAGACAAAATCCATGACGGGCGCGTCCGGCGCCGAAAACTCGGACAGATTCTTCGGCCGCAGGACCGAGATATCGTGCCCCTTGTCGCGCAGAACCTGCACAGCAAAGGGATTGAGTTCTGAACTGGGCCGCGTCCCGGCCGAATAAACGTTGAACCGGTCGCCGCCGATCTGTCGCAGCAAGGATTCGGCAAAAATCGAACGGGCGGAGTTGCCAGAACAAATGAACAGCACATTGAACTTTCGGTTCGTCGCGGTGTCTTTGGGAAAGGGCATGCAAATATCCGGGCGGCCACGGCAGCAATCCACGATCAGGAAATCGAGCATTTGCTGCACAGTTTTCATTTCAATCGAATAGAGCAGAGACGTCCCGGATCGTTCCTGTTTCACCAGCCCCGACCGCTGCAAAGCATTCAGGTAGTTCGACATGGTACTGGGTTTGATATCCAGCTCCGCCGCCAGCTCGCCCGCGGGAACCCTGTCAGGAAACCGTCGCATCAACATGCGAAACACGGTGATGCGCTGCGGGTGGCCAAGGATGGTCAATTGATCGGTTATCTGTCCTATCATATTTCATGAATTATTGAAATATAGAAGGCGAGTCAATTTCATTCCACGTCGTCACAAAAAATTCACGGATCAGAGCGCCAATTTGAAAGATTGGCCGCAGGCTTTCGGTTCACAACTTAAGGCCCGGCCGTGCTGAGCAACGCCAAAACGGTTGCAACCGGGCTTGCAGGCGCCGAACTGACGGTTTAAACGAAGCTTCGCATCCGGTCATAATGTGTTCAGTATGACCTACGGTGCCGCTGTAGCTCAGCTGGTAGAGCACGTCATTCGTAATGATGGGGTCGGGGGTTCGAGTCCCTTCAGCGGCACCAAATCTCAGATGTAAATATTTGATTTAAAAGGTATTATCAGTTTTCCTGCCCTTTCTATCCACCCCGATATCCACCCTTTGTAACACCGTGTCCGCGTTTTCCGATGGATATTTAGGGATTCCGAAGGTTGGTGACTGTTGGTGTAAACAAATGTTGAACTGCGGAAGCACGCGAAAGCCTGAACGGCGGGTCTAGCGAAAGAAGCACGGTGAAGAATTCACCGCCCCCCGAAGTGCTCTGAGTTCACGTTGCCTTAAGGTTAACTGCCAGCCTACCCAAGTATCGCAGCAGCGACTTGTTCGACATTTCCTCCCAATGCTCCAACTCCGCAACAAGGCGATAATACGTGCGCCAGTGCATCCCCTTCGGCTTCGTTCCTTCCATCAGATCCGGATCGTTCAACCAACCCAGGCGTTCGCGTATTTTATCAGCACGCCTTTGGTTACGTTGAAAAGTAGTTTCTCGCTGGGACGGATATGCGAGTTGGTGGCAATGACGACACGCGAAAATACGCCCACCATAGAGCTTAGCGACACGTCGACCGCAACCGCGCGCTGGGCAAGCGAACCAGTAGCGATGGCCCCCGTAATGACAAGGCTGAGAAAGCAATCGCACCGGGTAGTCGAGGCTCTCCCACTCGTCGCCGTGGTCTCGGCTGCGATAGATGAGTCTCACACACCCATGCTCTGCCAGTACATCGATGCTGGCGACTTTTTTGCCTTCGATAGACCATTGCCATGAAAAGCGTCGTCCAGGCGTCAGAAAGCCCTCACGCGCCCAGCGCCGCGCATCGATGCTGCGATAGTCGGAAGTCGTGTTCTTTGCTCCCCAATGCCAGTGCCGACCACTTCCAATACCGCCCATCTGCTTCTCCAGATTTTATCGAAATCATAAGGGAGAAGCTTCCGCAAAGAAAGAGATGTTCTTACTATGTTCTTATGTCGGTATTTGTACAACGCACTCAAAGCGGACGTTCTTGCAAAGCAGGATGACCTGCAGTTCAACGCCTTAAAAACTCTATACCTTACGTCACCCTTTTCATCGGGTTTACCGGATGGTTTTACACGCGCGCCTGAGGTAGCCTTCAACAACTTCTTCGTCATCTTGAGGGTTAAGTTATGATCACCAAACGCGCATTTTTGTCCAGTCTCGCATCGACCACTGCGCTGGCGCTGGTCCCGGCGCGAGTCCGTGCTCAAGCCCCGGATGCCACGCTCTTCACGAACGTGCGTGTTTATGACGGGATGTCCGATGAATTGACCGAGCTCACGAACGTCCTTGTCGAAGGGGAAGTGATCAAGGATGTCTCGCCCGCTGCCGATGCTGCGCAAGAGGTGCCGCGCATCGATGGGGATGGGCGGACCCTGATGCCGGGGCTCCTCGACATGCACGTACACCTACAGTGGAACCAGGACCCAGCTGGCTTCCTGACGGCACGTCCAGATTACATTGCTGCATTGGCATTGAGCGAAAGTGAAGCCACCCTGATGCGTGGCTTTACCAGTGTTCGAGATACCGGTGGCGGCATTCTCGGTTTGGCTCGCGCCATAGACGAAGGCCTCCACCCCGGCCCGCGTATTCAGGCGTCAAACGCTGCGATCTCAATGACCGCCGGTCATGGCGACCTTCGGCCGCGGTCTGTGCGTCCGAGAGCCTTCGGCGGGCCGCCGTTCACGGAAGCGGAGCGACTTGGGATCACACTTTTTGCAGACGGAGTTCCTGAAGTTCTGGCGGCTGCACGCGAGCAGTTTCGGCAGGGTGCGCACTTCATCAAAGTCTTTTCAGGTGGCGCCGTGACCGGCCTCTACGACCCATTGGATATCAACGAGTTTTCGCCGGCAGAACTCGAAGCGGCAGTAGACGAGGCCAAACGTTGGAACACTTACGCGACCTCGCACGCATACATGGACACATCGGTTCGGGCGGCTATTGAGGCAGGTTACCAATGTATCGAACACTGCAACCTCATGACGCCCGAGTCGATGGAGTTGGCCGTGGAAAAAGGCGTCTGGCTTTCAACCCAGGTTGGCTTCTTCGCGGCAGACATTCCGGCAGGGTTCTCGCCCGCCCAAGCAGAGCGCCAACAGATGGCGTTTGATGGTCTCGATGCCATGCTTCGACTAGCGCGAGAATCTGGCGCCAAGATTGCACTCGGAACAGACTTCGTCGGATCGAGGGAAACGAAAGCAACGCAGTTGGAGGAATTGCAGCTCAGGACGCCATGGTTCAGCAACGCCGAGATTCTGCGGCAGGCGACAGGTCTGAATGGACAGCTTTGGGACCTGACCGGCCCGCGTAATCCCTACCAGGCTGGTCCAGTCGGTGTCATCCAACCCGGAGCCTACGCCGATATTCTGCTCGTGGACGGAGACCCGATTGCCGACCTTACGGTCATGGCCTCTGCGGACAATTTCGATGTGATTATGAAGAACGGCAAAGTTCACAAGAACAATCTGGCCTGAGCCATTTGCCAAGGGTCAAGATAGACACTGGTGTTGCACGCGAATGACCGAAGAGTCCGCCTTGCTGACCTTGATGCCGATTGAACCGACTCAATGACCTACTGAAACCGTCAGATGACCGGTCTGAGCCCAAAGCGGCAGATTGCTGCACCTATTTCGAATGTCCGCTTCCGGACTGCCGCCCAGGATAAAGAAACAGACTATCTCGATAATGCGGATAACGGCATCAAAGTTGGCCTGACAAAGTGGCAACGCTATTGGAGTGCTTTAGTCAATGCAGAGACCAGCGCGTTCGGATCTTCCTCCATGCGGGGGAGAAGTACTGTTCTCACGACGTCGTTCAATGCCCTATCCGCTCGGGCAGCGGCTGGGTCATCGTGATCGACGAAGACTTCGAATGCTTCAGTGGCGGCTAAGACTGCGCCCGGCACATGCGCCACGCCCTGTAGCAATGCGCTAATGCCCAAATGTTCCACTTGGTTGCTATTGGTAGGGGGGCCGACGAACGCGGGATTGAACCCGTCAACTCCCCAAACCTGGCTCGCGGTTAGGCCTTCGCCCGTTGCATATTGATGGATGTGCGGCACACTAAAGTGGCCGATGTAGCCGTGGCTCCACAGGGGGCGGTGCGTTAAGGGATTGTACCTGCTTGTGCCTGATAACAGAGCTTGCCAGATCAACAGAGTGGCCTGTCCCTCTGTCTTGGCATGGCGTTCACGCTCTGCTCGCGCACTCTCTGGCAGCGTTTCGACATAGTTACGGGAAAGCGGCAGCAGCGCCAATGCGCCTTCCAATGCATTGGGCTTGCGCTCGAGAAAAGCCGCGTAAGCATCAGATAGAAGTGCGACGTGAATTGCTCCGGCATCTGATGCCATTGCTTCGGTGAGTGTGTATACAGTCCAGCCCGCCTCACGAAGCGCTGGCGTGCTCACATCCCAAAGCGTCGGCGGCAAGGCTTGACCGCGATCCGCGCTGACTGCCGACAATTCGCCTATGGCATCGGCATACGCGCTCAGTGTAGCTGCGTCGACCTTGTCGGCTTCCAGCCGAGCCAGGTGGTCATCGACGCCGAGATCGCTTAGCAGACCGGTCGGGTGAAGGCCGACTGCCAGAAGGCGTTGCTCCAACTCTGATGCGTTCAGGAGCGCCGGTTCAGGCGGTACTGCCTCCGCCAAGTCTCTGAGTGTTTCAATCCGTAAAAAAGGGCGAGATACAAGCCAGGTCGTGCCCGCCGCTATAAGAAGAGCAGCCGCTAGCCAGAGAAACGCTGACCGCTTCATAAAGTCTCCGACCCGCGCCACGTTTTTGCAAAAGACGGCAAGGGTCTTGTCCTATTCCTGCGCCAGATAATCTTCAAAACCCTTCACCGCGCCGTCAATGATCGTGCAGTTACCAGCTGCGCGCACTGTTGGGTCGTCCCAATACACATTCCAGAAAACGACGATACTTTGATCGTTCAAAATGCCCGGAAATACGGAAATCGCGGCGTTTGGCAGGTCAGCATATTTGGGTACATCCCACAAATAGTCGTGGCACAGTTGAAGCGCGTCAGTCGTTTGACGATCAAATGCATGGGCAGACGATGCAAAGCCAACCGCCAAAATCGTTGCTGTGATCAGGGCCTTCATTGGAGTCTCCATTTGCTTACGCAGTCTTCAATTCTCGACACTATGCAAGCTGCCGTCCGGCATCAAATACGGTAGCCTTAGATCCGAGACGCATGTGCTATCGATGCCTGCCCCGGGGTTTTCCAGAAACGCTTCACCAATATCGCGGGCGCATTGGCTGAAAACAAGGGCCCCGTGCCCTGTTTCCGGGAACAGGAACGACTGACTGTTGTGCAAAGTGTCTGCCGCTAGCCCACCCCAGGAAGATGCGGTCTGTGTGTCAATCTCACCAGACAGGACCAGTACCGCGATGTCGGAAAGCACGGGTTCAAGATAGTTGTCTCGAGGTATTGGTGTGAACTCACTGCAATCTGCAAATAGGCTCGGAATTTCAGCTAGAGCCGCTGTCATCAATGGACCGTAGCCCAACTCTGCTACCAAAGCGCCAAATCCCGCCGCTGAGTTGAAACCGTCCACAAAATCTTCCTGGCAAGCGTAGAGCAATAGCTCGAATTCACCCTCCATAATGGTTTGCAAAGCTGCGTTATCTGTTGCGATCAAGTTGAAAACGCGCTCGACATCTTCGGGGCCGAGCAAAGCGATCAATGAGGCCAACCGTCCTGCTGTCGCTTCATTGAAATGGGCGCGGACTAGGTCCAGCAACGCTCCAGCACGCGGCGTTTCAAACCGTAGGTTTAGATAGTCTTGCGCAAACGCCAAACGATCCGCTCGATCAGGCAACCCGGCCAGAGCATCTTCAAGAGCATCGTCAAAGAACTCTCCCAAGGAGGCCGGTTCGAGATCTCGGTCGCGATCCGCTTCAAGTTGCTCCAAAGCCGAGGACGCAGTGTCGGAAGCAATTTCCATTTGCGACATGGCGTTGATTGCAGCTTGCGCCAGAGCCTTTTCATCGGCGCTCAGGTCCAACGTACCCGCCAACAACGTTTCTGCGGAGGGCTGGGGTGGAAGGTCACCGTTGATGATTTGTGTGATGAGGTCGACCGTTCCGTCCTCAAGCTCTCTGACCAGTGCGGGCGCGTAAGTGGTGAAGCCCCGGATCGTTGGGTCGGACCAATCGTTTCTGCCGGAAAAAATGCTGAAAAGCATTTGCCCGGATATCTCGATCCCCGCAGCCTCCAATGGACGTGCCTCTAAGTCTTCAAGGAGGTTAAAATACCGCTGCGTTATATCGGGATACGCCTCCGCACAGACAGGATCCGCTTCACACGGTGCAAACGTATTAAAAATGGCCTCGGTGTGTGGGACGAACAGAGTGTCGTAAAGCGCGATTTGGGGTGGGGCGACGCTGTCTAAAACGACCGCACGCACACCCGCTGGCGCAGAGCGCATGACTTCTAGCGCGAGCTTGGTGCCATATGAAACGCCATAAATGTTGTACTCAGCGTAGCCAAGAGCCGACATAACAGCTCGCACATCTAAAGCATTTTGGGTCGTGTTGAACTGCGGAAGATCGAAGCCTCGTTCGGTCAATTCCGAAATGCAGTCGCGAACAAGTGCCGTCTCCAGCTGAGGTAGGTCAGCCCCGCCCAACTGATCGACGATTGGCTCCAGATTTTTTGCCAGAGTCCCGAAGCAATCCATATCCGGGGCACTTGCATCGACGCCGCGTTGATCGAACGCCACGACGTCCCTTCGCCCCCGCAAATGGTCAAAAAACAGACTGAGCGAGCGCACAGATTCAACTGAACCGCCGCCCGGTCCCCCGTGAAGGTAGACAACCGGGTCTGCCACGGGTGCCAGCGAATGAGCCTTGAAAACGATGAAGCTCAGGTCCAGGGTCCTGCTTTGAGCATCTCTGTGGTCCTCAGGTACTGCCACGATACCGCAGATTACAGTTTCTCCGTCAATCTCATCAGGGACCACGGGGCGCGAGCACGGAGTGATTTCGACCGGATAGCGCGTGTCGGCTCCACCCACGAATTGAGCTTCAAAAGCCGTCGGATCAGAAGGCTCTCCAAGCAAAGCAGACAGGACGGCAAATATTTGTTCGGGATTCATGGTCACACCACATGAGGCTGTTGATTTTTCTATAACCTTAGATCAGTGGACTGCATTTGCGAAGCGATTGAGAGTTGTCCTTCCGTCGCTTCAAATCCAAACACTACGGATTGAGAGGTTGTGTCAGAGCATCTTTGCAAAGGGCACCACCCTGTAGAATCCGGAGATCGAAAACTAAACAACCAACGACAGCTTTGTCAGCATTTCGGAAGTCACCTTGCTTGGAATTGAAGGTCTGCTTTGGGCTCAGAGCAGTCGTTCGCTTCACTTGGCATGAACGGCCACTTTGCGGACAAAGCCGCCATTCGTTCTAGTCAAATCGATAGCGTTGTCCAAGGCTATCCAATCAGTGGACATCAGTTCGCCTCTGGCTCAACACCACAGCGATTACACATTAGGTGCCAGACTCTGCGTTAGATGAAGAATCTAAATGCTTACAAAATATCGATATAACAAAGGGACAGAAAACAAGCATCTCTGAAGGAGTGCGCCAGCTGCGGCGAACCCGATACATCTTCTAGCTGACTAGTCCAAGCCGAGCTCTGCCTTCTGCTGCGGTTCTGCCATCGCTACGGCCAATGCACCAAAGGGGTCGCCGGGGCATTGGCTCCCGCAGTTTGACGTAATCAGGCCTTTCTCAATGGCTACGTCCAGCGTCATCTCGCCCGCAAGAAGAGTGTCAAGCACTCGGCGCGTCGTATAAATGAGGAGGGCGTCGCCAACTGCGCCAGTGGACATTCGTGCAGTTTCTCGCGGCCGTGTGCGTGACACTGTCATTCCGTCGTTACCTGATGTGAGATCAAGCCAAGTGAACTCTCTCATCAGGAAGAGATGTGCGTTACCAATGTCTCTGGTCGAGTTCGACGCGGCTTTCATTCGGTGCTGCAACGCCCGGATAGTAAACTCAGTCTTTTGTGCACGCCAGGCATGCAATGAAAGGCCCACAGACTTTTCCCACTGCTCTCCCACAAGTATCCCGTTTTCATCGGCTTCCAAGATGGCCGTGTTGGCTTTCTGAGCTTCGGGGTTCTTGTGGAGAAAAAAGGTGAACATTAAATCGCTGGCACACGCCTGCGCAGACACGCTGCTTGCGAGCAGCAACCCAAATGCGGATACGCCGCGAACCAACTTACCCTTCATAGACCTTGTTCCCATCCATCCAAGTTTCACTGACCTTGATGTCGGATATGGTCGTCGGGTCGACCGCGCGAGGATCCTCCTCAAGTATGACCATATCCGCGAGCTTGCCTTCTTCCAGGCTACCGATCACATCCTCCGAATTGCATTGCCAGGCAGCATTGGCCGTAACCGCTCGGATGGCCGATTCCACCGACACCCGTTCTTGCGGAGCCAGGATCGTCTCGGGTTCCTTCCACAGGTCGCGGGCGATTGCGACTCGGATCTTGTGCAAGGTCCCGAGCGGCGAGACCGGCGCGTCGGTATGGATCGTATAGGTGAGACCTGCGTTTTCCGCTGCCGCACAACGGTCCAGCAACTCGACCTTGCGGGGGCCGAAAACATTGTCACGCATGGCGTGGCCCCAGTAGTGGACGTGGTTGATCAGGAAACTGGGATGAACGCCCAGTTCGGCCATGCGCGCAAACTGGTCGTCGTGGATGATCGAAGCGTGCTCTATTCGAGTCCGCTTGTTCTTCATGTCGAGACCGTTGCGGGTCGTGTACTCTACCGAGTTTAGTATGGAATCGATGGCGGCATCGCCATTTCCGTGAATGGCAAGCTGCCAGCCCGCTCTCGCGACCTCGTTGACGCGCAGCATCAGATCCTCCGGTTCCACATAGTGAAGACCGAGAGAAAGTTCGGAAAAATACGGAGCCCGCTGGCGGCCGGTCAGGCCTTGATTGGAGCCATCGGAAACGATCTTCCATCCTGAAGCCCGGACGAAATCGTTCCCCCAGTTGGGATCGATGTCGCCGAGCTTGATCGCCCCCAGATCAAAAATGAAGGACCGGACCCGCGCTTTCATTGCGCCACCGTCATATTGGCCGCGAATGGCCTCCAACTCCGAGAGACCAGTCACTACCCCCGCCGCCATATCCGTCATGGTTGAAATACCGTGGGGAGCAACCATTTCACCGACACGCGACACAGCCGGTCCAAAACCCGTACCCATGATGTTTGCGATGTCCTCGTTCATGAACAGGATCGGCAGGAAGGCGGCTTGGCCGAATAGAACACCGTTGAGCGAGCCGTCGTCATACCGGCCAAACTCGGTTCCGGCTGGCGGTTCGGAGTCGTTGGTGTAACCGACCAGATTCATGGCAATGGAGTTTACATAGGCGATGTGACCCGATGCGTTTAGGATGAAGACCGGTCTGTCCGGCGCGAGTTCATCCAATTCCCGCGTTGTCAGATCACGGCTGGGTTCAAGGAGACTCGGGTCGAACTGTCGACCGACCAGCCAGGCTTCAGGCCCCGGTAAATCCGAGATCGCTTGCCTCAATCCGGCAACGGCTTCATCGAATGTTGCGAAAACAAATGGGCCGATGTCGACGGCGTCGGAGAGCGCGGCAAGCAGCGTCAGATGCAGGTGAGGCTCTATGAAGCCGGGCAGTAGCGTGCGGCCATCAAGATCAATGGTTTCGGCCCCACTGCCTGCAAGCGCTGCCATGTCGTCGTTCGAGCCGACACCGAGCACGCGATTGCCGCGAACGGCAAGCGCCGTGTGCTGCGAAAAGGCTGCATCTACAGGAAGCACTATGCCGCCACGATACACGATTGTACGCTCCGTCTGTGCTCGTACATAAGCCGGCATGGACAGCGCCACAGAACTGACAGCACTTAACTTGATGAAATTGCGGCGTTTCATGGGCTTTCTCCTGGGATCAATGCCGTACCGGCCAAAGGAATTTTGTCCTTTGCTACGACTTAATGTTGATCTGCCCTTTGGTTGAGTCAGGCAATGCAGAACAAGATGTTCGTCGTAGACACGTGCAATTCTAATCATGATGCGCTTTCGACAATTCGGCAAACGAAACGTTCCGCACTCGCAAAAATAGGCATCATTCGAACTACTGCTGCTGCAAACAAGCTCGCAGTCTTTCGAGCCGCGTGACGAAGACATGAATGATGCGGCCGCGGCGATTTTGATGTTGCGAGTGCACTCAACGAGAATTTCGAATTCACAAGTTGAGCTCAGAGCACACGTCTTCTGCGGCGAGCATGATTGGCCGGTGGCAGCCCAAACCGGACATTTGCAACTAAACATTTACAGGTTACGAAATGCGGAGGAAAAATGCTCCCGTCGTCCAAAACAGAAACGTTTGGTTTCGAAGTTAGGCCTCCCAAATACAATTTGACGAGGCCTACAGTGTTGCGAGGTCAGGGTGGCGATAGGCCTCTGGGTACGACATTGGCTTGAAAGGCCCATTGGGCACAACATTCCAACTGCGTCCGAAATAGCCCTGGCGGCAGTGTACAAGAGAACCTGCCTCGGCAATTCCAGGCAACGCGTATACACGGCACAGCCACCGCCACAAGTACGGGTAATCTAGGATTCTCGCACCATTAAGCTTCATTCGCACATAGTAGACGGGATCGTGACGATAGAGAGTTGGGAACAGGCGAAGATCTACTTCTGAAAAGTGGTTGCCTGTCAAATAGGGCCTGCCATCTGAGAGATGTTCCTCCAAATATTCGAGTGTCTCAAAATAGGCGTCAAAGGCTGTTTTAAAGAACGTTTGATCAGAGGAAAACCCGGCCTTGTAGGCACCATTGTTAATCGCTGTATAAATCCGTTCGTTCAGGTCGTGAATTTGGTGAATCGGCACTTCGTCTGGGTAAAGCCTAACGCGTTCAGCTGCCGGGATTGTGCTGCAAGAGAATCCTCTGATGCGTCCAGCATTCGGACAATTTCAGCGCTTTCGTTGTTAACTATGCGCCCTGCAATCTTGTCATACAGGATTGGAAGGGATTACTCTTCAGAGCCTTCGGCACGATAGATCTCTTTGGCAAGGCGCAGTCCTTTGCCGGTGCCGGTCTCACTCGTGCATTCTGGCAAAGTCTCACTAGTGAGCGATGCAATCCGATCAGGCGCAAACTCCCATAGGTTTGGCGCCTCTGGATCGTCGTCGCCGGTGCGGTTTGGAAATGCAACGTCCATCGTGATGCTGTTTCGAAGGCCCAACACATTTCGCGCTAGCGTCACTCTGTGACACCACGGACAATTCAGTGCTACGAATAGGAGATAGCGAACAGGTTCTGCTGGAAACACTGGATCGCCAATAGCGTGGCGAAAGCCGCTGACACCGCGCACGAATTCACCCCGTGCACGGCGCTTGTTGATATCAGTTTGGTCTACTTCGGTAGACGTGTCGGCCATAACTTCAGCATCATCCTCTGAGCCGGTGATGCAAGATGATTGGCACGGCCAATTCTTCTTCATCGCTGAGATGCCGTTTAAGGAACGCTTCAATCGTGTTGCTCGTCGCATGGAGCTGTCCGGCTTCGTCGTAAGCTTGCTCCTCATCAAGTGCGGATAGCTTGATCACACGGTTCGCAGTGCCGGTGAAGTCACTCAGCACCTTATCCAGATCGAAGTGATCCTGTTCTAGCAACTCAAGCCCCGCATCAAAACGAGGGTCCGCAGCAGATAGTGCAGGGAAATAGCTGCGATCTTCCCAGCCGTGATGGCCATGCAGGTTTCCAACCAGGTTGCCGCCATAGTACGACAGCCGCCCAACGTAGTCGTCCAACCCTATATCGTTGCTCAAAACCCCTTCTGTATCCAAGCGAATACGTTCCGCAACACGGCGGAACATCTCATGCGCGCCGAGCCAATGCTCGGTTTTCTCTTTGAAACCTGGATGGGCTTCCCAACTGTCGCGGGGGTATTGGTCCAAGAGAAACCGCATTTCTTGAGGCATGTCGTCTTGGCGAATGGTATATGTATCGAGCATCGGTTGTCTCCTTTCAGGCCAAAGATGGGAGGTCGGGCAAGTGCTCGCCACTAGCGAGAACGCACAGTCACTATGCGTCAGCGAACCCCTGCGAAGTCGGTCCAACACAAACCAGCTTTCTTGCGCTTCTAGGCTTCGATGCCTTGCTGGATGAAATCTTTCAGGTCGTTACGGCTAAGCACGTCTTTTGCCGTTGATCTGACCGCTAAGACTGTGTGGCCAAAAAACAAATCTTGGTGAAGCCCTTGCTAAAAAGCTCTATGATTTGGTTTTCTCGGCGAGTGATTTGATTACGCAGGCGAATGTTCCCGCGGTTTCACGCCACGTTGGTAGAGACTGTGACTTCAAGTCTGACAGTCTTCCCAAGCGTGCTCGCGTTCCTTGGTCTTTGAGAAGCAAACGCAGAGTAGCTCCAAAGGCCAGAGCGTCCTCGGGTGGCAACAGAATCCCCGCGTCACCGACTGTTTCAGGGACAGCACCCACGTCGCAGGAAACGATTGGAAGTCCGAACATCATTGCTTCGCTAAGAACCATTCCGTAGCCTTCGTACCGGGTCGCAAGCGCGAAAAGTGTCGCCGAGTTGAACAAGTCGTTCAACGGGGCTCGGTCCAACTCTCCCGTGAAGGTCACGCGCTCAGTTAGACCGAGGGCCTTGGCCTGACAGTAAAGCTCAACCGCAGTGTTATCGTCGTGCTCCTTGCCAACGATAACAGCCTGCCATTCCAAGTCCCTGATTGTCTCAAGCGCACCTAGAAGAGTGTCATGCCCTTTGCGGCGGGCCAACAGGCCAACTGACAAAATCAAAGGCGGACGCTTCGGCTGTTTACAGACAACCGGACGATCAAAACCTGGGGGTGCGACAGTTATTAGATCCGGTTTTGCAGCCAATTGGTTGACCAGCACGCGCGCAGTTTCTGGACTTGGAACGACAATATGTGCTGCGTGCTGAAGAGCTGCGGCTTCGTTTTTGAGCAGAAAATTAGCCCGTTCCGTCGGCAACCCAGTTTCTAGTCCAAGGGGGTGGTGTATCATTGCTATTATAGGGGCGCTCACCTGCGCCAAACCCTCTGGATCGATGGAGCCAAAAACCAATCCATCAAGGATAATCGGGCGTTTTCCGGGTACGGCGCGCAGGGCGTTCAGTGCCACTGCCATATCGTCCTGCGTTGGGTCGGGAAATCGACCCGGTAGTTTCAGGTGTTCGGTCTTGCAACCTATCTCGTTAAGAACCCGCAATACAGTGGCTTCGTAGATGAATCCGCCGGTGCGCCGGTCTTTGTCACCAGGGATTGCAAAAACAGCTTCTGTCATACCACTTGCTCGCTCGCATAAACGCGCAGAACCCGCTTTTCGCACCATGCAACTCCAGCGTATGCTGTGACTGCCGCAAGACACAAAAGGACAACGCAGGACCACAGCATATTGTAGTTTGATGTACTCGCGGTCAGTGCCATTAACACGCCTATGCCGCGCCCGGTTGCCAGCCACTCAGCTGTAGTGACAGCCAATAGCGCGGCTGGCACTGCCATGCGGGCAGACGCGAATAAAGCGGGCAACATGGCCGGGATTTGGGCGCATCGGAGTAGTTTCAAACGACCGGCACCATAGCTTTCAAAAAGATCCACGATTTGCTTCGGAGCCTGCCGCAATCCCTGCAGGCAGGCAACAAGAGTTGGGAAGAAAACCATCACAGCGACAATTGCAACGGTCCCGGTAAAGCCGCGCCCAAATGCCAGAACCAGCAAGGGCGCAGTTGTGATGATCGGCACGGCGCGTAATGTAATGGCGGTCGGCATAATCGCCCGCTCCACTGGTGGCCAAAGCGTTAAAATCACGGCCAGTCCCGCACCAAGCGCCAAACCGGCGAGATATCCGGGTATCGCATAAGCCAGGGTTTCGCCAAGCGCAGTTAGTAATGTGTTCAGGTTCGTTGTGTTGGAAACGAAGGTCCAAATATCTGCTGGTCGCTTCGCGAAGAACGAATTCAGGTTAAATAAATCCATGAGTCCCTGCCACAGAACCAAAACCATGGCAGACAGAAAAACGATACCAAGTATTTGAGTAGAGAGCGCGCGCTTTTGACCAACTCTGGGCGTCGACAGCAGGATTGTCGGTGCATGTGGTGTCAGTTTGTTTTTGAGCAGGCCAACGCATGCATACCCGAGCATAGCCAGTGATGCGGAAATAGCCGCCAGCGCCCAGGTCGCATCCGTTTGAAGACCGCGCATGGCCCTCAAGGTCAAAACACCTAATCCTCGCTCGGCGCCTGTGAATTCTCCAATCATCGCACCCAGAAAGGCAGCTGGCGCCGCGATCTGCAATCCCACAAAAAGGTAAGGCAAACTGGCTCTGAATCGCACAACGAATAGGGTCGACAGGCGGCCCCGACCGTAAACGGCCATCAAATCTGTCCAGCTTTTCGAGATCGCCCGAAGACCCACAACCAAGGCCAGGAATGTGGTGTAGTAAACAGCCAGTGCCGCCAAAGCGATCTGTGGGCCAGCTCCGGGCCCGAACAGGACCCGTAAAATCGGGCCGCTCGCGATCAGCGGAATGCAGAACACTAGAAGAGCGAGCGCCGATATTACCCATTCTGACTTCGGGACCAAGATCACGAAACAGGCCAGGGCCACCGCCGCAAGGTTTCCCCAAAAGAACCCGAGCGCGGCATTCCTTAAGGTTTCGGTCGCTGCCCTGAAAAGTAGCCCAGAATGATCATTGATATACTCCGCGATATCAAATGGTCCACTGAACAACACGCTGTTTGGCTGAACGTGCGCCAAGCCTTCCCAGATTAGAAGCATAAGCAAGACGCCCAGCATGATACGTCCCGGTTCCACCTACTCAGCCTCCTCCAACGCGGTCAGAACTTGCGTCACAAAAGCGCGAAAGTCTGGTGAAGTTGCAGTGGAAACTGTGCAGTTCCGGTTAATTTCGACCTGTATATCGGCCAAGATACGCGCAGGCCGAGGTGACAGCACGATCACGCGATCCGAAAGCAAAACCGCCTCTTCCACGGAATGCGTAACGAGAAGTGTTGTCGTTTGGCGCTCACGCCACAACGGCGGGAGTTCTTGATTCAATCGACGTCGCGTGATCGCATCGACGGCCCCAAAAGGTTCGTCCAACAGCAGGACCTCTGGCTCTGAAATAAGGCTGCGCGCGATTGCGGCGCGTTGGCGCATACCACCTGACAGTTCTGCAGGCCGATGCTCGGCAAACCCGTCCAGCCCGACAAGATTTATCAGGTCATCTACGCGATCCACCGGTTTGCGAGCGAGTTCCGCACCCAATGCGATGTTGGATCTTACGGTTCGCCATGGCAGCAGCGATGCGTCTTGAAATGCCATGGCAAGCCCCCCGCGACGGGCGACCTGTTTTGGTGTTTCACGGCCAATCGTAATGTGCCCCGTGTCGGGTGTTTCCAACCCGGCTATCATTCGCAGAACGGTTGATTTCCCGCAGCCGGATGGTCCAACCAACGCCGTCGTCTTACCGGATCGAAAGTCAACCGAAAGCTCTGACACCGCCTCTGTGCGATCAAAACTCTTGCGGATGTTGGTGCAGGAGATTCCGGGCGTGGTCACGCGTCAGCCCTCGAGTCAGCCATACACCTCTTCCAGCAGCGACCTGTCCCAAAGGTCAGGAGTAACGTTTCGACCCAACAGCGCGAGCGTTTCGACATTGGCCGCCACAGTCTCGTCGGTGAACCAACCGAACCCGAACTCGGCCGTCAGGTTTGAGAACATCAGCGGCACTTGGCGCGCGGCCTGCAGCTTTTGCGCGGCGAGATCCAGACCTGCATCAGGGAACATCTCCAGCGTCAACTGGGCGGCGGCGTCGGTGTCTTTGTGATAATCATTCCACCCCATGACTTCGCCTTTCAGTAAAGACACAAGCTCTGCGCGCCTTTGAGCAAGAGAGTCTTCGGTGGCGATATAGGTTTGAGAATGAACGGCATACCCGTAGTCAGCCATGAGCATTGTGGTGTTGTCGACGCCCTGCACAGTCATGGCGACGGGCAAATCTGTTTCCCAGCAAAGCAGGCAATCCACTTGGCCACTGACTAACGGTGCCGGGTCATATTGAGTGGGGATAATTTCAATTTGGTCGATGTCTATCCCGTTCAACTTGCATAAGGCTTGCAAGACGGGCGTATTCGCGACGGCCATACCGATCTTTTTGCCGACCAGATCCGCGGGTTCGTTTACCGGGTTGGCCGCAAGCGATGCAATCGCGAACGGATTCTTTTGCATTGCAACAGCGATAATTTTGAACGGCGCGCCCTGCGCCACAGCGGCGGCGGTATAGTCCGCAGCTGATATCCCAACCATAGCAGTTCCTGAAACCACGGGCGGCTCGACAGGCGCGTTTGGACCGCCTTGGGCGAGTGAGACATCCAAACCCAGATCGGACCAATACCCTTTGTTTTTCGCAATGTAACTTCCGCCAAACTGCACTGAATGCAGCCACGACAGCTGGAAATTCAAAGGTTGTAAGTTAGCTGCTAGTGCCGGCAACCCATATGCAGAAGCGGCAAAACCGGCTGCTCCGGTTTGAAGAAAAAAACGGCGTGTAAGGTGGGCGGGCTGTTTCATAGCGAATTTCTTCTCCCTGTCGTTAGTTGCAGTTCAAGCGATCTTGGCCACAGCAGAATTGCAACTGCTGGCAGCGCGGCGATCAGGATAACGGCGCCATAAGTGACACCCGAAGCAATGCCCGCACTGGATGACTGCCCGATTATTGGAAATAAGGCGGCAGCGGCTCCTTCCCTCCAACCCCAACCACCAATCGACATAGGGATCAGCATGGCGGTCAACACCAGAGGAATAATGATAAGCAAGCCGCCTGATGGTATGACAACCCCTACAGCCCTTGCTGACGCGTAGAATCCCAGTATCAGACATGCAGAGCTGACTAAGCCGAGTAAAACAAAGGCCGTTCGACGTTGTAACCTGATCAAAAAGACAACGAACCTCCCAATTGATGGAAGGGCAAGTGATATAAGGCTCACCACGACTAGAGCGCATAGCAACACAGCAAGAACTGTCATGCTCAGTTCAGGATGATCGAAGCCTGCGGGCCACATTAGCGCAGCACAGACGCCCAGAAAAAGGACTGCCATGATCGCGATTTGCCCCAACAGCCGTTCCGCGAACACAGATTGAGCTGAGCGTTTGAGGTCTGCTTTCTTCCCCGCCCGAACCGCACGGGTCAGATCCCCCGGAACGCCGCCGGGCAGAACCATATTCACCAGCTGCGCGATATAGTATTCGCGCAGGGCGAAAGAGTAATCAAACCGAATATCCAACGTGCGCGCTGTAAGTTGCCATCGGAATGCCATGGAGAAGGTTGCGGCAGTTGTTGCAAGGATCGAAAGCCCTACCCATTCCAGGCTAAGCATCCGCAGATGATCAGCGACAGGCGCCAAATCCGTCCACCAAAGCAACGCGATAATCAACGTGATCGATACGACCAACCTGACCCAATACCGGTTCATTGCGTTACCATTGCGGTTGAGGTCTTGTCAGAAAAGGCCGCGATAAAGTTGTCCCTAAAACTGTCCATTCGGCGAACAGGGACGTCGGATGCGGGGACAAGCCCTTCGGTCCAACGCCAATGCTCGATGTGATCCAAGACTTGCGGGGGTCCGATTATATGAACAGCTACATCCTTGCTGTCACTGCCTGATACAAATCCAGCGGCTTGATGGTCCCCTGCGACAATGACCAGTGGTGCATCGTCGGCCAGTTGAAGAACATGAGAAAAGACGACTTGCAAAACGTAGTCTACCGATTTGCGATACGCGTCCCGCACGGCATCCCGGTCTTTCCACAACACTTCAGGTGTCGGTCCCCGTAAGGCCATCTCATTGAAGACGGTGCCGTCGCCTACGTCCTTCCACGGGATTACATCTGCGATTGGCGTCCAAGGGGCATGTGAAGAGATCAGGGCGATCTGGACAAAATCAGGTCTCGGGTCCGGCGGCAAGAGATCGGGATACGCAGCCAAGGTGAATTGGTCGGGCATCGTGACCCAGCGAAAACTCTCGCCCGCATAGGGGATTGTGGCCTTGTCAAAAACAAGCTCAAACCCCATCGCTCGGCTCTCGGGCCAGTCCTTTGTGATTGCAGGCATGACAGCGGCTGTCCGATACCCCGCCGCTTGCGCGATATGAGATAGCCATTTGCGCCCACTGTCGATCATCGCTTGATAGCGCCCGTTATCGGCGGTCCACAAGCCGGACCCCAGGGTCCCATGTGCCAACCAGCTTTGTCCGCCTGCCGTTGGCGAGGTCAGCCAACCGCTTTTCATGGCAAGGCCCGAACCCGCGATTTCCGCCTGAGCAGACCGCAGCGTTGCAAGATGCGTTGGCGCGTACAGCGGGTTGTCGAAGCTCGCGCGACCGTAGCTTTCAATCCAGATCAAAAGCACATCCCGCCCATCAAGCTTGTTCAACAATCCGGTCTGATTGGCATAGGTATCTGAACCTGCGGCCTTACGAAACTCAGCCAAATCTCTGGTTGTTCTCTGTATTTCCTCTACGCGATTTACTGCTAAGCGAGCGGTCCAGGTGGTCCCCGGCGGGCTGTTTCCCAATTTCCAGAAACTGAGGTGATGACCCGCATCCGCGACAGCCCATCCAGTGCAGCCGACGCCGATCAAAGCTGCTGCCAATCCTGTTTTTGCATTTTGTCCAAGTGACGCCCAAGCGGCAAAGCCCTGGACTATAAAAACGTAAAGCAGTGCCAGCAACAAAATGGTCGATGACACTGCAAAAACAAATACAACCAAACCAAGGCTATCGTGGGCGAATGAGAACCCTGCAGCGATCAAGGGCATATCAACGACCGGATTAAAAGGCCTGTCAAAAGCGCTAAACATTGCATAGTCGGCGAGCTTCAAAACAGCGACAGCCAACAAAGCCAGCGCGACCGCGTGTACGATGATCAAGCGCCGACCCAGCACCATCATCAGAAATAGTATCACAGGCAGCTCGAGAGGCCAGCGCAACACCGCGCCCCACCCAAAAGCGCTTGGATGGTTTGGCAGCGCGAGAACAGAAAAAACAGCCAACGCACCCAAAGCTAAGAAAAGTGCTTGCCTCATTCAGCACGCCCAAGAAGCCAATTGATGTCCACAAAGAAGGACCATGCGAGCAGTATCGCAGCCATAAAAGATATCGGCAAATACGCTGTTGTTGGCGTCAAGGGAAACAGGAGCGTGACCAACGCACCGATTTGTATAACGCAAATTGCTTTTCGACGGAACGACTCGGGGAGTTCAGCCTGCAATGCGGGCAAAAATAGACTTGCTGCGCAGAAGGTGTATCGCATGAAACCAAGAACCAGAATTTCCAGGCCTGTTGTCCCTGATACCAAAAGCCACACAGAGAGGACCGCGCCCAACAACGCGTCCGTTTCCATATCAAACCTCGCGCCAAATCGGGATGTGAGTTTTGATCGCCGCGCCAACCAGCCGTCTACGCCATCCAATGCGAATGCTACTGTTGCCACCACAAATACCAGCCAAGGGTTCACGGTTGGCGCGACCACAGTGCCAGCCAAAAACGCGACCATTGCAGCGCGGATTAGGGTTACAAGGTTACACAGACCCAACACTTCATAAGGATAGGTTCGACGCAACCCCGGGATCAGCAATCCGACGACTACCCCAAAGACGACCAAAGGGGGCAATGCGGAACCAAACGCCAGTAATGAGCATACTGCCATTGCAAGAGCAATGACCGCGCTGGCCAGGCACAGGTTGGCAACAGGTGGTTCCACCTCCACAGGCCTTGTCGCGTTGTAAAAATCACCGCCAAACATAAACGTCACCCAATTGATCCTAAGAACAAATTAGCCCGCCAACGACCTTCGGGTAGCCTTGTGGGCAACCAACCGCTCACGTCCTTTTCCCAAGCTTAACAACGCCCGTCAAAGGCAAGTGATCCGAAGCCTGCACCAAAACCTCTGATTTTAGTGCGTGAACCTCTGAAATTGCGTCTGGAAAATCCGTCAAGATCCTGTCCAGGGGTAAAAAAGGCGCTCGGCTCGGGAAACTGGCTCGAGCAGGCCCTTGAAAGGCCGTTCCAGTAATCCGTTGATGGAACATCAAACCGCCCCAAGGCCGCCATTCATTGAAGTCGCCTAGCATGAGTGTTTGCATAGTTGGGCGACGATGTAAGTACTGCCCAATGGTACGCATTTGGATGATGCGCAACGGTTGCGACAAAGAGAGATGCATCGTCATTATGCGCAACGGATAACCGTCAACCAGCGTTTCGAACACTATGGCGCCCCGGTGGCAATGGCCTGGTAGATCAATCACATCTGCATGGGTGCGCTGAAACCTCTCGCCCAGAAACAGGATGCTTCCCAGAAATCCATCGCTCTGACTTCCCCAACGCAATGCGGGGGCGTCTTGTGTGTATCTGAGCCCCGTAAGCTCGGAGATGTTCTGCACGTCTACGATCCGAGCGTGCGGTCGACATTCCTCATCCGCTTCTTGCAACGCCAGAATGTCCAAACCCAAAGGCGTCAGTTCCGTCCCGATTGCGTTGGCCACACGGTTTGGATCGACCTGTCCATCTGGTCCCTTTGCGCGATGAATGTTCCATGTTGCGCAGCGAATTGTGGAGTTGCTCATGTTTTTACGGCCTTTGTCCGTTTGCAACCTATATTATTTATAACCTTGGCTACCACTCGGAGGTCTTCGTACTATGGCTTTAAAGCGTTTAAAAACCGATCTCGGCCGCTTTGGCACTACAACGCGAACGATTGTAACCTCGGCTGCACTAAGTGCATATGCAATGGCGGCTAACGCCGATATGGCGCGGTATGAACTCGATCCAACGCACACGGCCATCTATTTCACAATTGATCACATCGGCTACGCAAAAACACTTGGTGTGTTCACAGAAGTGTCGGGCAACTTCTTTTACGACACTGAAACGCAAGAGTTGCGCGACGTAGAGGTTATAATCCAAGCGGCGTCCGTGAACACGTTCAACGACGCGCGTGACGGTCATGTTCGAAACCGAGACTTCCTGGATGTCTCGACGTATCCCGAAATCAAGTTTGTTGCGAACGGTGGCACAGCTTCGGACGACACCAGCGGAACTGTGACCGGAGAATTGACGATCTTGGATCAAACTCTTCCCGTAACGCTGAATGTTACGCTAAACAAAGTCGCAGAATATCCGTTTGGCCATAAACGCGAGGTTTTAGGACTGTCGCTCGACACCGCCATTTTGCGCAGTGAGTTTGGGATGGACTACGGAGTCGCGAATGGGCTTGTTGGCGATGAAGTGACGATTAACATTGAGACGGAAGCAATCAAAAGCGACAAATGATTTTGGTAAACGAATGTGTTGCCAGCCAACAAATCGATCTTGCGGGCAGTAAACTGCCTGGCTTCGAAGGGCAGTCCACGTATTTTTTTGATTTTTCCTTCGAATCCTAGTCACTAAACGACTGCCGCCCATTTTCAGTTTTGAGTCTGAATTTACCTCATGTTGATAGCGGTGAACCATAAATGACGTATTACATAGCTGAAAGCATGCGGACTCAACGCGGCCTACAGTGGTGAAGATTTCTGAGCAAATCGCAACAATAGTGCTTGGTGGTTGCGCAAGCATTGACGCTGATCAGATTTTGTAGGGCCACGACAGCGATGAGTGCGGGATAGGCTGGGTGTAGACACGGTATTGGGATAAACCGGTTGATGTAAGAAAGGGACGTGCACCTACTGCGCAAAGTCTAGTTTTGGGCTCGGTACGGCCATTCGCCGCTTTTCGCATCGGTGGCCGCTCGCAGCCCAAACCGGACATTCGCAACTAAACTATGCAAATCCCCATAAGCGGGACAAAGCCACCATTTGATCAATGACCGCTTTCCAGAAGTGCGCTTCGTTCGCGGGCTTAGCGTATTTGTTGGATCGTTTGAAAGCTGCGGGGGCCGTATCAGCCCATATCCGAAACGCCCGTGAGAAGCCTGTTGAGTCGGTATGGCCGAGTCTTTACGCTTTTCGCGGCGTTGAAGTCCCACGGAAAAACGCCGGATATCCGAAGCGAGCCAACGCCTGCAGTAAGTTGGGACTTGCGTCGTCGCTTATGAATCTTGGAGCGGTAATCTTTAGCTTAACGATCAGTCAGAGTTGCATATCTGATTGCGTTTCTTGAATTCATTCGGAGTCATCCCGGTCCATCGCTTGAAACTCCTGTGAAAACTGGGTTGGTCCAGAAGCCCAACACTTTCACCAATTTCTTTTATCGAAAGTTGGCTGTTTACAAGCAATGTCTTCGCTCGCTTCGCCCGACATTTTTCCAGTTCTGCTTTGAAGCTTGTACCATTGGCTCGGAAGGTGCGTTTCAAACGGTCGGGGCTTTGCGAATACAACTCGGCAAACCAGTTCAGGGTGGCAGGTTGCTTGTCGAGATGCAGTTCAAGCAAATCGCGGGTTTGCTGAAGAAAGTCGTCGGCGCCTGTGACGTTCTCCGGGAGATTCTGGCTTTGCCCACCCCCGGACCGAAGCAGCAACCAGTTCGCTGGAAACTCGATGCGAGCGCCCAAGCGATTGGTCTGGCGTACCGAAATCTCCTTTTTCTGCCAATCAGGTATGCAATCAGGTTTGCAAACCCAGAAATGTAGCTTTTTGGAATCCCAGTCGGGACCGCAGACGGATCGAACTAGTCGAACCATAAATCCCAGATAATAGCCGTCGACTTGGCCAGGTGGAGAAGATGGCTTGAATGTGCGTTTTGCATCTAACCTGGCGACATGACCGTCGGTCTCGAGATTGTAGGTCGCCATGGACGAAATCCTGCCCACGTCCACAACTAGCGATATCAAAAGGTCACCGAGCGACGCGCTTTGAGTTTCAAGGATCGACAGGTTGGGCAATGTCTTGAGAGCCGCATTCGCACCGACGTCAAACCCCAAATGCGGGTTACTCAATGCCTTCGCGAAATTGTCGATCAGATCGTACCAATGCTGCCCTGCCATGAACGCTTCGCCGCGCTGCACGTCCTTCAGACTGAGGCCGGATGGCTCAAGAAATTTGTCAACTTCAAGGCCATGGCTGAGGGCAAGGGACACAAAAGGTTGCGCCATCGAGCATTCAACAGTTGGGAGTTTCATTTGTCGACCCGAACACTCACAGTTTAATTTTTCCATTCGCATTTTCGAGCATTTTTTTATGCATTTCAACCACAATGCTAATGACAGTCTGAGCGCCACACGCAAAGATACAATCGTGCAGAGCAGTGCATTGCCACGAAGGAACTCCAAAATGTTCAAAAGTTTAACGGTCGCCACTTTTCTTTCAGCGGTCGCAACATATTCATTTGCTCAAGAGGAAAGCTTTCCGATCCTCTTCACCAACGTGCATGTCTTTGACGGCGTGAACGAAGAGCGGATCGAAAATGCCAATGTTCTGGTGGTTGACAACCTGATTGCCGAAGTTTCGACCGAGCCTCTGGCTGTAGCGAATGTCCAGATCATCGACGGCGGTGGGCGCACGTTGATGCCGGGTATGCATGACCAGCACGTGCATCTTACAGTATTCAATCCGCTCAGCGACGGGTTACGCCAGAATATCACGCCCTTTCATCTTGGCGGCGTCGCCACGATCCGGTCCCAGCGCATTCTCATGAACGGGTTCACAACCGTGCGCGACCTTGGAGGACCGGCCAAATCCATCGCCCGCATAATTGACACCGGAATGTTTCCGGGCCCACGTATCTATTCCTCGGAAGCGTTTATCACCCAGACATCCGGCCATGCTGATTTCCGCAAACTAAACGACCGGCATCCCACATTGTCGGGTCAGGGGCCGTCGCATTGGGTCGAAACGGACATGAGCTTTATCGCCGACGGACCTGAGCAAATCCGAATGGCTGTGCGTGAAAACCTGCGTCGCGGGGCCACCCAGATCAAGATCATGGTCAGCGGCGGGGTTACGTCAGAGTTCGATCCGCTGCACTCACTTCAGTATCAGGCTGACGAGATTCAGATGGCGGTCAAAACGGCCGCGCAGTGGGGCACCTATGTCACCTGCCATGTGTTCACCGAACAGGCGATCCGCAACTGCATCGACAATGGTGCCAAGACGATTGAACACATCCCGTTCCTAACCAAGGAGGCTGCCGAGATCATGGTCGAAAAGCAGATCATGTTCGCGACGGCGGTGGCCCCGGTCTACTCGGTGACCACCGAACAAGCGGAAGCCTTTTACACGCCAGCGTCCTTCGTGAAATGGAAAAGTGTGCGGGATGCTGCGGCCAATATGATCGAAGTGATCCAGACGACGCCGGGCATGATTGATCTCTACACACTGGGCACAGACCTTGTGAACAACTGGGATCAGACGCTTGAGCAAGACAAGAAGATGAACGACGAAATCGGGTATCTGCACGAAGCGGGTTTCAGCGCATATGACATTCTGCGCATCGCAACGTCGAACGGCGCCCGCATGAACCAACTGACCGGCTTGAACAACCCGTATCAAGACGGCCCCCTCGGCGTGGTCGAGGAAGGTGCCTATGCCGATCTTCTGCTGGTCGATGGCAACCCGCTGGAGGACATCCTGCTGCTGGCCGAGCCGGACGCCAATCTGAAAATCATCATGAAAAACGGCGTGATTTACAAGAATACACTCGATTGAGTGTCGCGCGGGGTGAATTAACCTCGGCACCCCGCGCACCCCGATAGCGGAAGGGAAAGGAAGCCTATGAAATACCTCGGCAAATCTACAATGATGGCGAGCGCACTGGCTCTCACAACAAGCGCGGCTTTTGCACAAGAGGCCACAGGTGACATCCCCCCTGTTACACTCTTCAAGAATGTGATGGTTTTTGATGGAGTGAATGACGGCCTCAAGGACGTCGACGTGCTCGTGGTAGGCAACAAGATTCACAAGATTGACGCTGACATTCCTGAGGGCGGGAAGTGGGAAGTCGATGTGCGCACCGGGGGATCCAAGCGGTTGCCTGATCCAGTCGGCGGCATCGACGGCTACTCCTTCACCGTTCAAACGGAACGCGGCATCGAGACCAAAGAAGTGGATGTGACCGTCATTGACGGAGACGGTCGTACGCTCATGCCTGGGCTTATCGACAGCCATGTGCATGTGAACATGTACAAGAACGGGACTATCCCGGGGCTTCAGGACACCACATGGGAAGAGATTGGCGCACGTGCTGCCGCATTCGCGCAGGAAATGTTGGCGATGGGCTTTACAACGGTTCGCGATATGTGCGGCGCTCATGGTGGGCTGAGAGCGGTTATTGATGAAGGATCACTTCCCGGCCCAAGAATTTATTCCTCCGGCGCATGCCTTAGCCAAACGGGCGGACACGGCGACTGGGGTATCGCTGGTCAGCGCAAGAACGAGAGCAATCTTGAGCGACTGGAGATCACCAGATTGGTGGACGGGCCCGCCGAGGTGCTTCAGGGTGCGAGGAGGAATTTTGCTTTAGGGGCAAACTATCTCAAGATCATGGTCAGCGGTGGCGTGACATCGATCAAGGACCCGATATATCAGTCTGCTTTCACAAACGAAGAGATTTCTGCCGCAGTAGAGGTTGCAGGCGATATGGACTCATACGTCGCTATGCACGTATTTATGGACAGCGACCTGTCCCGTGCGCTCGATCTTGGTGTCAAAGTGGTAGACCACGGCCTGACCATTACCGAACCGACGATGCAGAAGCTGGTCGAAAAAGAGGCGTTCTTTTCGCCCAACCTGACTGCGCTTGCGCCCGAAGCTCTGGAACACCCGATGCATCAGGACCCGACTTTCCCGCCGACGGCGAAGTTTCTGTGGTTGCGGGAAAACAGCAAGCAGCTGATGGATCTTGTAAAAAAATACAAGCCGAAGATGGTGTTCGATTCCGATTACGTGCTTCTCACGGGTGTCCCTTATCGCCAGTCAATGGATTTTACGAAGGCGTTTGTCGCGCGTGAGTTTGGCAACCTCTGGGCATTGCAGATGATGACCTCAAATGGTGGCGAACTGGCGGCGCTGACCGGGCGAGGAAACCCTTACCCTGAAGGCAAGCTTGGTGTGATCGAAGAAGGCGCCTACGCCGACATTCTGATCGTAGACGGGAACCCACTTGAAGACATCTCGGCCATCGGCGCGGTGGACACATGGTTTGATGCGCCGCCACGCGGGCAGGATGTCCCAAGCATTCGAATGATCATGAAAGACGGCGTGATCTACAAGAACACGCTGGAGTGATAAGCAGAGGTTTTTTGTACTCTGCCTATGCCTGCGCCGGATCGCGCCTTTTTTGGCGCGAGCATCCAAACAGTAGCCTGTTTCGTCTCGCCGCAGGCTCAGCATTGAAAGGACGCACAATGAAACATCTTATGCTGGGCGCTCTTCTGGCGGGATACGCCACATTGGTCAATGCAGAAGACAGCCAAAACATGCGCACATTTCTCTTCATCGGCACGTCCAACAGTGCCGCGTGGGAAATGCAGATCGCAAATCCAGGTGATCGCGCAGCTAGCGTCAAAGGTGGAATTGAGGCGCTTGGCGGGGAGCTTCTCAGTTACTACTGGGGCCTCGGAAACGGGAAAAACTACATCACCGTTTCGCTACCTGACGATCCTACGTTCATTCAGGCGTTTTACGTCAGCCGTCTTGGGGATGGGCTGCTCGATGACTACCAGATGATCGAACTGATGAGCAGCGCGGACATGGCCGAAGCGTTGTCCCGCGTACCTGAGATCAAAGCGCAGGATGATCTGAAGTAACGGGTCGTGAAAAAGGAGATGAAAGCATGAAAAAGGTTACCAAACTTGCTCTTGCAGCGGTGGTTTTGAGCGGTCCGGTTTTTGCACAAGCACCGCCAAGCGAAGAGGAAATCGCCGCGCGTATCGAGAAACTTGTGGAAATGGCTGATCCCCGCGGGGATGAGGCGAGGCAGGGCGATTTGGCATATCGGGAGCGGTATGTCGACGCCCTAATGATCGATGCGCTTGCGGTCGGCTCGCCCGGGTTCGAGAGTATCGACTTCCTGCTCAAGGATTGGGAGAGCCTTGCCAATCATTACGAGGAGTATGGATACGCTGCGTTCAGCACAACGATATCCAACGGCTCCGAAGGTGCTCTCGCCGTTCTCGAACGGATTGATGTCATGAAGGCGTGGATTGACGAAAACTCTGACCGTTTCACGCTGGCGACGACAGTTCAGGATTTGATTGATGCCAAGGAGGCAGGCGTTGTTGCTGTGATGCTGAACTCGCAAAGCATGGATATGCTCGACGAGGATATCGCGAACGTTCAGCGCTATTGGGATCTCGGAATCCGCCAGATGAATTTTTCGTACAATCAAACCGGCCCCTATTCTGCTGGTATGGTCGACAATGACCCCTTGGCGAGTGACATGGGCGTTACCGAGCTGGGCGCAGCTGTGGTCGCCGAGATGAACCGTGTTGGCATGATCGTCGATTGCTCACACTCTTCATGGGAAACTTGCATAGAAGCAGCAGAGCTTACCACCAAGCCGATGATGATTTCGCATAGCAACTCGTACGCGTTGTACGAGAACCTTCGAAATGTATCGGATGAAGCAATCCGAGCCGTCGCTGCTACCGGTGGCGTTGTATGCGTGAATTTCCTTGGTGGCTTTCTGAATGGGCAAGTTCAGGCTACGCCGGAGGCCATTGCCAAGCATATCAACTACATCGGTCAACTTGTCGGAAAACAGGCAACCTGCTTCGGCGTCGATTATGTCGAGAACTATGCCGTCGCACTTGGTCCAATTATTGGGAATCCCGAAAAGTACCCGCCGGAACAGGGATATGGTCTGCCAACTCAGATGGCCCCGCCCGCCGACGCATGGGCGGTTTCCCGAGTTCTGGAGGAACAGCACGGTTGGAGCGAGAGCGAAATCCGCGGATTGATGGGTGGCAATCTGATGCGCCTTTATGAAGCGAATTGGGGAGAGTAGGTCGCTTTGAAAATATGCCGCGCACGGGCCGGTTGATTCGTGAATGACCCGCTGCCGCCCTAAACGAAGGACGAGTATGACCAAGAAGCACATCAAAATAGTTGCTTTCTTATTTGCCGGTGCCATCGCTTCGGGCGCGTCAGCCCAAGAAAACAGCACGGTACGGCAGTTGGAGGCGGCTGCCACCGCATCGCTTGGGGGGCCAGCGTCGGCTCAGGCGCAATTAGAGCAGGACAGGCTCCGGCGTCTTGAGGATTCCAGATTGCCGGGGCTGGATCGGTTTTTCGATCCCCTCGAACAGTCGCGCGAGGCTTTTGCCAAACGCACTGGGTTGAATTTGTCCTTCGACTACCAAGCGCTCTACCAGAAGTCTTCAGACAGCCTGAGTGGCACCGACGAGGCCGCTTCGGGGCAGGCGCGGATCATTGGCAACTGGGAATTGCTGAATCGTGGGACCGACAATGCAGGCAGTTTCGTCTTTATCCTCGAAAACCGTCATCGTTTGGGCACGGATATCGCGCCGGGCAGTCTCGCGGGCGAAATTGGGTATCTCGGTGTCACGGCAACGACATTCAGCGACACGGACTCTACACTGTCGGTCGCGTATTGGTCGCAGGCCCTGTCCGGGATCAACGGAGGCTTCGTGGCCGGTCGCATTGACCCCGGCGACTATTCCGATATCCTTGGCTACGTGAACCCGCGCACGACTTTTTCGAATTTTTCAATTCTGTTCAGTCCAGTCCTTCCCATTCCCGATCCTGGCTTTGGCGTTGCTGGCGGAGGTTACTTTACAGATCAGATCTATGCGCTTGGCTTGGTCAGCGATGCCAATGGATCATTGACGGATGTAGACTGGTTTCCCGGCGGTTCGGAGTTTTTCACCTACGGTGAGATCGGCTGGACGCCTGCCAGAGACCAGCGATACCTCACCAATGTTCATCTCGGTGTATTCCATGTGGATGACAGAGATGACGCTGGTGTGCCCAGCAGTCACGGAGCGATGCTGTCAGGCAATGTGACCCTTGACGAAAGCATTATGCTGTTCGGTCGCCTTGGCTGGTCCGACGGCGATGCCCCGATTGCCAGACGTGCGGTCAACGCCGGGGTCATGTGGCGCCCCGGGTTTTATGACGACTTGATCGGGTTTGGCGTGACGGTCGCCGACCCATCCGATCAAAACCTTGACACGCAAACCACCGTCGAAGCGTTTTATCGCTTAGATATTTCCGACAACCTCGCGCTTACGGCAGATGTCCAGTATCTGAACAATCCCGGCTTCACCGATGATGATCCTCTGGTGTTCGGGCTGAGGTTGAGATTCAACTTATAAGACAGAAAAAACACGAAACCTCATCCTCATACTTGGTATTCTGTAGGCCAGCTTCCGCTGATTAACCCGCCCGTCAAGTCAATGCAGAGTTGCAGGCTAATTATGATTGGAAGGCTTCTCTGACAAAGTTGAAAACTCCGTTTTCGAGAAGCTTGTCACAGTTTTAGCAACACAGGTTCGCGTTGAAAGCCGAATGTAGCGTAACTCCCTTTCGAAACCCGGTGCTCAAAACCACAACCGTAGCCCGAGTTCAGTGAGAGAGAGGGCAAAGCAGACGTTCGCAACCTATCCTCCAGCGGCAAGTTTGGGCTCTATCCTGACGGATCAGTCGCTGAGGCTGAATAGCGGCTTTGTCCGCGAAGCAGTCGTTCACGCCGAGTGCACCGAATGACTCTGCCGAGCCCATTGCCGACTTTGCCGGGTGATTAAAAACAGAATTGACTTGAGTAATCCCGAAGCGATTGAGCGAGACATTGGTTAACATTCCTGCCGGACACGCGCGGTGGGAGCGCAACAGGCTTTTTGGAAAAATACGAGAAAATTCAAAAAATCCTATGTATAAATAAATCCCTTGGTATTCTTTCTTTATGAATTCACTAACGAGAATTACGCGAGGTATAGGCGTCGCCTTTAAAGATGGCAGGGTGAAGGGCCTTCTAGCATTCACTACTGGCATGATCCTCTGGGCGTCGGTGTTTTACCGTTATGTCGAAGGTTGGAGCTGGCTTGACTCTATCTATTTTTCTGTTGTGACAATTTCGACCGTTGGGTTCGGTGACTTTTCTCCTGAAACAGCGGCAGGGAAAATATTTACAATTTTCTACATCATCGTTGGGCTCGGTATCTTCGTGACTGCAGCGACTACGGTGGCAGATACAATCCTGTCCCAGGACGACAAGCAAGAGGACAACTAGTTTTGCCCCGCCGAGCCACTGCGATTTCATACGCAGGCAATACGTCGACTGAACAGCCCCTCTGAAATCCGGATTTGCGATATACTTCAAATGGTTGCAGGTTTTTTGGTATTTTAAATATACATATTAATTTTTTTGAGTGTAAAGTTTGAACAAACAAATGTTGGAGGGATGGTATGGAAAAGACTCAGGACGCGAAGATTGTCGATCTCGCGATTAGATTGCTGTTTCTCGGGCTATTCCTTTACAGCGCTTTGGTAATGGTGGCCCCGCTGGCAAGCGTGGTCATCTGGGCGACGATCCTGTGCGTCGCACTCTATCCGGTTTTCGATTGGCTGCAGTCCAGGTTGGGCGGAAGAAAGAAGCTTGCGACGACGATACTGGTATTGTTGGGCCTCGTTCTGACCTTGGGACCGGTCGCGACAGCGGTATCCGGAGCAGCCGAACTTGGGTCTGGATTTGCAGAACAAGCTGACAACGGCGAGCTAAAAGTCCCACCGGCACCCGATGGCTTAAAGGAGCTGCCGCTGGTCGGAAACAAAATTGCTGAAGTCTGGGGCTTGTTTGAACGAAACCTTGACGGCGCGCTTGCCAAATACGGCGCGCAGATTCTTGAGATCACCAAATCACTGTTCGGAAAGGTCGTAAGCATAGGGCTTGGGCTCTTGGCGCTGGCCCTGTCCGTCTTGATCATGGGGGCTTTGTTCAGTCCTGGTCCAAGTCTGGTGCAAGGCCTGCAGCGCTTTGCCAACCGTGTCTTTGCGCCCCGTGGCGGTGAGTTCGTTACACTTGCCGGCGCTACGATCCGCAATGTGACAAAAGGTGTGATTGGCGTGGCTGCGATTCAGGCGGTCGTGGTTTGGATATTGTTGGCGCTGTTCGGAATTGGCTCGGCCGCCACGCTGGCGTTTATCTGTTTGATCCTCTCGATTATCCAGATCGGGCCCGGCTTGGTTCTTTTGCCAGTGATTATTTACGCTTGGAGCACCATGTCCGGCGGTGCCGCGTTGATCTTCACAATCCTGGCTATTCCCGTTGCGATAATGGACAGCTTCCTAAGGCCTGTATTCATCTCAAAAGGCCTCGAAACACCAATGCTGGTCATACTCATTGGTGTTCTTGGCGGCATGATGGCCTATGGCTTGATCGGCATTTTTATGGGACCTGTTCTGTTTGCCGTGTTTTATGAGCTGTTCAAGGTCTGGATCGACGCCCCTGCAGAAGCTGAAAGCGCGGCTGAAGGAGCCACGAAATGAGAAAGACGATTTGGACCACTTTGGCCGTCATTCTTGTTTTTCTTATCTGGTATCTTGTCGCTGACCGAAAAACGCCGTTTACCGGGAATGCCAGAGTAAAGGCCATTGCGACCCAGATCGTTCCACAGGTCACCGGTACAGTGACCGAAGTTCTTGTCGAAAACGGACAGATCGTCTCGGCAGGTGATATTCTGGTTCGGATCGACCCCAGGCCCTACGAAATTCAACGCAACAAGGCGGAAGCTGATCTAGAAGCGGCCACGCAGGAGGTGGGTGCATCCTCGGCAGAGGTAAGAGCCGCGCAAGCCAAACTGGCGCGGGCCCAGAGCGATCTGGACACAATACGCATTCAAACAGAGCGTGTTTTTGCGCTGGAAAGAAAGGGATTGATCGCCGTCTCAAAAGCCGACGATGCCCGAGGTCAACTGGCAGAGTCCGAAGCAAATTATGAGAACGCCAAAGCGGATCTTGAAAAAGCAAAGCAGAGGCTGGGTGACGACGGGATCGAAAATCCAAAAATTCAGCGCGCGTTAGCTGCCTTGGCGGATGCAGAGCTAAACCTGGAATGGACTGAACTGCGTGCTCCGGCGACGGGTGTCATATCCAATCTGTTGATCGCACCTGGTACGTATGCACGGTCCGGTCAGGACCTTTTGACGTTCCTGGATGCAACCGACATATGGATAGAGGCGTATTTTACGGAAAACAACCTAGGCCGGGCAGGGGTGGGTTCTCCTGTTGATGTCGTGTTGGATATGCACCCCGGTCAAATTATCCCAGGTGTCATTGAGAGCTTCAGCGCGGCTGTATCCTTGAGCGGTGGCGATGAACCTGGCCAGTTGGCCAGCCCGCCAAGTACCAAGGGGTTTCTGCGCGAACCAGAACGGTTTCCCGTTCGGATCGTGCTGCCGGGATATGAGGCCGGAAACGCCAAAGACGAACTGCGCTTCCAACTCAACGGGCAGGCCGACGTGATCATGTATTTGAGCGACAATTCCCTGCTGAATGTGGTCGGCCGGACCTATATCCGTTTGGTCTCAATACTATCCTATGCCTATTGAGGATCGAAAATCCGTTATCCGGCTTGCGCTGGGTGTGACCGGCGTTTTCGCCTTGGGTTTGTTTCTTGGGTGGCCTTTGGCGGTTGTGGGGGCAGTTTTCACCGCGCTGTTCCTACAAGCGCCCACCGCGCTGCCGTTGGCGGCATTCGCAAAGCTGTTTGTTTTCTCTATAGGATTGATGTTCATCTCATTCCTGTTGTCGTCCGTTTTCGCACCCTATCCCGTGGTATTCCTTATTCTGGTTGCCATCGGGATCATCCTGTCCTTCATGTGGTCAGTTTCAGGGGCCGGTGTTCTACCCGGTGTCATAGCACTCATGGGGGCGTTGATGATCCCGAACCTTGTATTGCAATCGCAGGATCTGGCGCTTGTGCTAGTATTTTGGATACCGATTAACCTGCTATTTGCAGGTTTCGTATCTACGCTGATGTTTGTGATGATCCCAGCGGAACTTCAAACAGTCGCCCAAAAGAAAGCCGACGCGCCACCAGATTTTGACCGGTACCGGCGGATCGTCAGAATGTCGCTTGTGACGCTTCCATTTGCCATGGTGTTTTTTGTGTCCGGGGCATCTGCTTTGTTGGTTCTGTTCTTTGTCGCTCTTTTGAGCCAGCAACTGGCCGCCATGCCGTCGATGGGAAAAGCCGTCGCCAAAGCTATGCTTACGGCAAACCTGCTTGGGGCAGCGGTGTCGATCATTTGTTACGAGGTAAACGTGATCGCACCGGTTATTCTGACGCCCATTTTGTTATGTCTGTTCTTCTGCTTCACCCTGGGAGCGCTTGGGAAATCTCAGGTCGCACTCGCAGCAGCAGCCGGTTCGGCGTTGACAACGGTTCTGATCGTTTACGGTGGGTCGGTTGCGCCGTTTTCGGATGAGGCTGACGTCAAAAGTATCACGCGCGTTTTGCAAGTTGCAGGGGCCGCTTTCTTCGTGATTGTCGCTTATGTCATAGTGGACGAGTTCTGGCCGGAGAGGGAAATGCAAGTTTCATGAGTTGCCTGAAGTAAAGCTTTCAGGCGTCCACTCCAGCATCAAGAAGAATGTGCTTCGAAATCAGTGTTACTATCCAAGCGCGCGTCGACAAATCGGGTTAATCCGTTGCAGATTCAACACTGTTCTTCCGAATTTGGCAAACACGGCGCGCTTTTATTGCGGGCAGAAACACGGGTGCGATCGTATAAACCATCGTCTGCCTAGCCCGCCAAGTAGACACTCAAGCAAAGCTCAGCGAAAGTCCGCAGTGCGGATTAAAGCGGACGCTCAATCGCTTGGCTTTCGCTCTGGTTTGTATTCTGGAAGCTTGGACAAGGCCGATTTCAACGCGTCGCCCCACACCTCGGAAATGGTGCGAAAGTACTGATCGTCGGGTTCGAATCTGGACCGTGTGCCGCCTTCAAGACTGTCTTCATCGTAAAGAAGAAGGTCAAGCGGAGCTCCGACAGATAGATTGGCCTTGATCGTGGAGTCGAAGCTGACAAGCAGGAGTTTCACAGTTTCCGCAAAGCTCATCTCCGGATCATAGGCGCGCACCAGAATTGGACGACCGTATTTCGTCTCTCCAATCTGAAAGAACGGAGTGTCAGCGCCAGCCTCGATAAAGTTGCCTTCGGGGTAGATCAGAAACAGGCGAGACGGGCCGCCTTTGATCTGGCCACCTAAAATGAGTGTCGCATGAAAGGCGCTGTCGGCTTGCTGACCGGATTGGGAATGCTCCTGTATGACGTCATTCAACGTAGCCGCGACCAGTTGCGCGACTTGGAACATTGTCGGTGCTTCCAGTATGGACGGCGAGCGATCTTCTGGCGCTTTGGTCCGCTCTTCCAGAAGGCTTATGGTGGCCTGAGTAGTCGCAAGGTTTCCGGCCGTTAGGATAGTGATCGACCGATCGCCATCAACTGTCCAATTGAACATCTTGTTGAAGGTCGAAACATTATCGACGCCTGCATTCGTGCGCGTGTCGGACATGAACACCAACCCGCGATTCAGCCGCATACCCACAGCATAGGTCATCAAATTCTCCGTTATTGCTGTGCGACCTGCAACTGCACTGTCAATTGCTCACCCGCTGCCCCAATTCTGTTCCCTATTACTGGGGCAGCTTGGGAATAGTCCAGACCGGTCGCGACGCGTACGTATCGATCGTCAGGTGAAATCCCGTTTGAAACGTCGAACCCAACCCACCCAAGCCCGTCCAAGTGCACCTCGGCCCACGCATGGGTCGCGTCCTGTAGTTCCGTTTCGTTCATCATCAGGTAACCCGATACATAGCGTGCAGGAATTCCAATCTGTCGCGCGCAGGCAATGAAAATATGCGCGTGGTCCTGACACACGCCGCACCCGGATTCGAGCGCGTCTTCTGCGCTCCAGCCCGGGTGCGAACTTCCAATCTCGTACGCGACCTGAGTGCGAATGCTTTCGGAAAGGGCATGCATCTTTTCCAGCGGTTCGCCTTTGGGCAACGCGCCTATTACTTCGGCAACCCCTTTCCCCGGCGTTGTCTGAGGGGTGCTCCTTTTGAATAGCCACAATGGAGTCGACCCTTCGTGACGCCCGAGGACGCCATGTGTGTCTTCCACTTCTACAACGCCTTCTGAAATCAACGAGATGCTTTGGGTGTTTACGTCGAAACTGATCAATTCCACGGTGTTGCGGTGGTAGTCTTCAAAAGTCAGTTCTTTGCGCCCGCCAGTGATTTGGGTGCTCCAACTTACAATGTTCTGATTGCGGAATGACTTTGGTGTCTTTCTCAGCTGTTGCAGCCCGAAGGGAACGGGTGCATCGAAATCGTATCGTGTCTCGTGTCGAATGTGCAGTTTCATTGGCTACTCGTAGAACCTGTAATCAACCTCGATCTGTCGACTTAAGCTGCCGAGATCTGTCAGAAAATCCTGAATGTACTCATGCAGACCGATTTCGAAGATATCAGAGATTTTTTGATCCAGGTATTTCTCGTAGAGGCCATTCGAGGCCTCGCAGGAAGGCCCGGCAAAGCCATAGTCTTTCTTTAGGTAAGAAAGGTTTTCTTGAATTTTTCTGCAGCAAAAGTGAAGGCTGCGCGGCATTCGCTGATCCAAGATCAAAAACTGTGCGATATCAGACGGTTGGGTTTTCTCACCGTGGGTCATTCGATATCCTCCGCCAGCGCCGACGGAACGGAGAATGCTTTCCCATTGGATGTTGTCCAGTGATGAGCCAACTGAGAAAGCTGTGGGCAGAAGAACGTAGTATTTCACATCCAGAATGCGCCCGGTATTGTCGGCTCGTTCGACGAAGGTACCAATGCGGGTGAAGTCGAAAATGTCATTGCGTAGCATCGTGCCCAATGTAGCGCCACGAACCAGGGCCGCCTGTTGGCGAATAAGCTCCAGCGTCGCAGGCAGGTCCCGCTCATTCACGCGGCGCTTCATGACATCATCAATCTGCATCCAGGTAGAGTTTACTGCGCTCCAAACATCGTGTGTCAGTGCGGTTCGAACAAGGCGCGCATTGTCTCTTGCCTGTTTGATGACTGACTTGATCGAGGATGGATTATCCGCATCACGCAGCATCCAATCCACCGCGTTGTCTTTTGAAACATCATCGTATTTGGCGTGGTACCCATCCAGAACGCCGGCCGTTTTCAGAACAGAACCCCATTCTTCGGTCGAATTCTTGGTGCGGGTCAACGCCATCCGCTGACCTGTTTCAAGCAGCCTGGCCGTGTTTTCCGCTCGTTCCAGGTAGCGGGACATCCAGAACAACCCACCAGCAGTTTTTCCCAGCATGGTCAGTCCTCCAGAACCCAGGTGTCTTTGGTTCCACCGCCCTGGCTCGAGTTTACGACCAATGACCCTTTCTTTAGTGCCACGCGGGTCAGGCCGCCGGGAGTGATCTTGATCCCCTCAGGCGACACTAATACGAAAGGCCGCAGATCGACATGTCTGGGGGCCAGCCCCGAACGCGCGAAGATCGGAACGGTTGAAAGCGACAGTGTCGGCTGAGCAATATAGTTCGCTGGCCGCGCTTTGAGCTTGTCGCGGAAAGCTGAAATCTCTTTCTTGCTGGCGGTCGGGCCGATCAACATCCCGTAGCCGCCAGACCCGTGCACTTCTTTCACAACAAGCTCGGACAGATTGTCCAGTACGTAGGACAGAGATTCGGGATCGCTGCAACGCCACGTGGGAACATTTTGAAGCAGGGGCTTCTCACCCGTGTAGAATTCAACGATTTCAGGCATGTATGAATAGATCGCCTTGTCATCGGCTATGCCTGTTCCCGGGGCGTTCGCAATCGTGATACCGCCAGCGCGATAAACGTCCAGAATACCCGGCACGCCTAATGCGCTGTCGGGGTTGAAATTCAACGGGTCCAGAAAGTCGTCATCCACTCTGCGATAGAGAACGTCAATGGGTTTATAACCTCTGGTGGTGCGCATGCAGACACGCCCGTTTACAACCCGCAAGTCGTGACCTTCGACCAATTCCACGGCCATCTGATCTGCCAAGAAGGCGTGCTCGTAGTAGGCTGAATTGTAGATGCCAGGCGTCAACACGGCGACAGTGGGTTCTCCCTCGGCGCAAGCTGGCGCGCATGCAGCCAGAGACCGTCTTAAACTACGCGGGTAATCGGAAACATTCCGGACATTTGTGGTGCTAAACAGTTCCGGGAACATTTTGAGCATCGTTTCCCGGTTCTCGAGCATATAGCTCACACCGGACGGCGTACGCGCATTGTCTTCCAGCACAAAAAACTCGTCCGGCCCGGTTCGCACCAAATCAACACCGACTATGTGCGTATAAACCTTACCAGGTGGCGTGATGCCCAGCATCTGCGGCAGGAACGCTTCGTTTGCGGCGATCATCTCAGCCGGCACACGGCCTGCGCGAACAATTTCCTGACGGTGGTATATGTCATGAAGAAACGCGTTGATTGCCCGAACTCGCTGTTCGATACCTCGTTCCAGCCGCTGCCACTCTCGTGCCGAAATGACACGCGGCACGATATCAAACGGTATCAGTCGTTCCTCTGCCTCTGCTTTGCCGTAAACATTAAAGGTGATGCCCGTCAGCCTAAAAACTTCTTCGGCTTCACGCTGTTTCGCCCTCAGCCGTGATACGTCTTCAGCATTGAACCAGCGGCCGATCTCTTCATATGGACCTCTGAGTGATCCATCGCCGTTGAACATTTCATCAAAATACTCACTCATGTGTTAAGTTTCACGCTCAAATCAGAATTTTCAAGTCGTTCAGGCTCGATTTGATACTGTCGTCTTAAGTGACGTCTAATTTTCAGGCGAAATGAATATCGTGGTGATCCTAAAACCGTGGCGTTGTTCGCGTTTCCAGCTGTTGAAGCACAACGCAGCGAACGGGCAAATGAAGCCTATAGATATTGCCAATTTTCTGTGAAGGATGACCGCCCAAACTCGGATAGAGAGCGTTAAGTTCGCGCCAAGACGCCACGAACTCCTCCAATGGCTTCATCAATCAGCCTAGCCATTTTGAGTAGTCGCTGACCAGAAGATGTGTCGGCGCGACGTCCTCCTGAACCTCGGCAAATCGGCCAATTGGGTCGCGAAAAACATTGTCGGTCTCGTCGTCATTGACGGTCGAGACCTCGCCGATCAGCACATCGCCACCTTCGCCCCAAAACGCGTGCCAATCACCAGGGCGAAGGGTGACGCTTTCACCGGGGGCCAGGCGCAGTTTCTCGCCCGGGCCGTAATCGCGGCGGATACCATCCAGCCAGACTACGCCGCCGCGATCCTCTGCAAAACCTCCGGCATCATCCGAGCCGAAAAGCTCGATCACTAGGGTCGCGCCACCACGGTTGATGATATCTTCTGCCTTCAGAACATGCGTGTGCATCGGCGAAAGCTGATCTTGCCGTGAAATCAAAAGCTTCTCAGCGTAACACATGCCGCCGCCTTTCGCTAAGTCGCTCTGCAGACCGTTGCGCAGGGTGAAAAGAAACAGGCCCATCCGATCAAAATCACCGTCGCCGTAATCAGTGATATCCCAACCGCAACGCGCGTCAATCACGTGACGGGCATCGCTTTCACGAGCCTTAAATTCTTCCGGCGTCCAATAGGCAAACGGCGGCAATGTGAAACCGTGAGAGCGAATTAGCTCATTTGCTTGCGCCATAATCTCGTTGATGCGCGAACGTTTCATGCGGGCACTTTTTGAATCTTGAGAATTTCAATCACCATTGCAGCTGTCCAAGTGAAATCTCCACCCCCACACGGTTCACCGCTGATGGGATCATAGTATTCCGCAAAGCCGCTTTTCTCAATGAGGCGCAAGCTGCCAGCAAGGATACGTTGTGCCATTGCTTCCTGTCCTGATTGGATAAGCCCTTCGGCAATCATATAGTTCACGACCAGCCATGTCGGTCCACGCCAATAGCGTTTACTGTCAAAGGCGTCATCCGCCGGGTCGTGGCTTGGCACCAGATAATCGCATCGCTCGGACAGCAAGGCGATCCTTCGCACCAGGGCTTGGGCGCGCTCGGGAGGCACCTGAGCAATTGCCGCAAGTAACCCGCCGACCGTTGGCGTGTCTTGCAGATTCCCGGCGGCGCGGTTGTAACACGTGTATTGTCCAAGATTTGCATTCCATAAGCTTTCCAACGCTTCACGGCCCTTGGTGGCCATTTCGCGTGCTTCAGAGGCCATGGCAGGAATACCCAAAATCTCCGCTAATTCCGCAACATCGTCACAAGACCGAATAAGGATGGCATTGAACCCCGGGTCAACCAATCGGAAAGGCGAGGCGTCATGTAGTTTTGTGTTGTCCCATCGCAATCCGCGGAAGTGTTCCACCAACCAGATATACCTTTGGTACTGATCATCTGTCGGGCGATGATCGGGATTGGCATGTGTTGTATCGCGTCGCGTGAACGGTGCTATGCCCTCAGTCGGTACAGCATCCAGCCCTTCGTCCCAGTCCACCGAGTTGTCTCGCCCGGATTCCCACGGGTGAATGATTGCCACCAGCCCGGTGTTTTCTGGATCGCGGTTGCGGTAGAACCACTGATGCCATGCGTGGACCTTGGGCAGAAGTTCAGCAAGCCGCGTCCGGGTGGCGGCTTTGTCTTCGGCCCGATTATAGAGTTTGCGCAGGGCAAGTCCCGCAACCGCCGGCTGGGTGATACCGGTCGTCGGTACAGATTGGCCGGTTTGCCAGACGTCAGGACCGGGGAAATAGCCGTCATCGGGTTCGTGAAAAACGATATGGGGCACCATACCGTCTTCCCACTGATGGGCCATTAGGGTCTCGACCTCGACCCAAGCCCTGTCCATGTCAAAATGCGAAAAGCCTAGCGCAGACAATGCGCTATCCCAGTTCCACTGAAAGGGATAGAGACCGTGGGTAGGCACGGTATAACTGCCACGGTCGTTGCCTTCCATTACTTTGCAGGCCTGATCGATCAGCGCTTGGCTCATCGTGGTTCTCCTTTACGCAACGGCCAGAGTTGTTTTGGGGTCAAACCAGCGTCCGCGACCCTCTTGCGGCGCCAAGGTGAGTACGTCACCTGGTTTCACGTCGAGCTCACTATCCAGCACAGCGCGGAATTGGTGTCCGTCCACATCGCAAGTCACCAGCAAATGCGCGCCCAGAGGCTCCACAACTTTGGCCCGCGCTCCGAAACCCTGATCTGCAATGCGCAGATCTTCCGGTCGAATCGCCCATTTCAGCTCTTTGCCGTTTGCCGGCCCGTCAAGGTTTTGCCCTGCCACATTCCAGCGCCCGGAACCCGCTGCTTCGGCAGGAAGGAAGTTCATTGGCGGATTGCCGATAAAGCTGGCCACAAACTCGGCCGCGGGATCCCGGTACACCTCGATAGGCGAGGCGGCCTGAACTATTTTGCCCTGATGCATGACGCTGATCCGGTCAGCCATGGACATAGCTTCGACCTGATCGTGGGTCACGTAGATTGCTGTGGTTTTACTTTCAGCCAGAACACCCTTCAGCTCGGCCCGCATCTCCATCCGCAACAATGCGTCAAGGTTAGACAGCGGCTCGTCCATCAGGATCACATCCGGTTCCATCGCCAATGCACGGGCAACGGCGACCCGTTGGCGCTGACCACCCGATAGCTCGCCCGAATAGCGCTTCAGAAGCTGCTCGATATGCATCAATCCAGCGGTGCGTTCGACCCGACGTTTGACTTCCGCATCGGGCAGTTTCTGCATCCGCAGACCAAAGCCGATATTTTCGAACACCGTCAGATGCGGGAACACCGCGTAATTCTGGAACACCATCGAGATACCGCGATCCTTTGGCGACAGGTGATCCACCCGGCGACCACCGATCCAGACCTCGCCGGTGGTCGCTGTCTCGAGCCCGGCAATGATACGCAAAAGCGTGGACTTGCCGCAGCCCGAAGCACCTAAAAGCACCATGAATTCCTGATCCGAGATGGTCAGGTTGATGTCGTGCAGAGCCTGGTAGGACCCAAAGTTCTTGGCGATGTTTTTGATCTGTATTTCAGCCATAACAGTTTCCTTTCAGCCACCGCTCAGCGGTTGGCAATACCCCACATGGCAAAGAGATATTTGCGCACGGCGAAGATGAAAATCAGTGCAGGCACCACGAGAATGAACCCGCCTGCAAATTTCAGATGCAGCGGTGCTTCGCCCAGGGTCTGCAACAGGAACGCGGGAAGCGTCCGGTTTTCGATGGTCAGAACGGCGGCTGCGAAAACCTCGTTCCACGAGATCACGAAGGCAAAGATAGCCGAGGCCGTGATCCCCGGGAGGACCAACGGCAGGATCACCTTGGTAAAGGCGGTCAGCCGCGTGCAGCCCAATGTCCAGGCCGCTTCTTCCAGCTCAAGCGGAATGCCTGAGAATAGCGAAAAGGTTATGAGCACCGCAAAGGGGATTGCCAGTGTGGTGTGGACAAGGGCCAGACCGAAGGCTGTGTCATCCAGACCCGTGCGGATAAAGAGAACCGCCAGAGGCAACGCCAGCAGTGGCAGTGGGAAAGCCCGTGTCAGCAGGATCAAAAGGCGGAACAGTTCCTTCCCCCGGAAGTCGAACCGTGACAGGGCGTACCCAGCCGGGGCTCCGATCGCGATGGACATCACCATCGTCATCAAAGCAACCACAACTGAATTCCACAGTGCCGCCAGCATTCCCTGGAACCCCGCAAAGAATTCCAAGGATCCCATGTCAAATTCCGGGAGGAAGCTCTTGGGGAAGCTGTTAACAGTATCCGGTGAGGACATCGTGTTCACAAACAGCAGGTAGAGCGGGACGATCACCCAGGCGCACAGCAGGATAACCCCGGCCCGGTAAAGCCCCTTCC
Organism: Ruegeria sp. HKCCA5463; assembly: GCF_013034175.1. Classification (NCBI taxonomy): domain Bacteria; kingdom Pseudomonadati; phylum Pseudomonadota; class Alphaproteobacteria; order Rhodobacterales; family Roseobacteraceae; genus Ruegeria; species Ruegeria sp. HKCCA5463. The sequence goes on from NZ_WQFL01000002.1 coordinate 273,849, forward strand.
CCGCCTTACGTGCGTCGGGGGCAACTACGTCTGCAACAGCCGTCATATCGTGGCTCCTTTCGGGACGCGCAAGGCGCGCAAAATGATCAGAGTGAAGACGATTGAGATAATCAGAACGATGATCGCGAGTGCTGCTGCCGCACCGCCATTTTGCAGATCAAACTGATAGGCATAGATCTCGCCCATAAGCACCGGAAAAATCGTGCCCCCAAGGGCTGCGACCACGGCAAAAACCTCAAAGGCAAGGATGACACGCAGGACCAGTGCCGTTTGCAAGGACGGGCGCAAAAGGGGCAGGGTGATCCGCGTGAATTGCTTCCAGCGCGAGGCTCCAAACACGTCTGCGGCCTCGTAGTATTCTTTGGGTATCAAGCCGATGCCTGCGACAAGGATCACAAGCATAATCGCGGTTGCGCGCCAAATCTCGGCCAGCATAATCGCAAGGAATACAATCCAGGGGGTCTGATAGCTCAGCAAACTCACAGGTTGGTCAGTGACACCCAATCCCACCATCATCGAATTCAGGAAGCCTGACTGCTCGAAGATAGCCAACCAGATGATGCCAGCAGCAAGGTCCGAAATGCCCAGCGGGATGGTCCAAATGTACAGAACCAGATCGCGTCCCCTTTGCATCTTCGTGACCATTGTGGCCATCAGAAGCGAAAGGGCCAACTGGATCGGCACCACAGCCGCTGCCAGAAGAAAAGTGTTCTTCATTGAAATCGGGAACTTCCAGTAGTTCACAACCTCGCGAAAATTATCCAGTGAGAAACCGCTCTCGGTTCCAAAAGCCTGCTGCGCCACCAACGCAAACGGGTAAAGAAAGAACAGGCAGAGAAACAGAGTCACCGGGAGGATCAGAAGGTATGGCAATAGCCGCGCTTCCATCGGACCGCTCCTTCAAGTTGGGAAAATGCTGGGGAGCCGGGCCGCTATTTCAGCGGCCCGACCGTTGGAAGGTCTTACTCGACCGGGCACGCGCCTTCCGAAGGCGCATCAGGTGCCCAGCAGGGCGCGCCGGTTTCGGTCATGATTTTTTCAAGCTGTTTCTTCTGATCATCCAGTACCTGCTCGATGGGCTGGCCAGCCAGAACAATGCGTTCAAACGTATCTACGTAGACACGATTGAAATCACCGCCCATGCTGCCCAGACCTGCGGGCAACAATCCAGGATTGGCGTCTGCCGAACCGCTCATCTTGGCAACGGCTTCACCGGCAGCTTTTACCGAAGGCGGCAAATCGTCTGGCAACTCGACGTCAACTACAGGGAAGAAGTTAGTGGCTCTCAGAGTTGCGATCTGCGTCTCTGGTTGCATCAGATAAGTTACCAGAGCTTTGGCACCTTCTGCATCCGGCGCGGTGCGCGGTATGGCAACACCTGCCAGAACAGGCATGAAGCCACGGCCGGTCGGACCTGCAGGCGCCGGGAAGGCGACGAAATCATCGGGGCGTTCATTGAATGCCTGCGCCAGGCGCGAGGTGTGATCGAAGACGATCCACGCATCTCCGTTCAATAGCTGTTCCTGCATAAACGAGAAGTTGGTTGATGCAGGGTTCGTATGGCTCCAAAGCTCTTTGAATTTCTCCCATGCGGTCACAGCCTCGGGCGAAGCAAACGTTCGCACGACACCGTTAGTGTAGGACGGGTAAAGATAGCCTTGGAAAAAACGGTGTTTCAGCCCTTTGGGCCCAGCCGGAAAACCGAATTTCTTCTGACCAGTCGCTTGTTCGACATTGGCTGTCCATGCGATCAATTGGTCATAGGTCAGCGCGTTAACGTCTGCACCTTCTGGCAGGTATTGCAGCGCTTCCTTGTTGGCGGCCATGATATAGCTCGCTTGCATCCACGGCATGTATTGCAGGCTGTCCGTTCCCAGCTTAGCCAGATCGTTGAAAGTGTCCGACGCCGACATCACACCCAGATCGCTGAGATCCATCAGATCATCGGGGTTCATTGCCGAGAAGTTGCCGTGCAAAGAGCCCAGCAGATCAATACTACCCGAGCCCGCCTGCAACTCGGCTTGGAGCCGGGTCAACCAAGGGCCATCTTCGTTTGGCTGGTAATCAACTTCGCCATCAAATCCACCAAGCACCTCGGCCCGCATGGCTTGCGCCTCTTCAGCAGGACGGGCTTGGGTCGACCAGAACAGAGTTTCGGCTTGTACGGCAGCTGCGCCAACAAGAATAGCCAAACCTGATACGGCACCCGCAAGTTTCGATTGAATGGACATGTTTTCCTCCGTTTGTCTGGGGCTGGCCAAAATCTGGCAACCTCCCTCCCTCGCCGACAATCTTGGATCAGTCTATGGCGAATGTTGGCACTATGATATATCGTTTTATCATGAGTCAAGTCGGATAGCCCGTTCATGTTTCCATATTTTACTTGAAGTATTCGATTTCGACTGCAAAATAGACAAAACGTTATACCTACAAAAACTCATCCATGGCGAAGAAACCCACCCTTTCCAGCGTTGCCAAAGAAGCTGGCGTGTCAGTACCAACTGTTAGTCAGGTCTTGCGCGACACAGGTCGAATTTCAGAAAAAACGCGTCAAAAAGTTTTGAGCGCGGCTAAGCGGCTTCGATACGTCCCAAATCACGCTGCGGCCACAATGCGATCGGGCGACAATCGCGAAATCGGCTTTATCCTTAACAAGTTGGCAAACCCGTTCAACGCAGAGGTCGTTAGCGGCGCTGTTAACCTGCTGGAGGCCGAGGGCTTTATGGTTTCGGTCCTCGATGCTCAAGGAGACCTTCAGCGCCAGGACCGCCTTCTGGAAGCCTGCATCAGATTTGGTCGACGTGGTCTGATCTGGGTTCCGGCACTCAACACCAGCGGGGACGCCATGGGGCTTCTGGATGCTCACGGTGTTCCTGCTGTCACATTCATGCGAAAGGTGTCTCAGTCTCTGGATCACGTTGGTGTTCTAAACAAAGAGGCCCTCGTGCAGGCCACACAACACTTGATTGATTTGGGGCACAGGCACATCGCCTACTTAGGCGGAACCGAACAAACGTCTGTGCGCGAAGAGCGCATCGCCGGTTATCTGAGTGCCTTGGAGAAATTGGGCGGCGTGCATCCGGTTATCTGGCCATGCGAAGAAACAAAACGCTCTGGTGTTGAAGCAATCACCGCACTTCGTCAGCGACACCCTGAGGTAACAGGCGTTGTTTGCAATGGCGATGTTGTTGCACTTGGGGCATGCTTTGGCTTGATCCAATCCAATTTGAAACCCGGGCGTGACTTTTCAGTAGTAGGCTTCGACGACATCGAAGATGCCGCCGTCTCGACGCCTGGCCTCACAACAATGGCGATCAACCCAAAAAAATTGGGTACGCGATTGGCCGAGATCCTTCTGGACCGCATGCGAACACCTGAAATGCCAGTTCGCCATTTCGAGTATTCTGCAACCCTGACAATTCGAGGAACATCAGGGGCAGCCTCTGACCAATAAAATGTACGTCTTGGCTGCTGTTGCGCGTCCATTCCGGGTTTCGCATTGTACTGTCCGTCTTGCTATGGCCAAGCAACAGTTGGACAGCGCGCATAGTACCCGTTTTCTGATAGATCAACTGAATCAACGCTGCTTTGGTGCGTCTTAGTGAATGGGTTCTCTGGCCTGATGACGCTCATCCAATCGCTTACACCTACTCTCGGACAAGCTTAGCGTATTGGCTCCGGGCCCAAGCTTCGACACCGCGCCGACGAACACATTATCCACTGCCATGATTGATCAACCGGTCCGCGGACGATGAAGTCGTCAGCTTGAGCTTATTGCCGCAAGGGGTCGTCTGCGAGGCGCGTGCCTGTGATCATGTTTTCGTTGGTTTTCCAGATGTGCGGTCATTTGACTGACCGCCAGAACCTCTTCAAACCCTTGTAAGGGTGCTCAGGAACTGCCGCAGGGAACAGCCGCGGGCATTGTGGGGCTCTCTCTTCTCGCGTTTTCTACAATAGCGTGATGGCCGGCGAAGACAAAGGCAGATGCTTGAGCCGCGTTTGTGAGATGGCGGGAAAGCTCCGGACGTCCGGCGACCCAATCCGGCCCGTGTTCTGCAAAGGGCAGAAAAACCGCGCCGAAAACCGCAGCGGGTGTCAGCCACGCTGCGGCTTTGATCGTGATGCGAAGCGCCTAAACCTCGATTTCGACCTTGCCGATCGGGTTCGAGCAGCAGGCCAGAATGTACCCCGCGTCGATGTCGTCTTCCGAGATCCCTCCGTTGTGGACCATATGGACCTCTCCGGCAGTTTTCTTGACCTTGCAGGTACCGCACACGCCGAAGGTACAGCCTGACGGTATGTTCAGGCCAACCGAGCGGGCGGCGGCAAGCACCGTGTCGGTCTCGGCAACCTTGGCCGTCACGCCCGAGGTCGCGAACAGGATCTCGGCGCTGCTGTCGTCGTCCAGAACAACGTCATCCAACTCGGGCTGATCCGCCTCGGTTTCCACCGGCGCGCCGAAGCTTTCCTGATGGTAGTTGTTCATATCAAAACCAAGACCGGCCAGCGCGTCGCGTACCGCTTGCATGAAGGGCTCAGGACCGCAGCAATAGACTTCGCGCTCAAGGTAATCCGGCGCCATCAGCCCCAGCATCAATTGGTTGAACTGACCCTGATATCCCGTCCATGGGCGGTAGCGGTCCGGCTCTTCCACCACGAATTTCAGGTCCAAACCATCCGTGCGGCTGGCCATCTGTTCCAAGCGCTGGCGGAAGATGATCTCGGATGGCCTTTTGGCGCAGTTGATGAAGACAACGTCCAGATCGCGGCCTTCGTCCCACATACAGGTGGTCATCGACATCATCGGGGTGATGCCCGAGCCAGCCGAGATAAACAGGAACTTGCGCGCATCGCTCAACGCGTTGGTGAACAGGCCCGCGGGCCCAATGGCCTTGATCCGCATGCCGGGTTGAAGATTGTCCAGCATCCAGCGCGTGCCGATACTGTCGGGTTGCGCTTTGGCGGTGATGGTGATCGACCGCGGCCGCGACGGCGACGATGAGATCGTGTAGGTGCGATGCACAACGCCTCCGGGCTGGCCGGGCGCCGGAATCTCGAGCGTCAGGAACTGACCGGGGTGATAGGCGAACTGCGCCCCCGAGGGGGCACGGAACGAAAAGCTGGCGGTGTTCGGCATCTCGGGCACGACCGAGACACATTCCAGCATCTCTCCATCCTGCCAGACGGCTGATGAAAGCGTGTTCAGGTCTTTCATCAGCCTTACTCCGCCGCCATGGAGTCAGGCGCCAGGCGGGCCGAAACTGTGTTGCAATACCAATCCACGAATTGCAGCACGCCGGATTCCTGAATGGCTGAATACGGGCCGGGCACATAGGCCGGGCTGTTGATGCCCTGCTGGTTGTCCTCGACCACCTGACGGTCTTCGTTATTCGTGGCGACCCAGACTTCGGTCAGACGTTTCACGTCATAGTCAACGCCTTCAACCGCATCCTTGTTGACCAGCCATTTGGTCGTGACCTCGGTCTCTGTCGGGCCGATCGGCGTGACGCGGAAAACAATCGAGTGGTCGGCAAGAAAGTGGTTCCACGTGGTCGGATAGTGGAACTTCAAAAGCGATCCCGCATCCGCAAAGGGCGACCGGCCCAACCAACGGCGCACGGCGGATTTCCCGTCCATCGTATAACTCTCGGCCCCTTCTTTCAGCGGCATCCGCGCCAGTCGATATTGGCCGTCCTCGTGCAGGTAGAACTGCGATGGCATACCCGCTGCCTGGCACCTGTCGAAATGGGCTTGCATATAGGCTGGGGTTTCACCGCCTTCGATCCCCGTCACGCCCGGATCATCAGGGAAGGTCCGGCACAGCGCAGGGTGGTTGCCGCCGCAGTGATAGCACTCGCGATTGTTTTCCCAGACCAGCTTCCAGTTGCCGTTCTCGATGATCGTGCTTTCGAAGGCGACCTTGGCATTCGCAAGATCATGCGGCTCAAGATACGGGCGGGCGATATTGGCGAACGTGTCAAAATCCGGGGCGACATCCGCCAGACAGATGTAAACCAACCCGGCAAGCTCGCGGCAATGAACCGTCTTCAAACCATGCTGCCTGGGATCAAATTCCGGCCCCATGTCGCGGGCCCACAGCAAAGAGCCGTCAAGCTCGTAGGTCCATTGGTGATATGGGCAAACCAGCTTCGGCGCGTTGCCTTTTGCCGCCTTGCATATGATCGAGCCGCGATGGCGGCAGGTGTTGTGAAACGCCCGGATCTGGTTGTCGGCGCCGCGCACGATGATCACGCGATAGGCACCCACGTTGTATGTTACATAGTCGCCGGCTTTCACCAGTTCGCAAGCAGGAATGGCAAAGAGCCATTCGCGATAGTGGATGGTTTCCAGGTCGGTCTGAAAGATCTCGGGGTCGGTGTAAAAGGCCCGTTCCAGAGCATAGCCCGGGATTCGACGCGCCAACAGGTTTTGGACATTGTTCACTTCTGGCTCTCCTGCCGCGCCCCGCGGCATTGCTTGGGCAGATGACAAGGAGGAGCCGTCCGGAAGCGCGCGAGGATCACGTCCGAAATCCGTGCCCCCACCGCCACCCGCGGTTTGACATATCTTTGAGGCTGGTTTCCGGACTTGAAAGGGGCTTGCGCCCGGTTGCGACACCTTCCCGGGATCCTCGTCCCAGTGGTTGATTGTCGAACCTGACCTTCCTTACCGTTGCGGGGGCAGTACCGGACTTACACCGATTTCCCAATTCTCCGCTGTCTGAGAATCAAGCAGCGGCACCTCACGATGGCAGCCTACTTTTTACCCGCTTGGGCGCTGAAATGCTTGCGACATTTCCGGTTTCAAAACAGACATGGAAATTTTCCGGCAGCGTGGACGGCGCCGGGATCACAGTCCTTGGCACAGGGGCGTGGCAGGCCCGCCAGCATGGCGTTTTGCGGTGGCCGATGGCCTTGCGATGGATGCGGCCACGTCTGACATCGGCGCCGCCTAATTGTCCCCCAACCGCGACGGCGAAGGCCCGGCTGCTCGGATCAGAAACGAAACGCTGCACGTCGCCTGAGCATGGCTGGAAAAGAGAGTGTCAAGCCAAGTGAAGGAGGTTTGCAGCAAGCCCTTTTGGGTGAAGTTGATCCGTTTGGGATAGTGCTGGCTTTCAATGGGGCAGGTGAAGAAGGCGAATATCCGTCATGCGAGAGTTGTCAGTCCACCTTGTCAACGGTCGGTAGAAAACCTCATTTTGTCCATAAAAAATTGTCTTTTTCGGGAAAAACCATTACGTTTTCCGAAAATGGTGGAAAACACCGGAGGCAGTAAGAGAGCAGATGCCAAAACCGAAAACAGGTGTTTTGCGGACAACAGTTCCTTCGCGCCTCATGGGAAAACGGGATGGTCTGTTTTTCCTCTGGGGGCAGATAGAACGCGCGCGCTTGAAGGTCGAGGGCGGCGAACGCGCCGAGGGCGCGGCCTCGGACGGGCCAAGGGCAAACACGGCCGGTGAGGTCAAGGGATCGACGACAGCATTGGTGGACGAGTTTATTTTCTACTGACTTTTGTGATGAAACCGGTCCTGGCGGCCCTATTTCTTCTCGAAGAACAGGATGACTTCACCCAGACGGACGCCATAGCGTGAGACATACGCGCGGTTCAGCAGACGGTCGTCATCCAGCAGCCACATCCAATCGTCGAATTTGACACGCATGGTCCCGTCCTTGATCGGCAGGTCGATCTTGTATTTCCAGTTGAACGTATCCCCGCGCTCAATCCCGCTGGCGGTTCCCAGCACGCCAGGCGCCGTACCGGTCCACGTATCCTCTCCGGTTTTGGTCAATGTCCAGATGCGCTGTTCCGTCGCGCCATCGTCGTAGACGAAGTCTTCGACCAGGGTCAGGGTTTCGCCGTCCCATGTCCCGTCGATATCAACCGTGAATCTGCGGGGGATATTTCCCAGAACATCCTGAAACTGACCGTAGGCCACTGTTTTGCCTTCGAAAAATTCCTCGAGGTTCAACTGTCGGTCCGACAGAAACGTTTTTGGTACCTTCGGTTTGCTGGAGCAGGCCGCCAGAAGTGCAAGGCTTGCGATGGCGACGCAGGCGATGAAAGAGCGAAAGGTGATCATTGCAACGGCTTCCCTTCCAAAGTCGCGTCATACCCGTTTGACCCACTTGGATGCATCGGTTTAGAACTGGGGCTTGGACGCATTGTGGCGATCAGTTCCGCGACCTTGACGCCAAACTTGCGCATCTCGGACCGATTCATGATGACGCCGGTTTCTGTCAGATACATCCAATCGGTGACATCCAGCGTATGTCCACCGGCGTCATCTGGCAGAATGATACGATAGGTCAGTTTCACCGTGGACCCCGAGATGATGCCCCGACCTTCGCCTACGATATCATCCGCCATTGCCGTGAATGTGTTGCCAGTTCCCAGCGTCAGGTACCATTTGCGGGTCATCTGTTTTCCGTTGGAATACGTGAAGTACTCGGTCAGCGTGCCAGAGTTGCCTTTCCATTCGCCGGACATGCGCGCGACAAAGCTGTTCGACATTTTGCCGTTGGGGCCATAGATCAGGCCCTCGGACAAGATCTCTCCGTTCAGGTGTTTTTTCAGGGAAAAATCTGGCCCGGTGCCGCTGTAATCTGACGGCGATTGCGCGCGAAAGCTCAGCAGCCTTGCGCGGATGAAGACAGCGGTCAGAAGGACCAGAAGGATGATGGTGAAAGCGTTCATTTGCTTGTGACCTCGGACGGCAGGGTCAACACCATCCCGAACGCTCCGACTTTCAGGATGCAGGGCAGCACCGCATAGGCAAGATTGAGTGTATCCAGCGCCTGTGCGGAATTGGTTTGACCGGGGGTGAAACCGCTGCGTTCCAGCAGCGGCAGAGTGAAAAAGGCAGCCAGGGCGAGGCCCAGTTTGCCAGCGAAGGACCAGATGCCAAACGCGGCTGATGCGTTCAGCCCGGCCCGGGTAAGGACGATCGAGAACATGGCCGGCAATACGACCATATCCGCGCCCAGCGCCGCGCCCGAGGCGAGACAGATCATTGCAAAACCCGCAAGATTTCCTGCACTCAGTGTGGCAGCGCCGATAAAGCCGGCAATCGAGAGCGGCATGGCGATGATCAGAGTCTGTTTCGGGCCAATTCTGTTGCTGAGCTTTGCCCAGATCGGGACGCTCGCGCCTGCGCTCAGGAAGAACAGGATCAACAAAGGACCCGCCTTGCCCGGCAGTTGCAGCCGGTCTTCCACAAAAAACAGAAACAGGGTGGAGGTTATGGCAACCGGGAGGCTGTTGACCAAAGCCAGCGCAAGAAGGCGCAAGCCACCGGCCTGACCCAGACCTGCAAAGGACAGGCCTGATCCGGTGATCGGTCTGCGTCGCCAGATCGGGATCGTCAGTATCAAGGTCAGAACGGACAGCAGCCCCAGAAACGCTCCGAATGCGGGGTAGCCTTGGGAGTGTGCCCCGAAAGCGACCAACAGGGCCGGAGCGCTGGCTGCGATGACCACCCCGGTCAACTGCCCGCCTTCACGATAGGCGGCCAGTGTCATCAGCTCTTGCGGATCGGTTCGCTTTGCCAGAGTTGCGCTGCGACCATACAGAAGAATGGTTCCCAGGCTGTATGCCGAGAACAGCAAGATCAGGATCGCGACCAGTTCCGGCACGCTGGCACCCTGCGGCAGATTGAAAAGCAGGGGAAACCCGATCGCCAGCCCCAAAGCCGCCATCGCCGCAAATGCAAGCTGGCCGCCGGGCCATCGGTCGATTGCCCAACCGATCAGCGGATCCTGCACCAGATCCACCAAACGGATCACCAGCAGCACCGTACCAATGACCCCAAGGCCAATACCCAGGTTCACGGCTGCAAAGCGCGGCAAGTGGATATAAAGCGGGATACCCGCCGCAGCGAGCATCAGCGCATAGAGACTGACCCGGGGATAGAGCATCACCGCCCCTGTAGCCTGCGCGTGAAGGACGCGGACCGCGTGTTGTCTCCCAGGAACACGGACATGAAACTGCGCTTGATGCCCGGATACGCCATGGTGCAGGTCTTTTGCCCGTTCAGCCAGAAACTGACCTTGTCGGGACCATCAGAAACCGCCAGATAGCTGTCCCCTTTCGCCACGGCTTTGAAACACCGGTTCAGTTGGTCGCGAACGGGTGCTGAACGGCCGATGCGGTCCATCTCGTCAAGCGTCGAGTTGACCAGCGCTTTCTTCTTGATGTTCTTGCGATAGGTCAGTTGCAGGGCGATATCTTCGCTCCAACTGAACGGCGCACCTTTGGGCGTATAGAGTTTGGCGTCATAGATCGGCAAACCCAGATACCGGAACGTCGCGGTTCCGCGCAGCTGGGCATCGTTCAGTTCTTCCGTGACCGGCGATGCGATCAGCCCATTAGGGATCAGCAAGGAAAGTGCAAGAAACGCTGTGCGCCATATCGCCTTATTCAGCGGCAACAGATAGGGCCGGGTCTTTCCCAGGAATGCCATTGTCAGCTCCGATGGTTTGCGGGGCGCCATTTATTCGAGCAACGACATGCATCGCGCTGGCTATCCCGTCTTCGTGAAATCCGTGCCGGTTGTAAGCACCGGCAAACCAAGTTCGGTTCTGTCCCTGCATCTCGCGGATTTGCCCTTGCGCCTTCAGGGCGGCCTTGTCGAAGACCGGATGGGCAAATTCAACCTGGTCATAGATCTTTTCCGCGGGAATTTCTGATGAAGCGTTCAGCGTTACAAACAGCGGGTCACTGTCCGGAATGTTCTGAAGCCGGTTCATCCAGTAGGTTACCCCCACATCTCCGGCTTGCGAACGATAGGTCCAGCTTGACCAACAGGCGCGCCGCTTTGGCATCTGACCTGGGTCACAATGCAATATGGCCGTATTGGGCTGGTAGCGGATTGCGCCCAATGCAGCGGCTTCCGCGGGGGTCGCGCCATCACCCAAAATGGCAAGCGACTGGTCGGAATGGGTGGCCAGGATGATTTCATCGAACTGATCCACGGCGCCCTGGCTGTGGATGGTGACGCCCATCTCGTCACGGGATACATTCTGAACAGGGCTGGCCAGACGTATTTCTGCCCCCCGCGCACGAAGGGCCGCGTCGATCCGGCGGACATACTCTATGCTGCCGCCTTTGACCGTGTACCATTGATGCTGGTTTGCGCGACCACTTGCCAGCAAAGCGTGATTGCGGAAAAACTGCACCAAAGAGCGTGCGGGGAACTGATCCACGAACTCGACCGGCGTAGACCAGATGGCACCGCACATCGGCATCAGATAATTGTGCCGGAACCAATGACCCAACCGCAGCTGGTCCACCAATTCGCCAATCGTGGTGTCATCGTCCTTGGCGGCTTCTGGGGCTTCTTTGCCAAACCGCAGAATATCAGCGATCATTTTATAGTAAGCCGGACGCGCCAGATTGCGCTTTTGAGCGGTCAGTGTGCGCAGATTGTTCAACCCGTATTCAATGCGGCCATTGTCGATTGTCGCGCCAAAGCTCATCTCGCTTTCGATCACGGGCACGCCCAGCTCATCAAACAGCCGGGTCAGGTAGGGATATGTCGCATAGTTGAAGACTATGAAGCCCGTATCGACCGGTTGATCCCCGTTCTTTCCGGCCATCACCGTGCGGGCATGGCCACCAAGCCGAGGTTCGGCCTCATAGACTGTCACGTCGTTGTTTTCTGAAAGATAGTAAGCGGCGGAAAGTCCCGAAATGCCTGCACCTACAATCGCGATTTTCTTCCGTACACCCCGGGGTTCGTCGAACATTCCAGCCTCTTTACGTATCAGTTTACAAAAAGATACGCAGGGTAGGCACAAGTGGATCAATCCGATTAGAAGTTTTTAACAGATGCACTACCTTGTGGCTTCTGGTTTGAGCTTCCGTGACCTGCGCTACCGTTTTGATCCGAAGCGGATGCGAGGCCGTATTATCGTGAAACACAACTGAATCGGCCCACACATGAGCAGCTTTGACGGGAAAACCATTTGGATCATCGGCGCAAGCGAAGGGCTGGGTCGCGCTTTGGCGCATGCGCTTGGCCAACAGGGTGCTTCCCTGATCCTGTCTGCGCGCAATCTTGAGCGGTTGTCCGAACTGTGTTCTGAACTGCCGGATGCGCGCGCGATCCGGTGCGATGTGACCGAGTTAGACTCTGTTCGTTCGGCTGTTGCCGAGGCGGGGCATGTCGACGGGCTGGTTTACAATGCAGGTGCGTATGACCCCATGCGTTCGGCCGAATGGGACACCGAGGCGTCGCTCAGGATGAGCGATGTGAACTATCTGGGTGCGCTACGGGTTCTGGGTGAAACCGTTCCGGGTTTTGTCCGGGCAGGCCAGGGAGAGGTTACTTTGATCGGGTCACTGGCCGGGTATCACGGGCTGCCCGCCGCAATCGGGTACGGAGCCAGCAAGGCCGCGCTGATTTCTCTGGCCGAGACGATGCGACACGACCTGGCGGGTACGGGCGTGACGGTGCGTATCGTCAATCCGGGCTTCATCAAAACCCGCCTGACCGAAAAGAACGGTTTCAAGATGCCGATGCTGATGTCGCCCGAGGATGCGGCGGATCGCGTGGTCAATGCGATGGCGCGTCGCCGTTTCCGTACGGATTTTCCGGCACCGTTTTCCTGGTTCATTCGTCTGATTGACTACCTGCCGGACCTGCTGGTTTATCGTGGGAAATAGACTCTAACAAAACTGTCCCTGACAGAACCAGCCGGCGGACATCGTGCCTCCGTGCCCATAGAACAACCACAGGCGCTCCCCTTGTTCTGTCACCACCACCCAGTAATCGCGTACACCGCTGCGCCAGTTGGGGTCATCCAGCCACCATTCCGGCGCGATGCGTTCCGGGCCGGTGGCCTGTGCCAGTTGCCAGTCTCGTCCACGCCAGCGAAAGGTGCAGGGCACATTCGGGGTTTCCGGGGCCATCACGGGTTCGGGTTGCCACATCAGCAAGGGGCGGGGGCGCGGCGGGGCAGGCCAGTCGCGCGCGGGTTCCGACCAGGCCGCCGCCAGCGTTTGCGCCGTTTTCTCGGGGATATGAGAGGCCGCAGGATGCCGCCGGGTGATCGCGTCCAGCCCGACCCGCGCGCCCAGCTTGGCCGTAAGGTCATCCACGGCTGTATTGCCCTCAAGCCGGTTGCAGGCCACGCGGCGCGCTTCGGCATGACCGGCGATGGTGCGGGCGTGGATGGGTTCTGTCTGGATCGCTTCAAGCCGCAGCAAGTCGATGCCATAGCCTGCGTCGATCTTGTCAACTTTCATCTCTAACAAAGGGCGAATGCGATTTTTGTCATAGGTCGGACGGGCCAGGCCGATCTCGATGATTTCAGCGGCCTGATCCGCACGGTGGGCTTCCAGCCGCAGCGTGCGGGCCCCGCGCCCCTTCTCTTCCAGTTTGGTGCAGAGCGTTGGCAGAATCCGATCGACAGCGGCCATCACGTCTTCGACCAGGCCAATCGGGTTGGGCAGAGTCATCCGCACTGCAAAGTGATGTGGCGGACGGGCGGGCGAGACCGGCTCGGGCGCGCTGCCCATGGCCTGATCCAGACGCAACACCAGCCCGCGGCCGAACCGCCGTGCCAAACTGGCACGCGGCTGGCCCAGCAGATCACCGATCCGGCGCAGGCCCAGGCGGTTCAGTTGCGCCACGGTCTGATCGTCCAGCCGCAGCGCCGCGATGGGCAGGGGGCTGAGCGCGCCATAGGCCTGCCCCGGCGCGGCAATCCGCGCGCCACCGCCCAGCGCCATCACCTGTGGCGCGGCCCCGCCCCTGGTCCAGTGCCGCCGCTTGCTTGCCCGGGCGCGGGTGGCGCGGGCCTCTTGGTTGATGGCGTCGCCGTTGCGGTCAGACGTGGCCTCTTGCCCGGCATAGCGGGCCAGCGCCCAGGCCGCGCCCAGCGTGTCGGCGATACCCATCTGCACGCTCAGGCCCATGTCGGCGCAGTCGGTCTCAAGCACGCTCAGCAAGGTCTCTTCACCGCCGAACAGATGGGCACAGCCTGACAGGTCAACGATCAGGCCATCGGGGGCCTCTTCGGCCACCCATGGGCTGAACTTGCCCGCCCAGCGGCGCAGCGCGGTCAGAAACGCAGCCTCGGCCGGGGCGTTGCGAGGGCGGGTGATCAAGCTGGCGCACATGGCATGGGCATCGCGTACCGGCTGACCCACGCGCAATCCGGCGGCCTGTGCCTCGGCATTCAACGACGTGACGATCTGCATGTTCGACTGTTCGGCCACAACGGCCAAAGGCCCGCTATGCAGGCCCCGCGCGGCGCGGACCAGCCGTTCGGCCCCCAGACGGGGAAACCACAGCGAAAGAATTCGGCGTTTGGGCATCGGCAGGCATCATTGATGTTCTTATTTTGTTCTTAATTCAGAATCACCTGCCGAGTCCACGCTTACCCGCAGGTCAGACGCTGAATAACACCGGCGTCGTTCACATAGACGTTCAGCCTGTCGATACGGTAATCCTGTGTGGCGATGTCATCCGGGCCCAAAACACGAGACCGTTCGGGAAGGTCGGCTTGAATCGTTGATACGGGCTGACCGACCGTTTCGGCAAAGGGCTCGCCCTTGCAAAATGCCAGATCAACAGGAGCGTCTTCTGAGGTGGTGGCGACATCCTGCGGAACGCTTGTGTCTGCGCAGGCCGCCAGAAAGATAAAGATCGGTAAAAAACGGTGCATTGGCGTTCCTCATTCTGGCAATGTCGTTTCTGCAATATCAAACAATTAGCCAACCTGCCAAGAAAGCACAGTTGAAAACACCCTGTATTTGACGCAGGGTCGGGGCAAAAGTGACAGGGAGATAAGTACCATGCGTACCCGTGCTGCCGTCGCCGTACAGGCGGGCAAACCTTTGGAAGTGATGGATGTGAACCTTGAAGGCCCAAAGGCGGGCGAGGTTCTGGTTGAAATCAAGGCCACTGGCATCTGTCATACGGATGAATTCACCTTGTCGGGCGCCGACCCCGAAGGCCTGTTCCCGGCCATTCTGGGCCACGAGGGCGCCGGCGTGGTGGTCGAGGTCGGTCCGGGTGTGACCAGCCTGAAGCCGGGCGATCACGTGATCCCGCTCTACACCCCCGAATGTCGCGAGTGCGAATACTGTCTGCATCCCAAGACCAACCTGTGCCAGGCTATCCGCGAGACGCAGGGCCAGGGGCTGATGCCCGATGGCACCTCGCGGTTTTCGACGCTGGATGGCGATCCGATCCTGCATTACATGGGCTGCTCGACCTTCTCGAACCATACGGTCCTGCCGGAAATCGCGCTGGCCAAGGTGCGCGAGGACGCGCCGTTCGACAAGATCTGCTATATCGGCTGCGGCGTGACCACGGGCATCGGCGCGGTGATCAACACTGCCAAGGTTGAAATCGGCAGCCGCGCCATCGTGTTCGGTCTGGGCGGGATCGGTCTGAACGTGATTCAGGGCCTGCGTCTGGCCGGGGCCGATCAGATCGTCGGCGTCGACCTGAACCCCGCCAAGGTCGAGATGGCCACCAAGTTCGGCATGACCGATTTCGTCAACCCGTCCGAGGTCGAGGGCGATCTGGTGCCCTATCTGGTGAACCTGACCAAGGGCGGCGCGGATTACACCTTTGATGCAACAGGCAACGTGCAGGTGATGCGCGCGGCGCTGGAATCGGCGCATAAAGGCTGGGGTGAGTCGATCATCATCGGCGTCGCACCCGCAGGGGCCGAGATCTCGACCCGTCCGTTCCAGCTGGTCACAGGCCGGTCGTGGCGCGGCACCGCTTTCGGCGGTGCACGTGGGCGCACGGACGTGCCCAAGATCGTCGACTGGTACATGGAAGGGAAGATCGAGATCGACCCGATGATCACCCACACCATGGGTCTGGACGACATCAACACCGGCTTCGACCTGATGCATAAGGGCGAAAGCATCCGGTCGGTGGTGATTTACTGACAACCAGAAATTGCAAGGGCGGGGTTTAACCCGCCCTTTTTGTCTCCTATCTTCAGGATATTGATAAATATCTGAATAGAGGGACTAAATTGACCACTGAAGCAACGGAACGCCTGGCCGTTCTGATTGACGCCGAGAATGTTCCGGCAAAGCATGTTGCCGAGATTTTCGAAGAAGTTGCCACATTGGGTGAGGCAAGCCTGCGCCGGATCTACGGAGATTTCTCGGGCGGTACCCCGCAAGGCTGGAGTGCTGAGAAGCTGGCGGAATATGCCATCGTTCCGCACCAGCAATTCGCCAATACCACTGGCAAGAACGCCGGGGACATCGCCCTTGTGATTGATGCCATGGACATATTGCATTCTGGCCGGTTCGGTGGGTTTGTACTGGTGTCGTCAGACAGCGACTTTACCCGGCTTGCCAGCCGGATCCGAGAACAAGGGTTGAGTGTGTTCGGGATCGGCGAAGAAAAGACGCCCAAAGCCTTTGTCGCGGCTTGCAACCGGTTCATCTACATCGAGAATATCAAAAAGGAGGAGGTGCAGGTGAACGATTCCCCGGAGAAAGCTAAGAAGCCCTCTCCCAAACAAGAGCTGAACCATGCTTATCAGTTGATCCGGAATGTCGTGCTCAAATCCGAGGAACCGGACGGATGGGCCGGCCTTGGCTGGGTCGGCAGTCAGCTCAGCATGAACTATCCGGATTTTGACACGCGAACCTACGGCTTCAAGCGGCTGAGCGATTTGGTACGAGCCACCGGGAAGTTCGAGGAAACAGGCGAAAACGGTGACCGGAAGATCAGACTGAAAGATCAGTAGCGGCCGCCCTACGACCCTGGCCGCGCCGAGGCGCCGGTGTCAGAGCGCGGCGAGCGGACGCGCAGAACCGGCTTGTTCGGCGATACATTGGCCCGGCTCTCGCGCCAGACAACGAACACACCGGACGCGATGATGATGCTGGCCCCGACTGCGACCCACATGTCGGGCGTTTCGCCAAAGAACATCATGCCGAATATCGTGGCCCAGATGATCTGGCTGTACTGGCTGGGCGCGACCACGCCGGCGGGTGCAGCGCGATAGGCCAGGATGATCAGGTGCTGGGCGATCACGGAAAACACGCCGACCAGCGCCATCATGGCCAGATGCAACAGGGACGGCGGCTGATAAACGGCCGGTTGGGCCAGGCTCATGACCACGATCGCCAGCAGCATCGGATACAGGATCAGTACGGCCGAGCGTTCCTCGTTTCCGATCTTGCGCACCAGCACCGATGCGAAGGCGCTGCAGAATGCGGCCATCAGGGCGGCCAGATGGCCGAGCGTGATATCCGTTGCGCCGGGGCGCAGAACGATCAGCACCCCGATCAGACCCACGCCAACCGCAGCCCAGCGCTGGGCCCGGACGACTTCGCCCAGTATCGGAATCGACAGGACCGTGACGATCAGCGGGAAAGAAAACAGCAACGAATAGACCTCGGCCAGGGGCAGGACCGAAAAGGCATAGAACGCGCAGGACATGGCCGTGACCATCAGACCTGAGCGCAGCAACACCAACCAGGGGTGATGCGGCCGGAAGTTGCCCGTGGTCCGGTCCGTCAAGATCGTCACGGCCATCGGGACAAAGGAAAACAGCGTGGCAAAAAAGATGATCTGCATCACCGAGTAGGTCCCGCCCAGCGTCTTGATCAGCGCGTCATGGGTGGCAAAGACCGCAAAGCCCGCGAATGCATAGCCAAGACCCCGGAGGGTGGTGTTCTGAGTGCTCATGGGTCGGCCTCGGGTGATGTGTCGATGTGAAGGGGCAGCGCAAAAGGGGCTGTCTTGTCTCTGACTAACCCTATTTTCTCGACCCGCATAGCCCCTAATTTACCGCTAACATCGCAAGGCAGCCATGCCGTGGGCTCAACGCAGGATCGGTGGCGCGTCCTTGGGCTGGCGGGCCGATTGCACCCCGACCTTCATCCCAACACCGATGCGGCGCGCCAGAGCAACCCATGGTGTGGCGGTTTCCGGGGGCAGGATCTGGGTGGCGACCTCTTGGAACAGGTCCAGCCAATGGGCGAACATCTCGGGCTTTACGTCCGGTCGTTCGATATGCACCCGCTGCGGGTTGCCGTCATAGCTGCGCTCGAACAGGATGGCGTTGCGCCAGAAGGATGCGATCTTTTCCTCATGCGCGGGCCAGTCTGTGACATGGTTGGCGAATACCGGGCCAAGTACCGAGTCTTTCCGCACACGGGCGTAAAAGGCGCGAACCTGTGCGTTGATCTGCTCGGGCGTCGCGGGAAAGCGCGGCGGAAGGGTTGGTCTGGTCATGGTGGCCTGTTTTCGCCTCTGTTTTTTGGCAGATAGGCGGTTCCGGCGTTATGTGACAGAGGTGGTATTGTCGCGCTGCCCTGGCGTCAGCAGGTGCCGCAGCAGAGCCACGGGATGCGCCCGCAGGCTCAGGCGGGTGGCGACGTAATCCTCGACCACCTGTTCGCCCAGCGACATCCCGGGCAGATGGGCGGCGGGCTCGTCCAGCGCCTCGCCTTCCAGATCCTGCGCGAACAGCGGCAGGGGCCTGGCGGTGGCGATCGCCTTGGCCTGCCACAGCGCCTCGCGCCGGGTCAGGCCGCAGGCGGCAAAGGCATCGGCCTCGGCCAGACGCTCGATCACCGAGGGGCCAAGGCCCGCGCGGCGCCAGACGTCGTCAACCTGATGATAGCCATTGCCGCGCGCGGCGGTCAGCCAGCTGGCGTCCTCTTCGCTGAGGCCTTTGATCTGGCGAAAGCCCAGCCGCAGGGCCAGCCCGCCATGGCCGTCGGGCTCCATCACGTTGTCCCAGAAGCTGGCATTGATGCAGACCGGGCGCACCTGCACGCCATGTTCGCGCGCATCGCGCACGATTTGGGCGGGGGCATAGAACCCCATCGGTTGCGAGTTCAGCAGCGCGCAGGCGAAGATGCCCGGATGGTGGCACTTGATCCAGGCGCTGGCATAGACCAGCAGCGCAAAGCTGGCCGCGTGGCTTTCGGGGAATCCGTAGGAGCCGAACCCCTCGATCTGCGAGAAACAGCGCTCGGCAAATTCGGCGTCATAGCCGTTGCGCTGCATCCCGCGCAGGAACAGGGTGCGGAATTCGCTGACATTGCCGTGTTTCTTGAAGGTCGCCAGCGACCGCCGCAGCCGGTCGGCCTGTTCGGGGGTGAAGCCCGCGCCGACGATGGCGATCTGCATCGCCTGTTCCTGAAACAGCGGCACGCCCAGCGTCTTGCCCAGCACCTCGCCCAGTGCGTCCGAGGGGAAGCTGACCTCCTCCTCTCCGTTCCGGCGGCGGATATAGGGATGCACCATGTCGCCCTGGATGGGGCCGGGGCGGATGATGGCGACCTCGATCACCAGATCATAGAAATTGCGCGGCCGCATCCGGGGGAGGAAGTTCATCTGCGCACGTGATTCCACCTGGAACACGCCCACCGAGTCTGCCTTGCACAGCATGTCATAGACCGCCGGGTCCTCGGGCGGCAGGGTGGCGAGCGTATAGCTGGTCTGATGATGCTGGCCGATCAGGTCGAAGGCCTTGCGGATGCAGGTCAGCATCCCCAGGCTCAGAACATCGACCTTGAGGATGCCCAAGGAATCGATGTCATCCTTGTCCCAGCAGATGACGGTGCGGTCCTCCATGGTGGCGTTCTCGATGGGCACCAGCTCGTCCAGACGGCCCTCGGTGATGATGAACCCGCCCACATGCTGGGATAGGTGGCGAGGGAACCCGTTGATCTGATGCACCAATGTTAGAATCTGTTTCAGGCGGTGATCCTCGGGGTCGAGGCCGATTTCGCGCATCCGCTCGGCCTCGAGCCCCGAGGCCGAGAAGAACCCCCACAGCTGCGAGGACAGGGCGGAAATCGTGTCCTCGGTCAGGCCCATGGCGCGGCCCACCTCGCGGATGGCGCGCTTGCCGCGATAGTGGATCACCGTGGCGCACAGCCCCGCGCGGTGGCGGCCATAGCGTTCATAGATGTGCTGGATTACCTCTTCGCGGCGTTCATGTTCGAAATCCACGTCGATGTCGGGCGGCTCGTCCCGCGCCTCGGAGACGAAACGTTCGAACACCATGGTGCCCATCTCGGGGCTGACCTCGGTGATGCCGAGACAGAAACAGACGACAGAGTTCGCCGCCGAGCCGCGCCCCTGGCACAGGATACCGCGCGAGCGCGCGAAATGGACGATGTCGCGGACGGTCAAGAAGTAGGGTTCGTATTTCAGCTTGCCGATCAGCGTCAGTTCATGCGCCAGCATCTTTTGGGCTTTCTCGGACGCCCCGGCGGGATAGCGCCATTTCAACCCTTCATGCGCCAGCCGATGCAGGCGCTGGGTCGGGGTTTCCTTGTCGCTGCCCTCGCTGGGATATTCATAGCGCAGCTCGTCCAGCGAGAATGTGAGTTCCTGGCTGAGCGCATAAGCGCGGGCCACGGCGTCCTCAAAGCCCTTGAAGATGCGCAGCATCTCGGGTTCCGAGCGCAGGCGCTGTTCGCCATTGGCCAGCGCGTGGCGGCCCAGATCGTCCACCTTGCGGCGCAGGCGGATCGCGGTCAGCACATCACCCAGCTTGCGGCGCGACCCGTGATGCATCATCGGTGCGGCGCTGGCGATTGTGGGCAGGCCCAGATGATATGATTCAGTCTCTAACAAATGGAAAAATGCCGCATCCGCCCCGTCATAGCGGGGATGCATCAGCAGATGCATGCGCCCGGCAAAGCGGCGCGTCAGCTGTTGCGCCTGTGTTCGCCACCCGCTCGCGCCGCCGCTCGGACGGCCCGCCTGTGGCCAGAGTAGCAGGTGCAGACCGTCGGAAAATTCCAGCAGGTCGGACAGGTGCAGGATGCACTCGCCCTTGGCCGCGCGCAGCCGTCCGGTGGACAGGAGGCGGCACAGGCTGGCCCAGCCCTGCCGGTTGATGGGCAGGGCGGTGACGGGCGGGGCATCGGTAAAAATCAGCCGCGCCGCCGGGATCAGGCGCGGCACTGCATGCACCGGGAACGAGGGTGGTTTCGGGATGTGATCGGGGCAGGGCGGGCCGATGGGCGTGTTCTGCTCCTCCCACGCGCGGCGCTCGCGCACCTTGCGGGCGATCTCGCGCGCCTGGGTATGGGCGCGGACGATGCCGGCCACCGAGTTGTCATCGGCGATGGCGATGGCGGGCAGGCCCAGGGTGACGGCGCGCTCCATGTACTCCTCGGGGTGCGAAGCCC
Organism: Ruegeria sp. HKCCA5463; assembly: GCF_013034175.1. Classification (NCBI taxonomy): domain Bacteria; kingdom Pseudomonadati; phylum Pseudomonadota; class Alphaproteobacteria; order Rhodobacterales; family Roseobacteraceae; genus Ruegeria; species Ruegeria sp. HKCCA5463. Next base: position 294,999 of record NZ_WQFL01000002.1, read on the forward strand.
CGGTGAGGAAGGTGAAGTTCGACGTGATCGATAGCTCGGCATACATGGCGATTCCACATTATATTCACGTTTTGTTCTTTTTCGAGTCCTTTGCGCAGAAAACGGGTCGCCTGGACCAGGCCAGGCGCGCATGGTTGCAGAAAAAGGAGACCTGATATGTTCAAGATCACCGCTCTGCCCACTGACGAAGTCCGCGCCCTTCAGGCAGGTCAGCCTGATGAATATGGCGCCGCGCCCGAGCGCGCCGTTTCGTCGGGGGCTGGCAATCCCTGTCGCCACTGCCTGAAGAACATTCCCGAAGGCGCAGAGATGCTGATATTGGCGCATCGCCCCTTTTTAGAGCCACATCCATACGCTGAAACAGGGCCGATTTTTCTGTGCGCAACGCCTTGCGAGCGCTATGAAGGCGACGCCCTGCCCGAGATCTTGACCACTGCACCCGACTATCTGATCAAGGGGTATGGACCAGATGACCGGATCGTCTATGGCACCGGGGCAATCACGCCCAAAGATCAGATCGGCGCAAAAGTCAGCGATATTTTTGCCCGCCTGGATGTGGCCTATATCCACGTCAGATCGGCGCGGAACAACTGCTACCAAGCACGGATCGACCGGGTTTAGAGCTTGACCCGGTGCAGGCCCCGGCGCGGCTGGTCCTGATCGTCGGCCGGGGCATCGTCGGTGCGCGAGGAGGTCAGGGCCAGGAACACATCCTCGAGATCGGCCTCTTCGGTACGCACGTCGCGGATGCGGATGCCCGCCGCCCGGACGGATTCCAGAACCTGCTCGGCGCTGGTCCGGGCGCTGCGATATTGCAGTATTAGGCTGCCGTCTTCACGTAAGCTGGCCTCGACGCCTTCGGTCACCGGCAGGTCGACCACCGGGGTGTCGGGAACAATGACCATGGTCCGGCTGTCCATGCGGCCCAGCAGGTTGACGGTACTGTCCTGAGCGATCTTTTCACCGTGGTTGATGATGGCGATTTCGTCGCACATCTCCTGCGCTTCTTCCAGATAGTGGGTGGTCAGGATGATGGTCACGCCCTGCTGGTTCAGCTTGCGCACATTGGCCCACAGCATCTGGCGCAGTTCGATATCGACGCCCGCCGTGGGTTCGTCCAACACTAGGATTTTCGGGTGATGCACCAGCGCCTTGGCCAGCAGCAGCCGCCGCCGCATCCCGCCCGACAGCGTGCGGGCATAGGCCTCGGCCTTGTCGCTGAGGCCGACCAGTTCAAGGATTTCATCGCTGCGACGTTCGGATTTCGGAACGCCGTACAGGCCTGCCTGCACCTCGAGCGCGCCGCGCGGGGTGAAGAACGGGTCAAGGTTCAGCTCTTGCGGCATCACACCAATCGCGGCGCGGGACTGTCGCGGATTCTGATCCTGATCGAAGCCCCAGATCGATACACGGCCCGAAGACTTCACCACCAACCCGGCGAGAATATTGATCAGGGTCGATTTCCCGGCGCCGTTCGGGCCCAGCAGCCCGAAAACCGAGCCCCTGGGAACAGTCAAATCAATGCCTTTCAGCGCGTGTTTCTCGGGCTGACCCTTGCCGCCACGATAGGTCTTGCGCAGACCTTCGATCCTGATTGCCGCATCGCTCATGTGGCTCTTGCCCCCGGATTGCTCATCGCTCATAAACGCACCTAATACATGCCCGCGAGGCCGACAACCGAAGAAGGATCGCCAGCCGTGACCATCGAAGCGCCGGAAACCAAGATCGTCGAAACCGCCCGTGTCGCCTGTGACGGCGGCGAAGGCGCATTGGGCCATCCGCGCGTCTGGCTGCAAATCCCCGAGGATACAGGCTGGGTCGAATGCCCGTATTGCGACTGCAAATATGTGCTGAAGGGCCGTGAACAGGGCTGATTGCCCGACCAGCCGGGTTTTGCCCAAATCTTGCCTCGGTTTTCATGTTAGTGCTTTGGCACAACCAAAGCAGGGATACGTGATGACCGGAATTTCGGCCACTGACAATGTTAACCCGGTTTTCGGCTGGGTTGGGTTCTGCATCGCGTCTTTGGCATTGTTTGCTGTGTTGTTCGTATTCTGGGCGGGGCCCTTTGCACCTCAGCAGACTGCGGGTGTGTCGCTGGGCGAACTGGCGGCCGAAATCGGCAAATCGACACTGAGGGCCGCCGCGGGGATGGAACAACCCGAGCCCGTTGCCCGCGCCCGCGATCTGGATGATTTCCTGCGGATCGGTGTCGCCATGCTTGGCGGGCTTGCGATCGTCATCTCGGCCGTTGGCATCCTGCGTCACGAAAAGCGGCGCCCTGCCATCGCCGGAATGGTTATAGGTACGGGGGCAATCCTGTTCCAGTTCTTTGCCTTTGCGTTTTTTGCGTTGCTGGGGGTGTTGGTGATCATGGCTTTGCTGAACAGTTTCTCTGACGTCTTCTCGGGATTGTTTGGCGGTTAGGCTGCGTTCTTGGCTGGTCACCCGCGTGACCCTGTGGCAGAACCATCCCTGACCGACAGGGAGCGCGCGCATGAGCAATTTCGGAAAAGGATGTCACCTGCATCTGATCGACGGATCGGCCTTTATTTTCAGGGCCTATCACGCGCTGCCTCCGCTAACCCGCAAGTCGGATGGTCTGCCGATTGGGGCGGTGTCCGGGTTCTGCAACATGCTTCAGAAATATGTCGAAGGGAACACCGGGCCGGATGCGCCAACCCATGTGGCGGTGATTTTCGACAAGGGGTCGCACACATTCCGGAATGATCTGTACGACCTGTACAAGGCCAACCGCGAAGCAATGCCCGAGGACCTGCGCCCGCAAATTCCACTGACCCGCGAGGCGACAAAGGCATTCAATATCGCCTGCAAGGAACTCGAAGGCTATGAGGCCGACGACATCATCGCCACCCTGACCGTGCAGGCGCGCGAGGCTGGGGGCCGCGTGACCATCGTAAGCTCTGACAAGGATCTGATGCAGTTGGTCGGTGACGGCGTCGAGATGCTGGATGCGATGAAGAACAAGCGTATCGACCGGGACGGGGTGATCGAGAAGTTTGGAGTTGCTCCTGAGCGCGTTGTGGATGTTCAGGCGCTGGCGGGGGATTCCGTTGACAATGTGCCGGGCGCTCCGGGAATCGGGGTCAAGACGGCGGCGCTGTTGATCAACGAATACGGTGATCTGGAAACACTGCTGGACCGGGCCGAGGAAATCAAACAGCCCAAGCGCCGACAAACCCTGATCGAAAAGCGCGATCAGATCGAACTGTCGAAGAAACTGGTGCAGCTGGACGAGAACACACCGCTGGATTTCACGCTGGATGACCTTGAAGTGAGAGAGCCCGATGCAGAGACCCTGCTGGGTTTTCTGGCGGATATGGAATTCCGCACACTGACCAAACGGATCGCCGACAAGCTGGGGGCCGAAGCGCCGGCCATCGCCGACGCTCCGGCGCCTGCGGCCAAAGAAGTTGAGGCCGAGACGATCCCGTTTGACGCGGCAAGGTATGAATGTGTCCGTGATGCAGCGGCTTTGCAAAAGTGGATCGATCTGGCCCATGAACGAGGTTGGATCGCTGTTGATACCGAAACCACCGGTCTGAATGAAATGATCGCGGATCTGGTCGGTATTTCGCTGTGTGTCGAGGCCGGCGAAGCCTGTTACATCCCGCTGACCCACCGCGATGGTGCGGCGGATGATCTGTTCGGGTCGGACGCGCTGGCTGAAGGGCAAATGCCTCTGGATGAGGCGCTGACGCTGCTGAAGCCGGTGCTTGAGGACCCCTCGATCATCAAAATCGGGCAGAACATGAAATACGATGCCAAGATTTTCCGGCGTCACGGTATCGATGTGGCCCCGATCGATGATACGATGCTGATGTCCTATGCCATGCATGGCGGTGAGCATGGGCACGGCATGGATACGCTCTCGGAACGGTATCTCAGCCACACGCCGATCCCGATAAAGCCGCTGCTGGGGTCAGGCAAATCTGCGATCACCTTCGACAAGGTGCCGATCGACGAGGCCACCGCCTATGCCGCCGAGGATGCGGATATAACGCTGCGCCTGTGGCAACTGTTCAAACCGCAGCTCCACCGGGTGCAGGTGACGACTGTCTACGAGACGCTCGAACGACCACTTGTGCCGGTTCTGGCCGAGATGGAGATGCATGGCATCAAGGTCGACCGCGACGTGCTGAGCCGTATGTCGAACGCCTTTGCCCAGAAAATGGCCGGTTTAGAGGCTGAAATCCACGAACTGGCGGGTGAGAACTTCAATGTCGGCTCACCCGCGCAGTTGGGTGAGATACTGTTCGACAAGATGGGCCTGGAAGGTGGCAAGAAGGGCAAGACCGGCAAGTACTCGACCGGGGCTGATATTTTGGAAGATCTGGCGACCGAGCATGAACTGCCGCGCAGGGTGCTGGATTGGCGCCAGTTGTCCAAGCTGAAATCAACCTATACCGACGCGCTTCAGACCCATATCAACCCCGACACGGGCCGGGTGCACACGTCTTATGCCATCACCGGGGCGAATACCGGACGTCTGGCCTCGACCGACCCCAATTTGCAGAATATCCCCGTGCGCACCGAGGAGGGCCGCCGCATCCGCGAGGCCTTTGTCGCCGAGCCGGGCAATGTTCTGGTCAGCCTCGACTACAGCCAGATCGAGCTGCGCATCCTGGCGCATATCGCCGACATTTCGACCCTGAAACAGGCCTTTGCCGACGGGCTGGACATTCACGCGATGACGGCATCCGAGATGTTCGACGTGCCGCTGGATGAGATGACGCCGGATATCCGTCGTCAGGCCAAGGCGATCAACTTTGGCGTGATCTATGGCATCTCGGGCTTCGGCCTGGCGCGCAACCTGCGCATCCCGCGGGCCGAGGCACAGGGATTCATCGACCGCTATTTCGAACGCTTTCCGGGCATTCGCCAGTATATGGATGACACGGTGGCATTTGCCAAAGAGCACGGTTATGTCCAAACCCTGTTCGGGCGCAAAATCCACACGCCCGAGATCAACGCCAAGGGGCCGCATGCAGGATTCTCGCGCCGGGCGGCGATCAACGCGCCGATTCAGGGCACGGCGGCGGATGTGATCCGGCGCGCGATGGTGCGGATGCCGGGTGCGATCAATGGGCTGCCCGCCAAGATGCTGTTGCAGGTCCATGACGAACTGTTGTTCGAAGTCGCTGAGGATTCCGTGGATCCGCTGATCGACGTGGCGCGCGAGGTGATGGAGGGTGCCTCGGACCCGGCGGTGAAACTGGATGTGAAGCTGAGCGTGGATGCTGGCCAGGGTGCGAACTGGGCCGAGGCGCACTAGCACCAGGTCAGCCTTCCGGGTCAGCCCTGTGGCCTGACCCACCCTTCGACCATACGTTTGACCGAAGGTCCAAGGACCAGGATCACCGTGAACGCGATGGGCCAGCAAAAGGCCCAGGACGCCATCCAGTCACCAAGCGTTTCAGGATGGAACCCGACTGCCTTGACCGTAGCGATCCCGGTGACAATGCACGACATCAGTCCTGACATGATCAGTCCAAAGATGGCATGGGCAAAGCGGGCAGGAATCATATCGGGCATCCTCGAAAGCGGTTTGCCCGTTTTGTGCGCCTTTCGGGCAGCGAATTCCAGCCCGATGAACGGCGTCAACGTCGCATCCAAGCCAGGGTCGCATCTGTTCGAGCCGTCGAAGGCGCGTATTCGGCGCTGACCCAACCGGTGTAACCAGCTTCATCCATTGCCGCGAAAAGCTGCGCGAAATCCGTAGGCCCGAGCCCCGGTTCAGAACGTTCGGGGGCGGCCCCGATCTGGGCGTGGACAACACTGGGGTGAAAACGCTCCCAGACGGCCAGCGCGTCGCCGTGGATCATATGTGCGTGAAAACTGTCATATTGCAGACCGACATTCGGGCGATCCACGCGGCCAAGTACCTCGGTCGCCAGATCATAGTCGTTCAGGAAATAGCCGGGTTGGGACATCGGATTGAGGGGTTCGATCGTGAAAGTCTGCTGCGGTGCGAAATCGGCGGCCCACTGTAAGTTTTGCACGAAGCAGTCCAACGCATCCGTCCCGGCCGCGTATCCGGACATGATATGAATGAAGCCCGGCCGCAGCACCTGAGCGTAGCGCAGAACGCGGCGGATATCAGACTGAAACCGGGACGCACCGCCGGGGATGGCGGCATAACCCGGCACGCCACCGGTATAATTCGGCGGGGGCGCGTTGATCAGAACCAGTTCGAGCCCGTTGGCCAGCAAGGCACGCCGGGTTTCTTTTGCAGCAAGTTCGTACGGAAACAGGATCTCGACCGCCTGGAACCCGGCATCTGCCGCTGCCTGAAACCGATCCAGATACGGAAGTTCGGCAAAGAGCAATGAGATATTCGCGGCGAATTTTGGCATAGGCGGCCCATGGATTTCTGGTGGCCCGACCCTATCCGCGCGTTGATTTCTGTGAAAGTGACAGAAAACGACAGTTTGTCGAAATTCGACCAGATCGACCCGATGAAATCGGAAACGCTTCCTGCATTGCGGCGAATCAATTTTCTGACGCCGTGCCAATGGAAGGTTTGAAAACGATGGCGATGAGCCCAGACCCCGTCCGCGGGAACAGCCTTTCTGCGCCGGCGGGACAGCATTCTGCCTTGTCGGGCAATGGGTTGGCGGTGGCATCGATGCTGACATGGGCGGCCGGGTTTCCGGCGGCCGAAGTGCTGTTGCAAACATGGCCGCCCGTCGCCCTGTTGGCCGCGCGACTGGCGCTGGCCGTGTTGGTGATGGTGCCGGTCTGGGTGATTCTGGACGGGCCGCGCCGGGTTGTTTCAGCCCGCTGGGGTCATGCAATGACCGTCGGCGGCCTTGGAATCGGGTTGGGAATGTTCCTGTTGATCTTGGCGCAAAAGCTAACCGACCCGGTGACGGTGGCAATCATCGTCTCTTGCGCACCTTTGGTGGCCACATTGCTTGAATTGGCTGCTGGCACACGCCGGCTGAAGTGGAATTTTGCGCTGGGCGTAGCTGTATCGATTGTCGGCGGGTTGATCGCCACCAGCGCCTTGGCCCCGGCCCAGTTGGGTCTGGGCGCGGCCTGTGCGGTTGGATCAACGGTGCTATTTTGCTGGGCCAGCATGGCAACCGCCCGGGATTTCGCCGAACTGAGCCAGACCGGACGCACGACGATCACCTTTGTCGGAGGGCTGGCCATGGCATCGCTGCTGGTTTTCGGATCGGCGCAGTTTGGTCTGGACGTGATGCCTGCAACTGCGTTCGACATGCAACAGGCAGGCATGCTGATGATCTATGCGCTTATCTCAATGGGTCTCAGCCAGGTATTTTTCATCACCTCCGTCGGCAAGCTAGGCGTGGCGCTGGCCTCTTTTCACATCAATGTCGCGCCGTTCTACGTGATGCTGATCATGCTGATGCTGGGGGACGAATGGAACTGGACCCGGGCATTGGGTGCGAGCATTGTTGCAATGGCTGTCGTGCTGGCACAGGATCGCGCGCCACGGTCAGCTCAGGTCGGCTGAGGGGATCAGGCCAAAGAACTGCCTGCCTGACCAAACACCGAACCAGCCGTCATGGTACGTTCCGATCTCGACGAGGCGGTAAAAGCTTTTGCGGTCTATCCGAGCTTCGAGGTTGTCGCGGATCAATATGTAGGGTGAGGGTTCGTCTGTTTCAGGGTCGATAACAATTCGTATCGGATGATCAGCTCCGGCCACAGCCCTGTCGCCAACATGGGTTGTGAAGGTCAAGGACTGGTCCTTTCCATCCCCGTCCCGGTCGAAATCCACAGCGACAAACGGCGCGTCTTCGACAGTGATTCCCACCTTCTCGACCGGGGTGACGAGGAAGTACTTGCCGTCTTCCTTCTTAAGAATTGAGGAAAAAAGCTTCACAAGCTCGAAACGGTTGATGGGTGAGCCTAAATAACTCCATGTGCCATCTTTTGCGATCTTGATGTCCAGATCGCCGCAAAACGGAGGATTCCAGAGGTGAACGGGCGGTAAACCGTTGGTTTTGGCCGCTTTGACCGATGCCGCCAGACCATCTGGCGACGGTTTCACAGGTTTTTGTCCGCTCATTGCTTTTGCCATTTCCTCTCAGCGCGATACACTTCAATCATATTAGTCCACGGAAGGGAAAGTCATGACCGAACCTGCCGACCTCGTAGCCGAGATCGAAGCGCTGGAAAACAAGCTGCAAGAGGCCAAGGCCTCGATCACCCGCCGCTTCATCGGGCAGGAGAGGGTCGTGGACCTGACGCTGACCGCACTTTTGTGCGGCGGCCATGCCCTGTTGATCGGTCTGCCGGGTTTGGGCAAGACACGCTTGGTCGAGACTCTGTCGACGGTGATGGGCCTGCATGGCAGTCGCATTCAGTTCACGCCCGATCTGATGCCCGCCGATATTCTTGGTTCCGAGGTTCTGGACACTGCCGACGATGGCAGCCGCCATTTCCGGTTCATTCCCGGCCCGATCTTCTGTCAGTTGTTGATGGCGGATGAAATCAACCGGGCAAGCCCGCGGACACAATCGGCGCTGTTGCAGGCGATGCAGGAACGCACCGTTACCGTGGCAGGCGAGGACCGTTCATTGGGTACGCCGTTCCACGTGCTGGCAACGCAGAACCCGATCGAACAGGAAGGCACCTACCCGCTGCCCGAAGCCCAGCTTGACCGGTTCCTGGTGCAGATTGACGTCGAATACCCCGACCGCCAGACCGAGCGGGATATTCTGCTGGCCACGACCGGGGTTGAAGAGGAAGAGGCGCATCAGATTTTCAGCAAGGAAGAGTTGCTGGCTGCGCAGGTCTTGTTGCGCCGGATGCCGGTCGGAGAATCCGTCGTTGAACTGATTCTTGATCTCGTGCGGGCCTTCCGCCCCGAAGAACCCGGTGTGTCCGAACGGGTTGCCGAAACCGTGGCCTGGGGTCCGGGCCCCCGTGCCGCGCAGGCGCTGATGATGACGGTGCGGGCGCGTGCCATGTTGCAGGGACGCCTGGCACCAAATGCCGAGGATGTTCTGGATATGGCGCGCCCGGTGCTCAGCCACCGGATGGCACTGAACTTTGCGGCAAGGGCGCGTGGTGACAGCCTTGCAGAGCTGATTGACTCGACCGCTGTCAGGCTGATCCGGACCGAGGCCGCGGCGTGAATGCCGAGCTGACCCTTCGCGAAAGATCTGAAGCCGAGACATCGCGGCTGCCGCCCCTTTTGGCGAGGGCCGAGCACTTGGCCGGAACCGTTCTGCTGGGCGACCACGGTCGACGGCGGTCCGGGATGGGGGATGATTTCTGGCAATACCGCCCGGCGCAGGTCGGCGACAGCCGTCGCATGATCGATCACCGCCGCTCGGCGCGGGGGGATCAGCAGTTCGTACGTGAACGGGAATGGCAGATCGCGCAATCCGTGATGTTATGGGTCGATCAGGGGGCTTCGATGCGGTTTGCGTCCGACAAGACCCTGCCGACCAAAGCGGATCGCGCGCGGCTGTTGGGGCTGGCGACATCCATCCTTCTGGTGCGCGGCGGTGAACGCGTAGGTCTGACCGGCACCACCTTGCCGCCCCGGCGCGGCAATGCGCAGATCATCCGGCTGGCGCAGGCCTGGTCCGAGGATAATCAAGCGGATTACGCCCCGCCCGAACACCGCGCCATGATCCCTCATGCCCGCGCCGTGTTCATCTCGGATTTTCTGGGCCCCATGGATGAGGTTGAACTTGCCCTGACCAAAGCCGCCGACCGTGGCGTGCGCGGCGTGGTTCTGCAAGTGCTGGATCCGGGTGAGGAGTCGTTTCCCTATCGCGGGCGCACCATTTTCGAAAGCGTCGGAGGGTCTGTCCGACACGAAACGCTCAAGGCTGCCGAGCTGCGGGACCGTTATCTGGAACGCCTGGCGCACCGCAAGGACGCGCTGAGGCAACTGTGCCGAGCGACGGGTTGGCAACTGGGCCTGCACCACACGGGCGACAGCGCGCAAGCGGCTCTGTTATGGCTTTATCGGGCCTTGGATGGGGGCACGCGATGACGGTTCTGGCGGGCATCGGCTTTACCGCGCCATGGGTGTTGCTGGGTCTTCTGACCCTGCCGATCCTGTGGCTGATCCTGCGCGCGGTTCCGCCCGCACCAATCCGCCGCTTGTTCCCGGCGGTCACGCTGCTGTTGGGCCTGAAGGATGACGAAAGCGTATCCGACCGCACCCCATGGTGGCTGCTGCTGCTGCGGATGCTGGCGGCGGCTGCGATCATCATCGGGCTGGCAGGGCCGGTTCTTAACCCGTCACGGGATGAAACCGGAACCGGGCCGCTGCTGCTGGTGCTGGACGCCAGTTGGGCCGGGGCCGCGCGCTGGCCGGCGACACTTGACCAAATCGACACGCAATTGTCGGAGGCCGGGCGCGCGGGCCGAACGGTTGCGATTTTGCGCCTGACAGAGCCGGAAACACCGGTGTTTCAGGCTGCGGAAGCGTGGCGCGGGCGTTTGCCTGGGCTGACCCCGAACCCCTGGCCGCCGAATGCGGATCAGATTGCTCAAACCATTGCCGCGTTGAACGCCGTTGACGGCGGGTTTGATACCCATTGGTTCAGTGACAGGCTGGACTATGCAGACCACGCTGAACTGGTGTCCATCCTTCAGGCGCGCGGAGATGTGACGGTCTATCAGGCGGCCTCCCGGCCCGTTGCAATCCGGCCTGCGGCCTATCAGGACGGGCTGATCCAATTGACCGTTCAGCGCGCGGGCCCCGGACCGGAAGACCGTGTGACGGTATTGGCGCAAGGCCGTGATCCGGCGGGCACGGCCCGGGTGCTGCATTCCGTTGAGCTGACCCTTGAAGCCGGCGAAAGCACGGCGCAGGCCGATCTGGCGCTGCCGTCGGAATTGCGCGCCCGTATCACGCGGTTTGAAATTCAGGGCCAAAGGTCCGCCGGGGCCGTGACTTTGACCGATGACAGTCTGCGCCGGCGCGAGGTTGCGCTGATTGCCGGAACCCGCAACCGCGAAGGGCTGGAGCTGTTGTCACCCCTGCATTACCTGACGCAGGTCCTGGTCCCGACCGCGGATTTTGTCGATGGCGGCCTGCTTGAGGTCCTGCCCGCCAACCCGGATGTGATCGTCCTGTCGGACGTGGCGCAGATGTCGGAGCCGGAAGAGGCCGCTTTGATCGAATGGGTCGAACAGGGGGGGCTTCTGCTGCGTTTTGCCGGTCCGCGCATGGCGGCCAGCGATCTGGGCAGGGACACCGAAGACACCCTGTTGCCGGCGCGGCTGCGCAGCGGTGGGCGATCCGTCGGCGGTGCGATGAGCTGGGGCGAAGCCAAGACGCTGGCTCCATTCCCCGAGAGCTCTCCGTTTTTTGGCCTGGATATCCCAAAGGACGTGGTTGTTTCGACCCAAGTCATGGCGCAACCAGACCCTAACTTGGCGGATCGCGTGATTGCTTCGCTGTCCGACGGGACTCCGTTGGTGACACGCAAGGCTTTGGGGCTTGGGCAGGTGGTGCTGTTTCACGTCACTGCGGATGCCGAATGGTCCAGCCTGCCGTTGTCGGGCCTGTTCGTCGAGATGCTGGATCGTTTGGCCGTGGCTTCGGCAGCCAAGTCGCGGCAAGAATCGCAACTGCAAGGCACCACGTGGGAGCCGGTTCAGATCATGGACGGGTTTGGCGCCCTGTCAGATGCCGGAACCCTGGCCGGTGTGGATGGCGTTCAGCTGATCTCGGGCCGGATCGGGCCAGATTTGCGTCCGGGTCTCTATGAAAGCGGCAAGCAGAAGCTGGCATTGAACGTGGTCTCGGAAGAAACCGAGCTGCGCCCGGTGACCTGGCCCGCCAATGTGCCGATCAAAGGGCAGGAGGTCAGCACGGAAACCCCGCTTGGTGGCCTGTTGCTCAGCCTCGCACTGATCTTGCTGACGGTTGACGTGATTGCCTCGCTGGCCTTGTCGGGCAGGCTGGGTCTGGCGCGAACGGCGGCTTCCGCGATGGCCGCTTTTCTGCTGGTGCCGGACGTACAGGCGCAGACGCCCGAAGATACCGAATTTGCCCTTGCCGCAACGCACGAGCTTGTGCTGGCGCATGTGCTGACCGGTGAGGCGCAAGTGGACGATATTGCCGAGGCCGGATTGCGGGGCTTGGCGCAAACCCTGTTCTTTCGCACCTCTGTCGAACCGGCGGACCCAATCGGCGTTGATCTGGAACGAGACGAACTGGCATTCTTTCCGCTTCTCTATTGGCCCATTACGCCGAACCAGCCGCAACCTTCGGCCGAGGCGTATATCAAACTGAACGCTTATTTGCGTTCGGGTGGGATGATCCTGTTTGATACGCGCGATGCGGATATTGCCGGTTTCGGCGCATCCAGTCCGAATGGCCGCAAGTTGCAGCAACTGGCCGGACCGCTGAATATCCCTGCATTAGAGCCGATTCCCCGCGATCACGTCCTGACCAGAACATTCTATTTGCTCCAGGATTTCCCGGGCCGCTATTCCGGCGCAGAAGTCTGGGTCGAAGCTGCACCCGGGGATGCAGAACAGATCGAAGGGATGCCTTTCCGAAACCTCAATGACAACGTGACACCGGTGGTTATCGGCGGCAATGACTGGGCCGGGGCCTGGGCCGTGGATCGCAACGGCCAGGCCCTTTTGCCTGTCGGTCGTGGGTATGCCGGGGAACGGCAACGCGAACTGGCCAATCGTTTTGGCGTCAATCTGGTGATGCACGTGCTGACCGGGAATTACAAATCCGATCAGGTCCACGTGCCCGCCCTTTTGGACAGGTTGGGACAATGACCGGAACCGTCATATTCGACCCTCTGATCCCGTGGCCGCTTTTGGCTGCTGTGGGGGCGATTGCCACTGTCGGAGTAGCTCTGGCCTTGTGGCGCGGTTTGTCGGGCTGGGCCTTGCGGGGATTGGCGGCCCTGGTTGTCATCGCGGCACTGTCCGGTCCGGTCTATCAAGTCGAGGACCGCGCGCCGCTGACGGATATCGTTTTGATGATCGAGGATGAAAGCGCCAGCCAGACACTTTCGGACCGGGCCGAACAGACTGCGCAGGCCGCCGAAGATCTGGCCGCCGAGATCGAGGCGCGGGACAATACGGAACTGCGCCGCATTCGGGTCGGCGACGGTGACGGGGATGAGGGCACGCAGGTCATGGCCGCCCTGAATGAGGCCCTGGCCGAAGAACCGCGTGCGCGCATCGCAGGCATTCTGGTGATATCGGACGGGATCGTGCACGATGCCGATCAGGCCCCGGAATTGCCGGCGCCGATGCATCTGCTGCAAACCGGGCGTGCGGACGACTGGGATCGCCGGCTTATCGTCCGAAATGCGCCTGCTTTTGCCATCATCGGTGAATCGGTGACTTTGACCCTGCGCGTTGAAGACAGCGGAGCAGCCCCCGCGGGTGCCGCGACAGCGCCGTTGGAGATTTCCGTGGATGGTGGTGAGCCTCAGCAACTGAGTATTCCAATCGGTCGGGATGTCGAACTGCCTGTCACCCTGCCTCATGGCGGGCGCAACGTGATCCAGTTTTCCGTGCCCCTGGCCGAAGGCGAGTTGACCGACCGCAACAACACCGCGCTGATCCAGATGAACGGCGTTCGGGATCGCCTGCGAGTTCTGCTGGTCTCGGGTGAACCTCATCCGGGCGGGCGCACATGGCGCAACCTGCTGAAATCCGACAGCTCGGTCGATCTGGTGCATTTCACCATCCTGCGCCCGCCCGAGAAGCAAGACGGCGTGCCGGTGGACGAATTGTCTTTGATCGCCTTCCCGACCCGCGAGTTGTTTCTGGAAAAGATCAACGATTTCGATCTGATCATATTCGACCGCTACAAGCGGCGCGGCATCCTGCCTGCGATCTATCTGGACAACGTCACCAGTTATATCAATGACGGCGGCGCGGTTCTGATTGCGGCCGGTCCCGATTTCGCCGGAGCTGACAGCATTTTCCGGTCGCCGCTGGCGCCGATCCTGCCGGCGCAACCTTCCGCGCGTGTCTTCGAGGAACGCTTTGTTCCGAAGGTCAGCGAGTTGGGTCAGCGCCATCCGGTGACAACAAATCTGGGCGATTCCGAGGATTGGGGGGCCTGGTTGCGCCAGATCGATGTGAACCATCGCTCGGGCGAGGTTCTGATGACGGGCATTGACGAACGCCCCCTGCTGGTTCTGGACCGAGTGGGAGAAGGGCGTGTTGCGATGCTGGCATCGGACCACGCCTGGCTGTGGAGCCGTGGCTTTGAAGGTGGCGGCCCGCAACTGGAGCTTTTGCGCAGGTTGGCCCATTGGATGATGAAGGAACCCGAACTCGAGGAGGAGGCGCTGTGGGCCGAAGCCAACGGGCAGTCCATGCGCATCATTCGACAGACGCTTGGGGATGATGTGGGTCCAGTGACTGTGACGCGCCCGAACGGGGAAACGCTGGAAATCACCTTGCAAGAGGTCTCTCCGGGGCGGTTCGAAGCGCAATACTATGGGCCCGAGATTGGTCTTTACCGTTTGCAGGAAGGTGACCACATGGCCGTGATCGGGCTTGGTCCCGCCGCGCCGAAGGAGTTTGAACGCACCATCGCAACGGGGGATGTTCTTGAACCGGTTTTGGCCGGCATGCGGGGCGGCGTGATCCGGGTGGAAGATGGGTTGCCGTCGATCCGCAACGTGCGCGCCGGGCGCCCGGCGGCTGGTCGGGGCTGGATCGGTCTGACCCCGCGCGATGCCTACGAGACACGGGATGTTACCCAGGCGGGTTTGCTGCCACCTTGGCTGGTTTTGCTGTTGGCGGGAGGTTTCCTGTTGGGCGGTTGGCTGCGCGAGGGTCGGCGCTAATCGATCCTGATTGACGCCCTGTCGGATTGACCTTGCGCATCCACCACGACAAGTGAGGTGAAGCCGGTCCCCGGATTGGGGATTTCGAACTCTCGTCGCCGCTGCCCGGTCAGCACCGGCACGCCATCCGCCAGTACGGAAAACGGCCCGACGCCGCCACGCAGTTTGACCGTCAGAGGTGCTCCTGACGTCTCTAACACGGCGTTATCGGGCGGGAACAGCAGGTCCGGCGCGGAAGGATCATCCTTGAAAGCTGTCGTGCGGGGGCGAAATCGCTGCAACGGCTGAGGCAATTGGGCCGCGCCGACAAGCAAGGTCGAAGGCGGCGGTGGGCGCAGGGGCGTGAGGTCGGGTTTAAACAGGTTGAAAGCCTCGGCCAACAGGGGTGCGGCAAGGTCGCCCCCGAATGCACCGGGAACAGGCGTTCCATCGGCGCGGCCCAGCCAGACCCCTATGACGTGCTGCCCGTCAAAGCCGATGGCCCAGGCATCGCGGTGGCCATAAGACGTGCCAGTCTTGTAGGCCAGCGACCCTGTTGCACCGCCTGCCGGTGGCGCAAGCCCGGCCAGAATGTCCGAAACCTGCCAGGCCGAGGTTTCCGACAGAACGCGCCGGGTGCGCTGGGCGTCTGCCAGAACGTCATGATGTAGGATCGGGCCCGTGCCACCAGCTGCCAGAGTGGCGTAAAGCTGCACCAGATCGCGCAGGCTCAACCCCACGCCACCCAAAGAAATCGCCAATCCGGGTGTTGCGCCATTCAGACGTGGCTCTGACCCGGCCAACCGCAAAGCCGTCATCAACTGAGCGGGCCCCAGCTCATTCGTCAAGCGCACTACGGGGATGTTCAGCGACAGCTGTAGGGCGTCCCGCACCCGGACATCGCCACGGAAGGCGCCGTCGAAATTGCGCGGTGCGTATCGGCCAAACATCACGGGGCTGTCGCTGATCAGGGTCTCGGGATGGGCCAGCCCCTGATCGAAGGCCAGCCCGTAGACCAGAGGTTTCAGGGTCGATCCGGGTGACCGTACGGCCCGGGTCATATCCACGAACCCCTGACGGGCATCTTGGTACCCGGCAGATCCAACCGATGCCAGAACCTCGCCGCTGCGATGGTCGGCCACGATCAGAGCCCCGGAAACGCGTGGTCCGACGCGGTTGGCGGTCTGTGCCACCAAGGTTTCCAACCGGGCCTGCAATCCGGCATCCAGTGTCAGATCGAAGGCCTGGATTGCGGGTGCTTGCCGCCTCACGCGGTCAGTCAGATGGGGTGCAAAGCGCGGAAACGGATTCATCCGATCCGGAAGGGGGTCGGTCATGGCCGCACGCGCTTGGGCATCGGTCAGGACGGTGTGGCGCACCAGCCTGTTCAGAACCCGGTCGCGGGCCTGTCGGGCAGCCTCGGGCTTGCGATCCGGGCGCCGGGCCTCGGGGGATTGCGGCAACGCAACCAACAGGGCGCTTTGCGCGGGGGTCAGCCGCGTGGCGTCCTTTCCAAACCACGCGCGGGCGCCGGCACGGAGCCCTTCCAGATTGCCACCATAGGGGGCATGGGTCAGATAAAGGTTCAGGATTTGCTGTTTGCTCAGACGCCGCTCCAACGCCAATGCGACTCTGATCTGGCGAAATTTTCCGCTCCAGCGCCCGGTTGGGCCATCTTCGATCAACCGCGCCACCTGCATGGTCAGGGTGGACCCGCCCGACACGTTACGCCCGTTCCACAGGCTTTGCCCGGCAGCCCGCAGCATCGCGATGAGGTCCACTCCGGCGTGGGTCCAGAACCGTTTATCCTCGTACCGGATCAGCATCGCGATGAAATCCGGGTCAACTGCGCCGGGCCGCAGCCTCCAGATGCCATCCTCGACTGGAAACGCCCGCAAAAGCTCGCCATTCCGGTCCCGCATCTCGACCGAAGTTTCAGCCAGAACGGAAGGCAGCGTCGTGGCATCGACCAAGCGGTCAACACCATCCCGTGCCAGTGCCGTCAGATAGAGTGCTCCGGCCAGCGCAAACAAGAGCTTCGTCCGCCTAGGCATGTCGACCGCCCAAACAAGGGTATGGCGCAAGGCCGGTCACTGGATCTCGACCTGTCCGGTAGATGTCCGCGCCCGGTTCCGCGGGCGGTACATGTCCTCGACCGAGGCCGCCGGATGATGGAAGACGCCAGGTTTCACGGCGCGCGCCACGTAGGCCAGCGTCACGGTTTCACGACCGGATAAATCAACGGCGGCCAGGAATCGGTCCGAGCGGAACTCGGTATGGGTGGCGTCGGACAGATCCAGCCAGTCCAGCGATCGGACATCGCCCGAGCGCAGCAGGCTTGGGTTATCAATCTCGATCCCGGCGGCCAGTGGATCGTTCACCATCAGCCGCGCGCCGCCGTTTTCGAACGGTGTTATTTGCAATACGGTGACGAACCGATCACCCACGGCAAAGCTGTCTGAATCGATCAGATCACCATCCATCGAGTAATACCGCCGTTCGATTGCATAGCCGGTGCCGCCTGCCTCGGGAGGAACCTCAGGGATGCCTGTGACCGTCAAGGTGATATCCGTCGCCTGATCGTCGGCGGCCGTGACGTTGATCTCGTCCGCCTGTCCGGATTGCAGAACTTTCACGAACGGACCGGAAACCGGCGCCCCGTTGACCATCAAGCCCGATCCCGTTGGGTCAGACACAAGCGCGTGCGCCGCCAGCAATGACCACGTGGCCTCCTGAGTGGACAGCGGCGTGCGGCCCGTGCTCACCCATTGGATCAAAGCATCGCGGTCAATCGCCTCGCTGCCCGCGTCCACTGCAAGGCTCAACAAGCCCGCTGCATCCCGAAGTTGGGTGCCGTAGTCAGCGCGCCAGACGTTCTGTTGCTGGTTCTGTTGCCGATCCAGCATCCGCGCGGCACGGTTGAACATCGCATCCGCGCGGGTCTGGTCGCCGTAAGAGGCCAGAGCTGCGCCCAATTGCGCCGCCGCCAGAGGGGTGTCGAAGGCATCCCCTTTGACATCCGCGTAATAGCGCAGATTGCCCATCGAGGCCGCGCCTTCCCGCGCAAGAACCATCAGGGCATAGGCGATGTCCTGACCGCCTTCGTCGAAATCAGGCGCGTAATTGACCCTGTTCCGAAGATTGTCCATCGCCTGAGAAAACGCCCGGTCCGGCACGGGATGCCCCTGAATGCGGGCACGGGACAGGAAATCGGTCACATAGGCGTCCAGCCAGAAATCCCCGCTGTCTGCGCGCCACAGGCCAAAGGCGCCGTTTGCGGCCTGACGGGTCAGGATACTGCGGATCGAATCGGCGATGCGTTGATCTACAACCGGGCCATCCCCCAGCCCCATGGCTTGCGCAACGGATGACAGGTACAGCAACGGCAGCGCTTTGCTGGTGATCTGTTCGGTGCAGCCATAGGGGTAATGGTTCAGCTGATCCAGCAGACCGGGCGTGTCGAATTTGGCCAACGCTCCGGCGGACAGGATGGCCTTGGCTGAACCCGGCTGGAACCCGTCAAACACATCCTGTGAAAACAGGAAGCTATCGCCTGCGCCCAAGGCAAAACGCCGCGTCTGTGCAATCACCGGATCATTGGCCCGCACCGGCATTCGCAGGGTTTGCGACAGGTCGCGCCCATCAGGTGTGGTGATCGATACGCTGATTTCAGGATCGCCGATGGCGCTGGCCGTGATCGGGATCTCGAAAACCGCCTTGCCACCGTCCTCCAGCACAAAGCTGGCCGGTGCCGCGCCCAGTTCCAAACCATCGGAGGCGGTCAGGCCAAGTGCCATTTCTCCGGGTGTGGCATCTGCATGGACGATCTCAAGACGCATCCGGCTTTGATCGCCCGGGGCAAGGAAGCGCGGAAGGCTGGCGGTGACGACCACCGGGTCGCGGACGATCATTTCAGCCTCGGCCTGACCGACGGCTTTGCGCGACCACGCGACGGCCATCAACCGGACGGTTCCGTTGAAGGCGGGAAGGGGAATGTCGATCTCAACCTCTCCATCCGCGCCGATCTCGACCGGGCCACTGAACACGGCCATCAGGTCTTGTGTCGGTGGCGGAGACTGGCGTCGCATCCCGCTGTCATTGTCGCCGCCCGAGCGCACTGTGCCCATGGCTCCGTTCATGCCGTCGATCAGTCGCCCGTAGACATCCCGCAGATCAACACCCAGGCGGCGTTGCCCGAAATAGTATCCTTGCGGGTCCGGGCTTTTGAACCCGGTGAGGTTAAGAATGCCCACGTCGACGGCGGCCAGCGTCAGCCAGACCGGTTCGTCGTCCACGGTATTTTCGACCCTGATACGGGCTTTTTGCGTCTGACGAGGTGCGGTGACCTCGGGCACATCGACAATTACGGAAAGTCTGCGGTCCCCTGGATCGATGCTGGCATGGGCCACGCCCATCGCCCGCGCCGGGTTCCGACCGGCTGCAACATCCATTGGGCGGATCACGGTTGCGGTGACATAAGCCCCGGGGCCCCAATCCTGGGTCACCTCAATCGGGATCAGAGTTTCCCCTTCGGGCAGCTCCACGATCTGGCGATGGATCAGACGGTTCGAAAGGACTTCGATCTGAGCGACACCGGCCATGCGGGGCACGATCCGCAACTGCGCCGTATCCCCGATGCGATAACTGTCGCGATCCAAAGACATTTCAAGCCGGTCCGGCGTGGTCGATGCATCGGCGGCCTGATACCAGCCCGCATAGAAATCGACGGCGGTTTCGGAATATGTTCCGTCAACTCGCTGCACCACCAGTTCATAGCGCCCCCATTCCACCGGTTGGGTCAGCATCAGAGGGTCAGAGGAGACGTCTACCTCGCCGGTGGCGACACGGCTGCGGCGCGTTGTCGGTTCCCAGTTCCAGTCGCCGTGAAGCTGGTACCACTGATAGCGCGTTTCTATCTTGTTCAGCGTCCAGCGGAGACGCATAGGAATGGGCGTCAGCTCAGGAGACAGGCCAACGATCTCGAACGCAGCCTCGGTGCCTTCCGCGATGACTTCGTCGAACAGGGGTTTGACACCAATAACAGGGTGCGGCGGCAGGACGGGCGCGGTCAGGCGACGCTCGACCGGGCGGCCCGAGCCATCCGCCAGCCGGGCGACGATTTCGGCCTCGATTGGCTTTCCTTCAGTCTCTAACACGGGGATTTTGACCGCCATGGTCGCGTGCCCGGTTGCGTCTGTGCGCGTGTCTCCGAAATATGTGCTCTTGATCGAGGTTTCTGCATCATAGCGGCCAAAGCGATACCCGTCGTAGCCCGGGACCGTGTCCGCCGGGCGTGCGATGACCTGCCCGTCGATGCTCAGGTCCGACCCCGGCGCTCCAAACAGATAGCGCGCGTCGATCGCGAGCGGTGGACTGTCGCCGGGGCGCAAGGGTGCGTCGGGCAGGGTCAGTTCGAAATCGATACGCTCGGGCAGGAAATCCTCGACAAGAACGGTCTGACGCGCCAGCGCATCGCCCTTGGGATCGGATTTGATTTCAATCTTCCATGCGCCGCGCGGTACGTCTGCGGCCACGGGCAGGGCAAAGACATGGCCCCCGGCAACACCGCCATCCGAGACAGACCGGCGGTATTCCACCCCGTCCGGGCGATACAGGATCGCCGTCAGAGGCAGGCCCTCGATGGCCTGCGCCTTGCCATCGCGGGACAGGGCGGTGACATGGATCACTTCGCCGGCCCTATAGGCACCTCGGTCGGTGGTCAGGAAGACATCGACCGGCCCCGCCGGTGCGCGCCCTTCAACGCTGCGATCCGACAGGTCAAAGGCAGGATCGGTCAGCGAGAGAAAGCTGAAATCCCTATCATCGATTGCCGCCGTCACCAGAGCAGGCGCGCTGGCCCCTTTGCCGCGTGTCAGGCCCGGATCGAACCTAACATAGCCGGTTTCATCGGTCTGTGCCGATGCGATGACAGCATTCGCCCCAGTGACCAGCGAAACTTCGACACCTTCGCGCGGTGTCGCGTCGCTTAGCCCGCGCACGGTCACGTGCAGCCCGTCAGTGCCCAGGGCGGTGCTGATCCCCAGATCAGAAAGCACAAACCATTGCGTTGCGCCGGGATCGTTATAGGGATCGGCCCCCGGAACGCGGGCGGTCAATGCATAGATACCCGCAGGTTGATCCGAGATCGCTTCGGCCATGGGAAGACGTGCCGTCATGGTCTGGTTCAACTGGTTTGAAACCTCGGCAGTACCCGTCCAGATGTCCTGGGCAATCTGGTCCGAGAATTCTTCCTCCTGCCATTCGCTGAGCGGGCGGCCGAAAAAGTCCTGTTGCACGGCCCGCAACAGGTTCCGGTCGCTGACCCGCCGCAGTGTCAGGTCAAGTTCGGTGACATTGACAGTTTCGACGGGCAAGGCCGCGTCGGCAGATTTCGGAAGGACATAGCTGCGCCCGGGAAACCGAACCGAAGGCGTCCGGTCGCGTACATAATGGATCAGTTCGATGCTGCGATTCAGTGCTTCGCCCGAGGCGGCAGGCAAGCCTTCGCGCAATGTCAGGCGATAACGCTGGCCATGCGAGACCCCATCGATGCAAAGCTGGGTGTCCTCGGCCTGCACGACCAGCCCGTCGGCGTCACGTTGAACGAAGGGATCATAGTCGACCCCGGCCTTGACCAGCGATTCCGAGAATTCGAAACAGATCCTGGGGGCTGCCGCATCGCTTTCGACCGAGCTGTCGACCACGCGGAAACCGTATTTGCCGATGGCTTTGTCCAATGCGGTCAGCACGTCTTCACGCGGCTGCACCTGCTCGGCCAGTTGAAGAACGGGAATCATGTCGCGCCCGCGCTCAACCTCTTCCAGGGCGTCCGCAAGGGTCATCAGGGCAGCGATCTGGGTGCCGGGGGTTTCGGCGCGCAGATAGCCATTGATCGACGCATTCAGCGCGCGGTTGCGCAGGTCGCGCCGCTCGTTCCAACCCGAAGGGTTCATGGCCAGCAGCAGGCGCGCATATTCCACCCAAAGATCCGCGCTGTCGCTGAGCGATACGGCCACACCGGTCCACTGCATCGCTTGTGCGACACTGCCCGTGTCGCGCGCCGCATCCAGAACGGCCTGAAGGTCATACCCCCCTGACGGGTGCAGGAATCCCAGATCGCGGGCTTGTTTTCTTGCGTGCACCAGATCGTCAGAACTCAGGACGCTCAGTGCTTTTGCGCGCGTTTTTCCCAAGGTTAGGGTCTGTTCGCTGCTTGGCACCTTTTGCGCGGACAATGCGCCTTGATACGCCTCTTGTCGGTTCACGCCACTTTTGGGAAAGCAGGCATCGGATCGGGTGTTGTAGGTGAACGCCGTACATTGCGCGTTGGCCGAGCAGGCCTGAATACAGGACTTCAGATCGGTGTCGAACAACGGATCCAGATCCGACCCGTAAAAATCCGTGTCCCGAGAGGTGACATAGCGGAACTCGGGCACCGCACTCTGCGCCAGAACGGCAGCGGGAAGGATCAGAAGGAAAACTAAGTAAGTTATTGAAATAAAAACAAAGCGGTGCATCGTGCTCTCCTCTTTGCGCTCAACCTTGCATGGCGCGCGCCTGTAGCGCAACGGCTTAAAGAGTTTTTCATTCCCTGTCGCGATGCTGAGATCCGAACGTCCCGGAATCGATCAAAATGAGTCTTGCAAACAAACTGGCACAGGAACGGCGTGCGCGTCTGGCAGCCGAACGAATGCTTGCCTTGAAACAGGCCGAACTTTCGGCCGCCAATCGCAAACTGGGCCAACACGCCATGGCGTTGACCAGGCGCATTGGTGAAACTCAGGCCGAAGTCGAAACCGTTCGTGGCGAAAACGAAAAGGTCAAATCCGATCTCACCGTCGCTCATGCCAAGATCGAGATTGCCGAACGCCGCCTTTGGCATTCGATCCAGACGATTCAGGACGGGTTTGCATTCTTTGACGGCGACAGCAGGCTCATCAGCGCAAACGCTGCGTATCTCAGCGTGTTTGAAGGGCTGGATGAGGTGGCGCCAGGGATTTCCTACCAGCGCATTCTGCAATTGCTGACCACCGAAGGAATTGTCGATACCGGTGACGAAACTGCCGAGGAATGGCAGGCCAGAATGCAGGCACGCTGGAATCGGGCCAATCCACCTCCGATCGTCATGCAATTGTGGAACGGTCACTACATCCGCCTGATCGATCAGCGTGGCAGCGGCGGTGACGTGGTCAGCCTGGCGCTCAACATCACCGCGTCGGTCCGGCACGAAACAGAACTGAAGGCTGCCCGCGAACGGGCGGAAGCAGCCAACAGGGCCAAATCAGCATTTCTCGCCAATATGAGCCACGAAATCCGCACGCCGATGAATGGTATCGTGGGTATGGCCGAACTGCTTGATGAATCTCCGCTGGACGAAGAACAGCGGCTCTATGTCAACACCATCCGCAATTCGGGTGAGGCATTGTTGGTTATCATCAACGACGTGCTTGATTACTCCAAGATCGAGGCGGACAAATTGGTTTTGCACCCTGAACCCTTCGATCTGGAGCGCTGCATTCTTGAAGTCGCAATGCTGTTGCAGCCAAGCGTGCGCGACAAGGGGCTCACGTTGCTTGTGGATTACGACCTGTTCCTGCCCACCCTTTTCGTGGGCGATCCGGGCCGAATACGGCAGGTTCTGACCAATCTGGTCGGCAACGCAGTCAAATTCACCACGGAAGGGCATGTCCTGGTCCGTGTGACAGGCGTTCCGCATGCTCAGGCTCAGACATGCGGCATCCATGTTGCCATCGAAGATACCGGCATCGGTATCGATGCGGACAAGATCAACCACGTTTTTGGTGAGTTCAATCAGGTCGAAGATGAACGCAATCGTCAATTTGAAGGTACCGGGTTGGGTCTTGCGATCACCAGGCGCCTGATCACCATGATGGGCGGTTCAGTCTGGGTCGAAAGCGAACCGGGTCGGGGATCCTGTTTCGGGTTCAGGGTGTCGCTGCCCACGGCAGAAGGCCCACAGCCCGAGCCTCCGAAACTGGCGGATTGCGTGAAACACGTCATGGTGGTCGAGGATCTGGCCGTAAACCGGGCCATTCTGGCGAAACAACTTGGCCGTTTGGGGGCCGAAGTGACGGTTTGCGCATCAGGGGCCGAGGCGCTGGCAGAAATGCATGACGCGATTGAACTTGTCCTGTGCGATCATGATCTGCCGGATATGGATGGCTTGGATCTTGCCGTCACCCTCAAAGACCGTGGGTGGGGCGACGCTTCGATCATCGTGATGTCTGCAAATCCATCTCTGATCCACACGCACCCAGCCCGCGAACTGATCGACGGTGTGTTGCAGAAGCCGATCCCCAGGGCCGAGTTGTATTCCAGGCTCGTGGCTCTCAAGGACATCCCGCCGCCAGAACGTCGTTCGACGCAGCGAAAACCCGTCTCTGACGGCCGAGAAACCAAGGTCTTGGAAACAAGGCGCATGAAGGTACTTGCGGCCGAGGACAATCTTACCAACCAGCTGATCCTGAAAAAGATGGTCAAAGACCTGCATATAGATCTGCGATTTGCGTCCAATGGAATAGAAGCCGTCGAGATCTTTCAGGAATTTGACCCGGACTTGATCTTCATGGACATATCGATGCCAAAAATGGACGGCAAACAGGCCACTGCTGAAATCCGCAGGCTTGAGGTCGAAACAGGGCGTCATGTCCCGATCGTCGCCTTGACGGCTCATGCAATGGCCGGTGACGATCAGGGCATCCTGTCCGCGGGGTTGGATCACTACATGACGAAACCGCTGCGCAAAAACCACATTCATCAAATGATCCTGCAACACCAACCGGATGGCGTAAGCGAAGTCATGGACAATCACCTCGCCCAGAAGCATGCACCCATGTGTGACCGCAAACAGGATCCCACTTCATCTGGCTGAAAATATCCCGGGGAGCGCGAGGGGCTGGCCCCTCGCCCGGACCCACGGCCCAAAACCGTGGAAGGAAGTATCGATCAGGCTGTCAGGGTCTCAGGCCGAATAAGGTCGAACAAAGACAGGTTTATCCTTTTCCGACAGGTCAGCACGATACGCGTAACCACCCGTATCGAAATCCAGCAAGGCATCGGGGTCGGTCAGGCGGTGGTGAATGACATATCGCGCCATTGCACCACGCGCCTTTTTGGCAAAGAAACTCACGATTTTCGGAGTGCCGTTTTTGTCTTCCATGAACACTGGCGAGATGACGCGCAATTTCAGCGCGTTCGGGTCCACGGCGCCGAAATACTCCTGACTGGCGCAGTTGATCAGAACGTCGCTGCCGATCATGTTGCCTTGTGCGTTCAGAGCTTTGCTGAGCTGGTCGCGCCAAAACTCGTAAAGGTTTTTGCCGCGCCGTGTTTTCAGCTTGCTGCCCATCTCCAGCCTGTAGGGCTGTATCGCATCGAGTGGCCGCAAGACACCATAGAGACCTGAGAGGATGCGCAGATGATCCTGTGCCCATGCCAGTTCGTCAGGATCGAGCGAAGCTGCTTCCAGACCCTGATAGGTGTCCCCCGCAAAGGCCAGCGCGGCAGGGCGCGTTGCATCAGCGTCTGGCATGTCGGAAAAAGCACGATAGCGATCGCGGTTCAGGCGCGCCAGATCATCGCTCAGACCCATCAGCTTTTTCAGATCGCCAAGGGTCAGATTGCGCGCGGTTTTGGACAGTCTGATCGCATCATCCTGAAAATCGGGCTGTGTGACTTCAACGTCCCGCTCTGTCCAGTCCAGCCGTTTGGCCGGGGAAATCACTACCAGCATACCTGCCCTCTTTCCTTACCTGTCCCGGCGTATCTAGCCCGCCTCACGCAGCACGTCCAGAAAGGCGGTGCCAAACCTTTCGTGACGCCGGTCGCCCAGCACCTGTTCAAGCCCGCGCAGGTCATCCGGGCGCATCTGTGCCACCTTTGCCAGTTGCGAGGCCGAGCAGGTCAGAGGCTTGTCTATCCCGTCGGGACCGCGGGACAATTGGGACTGTACTTCCAGCAAGCGGTCAAAGATGTCGCCCTGATCGCGACCGGCCAGCTTGCGGCGCGCCGGGTGCAACGCCTGGGCCTCGCCGGCGATCACTTCAAGGAAGGTGTCGCCATACCGTTCCAGCTTCTTGGCGCCGACGCCGCCAATCCGGGCCATCTCGTCCAGCGTCAAGGGGCGCTTTTCCGCCATTTCGATCAGGGTGCGATCCGGAAAAATGACATAGGCCGGGACCCGAGCGGATTCTGCCAAAGCGCGTCTTTTGGCCTTGAGAGCCGACAGCAAGGGCGCATCTTCATCGGACACCATGGCTTTCACGGCGGGGCGACGGGTTGCCTTGCGCAGGGCGTCCTTGCGCAGGTTGATCTTTGCCTCGCCCTTGAGAATAGGTTTGGCGGCCTCGGTCATGCGCAAGGCCCCGTGGCGTTCGGGGTCGGGGCGCACCAGATCGTGCCCCATCATCTGGCGGAATATCGCCTGCCATTGCGCGCGCGACCAGTCCTTGCCGATGCCCCAGGTGGACAGACCATCATGACGACGGGCGCGGATCTTGTCGGTCTCGTTCCCCAGAAGGATGTCGATCAGATGACCGCTGCCAAACCATTCCTCGGTGCGAAGAATCGCGGACAAGGCCATTCGGACAGGTGTTGTGCCATCAAATACTTCGGGCGGTGTATCGCACAGGTCGCATTTGCCGCAGGGTGCCGCCTGTTCCCCGAAATAGCCCAGCAGGGTCTGGCGGCGGCAGTGCAGCGCCTCGGCCAACCCCAGCAGCGCGTTCAACCGCGCATGATCCGCCATGCGGCGTTCGGGTGGTGCCAGCCCCTCGTCAATCTGGGACCGCCGCAAACGTATATCGTCGGGGCCGAACAGGGTCAGGGTCTCGGCCGGCCCGCCATCGCGGCCGGCGCGGCCGATTTCCTGGTAATAGGCCTCGATGGATTTCGGCAGGTCCGCATGGGCGACCCAGCGGATGTCGGGCTTGTCGATGCCCATGCCGAAGGCCACGGTGGCCACCACGATCAGCCCGTCCTCGCGCGCGAAGCGGGTTTCGACGATGCGGCGGTCTTCGGCCTCCATCCCGCCGTGATAGTGGCAGGCGCTGTGGCCCTGTTCGCGCAGCGCCTGCGCCAGAACTTCGGTCTTGTTGCGGGTGCCGCAATAAATGATGCCCGACTGGCCTCGGCGGGCGTCCGCGAAATCCAGGATCTGCCTGCGCGGGCTGTCCTTGGCGGCAAAGGCCAGGTGGATATTCGGCCGGTCGAAGCCCCGCAGAAACTTGCGCGGGGGTGTGCCGTCGAACAGTTTCTCGACGATTTCGTCCTGTGTTTCCGCATCCGCCGTGGCGGTGAAGGCGGCCAAGGGCACGTTCAGCGCGCGCCGTAGCTCTCCGATCCGTAAATAATCAGGGCGGAAATCATGGCCCCACTGGCTGACGCAATGGGCCTCGTCCACCGCGATTAGGCTGACATTGATCCGCCGCAACACGCCCAGTGCCGACCCGGCGGCCAGCCGTTCGGGCGCCATGTAAAGCAGTTTCAGCCGCCCGGCTTCGAGCGCCGCCCACACGGCATCTGTTTCCTCGGGGGTGTTGCCCGAGGTCAGCGCGCCGGCTTCGACCCCGGCTTCTTGCAGCCCCCGCACCTGATCGCGCATCAGGGCGATCAGCGGCGAAATCACTACCGTGACCCCGTCGCGCAGCAGGGCAGGCAGTTGATAACACAGGGATTTGCCGCCGCCCGTGGGCATGATCGCCAGCACGTTCTGGCCGGCGGTTACGGCATCGACGATCTCTTCCTGCCCGGGGCGGAATTCATCGAATCCAAAGACATCTCGCAGCAGAGGCGCGGCGTCGAACATGTGCGTGGGTGCCCTGTTTCAAGATTTGACTGCTCTTGAAAGGACAATCACACAGTCGGAATCGGGGAACAAGAGGTCAGTAGAAATAGACCGCGTTGTTGATCAGGATGATCCGCAGCGCATAGACCCCGATCAGCACCACCAGCGGCGTCAGGTCCAGACCGCCCATGTTGGGCAGGATACGCCGGATCGGGCCATAAATAGGCTCTAACAGGCGGTTCAGCCCGTACCAGATTTGCGCGACCAGCTGTTGGTGCAGGTTGAGCACCTGAAAGTTGATCAGCCAGCTCATGATCACATGGGCCAGGATGATGAACCAGACAATGTCCAGGATCAGCAGCAGGATTTGGATCAGCGACAGCATGGGTTCTCCGTATTCTAGTTGGCCGAGACCTAAGCACCATGGCGACAAAGAGCAAGTGTCTGGCACTCAACGCTTGCGATTTGAATTAAAGCCCAGTCATATAATCGCAACGATAAACAGGGGCAAAGATGGCAGAGATTTCCAAGCGCAGGCGCATCTGGGGCTGGTGGTTCTTTGACTGGGCCAGCCAGCCCTATCATACCCTTCTGGTCACCTTTGTCTTTGGCCCATACTTCGCAGGCGTCGCCGCCGGGTATTTCACTAATGAAGGGCTGGATGCGCAGGCGGCTGCGGCGCGCGCGCAGACTGTTTGGGCGAACTGTCTGACGATCACCGGGTTGATCATCGCTTTTGGCGCGCCGCTGCTGGGGGCGATGGCGGATGTTTCGGGGCGGCGTATCCCGTGGATATTTGCCTTTTCGGTCATGTATGCGGTCGGGTCTGCGGCGCTTTGGTATACGATGCCCGATGGCTCGAACATGTGGTTGATGCTGTCGGCTTTTGGTTTCGGCTTCGTAGGTGCGGAATATGCGCTGATCTTCATCAACTCGCAGCTACCCGATCTGGGCGATGACAGCGAAGTGGGCGAGATCTCGGGCTCTGGCTTTGCCTTTGGCTATTTTGGAGGGCTGATTTCGCTGGCGATCATGCTGGCGCTGTTTGTGGAACAGCCAAACGGCAAAACCCTGATCGGGATGGTGCCCGCCTTTGGTCTGGATGCCGCCACCCGGGAAGGCACGCGTTTTGTCGGCCCATTTACGGCAATCTGGTTCATTCTGTTCATGGTGCCGTACTTCCTTTGGGTCCGCGAAGATGCGGCGACAGACAGGAAAGGAAGCGTGGGTGAGGCGCTGCGCCTGTTGTCGAAATCAGTGTCTAACTTGCGCTATCGCGTCAGTCTGGCCAGTTACCTCGGTTCGTCCATGTTCTATCGCGACGCACTTAACGGGCTGTACAGTTTTGGTGGTGTCTATGCGCGGCTGGTGTTGGAATGGGATCTGATCAAGATCGGAGTATTCGGGATCGTCAGCGTTCTCGCTTCGGCCGTTTTTGCGTGGATCGGGGGGAAGGCAGACAAGAAATACGGCCCGAAACCAGTGATATTGGTGGCGATCTGGGTATTGATTTTTGTCTGCGTCACAGTGGTGTCGATGGACCGGACGCAGATCTACGGCATCGGCCTGCCTGACGGATCCAACCTGCCTGACCTGGTCTTCTTTGGCTGTGGTGTGCTGATCGGTGGCATGGGAGGCATTCTGCAATCGGCCAGCCGTTCGATGATGGTGCGCCACACCGACCCCGAAACCCCGGTCGAAAGCTTTGGTCTTTATGGTCTGTCGGGGCGCGCGACCGCTTTTGCGGCCCCGTTGTTGATCGGGATTGCAACAACCGCAACCGGCAGTGCGCGTCTAGGGGTGTCACCAATCATTCTGTTGTTTATTCTGGGTCTATTCCTGATGCGCTGGGTCAGACCTGAAGGGGATCAGAGCAGATGATTTTACTACGTTTTTTGGCACTATTGGTAATAACCGCGCTGGCGAATACGGCATCAGCGCAGCCCTTGGCAAAGCAGTTGTTCGGGGCACAGAAGGTAAGCTCGCAACAAAAAGCAGCGGCGTTCGGCAGTTATTCGCGCGGATGTGCGGCCGGATCGGTTCAATTGCCCGAGACCGGGCCCACGTGGCAGGCAATGCGGCTGTCGCGCAATCGCAACTGGGGGCACCCCGAAGCGATCGATTACGTGCAGGACCTCAGCCGGTTTGCAGCGAAACAGCCGGGTTGGAACGGTCTCTATATCGGGGATATCAGCCAGCCGCGGGGCGGGCCAATGACTTCGGGCCACCGCTCGCACCAGCTGGGGTTGGATATCGATATCTGGATGCTTCCGGGTGACAACATGCGCCTGTCGCGCAAGGCGCGCGAGAATATTTCGTCCATATCGCTGCGCCGCTCGAACGGTGCCTATGTCAACAGCAACTGGACCAAACAGCACCACGCGGTACTGCGCGAAGCCGCCAAGGACAAGCGCGTGGCACGTATCTTCGTTTTCCCCGGGGCTAAGGTTCAGATGTGCAACGATGAAAAAGGCAACCGGGCCTACCTGCGCAAGATCAGGCCCTGGTGGGGGCATCACTACCACTTTCACGTACGCCTGAAATGCCCAAGAGGATCAAAGGGATGCGTCAACCAGGATGCACCACCCAAGGGCGATGGCTGTGCCGAGGCGCAACAATGGGTGCGTAACATCCTGAACCCGCCGCCGCCCGATCCGAACGCGCCGCCGCCCAAGAAACGCCGGGAATATGTGCTGGCCGATTTGCCGAAACAATGCGCCTCAGTCTTGCAATCCAAGTAGGTGCGGCACTGTTTCTGGCCACGGCGGCCCCTGGAGTGGATGTAAAAACCGCCACACATCAAAGCAGTTTTGCATGGCGTGACAAGGCGGATTGGTTCGGTGGATTCTCGGCGCTGCTCATTTCGGACAATGGGCAGCAGATGATGGCGCTGAGCGACCGGGCACGGTTGGTGACGGCGCGCATTGACCGTCTTGATGGCGAGATCACCGGCATTCGCATTCTGGGGCAATGGCCGGTTCTGTCCAGCAACGGGCATCTTATGTCTGGCGGCGTTGGCGATTCCGAGGGGATTGCGGCGGCTCCTGACGGTGGATTCTATATCTCATTCGAAGGGGTGCACCGCGTCGCCCATTACCCCGCACCGGGCACGAAGGCGCGTGTATTGCCACGCCCGCAGGCATTTCAGCATCTCGCCGACAACGGGTCCTTTGAAGGTCTGGCCATCGACAGGCGCGGGCGGCTGTATACGCTGCCGGAAACGAACCGCACCTCGGACGGAGATATTCCCGTCTATCGCTGGAATGGCCAAACCTGGTCGACCCCATTTGTTCTGCCCCAGCGTGGTTGGTTCAAACCGGTTGCCGCTGATTTCGGTCCTGATGGGCGGTTCTACGTGTTGGAGCGAAACCTCACGGCAATCGGATTTCGCTCGCGCCTGCGGCGATGGGATCTGACAGGCGACGTGCCAAACGCCGAGGAAACCCTGTTCGAAACCGGAACCGGCGCGCATGACAACCTCGAAGGTTTGTCGATCTGGCGGGATGATCGGGGACGTTTGCGGGCCACGATGATCTCGGATGACAACTTTCTGGCACTGCAACGGACCGAGTTGGTCGAGTATCTGCTGCCCGATTGACACGCGGCAGATGAAGGTCTAAACGCACAGCCTGCCTTGGGACGGTCCCTTGGCCAAGTCGCCGCTACCTTGTCAAAACGGGCATCAAAAAATGCAACGCAACTTTATTCCCGGCATTCTTGCCATGGCCGCCATCGTCGTGGCCTCGAACATCCTGGTCCAGTTCCTGATCTTTGACGGGCTGTTGACCTGGGGTGCCTTCACCTATCCGCTGGCCTTTCTGGTCACCGACATCATGAACCGCGTCTATGGCGTGGGCCCGGCCCGCAAGGTCGTGTTCGCCGGCTTCGTAACCGGCGTGATCTGCTCGCTGATCGGCAGCCAGATCATGCTGCAGGGCGACGGCTTCACCTACGCCGCCGTGCCGTTGCGCATCGCCGTGGCTTCGGGAACCGCGTTCCTGATCGCGCAGCTGACCGACGTCACCGTGTTCAACGCCATGCGTGAAGGCCGCTGGTGGCGCGCGCCGCTGGTGTCCACACTGGTCGGGTCGGCGCTGGATACAGCGATCTTCTTCACAATCGCGTTCTCGGCTTCGGTGACCGTCTTCGGCGCCGATGCGGATGCGGCCATCAACTGGGCGTGGGAGCCCGTGCCCTTCATGCTGTCAGGCCCCGAGGCGCCCCTGTGGGTGACGCTGGCCTTTGCCGACTGGCTGGTGAAGCTGTCGCTGGCCCTGGTCGCGCTGATCCCCTTCAAGGTGATCGTCGCACGACTGACCGCACGGCCCGCGTAAAAAAACGCTTTGAGAGTGGCACAAGTTGTGTCACCATCCTTTTCAACCGCAACAGATAGAAAAGGAGGTGATCCAGTGTCGAGAAAGAGATTGGAGAGAGGTGTCGGAACAACCGGGGGGAAAGCCTGCTAGGGCAGCCCTTGGCGTAGCGTTCGCTCCGGCTGGTCGATTGATCTAACTGACCCGACCTCCTGAACTTTCGAAGGGCCGTCCCAAAAGGGGCGGCCCTTTCTGTTTCCACCCGTGCCCTGTAAGGTCGGGCCCATGTTGCGCATCACCGACGATATCATCTTGCAAGACTGGGAAATGACCGAAAGCTTCATGCGTTCCTCCGGTCCAGGTGGGCAGAATGTGAACAAGGTCTCGACCGCGGTCGAGCTGAGGTTCGAGGCCGCGCGCTCACCCTCGCTGCCCGATCCGGTCAAGGCGCGGCTGAAACGGCTGGCCGGGCGCCGATGGACCAAGGATGGCGCGATCATCATTCAATGCGAAGAAACACGTTCCCAAGCCCGCAACAGGGAAATTGCGCGAACAAGGCTGGCCGAGCTGATCGGCAAGGCGCTGGTCAAACCCAAGCGGCGCATCGCGACGAAACCCACCTATGGTTCGGTCAAACGCAGGCTTGCGGCGAAAAAGGCGCGGGGCGACGTCAAGGCGCTGCGCGGCAAGGTGTCCGAAGATTGATCTGGCATCTCGTCCGGGCGTTGATAGTCTGGCCTGCAAAAGGTGCAGGAGAGTAACACCATGAGGCTGGAGGGAAAAACCGCAATCGTCACTGGCGGTGCATCCGGGTTTGGTGCGGGGATCGTAAGGAAGTTCCTGGCCGAAGGCGCGCGTGTCATGATCGCTGACATCAATGGCGATGCTGCGCATGAACTCGCAACCCGGCTTGGGTCCGAGGCGGTTGCCCAGCAGGTCGATGTAGGCGAGGGCGCTTCGGTTCAAAAGATGGCGGATGCGGCTTTCTCAACCTTCGGCCATCTGGACATCCTTGTGAACAATGCCGGTGTGACCCACCTGCCAACGCCGCTGGAGGAGGTCAGCGAAGCGGATTTCGACCGTGTTTTCAACGTGAACATGAAATCCGTCTATCTGACCGCCCGCGCATTGGTTCCACCCATGAAGGCGCGCGGGGCGGGTTCAATACTGAATGTTGCTTCAACCGCGGGCCTGTCACCGCGCCCGAACCTGAACTGGTACAACGCTTCCAAGGGCTGGATGATCACCGCAACCAAAACGATGGCGGTCGAGCTCGCCCCGTCCGGCGTGCGGGTGAACGCGATCTGCCCGGTTGCCGGGGAAACGCCGCTATTGAAATCCTTCATGGGCGAGGATACGCCCGAAATCCGTGCCAAATTCCTGTCGACCATCCCGTTGGGCCGCTTCTCAACCCCCGAAGATATGGCCAATGCCGCCTGTTTCCTGTGTTCGGACGAGGCCAGCATGATCACCGGCGCCGCGCTCGAGGTGGACGGAGGCCGATGCATCTGATCCGCTCTTCATCTGGCCAAAAATATCCCCGCCGGAGGCAGCGCGCGCCAGCGCGCTTTCCCGCTCAACCGCCGAGGCTTGCATGATCCCCGGACCCAGAAACCTGATCACGGATGTCCCCGGTCTGAAGGTCGGCAACGCACAGAGCGCAACTTTGAAATCAGGCGTCACCGTCCTGACCGGCGCGCAACCACTCCGCGCCTCGGTGCACGTGATGGGTGGCGCACCCGGCACGCGCGAGACAGATTTGCTGGCCGCCGACAAGACCGTTGACCAGGTGGATGCGATCGTGCTTTCGGGCGGGTCGGCCTTCGGGCTGGATGCCTGTTCGGGCGTCATGGACGCGCTGCATGCCCAAGGCCGCGGGTTTAAGGTGGGTTCCGCCGTGGTGCCGATCGTGCCCGGGGCAATCCTGTTCGACCTGCTGAATGGCGGCGACAAGGCGTGGCACGAGAATCCCTATCGCGCATTGGGCCGCGCGGCGTTCGAATCCGCGTCGGACCGGTTCGAACTCGGAACTGCAGGTGCAGGAACCGGGGCTTTGACCGCGATGCACAAAGGCGGGTTGGGTTCGGCCTCGGTTGTTTTGGACAGTGGTGTTACCGTTGGCGCATTGGTCGCGGTCAATCCGCTGGGCAGTGTCACCACGCCGGGTGACAGGCATTTCTGGGCAGCCCCCTTTGAAGTGGGCGGCGAATTTGGTGGGTTGGGGCCTGATTCCAATGCCGGACTTGGCCAACCAACGGTCAGTCGCAAGGCGCAGGTGATGCAGTCCGCGAACCCGGACAAGGCCAATACCACGATTGCCATCGTTGCGACGGATGTGGCCCTGACCAAACCGCAATGTCAGAGACTGGCCGTTGCCGCCCATGACGGTATTGCCCGCGCCATTGTACCCGCCCACACGCCGGGGGATGGTGATCTGGTATTCGGGGTCAGCACGGGCGCGCGGGGTGTCGCCACCGACACCGAACCAGGTGTCATCGGGCATGCGGCCTCGCTGTGCCTGGCGCGAGCTATTGCGCGCGCCGTGTATCTTGCGACTCCGGCCGCGGGCGATCTGTTGCCTTGCTGGTCCGAGGTACATGACAAAAGTTAAGGACAGCCTATTTGTCGCAGTGGCACAGTGAACGCGCGCGGCAATCTGCGCGTTGACTCTTTTTTGCGCCGACGGTCCATTCGGTGCAGCCAATTTGTATCGGAGCAAAAGCTATGAATCGCATCCTCGCTACCGCAATCGTCGGCCTTCTGGCCCTTCCTGCCTATGCTGAAGGCGACGCTGAGGCGGGCAAGAAAACCTTCAACAAGTGCAAGTCCTGCCACATGATCGCTGACCCGGCAGGCGAAGTGATCGTCAAGGGTGGCAAAACCGGCCCCAACCTCTATGGAATCGCTGGCCGCACCGCCGGTACCGTTGAGGGTTTCAAGTACGGAGACAGCATCGTTGCCGCCGGTGAGAAGGGTCTGGTCTGGGACGAGACTACTTTTGTCGAGTATGCTCAGGACCCCAAGGCATTTTTGAAATCCTATCTGGATGACACGTCTGCCAAATCGAAAATGACCTTCAAGCTGAAAAAGGGCGGTGAAGACGTCTATGCCTATATCGCAAGCGTGTCGGGTGAATAACACCTGATACTGTGCACCAATGCACAAGGACCAAAGGCCGCAGCCCCTGCGGCCTTTGGTGCGATTGATAACAGTGTGGAACAGCGACACTTTGGTATATGACGGCGGATCGCGAAAAAACGCCGCAACGCCAAGCCCGTCCGGCAACAGCTATAATCAAAATCAGGGCTCGTCAGGCGGATTGGCAGCAGGAGAGGACAGATGGGTATCATGATCCCAGCTTGGGTCAATGGTGAGTTGACCCCTGTAGACAAGCTTGAAGTTCACGAAAAAGGACTCAAGCACAAGGCTGTGTCGGTTTTTGTCGTACGGGGCACCGAGATCCTGTTGCAGCGTCGGGCGCTGGGAAAGTACCACACGCCCGGCCTTTGGGCGAACACCTGCTGCACGCATCCCGATTGGGACGAAAGCTCGTCCACCTGTGCCGTGCGCCGCCTGCGTGAAGAGCTGGGGATCACGGGCCTCTATCCCGAATACCGACACCGGCTGGAATACCACGCCGATGTGGGCAACAGCATGGTGGAAAACGAGGTTGTCGACGTCTTTCTGGCCCATGTCCGCGGTCCGCTGAAAATCGCGCCCAACCCGGATGAAGTCATGGATATCCGTTGGATCGACTATCATGATCTGTTGGCCGAGGTGAAACGCCACCCGGACCGGTTTACGCCCTGGTTGAAGATATATCTTCACAACCACGCGGACACGATTTTTGGCCCGGATCTGATCATTTCTGCCAAATCATGACCTCGGCTGGAAATCCGTGCCTTGCAAGGGCGGCGCAAGCCGCCTAAATCAACGCGTCATGGCCAAGCAGAAGACAGACCCGAATTACAAAGTGATCGCCGAAAACCGGCGCGCCCGCTTCGATTATGCCATCGAGGACGACATCGAATGCGGTATCGTTCTGCAAGGATCCGAGGTCAAATCCCTGCGCGCGGGTGGCTCCAACATCGCGGAAAGCTATGCCACCGTCGATGACGGTGAGCTGTGGCTGGTCAACAGCTATATCGCCCCATACGAGCAGGCCAAAGTGTTCAGGCACGAAGAACGCCGCCGTCGCAAGCTGCTGGTGTCGCGCAAACAGATGTCCGATTTGTGGAATGCAACCCAGCGCAAGGGCATGACACTGGTGCCGTTGGTTTTGTATTTCAACCACAAGGGGTTGGCCAAAATCAAGATCGGCATCGCCAAGGGTAAGAAAACCCATGACAAGCGCGAAACCCAGGCCAAGCGCGATTGGTCACGGCAGAAACAACGCTTGTTGAAAGACCACAGCTAGAACGCCATCGCTGCCTGTACCGCGCGTTGCCAACGGTCATAAGCCGCATCGCGGTCGGCTTGGTCCTGCGTTGGCTCGAACCGGCGATCCAGCGCCCATGTTTCCGCAAACCCGACCTGATCCGGATAAATACCGGCTTTCATGCCTGCCAGCCATGCGGCGCCCAGGGCTGTCGTTTCTTGCATGACCGGGCGATCCACAGGCGCGCCAAGACAGTTCGACAGGCCTTGCATGGTCCAGTCAGACGCGGCCATCCCGCCATCGACGCGCAGGATGACATCGGCATCGGCCCCCCAGTCGCCCTGCATGGCGTGCCACAGGTCGCGGGTCTGGAAGGCGATGCTTTCCAGCGTGGCGCGGGCGATCTCGGCCCGGCCGGAATTGCGCGTCAGCCCGAACAGCGCTCCGCGACAGTCAGGTTTCCAATAAGGCGCCCCGAGGCCGGTGAAGGCGGGCACAAGCACCACATGCTGGTTCGGATCAGCCCGAGCCGCCAGTTCGCCGCTTTGTGGCGCCGCATCGATGATCTGCAACGCGTCGCGCAGCCATTGCACTGCGGCCCCCGCGATAAAGATCGACCCTTCCAGCGCATAAGTTCGCCGGCCGTCCAGTTGATAAGCGATCGTCGTCAGCAGGCGGTTTTTCGACTGAACCGGCTGTGCGCCTGTGTTCAGCAGCGCAAAGCAGCCCGTGCCATAGGTTGATTTCATCATACCGGGCTGGAAACAGGCCTGCCCGATGGTGGCGGCTTGCTGGTCGCCTGCAACGCCCAGAATGGGAATGTCGCCCCCGAACAAAGTGGTGGTTCCGAAATCCGCGGCGCAATCCTTTACTTCGGGCAAAAGGTTCAGGGGCACGTCCAGCAGGTCGCAAATCTCGGCGCTCCACGTGCCTGAGTGAATGTCGAACAGCAGGGTACGGGCGGCGTTGGTGGCATCGGTTGCATGAACACGGCCTTCGGTCAGCCGCCAGATCAGGAAACTGTCGATCGTGCCGAACAGCAGGTCTCCGGCTTCTGCCCGCGCGCGGGCACCCGAAACGGTATCCAGCAGCCATTTGACCTTGGTGCCCGAGAAATAGGGATCCAGCAACAGACCGGTCTGAGCGGTAACGTCATCCTCGCACCCGGCCTGTTTGTAGCGGGCGCAGATATCGGCGGTGCGGCGGTCCTGCCAGACGATGGCATTGTGGATGGCCTTGCCGGTCTGTTTGTCCCAGACGACCGTCGTTTCGCGCTGGTTGGTGATGCCGATACCGGCAATCTGATCCGCTGAAATGCCGGTGGTTTCCATCACCTCACGGCACACATGCAGAACGCTGGACCAGATATCCTCGGGGTCGTGTTCAACCCAGCCTTCCTGCGGGAAGTGCTGGGGAAACTCCTGCTGGGCAGTGCCGACAGGCCGCATCTGCGCGTCAAACAGAATGGCGCGCGAAGACGTAGTGCCTTGATCGATTGCCAGAATATGGGTCATTTCCGCTCTCCCCCGGTATCGTTTTGCCGGACTTTAGCGCAAACAATGGCGCAGGGGCCAGTGCAGAAATCAGGCCGGGTTGACAGGGATATTGTCGATCAGGCGGACGCCGTCGGCCCAGGCCGTGACGAACAGGCGGGCGGGC
This sequence comes from Ruegeria sp. HKCCA5463, assembly GCF_013034175.1. Taxonomy (NCBI): domain Bacteria; kingdom Pseudomonadati; phylum Pseudomonadota; class Alphaproteobacteria; order Rhodobacterales; family Roseobacteraceae; genus Ruegeria; species Ruegeria sp. HKCCA5463. The sequence goes on from NZ_WQFL01000002.1 coordinate 332,937, forward strand.
TGGGTGGCGCTGGACAGGCTTTCCAGTGTCTCGGCACAGCGCAGGTCGACATACTCGACTTCGGAAAACCCGACCTTCAGCAGGGTTTCCTTTGCATCCTGCGCCAGTTTGGCAAAGTCTGCGCCCTTGGCCAGATCGTCGGCCACCTGTTGCATGACGCCGTTCATTTGTTCTGCGACCTTCAACCCTTGGGGGGAAAGAAGAAGATTGCGCGACGACATCGCCAGGCCCGAGGGTTCACGTACGGTCGGGCAGCCGATCACCTCGATGGGGATATTCAGATCACGCGCCATCCGGCGGACAACCAGCAGCTGTTGATAGTCTTTTTCCCCGAAATAGGCTCGATCCGCCTGTGTTTGCAGGAACAGCTTGGCGACCACCGTGGCCACGCCTTCGAAATGTCCGGGGCGGAAGGGGCCTTCCATCACGTCGGTCAGACCGGCGACCGATACCGTCGTCGAAAACCCTTCCGGATAGATTTCCTGCGGGTCCGGTACATAGATCGCATCCACACCATACGGGGCCAGCTTTTGGGCGTCTTCATGCTCGGTGCGGGGGTAATTTGCCAGGTCTTCGGGATTGTTGAACTGCTTGGGGTTCACAAAAATCGTCACGATCACCCGGTCGCAGCCCTGTTTCGCCGCCTGTGCCAGTGACAAATGCCCCTCGTGCAGCGCACCCATGGTCGGAACCACGCCGATGGTCTCACCGTTTCGATGCCAAGTGGTGGTTTTGGCACGCAGCTCGGCCAGAGAGCGCAGAATCGGTGCGGTCATGTCTTTTGTCCTTTGGCCGGAGCCTGATCGGCAAAGACATGTTCGTCCGCCGGGAAGGTCCGCGCGCGGACTTCGGCCGCGTATTCCGCAATGGCCACTTCGGCCAACGGACCAAGCTCGGCATAGCGTTTGACGAATTTGGGTTTGAAGGCGGTGAAAAAGCCCACCATGTCGTCCACGACCAAAATCTGCCCGTCACAGCCCGCAGATGCACCGATGCCGATGGTCGGGATCGCAATCTCTTCGGTGATCTGGTTGGCCAGACCTTGGGGCACTTTCTCCAGAACGACCGAGAACGCGCCAGCCTCGGTCACGGCGCGGGCGTCTGCCATGACGGCTTCAGCCTGCTCGTCCCGGCCCTGCACCTTGTAGCCGCCCAGCGTATTGATCGACTGCGGCGTCAGTCCGATATGAGCCATCACCGGAATGCCTCGTTTCACCAGAAAGCGGATGGTTTCAGCCATTTCCACCCCGCCTTCCAGTTTGACCGCGCCGGCATTTGTGTGCGCCATCAGGCGTGCGGCGTTACGAAAGGCCTGTGCCGGGCTTTCTTCATAACTTCCGAAAGGCATGTCGATGACCATCATCGCACTTTTCAGGCCGCGTGATACGGCCTGACCATGCAGGATCATCATCTCTATCGTGACCCCCAGCGTGGATTCCAGCCCGTGCAGCACCATGCCGACGCTGTCACCGACGAGCACAAAATCGCAATGCGCGTCCATCAGGCGCGCCATTGGCGTGGTATAGGCGGTCAAAGAGACCAGAGGTTCGCCGCCTTTTCGGGCGCGAATGTCCTCGGCGTTCGGGGCTTTCTTGCGGGCGGTGGCGCTCATGGATCGCTCCTGCAGTATTATGTTGCAGTGCGGCATAGCAGATCGGGAGGGGCCGAAGAAACCCCGGTTGCGCGAACATTCCCTTGATTGACCTGAGGTTTACAGGAAGACTGTCAGTAAAATGGCCCTGAAAACAAGGGCACAACCCATTTCAGTAGGGAGAGTTCACATGACAAAATTCCTGTTCCGGACATTTGCATCGACCCTGGCCGTAGGGGCCAGCCTGCTTGCCACGCAGGCTTTGGCCAAGTCGGACATCACCATTGCGATGCAGCTTGAGCCTCCGCATCTGGACCCGACAAGCGCCGCGGCGCAAGCCATCGACTCGGTGGTTTACACCAATATCTTCGAAGGCCTGACACGTTTCATGGGCGACGGCTCGGTCGTGCCCGGATTGGCGGAAAGCTGGGAGATTTCCGAAGACGGGACGGTCTATACCTTTAACCTGCATGACGGGGTGACCTTCCATGATGGCACCACCATGGACGCCGAGGATGTCAAATTCAGCCTTGACCGCGCAACCGCGGAAGACAGCGCCAACGCGCAGAAGGCCCTGTTTGCCGGTATCGAAACCGTCGAGGTCGTCGACCCGTTGACTGTGAAAGTCACCCTGTCAGAGCCGAACGGAAATTTCCTGTTCAACCTGGCCTGGGGGGATGCGGTCATCGTCGCGCCGGAAAGCATAGACAACATCAAGACCAACCCGGTTGGTACCGGTGCCTATACCTTTGGAAACTGGGTGCAGGGCGACAGTATCACGCTGAACCGAAACCCCGATTACTGGGGCGAACAGCCCGCATTAGAGACTGCAACGTTCAAGTTCATCTCGGACCCGACTGCCGCTTTTGCCGCCATGATGGCCGAGGATGTCGACGTGTTTGACAACTTCCCGGCGCCGGAAAACCTGCCCCAGTTCGAGGCCGACCCGCGCTTTCAGGTCCTTGTGGGGTCGACCGAAGGTGAGACGATCCTGTCTACCAACAACAAGCAACTTCCGTTTGATGATATCCTTGTTCGTCAGGCATTGGCCCATGCCATTGACCGGCAGGCGATCATCGACGGCGCAATGTTTGGCTATGGCACGCCGATCGGAACCCACTTTGCGCCGCACAATCCGGCTTACGTCGATCTGACCGCGCAATCCGCTTACGACCCCGAAAAAGCCAGAGAGTTGCTGGCCGAGGCGGGATTCGCAAATGGGTTCGAGACCACATTGCATTTGCCCCCGCCGTCTTACGCCCGTCGTGGGGGCGAAATCATAGCGGCGCAGCTGGCCGAGGTCGGCATCACGGCCGAGATCATCAATGTGGAATGGGCCCAATGGCTGGAATCCGTGTTCAAGGGCAAGGAATTCGGTCTGACCATCGTCAGCCATACCGAGCCTATGGATATCGGTATTTATGCGCGGCCTGATTATTACTTTCAGTATGACAGCACGGATTTTCAGGCGCTGATGGACACTCTGAACACCACCACCGACCCCGAAGAACGCACCCGTTTGCTGGGTGAGGCGCAGCGCCTGATCGCAAGCGACTATGTCAATGGCTACCTGTTCCAGTTGGCCAAACTGGGCGTTGCGAAAGTCGGCGTTCAGGGCCTTTGGGAGAACGCGCCCACCGCTGCAATCGATCTGACTCAGATCAGCTGGTCCGAGTAATGTTACAGCCCGGGCCGCGCCGGGCGGCCCGGACCTTCCATTGTGTCAGGGTGTTCTCACGTATGTTCTTGCTCCGTGCCATTCCCGTCTTGGTTTTAGGTTTTTTCCTGGTGTTCGGTTCTTCTGTCGCGGCCACGGCGCAGAATGTGTTGGGGGGCCGGCTGGATGCTCTGCCCGGAACGCCCGAGAATCCGTTGAGTGTTGGGATTGGCATTCGCATCGACCAGATCACCGGTGTTGATCAAAAGGCCGAAAACTATGGCGCGGTTGTGGTCTTGCGGGTGGAATGGACCGATCCGGCGCTGGCGTTTGATCCCAAGGAACTGGGGAGGGATATCAGGGTCTTCAACCCGCCCGACCTTGCCAATCATGCGGCAAGTATCGGGTCCGTTCTGCCGGCTTTTGTCATTCACAATCAGCAGTCCAACAAGTGGATCCACGAATCCGCCGCATCCCTGCGTTACGACGGGCGGGTGCTGTATGTCGAAAAATCGTCTCTTACACTCCAGGCGCCTCATTTCGATTTCCGAAAATACCCGTTCGACACGCAGGAGTTTCATTTCGAGGTCGTTTCGGTCTTTCCCTCTGAATACGTCACTTACCATCCGTTGAACGAATTCTCGGGCCTCGGAGATCAGCTGGGCGAAGAAGAATGGATTCTGAACAATGCACGGTTGGAAACATCCAGGGTCTTGGGTCTATCCGGCAAAGAAAGCGATCAGGTCGCGCTTGTTTTTGAGGGCAATCGACATCTGACCTATTACGTCATTCGGGTTTTCCTGCCGATGCTTGTCTTGATCTCGGTCGGCTGGGCGCTGTTTTTTCTGGATGAATACCGCCGGAGGATCGAGATTGCGGGCGGCAACCTGCTGGTCTTCGTCGCGTTCAACTGGGCAATATCCGCAGATCTGCCCAAGCTGGGTTATCTGACTTTTCTGGATTTTGTCCTTCAGTGTATGTTCCTGATGACCGGGGCGCTGATCGTGTTCAACGTCGCGCTGCGACGATTGAAAGTGTCCGGCAAGGAGGGGGCGGCGCGCACTTTGGACAATTATGCGATCAAGTGGATCTATCCACTGGGCTATGCCGCGATCGTTGCCTATGCGGTTTCCGCTTTCCTTCTGGTGCCTTAGACGCTGGACCCGTGCCTGATGTGACCCTAACGTGGTGCCAATGCTCCGCTACGTCCTCAAACGACTGATTTCCTTGCTTGTCAGCCTGGCCGTCGCCTCGGTGGTCATCTTCGCCGTGATCGAGGTTGCCCCGGGTGATCCGGCCTCGTTCATGCTGGGCGTCAATGCGCAGGAGGACACGCTGGCGGCGCTGCGGGCCGAGCTGGGCCTGGATGGGTCAAAGATACAGCGCTATTTCCACTGGGTTGGCGGCATGCTGGTGGGCGATTTCGGCACCTCATACACCTATCGCACACCGGTGTCGCAGATGATCGCTGACCGGCTGTGGGTGTCGTTGCCCCTGGCACTTTATGCGCTGACGCTGTCCACGTTGATCGCCTTTCCCGCCGGAATCTATGCCGCTGCGCGTCGGGGCAAACCGGGGGACCTTGCAGTGATGGGGGCGACGCAGCTTGGCATCGCAGTCCCGAACTTCTGGTTCGCGATGATGCTTGTGCTGATCTTCGCCATCAATCTGCGCTGGTTCAATGCGGGCGGGTTTGCCGGTTGGAACGACGGTCTGTGGGTCGGCCTGCATTCCCTGACCCTGCCTGCCGTGGCTCTTGCCTTGCCACAGGCGGCGATTCTGGCGCGCGTCATGCGGTCGGCCTTGCTGGACATTCTGGGTGAGGATTTCATGCGCACGGCTCGGGCCAAGGGCCTGTCCCGTCGTCAGGCCCTTTGGCGGCATGGGGTACGAAATGCGCTGATTCCGGTGCTGACCATCATCGGCTTGCAGTTTTCCTTTCTGCTGGCGGGATCGATCATCATCGAACAGGTGTTCTATCTGCCGGGCCTCGGGCGGCTGGTGTTTCAGGCCATTTCTGCCCGAGACCTCATCGTCGTGGAATCGGTCGTGATGCTGCTGGTCTTCGCCGTGATAACGGTCAATTTCCTTGTCGATCTTGCTTATGCGGCCGTGGACCCACGACTGAGGAGCAGGACATGAACCGGAACCTGATCCTTGGGGCCTTGTTGTCGTCGCTGGTGGTTCTGGCCGCGTTGGTCTCGTTCATCTGGACCCCCTACGACCATGCCGCGCTGGACATTCCCAATAAATTGCAGCCACCAAACGGGCAGCATTGGTTTGGGACCGATCATTTCGGCCGCGACATGTTCTCGATGATCATGGTCGGTGCGCGTACGTCGATTGCGGTGGCGTTGGTGGCTGTCGGCATCGGCATGGCACTTGGCGTTCCTCTTGGCCTGGCGGCGGCCGCGCGCAAAGGCTCATGGCTGGATGAGGTCATCATGCGTGGCAACGATCTGGTCTTCGCTTTCCCTTCGCTGGTGATCGCCATCCTGATCACGGCCGTCTATGGCGCCGGAGCGATCAACGCCATTGTTGCGATCGGTATTTTCAACATCCCCGTCTTTGCCCGTATCACCCGCGGGGCTGCTTTGTCGCTTTGGGAGAGAGAGTTCATCCTCGCCGCCCGTGTGTCGGGCAAAGGGGCCGCGCGGATATCGGCTGAACATATTCTGCCCAACGTGGCCAATCTGCTGATCGTGCAGGGGACCATCCAGTTCAGCCTTGGCATTCTGGCCGAAGCGGGCCTGTCATATGTAGGTTTGGGCGCTCAACCTCCGACGCCCAGCTGGGGCCGGATGCTGGCAGACGCACAGACGATGGTCAGTTTTGCCCCGCATTTGGCTCTGATTCCGGGTCTGTCGATCATCGTCACGGTGCTGGGTCTGAACCTGTTGGGCGACGGAATGCGGGACTGGCTGGATCCCCGGATCAGGGTGGCGCGGGCATGAGTTTGTTGCAGATTGAAAACCTGTCGCTGACGATCCACGGGATACCGATTCTGAAACAGGTCAGCTTGTCGATCGACCCCGGCCAGATCGTGGCGGTGACGGGTGAAAGCGGCTCGGGCAAATCGATGACCGCATTGGCGGTGATGCAACTGCTGCCGCATGGGACCAGTACGGAAGGTGCGATCTGGCTGGACGGTCAGGATCTGTTGACACGGTCAGAGCTCGATTTGTGCGCCTTGCGCGGCGCGTCTTTGGGGATGGTGTTTCAGGAACCGATGACAGCGCTCAATCCGGTGAAAACCATCGGTGACCAGGTGATGGAGACGATCCTGATCCACAAGGCGATGCCCCCGACTCAGGCCCGAACACGCGCCAAAGAGGTGCTGACCCGCGTCGGCCTGCCGCCTGATCGGTTCCCCCTTTCCCGCTATCCGCACGAACTGTCCGGTGGGCAACGGCAACGCGTGGTCATTGCCATGGCCATCGCTCTGCGCCCCAGGCTGCTGATCGCGGACGAGCCGACGACAGCGCTGGACGTCACGACACAGGCGCAGATCCTCGACCTGCTCAAGGGGCTGGTGCGCGAATATGACATGGGGCTGCTGATGATCACCCATGATCTGGCCGTTGTCTCTGATATGGCGGACCAGATCATCGTCATGCGCCACGGAGAAGTGGTTGAAAGCGGGGCCACACAGCACCTGCTGCGTCACATGCAACACCCTTATACCCGAATGCTGTTCGAGGCGTCTGGCCATCAGGTCACTTTGCCGGAACCCGCGCGACCGCAAACGTTGCTGGAGGTAAGCCAGGTTGTCCGGGATTATCGCCTGCCCCGAAAAGGCCTGTTGGACGCGCCGCGCCATCACCGGGCAGTGGATGGTGTCAGTTTTTCACTCAACCGAGGCGAGCGGTTGGGTTTGGTTGGGGAATCCGGATGCGGAAAATCGACCCTAACAAGGGCAATTTTGGGCTTGGAGGAGGTTCAGTCCGGTCAAATCCAGCTGGGTGGTCAGCCGGTATTCACCGGTCACAAACCCAACCTTGCCGTGCGTCGGAGGATGCAGGTTGTGTTTCAGGACCCATATGGCAGCTTCAACCCCCGCCACCGTGTCGCGCGCCTGATCACCGAGCCTTTCCACCTGCTGGACACCCCGCCCACCGGATCAGATCGACAGGATCGGATCTCGGAAATACTGACGGCCGTCGGCCTCGGCCCCGACGACGCGGGCAAGTACATCCACGAATTCTCGGGCGGGCAACGGCAACGGATCGCCATTGCGCGCGCCCTGATCATCCGGCCTGATCTGATCCTGTTCGACGAGGCGGTTTCGGCGCTTGACGTTTCGGTCCGTGCTCAGATCCTCGATCTGCTCGCTGAACTGTGCGACGCCTATGACCTGACCTATCTGTTCATCAGCCATGACCTGAGCGTTGTCCGCACGATCACGGACCGTGTGCTTGTGATGCAGTCCGGGCGGATCGTCGAACAGGGTCAGACCAAGCAGGTGTTCGAAGATCCGCAACATCCCTATACGCAAACCCTGATTGCCGCTGCGCCCCGGTTGCCCGAGATAAGGCCACTGATGGCATATAGTTCCCTGTTAGAGCCTGATTGGAGGCCCCAAAATGACCCAGAAGATTTGGTTTGATCCCACCTTGTGCCTGATCGGCGGGCGCTGGAGCCAGGCGGCTGCGGGCGGAAGTCTGCCCTTGATCAACCCTTCGGACGGGACCGAGATCTGCCGGATCGCCCGAGGGTCCGAGGCGGATATCGACGCGGCGGTACAAGCCGCCCGTTCTGCGTTGAATGGTGATTGGGGGCGAAAGACGGCGTTGGAACGCGGCCGCATCCTGACCCGGCTGGGCCAGCTGGTGCTGGAACGGGTGGACGACCTGGCGCGGCTTGAGGCGATGGATGTCGGCAAACCGCTGACACAGGCCCGGGCAGACGCGGTCGCCCTGGCGCGCTATTGCGAGTTCTACGGCGGCGCGGCGGATAAGGTGATGGGTGAGACCATTCCCTATCTCGATGGCTACACCGTCTATACCCTGCGCGAACCACATGGGGTGACGGGCCATATCGTGCCGTGGAACTATCCGATGCAGATTATCGGGCGTTCGGTCGGGGCGGCGTTGGCCATGGGCAACGCCTGTGTTCTGAAACCGGCGGAAGAGGCCTGTTTGACCGCGTTGGCCTTTGCCCATCTTGCGCAACAGGCCGGGCTGCCGGCCGGTGCTTTGAATGTCGTGCCCGGTCTGGGGGCCGAGGCGGGTGCGGCGTTGTCCGGACATTCGGGTGTAAACCACATCTCGTTCACCGGTTCTGTTGCCACAGGGGCACTTGTGCAGCAGGCGGCGGGGCGCAACGTGGTGCCCGTGACGCTGGAACTGGGCGGGAAATCCCCGCAATTGGTTTTCGACGATGCCGATCTGGATGCGGCGCTGCCGTTTCTGGTGAATGCGGGTATCCAAAATGCGGGCCAGACCTGTTCGGCCTCGTCCCGGATCCTGGTGCAGCGGGGCATTTATGAGCAGGTCAGATCGCGCATGTCTCAGGCCTATGAAGAACTGACCGTCGGCCCGGCGATGCGGGATCTGCGGGTTGGGCCGTTGATCTCGGAGCGGCAGAGACAGATTGTCAGGGGCTTCCTGAAAACCGCCACGGACCTGACGATCGCTGCGCAGGGACAGATTGTCGAAGACGCGCCAGAGACCGGAGCCTATGTCCGGCCCACTTTGTTCGCAGACGTGCCGCCAGATCATCAGTTGGCACAGGACGAAATTTTCGGCCCGGTTCAGGTTCTGATCCCTTTCGACACCGAAGAACAGGCTCTGACCATAGCGAATAGTACAGAGTACGGCCTGGTCGCCAGCGTCTGGACGCGGGATGGCGCGCGGCAGATGCGGTTGGCGAAAGCGCTGCACTCGGGTCAGGTTTTCATCAACAACTACGGTGCAGGCGGTGGTGTTGAACTGCCGTTTGGCGGGGTGGGAAAATCCGGCCATGGCCGCGAAAAAGGGTTCGAAGCTTTGTACGGCTTTTCACAGTTGAAGACAGTTGCCGCGTTTCACGGATAACATTTCCCCAGGCAATTCAGATCAGCTTTGCTTCCAATGTATGATTGCCCCAAATCTGTGATGTCCGCGTGGCAGAATGCCCACTGAACCAACCTCCGACGACCTCATCGGCAACGTTGGCACTGGCGGGGAACTTTTGTCTTCCGCCATCTGCCAGTATCACCAGGTCAAACCAAACCCGAACAGAATACGGCACATTGATCCGGCCTGAATTCAGGTTGTACTTGTGCCAGTGTACCGGGCAGCTCAAGAAAACGACCTTGTTGAAATGTGCCCCCATCTCGGCGGCTTTCATGACGACATTGCAGCCGTGGCTGTGGGCAACCACATCGCAGCCGTGATAAGCCTCAAGATCTATCCAGTTTTTCAAGTGTTTGGCAGCAATATGTCGGCCGCGGTCGGACCACCGGCCCTCCCATTCATAGTAGTTCTGCCCTGAAAAGATGTCGTTGCGATGCGGCCTGATGTAATTGTGCAGATCTCCGACATGGGGATAGTACCATGTAGGGTCGGGATTGACTTCGAAGTGAGTGCCATGAACCAGAAGCAACCCCGGCGCACCGGCTTTCTGTTGCGCGGGCGCCGGTGGAACCTTCGAACCCGGCGGGTCTGAAATCAGAGCGGACGACAGCACAGTAAGCAAATCTTGCGAGAGCGGCTCCAACTGCGCCCAACGTGCCATAAACACACCAAGCCAAAGACGTGGCGGAAAAGATTCCGGCGAATACAGTTTGAGGCACGAACTCAGTGCGGCAAGAGCAACAATTGAATCAGGGGCCGCCAGCCCAAGCTTCAAAGCAGCGTCAATATGTTCGACGCTCGGCTGTTCTTCTGCTGCTCTGATCGCCTCGAACAAACGTTGGTAATACCCCTCAGGCTCTGGCGAAGTAAGCAGGTCAACGGGCCTTAGATCACCGGGGTCATCAAAGAAACGCATGTATTCGTGGGCGGATGTTTGGCGGTCGTCAATTGGCCGGAATCCGAGCATAACAAGCTGTTTGGACAGAACGGCATCGTCGGTTTCTTCCCAATCGCGGCCCAACAGTAAAAGGTCGCTGTCATCGCCTTCGGCTTGCAGAAACTGCGCGCGGGATATCAGGTATGCGGCGTAGGAAAAAAGTGAAAGCTCATCCCGGGATCCGCCGGTATCGTAGAAGTTCTTTGGTTCAAAAATCATTTTATCTCAACCTTAATGTTCAATGGGAATGCCTTCCAAAATAGCATCAGGTGAGTTGCCGATAAATGATGAATGCGCCGCCGTGGTTCAGACGATCACCTCGATCGCCTTTTGCGCTCCGACGCCGAACACCCGCTTGTAGCGTTCGATCTGGTCCTCCGGACCCATAGCCTTTTCCGGGTTGTCTGACAGTTTGACCGTCGGGCGGCCATTGGCGGATACCGCTTTGCAGACCAATGAGAACGGCGCCAGCGCGTCATTGGGGACGAGTCCGCGAAAATCGTTGGTCAGCAAGGTTCCCCAACCGAAGGAAATATTGGCGCGGCCCGCGAACTGGGCATGCAATTCCTGAATTTTCTCGACATCCAGACCATCAGAGAAGATGATCCGCTTCCCTGTCGGGTCTTCGCCGCGTGCGTTCCACCAGTCTATTGCGACCTCGGCCGCTGCTGCCGGGTCTCCGCTGTCGATGCGAATTCCGGTCCATCCCGCCAACCAGTCAGGAGCATTGTCCAGAAACCCCTTGGTGCCATAGGTGTCGGGCAGGATGATGCGGAGGTTGCCGTCATGCTCGTCATGCCAGTCGCTGAGCACGTCATAAGGCGCCTGCGCCAACGCTTCATCCGTATCTGCCAGCGCGGAATAGACCATGGGCAGTTCATGCGCATTGGTGCCGATGGCCTCGACCTCGCGTCGCATGGCGATCAGGCAGTTTGAAGTTCCGGTAAAGGATGCGCCCAGCCCTTCGATCATCGCCTGCACGCACCAATCCTGCCACAGGAAGGAATGCCGCCGTCTGGTGCCGAAATCCGCGATCCCAAGCCCGTTTATCGAGCTCAACTTTTCGATCTTTTCCCAAACCCGGGTCATCGCGCGGGCGTAAAGCACCTGCAATTCGAACCGGCGCATGTCGTTCAGAACCGCGCGCGAGCGCAGTTCCATCAACACCGCCAGTGCGGGAATTTCCCACAGCATGACCTCGTGCCACTTGCCTTCAAAGGTCAGTTCAAATTGGTCACCTTTGCGTTCAAGGTGATAGGGCGGCAGGCGCAAATTCTCGAACCACTCCATGAAGTCAGAGCGGAACATCTGCCGTTTTCCATAGAACATGTTGCCGCGCAGCCAGGTGCTTTCCCCACGGCTGAGGCTGAGAGAGCGGATGTGATCTAGCTGTTCCCGCAGCTCGCCTTCATCGATCAAACGCGCCAGAGGTACGTGATTCGACCGGTTGATCAACGAAAAAACGACATCTGTTTGAGGCTTGTTTCGAAACACTGACTGGCACATCAGCAGTTTGTAGAAATCAGTATCGATCAAAGACCGTACAATCGGGTCAATCTTCCATTTGTGATTGTAGACGCGGGTCGCGATGTCGACCATGGGGAACTCCTGCGATTTCCGTAGTTAGATCAATCGACTCTGGAAATAGCAAGAGTCACTGATTTGGTGACAATGCCAGTTTGACGTCACAATACCGGCATATTGTGCATTGTTTTTACCGGTTAGTGAGAAGAGGGGATGGAAAGTCGAAACTGAGTTTGTGAATGGGTATCGAGTACGATTTTGATATTGTTAACGTAGCGCTGGAAGATCTGGACCCTGAAAAGCTGGGGTCTGCCTCTGATACGGAACGCCAGGTATGTGCTGTGTTCCGCGATATCAGAGCCGCGGACGCGTTGCGTGGAACATCGCCGAAAATCCGCAAGATTTTCATGGATGCCGGATTCAGCCTCGAGTCGCGCAACAGCGGCATCGTGCCTGGTGTGTTTCCAGCCGAAGATCAGGCGGATCGGGTGCGAATTCTGCGGTCGCTGTTTGAAAACATCAGGGCGCGTGGAATTCAGGGTGAATATTGCGGCGATTTCAACCTTTGGGATTTCCTGCACTACGTGCGAACGGCGCAGCCCATGGCGGGGATCGTACGCAGCCGGCCGATGCCCGTTCCGTCACCACCGTCAAGCCAGACCAACCCGGAACGTCGGACGATACCAGGGCGCATTGGGTTCGCGCTGGGTCTGGCGGTTGTTCTGTTCGTGATGATCAAGCTTTTGGCTGCCGCAGGGGCCACACCTTAGGTCAAAGCGACTCCGGCGTCCCGCATCGCCTGCTCGGCGGCTGCCAGCGAACCGTCCATGTCAATCGCGCGACAGGCACCCATGCGAACCGTGACGTCGAAACCCAACCTGGCGGCATCTACCGCGGAATAACGCACGCAGTAATCGGTGGCCAATCCCACAAGGGTCAAACGGTCGATGCCTCGTGTATCCAAATAGCCTTTAAGGCCTGTCGGTGTCTGGTGGTCATTCTCGAAGAACGCGGAATAGCTGTCGATGGCACTGCGGAATCCCTTGCGAAGGATCAGGTCGCCATCCGTGCGCAATTCGGGATGAAACCCGGCGCCGCGCGTGCCCTGCACGCAGTGGTCGGGCCACAGAACCTGTGGGCCATAGGGCATGTCGACCAGGTCGAACGGGTTTTTGCCATCGTGGGAACTGGCAAACGAAGAATGCCCCGCCGGATGCCAGTCCTGAGTCAGGATCACGGCATCGAATTCATCCATCATGGCGTTTATCGGTGCGACGATCTCGTCCCCTTCTGCCACGGCCAGTGCCCCACCTGGGCAGAAGTCGTTCTGGACATCGATCACGAGCAGAGCATGGGTCATGGCGGCCTCCTTTTACCGCTCTATCGGTAGGCGGCGGCGCGCGGGGCGTCAATGCAATCCCTTGCGACTCTGGGTCTGCAAAGGTAGATCGCGCATATGTACACAATCGCTGCCCTCTATCACTTTACACGTTTCGCGGACCCGGCCGCGTTGCGCGACCCCTTGCTGGACCTGTGCCGCGCGCAGTCTGTCACAGGTACGCTGCTGCTTGCCCAGGAAGGGATCAACGGCACAATCGCCGGCCCGCGGACCGGAATTGACGCCGTGCTGTCATATATCCGATCCTTGCCCGGTTGCGCTGATCTGGAGTGGAAAGAAGCGACCTCGGACCACCCGCCTTTCGGCAAGATGAAGGTGCGGTTGAAGAAAGAGATCGTGACCATGGGCCAGCCCGACGTGGACCCGCGCGCTCGCGTCGGCAACTATGTCGACCCGCAGGAGTGGAATGACCTGATCCGCTCTGACGATGTGGTTTTGATCGACACGCGAAACGATTACGAAGTGGCAATCGGGACGTTTGAAGGCGCAATAGACCCTGAAACGGCCAGTTTCCGCGATTTCCCGGCATGGTGGGAACAGAACAAGGACCGCTTTCACAACAAGCGGGTCGCCATGTTCTGCACGGGCGGTATCCGTTGCGAGAAATCCACCAACTACCTGTTGGGGCAGGGGGTCGAAGATGTCTATCACCTCAAAGGCGGTATCCTGCGATATCTTGAGGAAATCCCCGCCGAAGACAGTTCCTGGCAGGGTGAATGCTTTGTTTTCGACAATCGCGTTTCGGTTGGCCACGGGCTTGTTGAAGGGCCGCACAAGCTTTGTCATGGATGCCGGCGTCCTATCCTGCCCGAGGATATGAAGCGCCCGGAATACGAGCACGGCGTTTCATGCCATCAATGCATCGATGAGACGTCAGATGCTGACAAAATGCGCTTTCGCGAGCGGCAAAAGCAGATCCTGCTGGCGCGGGAACGGGGTGAGGCGCATCTGCGGCAGGATTGAATTCGGGTTGCGGGCGATGCCTTTAGGTCGGATGATTGCCCGAAGACCGGATTGAAGGGGCGTTCATGCACCGCAAACCCACGACATTGGACGAATGGAAATCGACGCTGATTGCGGCACTGGGGCTGGTCCTTGCTAGCTTCCTGGCTTGGTATGGCCTGTCCCGCCTGAGCGAGGCGGCTGCGGGCGATACGATTGGCACAGTCGCCTCGATCGGGTTGTTGATCTGGTTGGTGTCACAATCCTGGTATTACATGACACAGGTGAAATCGCCCCGCAGGCTTTTGTTTCTGATGGGTGTTTCGTTCATACAGGTCGTTCCATTCCTGTTCGCCGCAGTTTACGGGGCCTTTGGGTATAACGACCACTGTGTCATTGGTGCGCAGGGTCCGGGGGATATCCTGTATTTTTCCTATGTCACCTTTACCACAGTCGGATATGGCGACATGTCCCCGACCGGTCTGTGCCGTGGGCTCGCCGTGTCCGAGGCCGTAACAGGCTATATCCTGCTGGGTATGTTTGTTGCCGCAGCAGTTTCGCTTTATGCCCGCAACCACAATCCGGATAGACCCTAATTCGGGACTATTTGTTGTGATCGATCCAGCGCGACATCATTTTCTTGTCGCGGAAACACTCGGATGGGATCGGGCGGCGCTTGCTGCGTGAAATCCGCTCGGCAAACGCGACTTGTTTTCCCGTCGGGTAATTGTCGAACTGCGAGGTCCCGCGTGGTTTGTGTGCGGAAATCCAGTCAGACAAAAGCCGCCGATCACGCTGTGCCTCAACCGGAATCTCAAGGGCTGACTTCTCGGCAATCGCACGCGCATACCGCATCTGCCGATCGGTGACCGGAAGCAGGTGATAGTCGTTGTTCGGCCCGTTCAGGGCTGTGGGACGTGTTTGCTGGGCCATCGGTTTGTCCTCTGACTACGTAGAACATAAATAGAACATTAACCAAAAATTTCAAGGTTTACGGGGTTCGACAGGCGTAAAGCCGCCCCTTCGATGATTTTATTGACTGGTCAATCAATAACCGATAGGCCGATTTTTGACTGACCATTTGTCCCGTCCTGACGGGTGCGAAAGAAAAGGACACGGTATGAAGTTTCAGCCCCGGGCCAGCCATTTCATTGACGGCGAATATGTCGAAGATACAAACGGCGCGGCCATCGAAGTGATCTATCCCGCTACAGGCGAAGTGATTGCACGGTTGCATTCAGCGACGCCGGCGATCGTGGAACAGGCTCTAAACAGTGCAAAAAACGCTCAGGCAGCATGGGCGGCCCTGTCCGGGACGGAACGTGGCCGCATCCTGCGCCGCGCCTCTGATATCATGCGCGAACGCAACTACGACCTGTCCGTTCTGGAAACCCATGATACCGGCAAGCCGATTCAGGAAACCACAGTGGCCGATGCCACCTCGGGGGCCGATGCGCTGGAGTATTTTGGTGGATTGGCAGCCTCTCTGACTGGCGAGCATATTCCGCTGGGCGGGGGGGATTTCGTCTATACCATCCGCGAGGCGCTGGGCGTGTGCGTCGGGATCGGCGCCTGGAATTACCCCACGCAGATCGCCTGCTGGAAAGGTGCACCTGCACTGGCTTGCGGCAACACGATGGTATTCAAACCTTCGGAAACCACGCCCCTTTCGGCATTGAAAGTGGCCGAAATTCTTGTCGAGGCCGGCGCACCCAAGGGTGTCTACAACGTGATCCAGGGATACGGTGATGTCGGTGCTTCGCTGGTCTCTGATCCGCGCGTGGCCAAGGTCTCTTTGACAGGTTCTGTGCCGACGGGCCGCAAGGTCTATGCTGCTGCTGCGGATGGCATGAAGCATGTGACCATGGAACTTGGAGGCAAATCCCCGATGATCGTCTTTGACGATGCCGACATCGAAAACGCTGTTTCAGGTGCGATCCTGGGCAATTTCTATTCTTCGGGTCAGGTTTGTTCCAACGGCACCCGCGTCTTTGTTCAGAAAAGTATCAAAGAGGCCTTCCTGAGACGTCTCTCGGAACGTCTGGCGCACGCGAAAATCGGCGATCCAATGGACGAGGACGTCAGCTTTGGCCCGATGGTCAGCGAGAACCAGATGAACATCGCCCTGGGCTATATCGAAAAGGGCAAAGCCGAAGGCGCAAGACTGGTTTATGGCGGTGAACGGATCGAAAGAGACGGCTATTTTGTGCAACCCACGGTTTTTGCTGACGTCACGGACAACATGACCATCGCGCGCGAGGAAATCTTTGGCCCCGTCATGTCGGTGCTGGATTTCGAGACCGAGGAAGAGGTGATGGCCCGCGCCAATGACACCGAGTTCGGTCTGGCCGCAGGTGTCTTCACGAATGATCTGACCCGGGCGCATCGAATCGTGGCCGGATTTGAAGCTGGCACTTGCTATATCAACACCTACAACCTTGCCCCGGTTGAAGCGCCGTTTGGTGGATCGAAGATGTCCGGTGTCGGGCGCGAGAACTCGAAACTGGCGATCAATCACTTCTCGGAAATGAAAACCGTCTATGTCTCGATGAATGATGTTGAGGCTCCGTACTGAATCAAGGACGGTTGTCCGCTGTTTTTGACGTCTCTGTTCCCGGTGTCTGACGCCGGGAGCAGGGGAAACGCCAGCCAGTGGTGTGAAATACTGCACTGGCAATACCGATGCCTGTCAGCGTGCCGGAAAAGGCGGGCTTGCAGAATTTGTGTCCAAAGACGTTGCCATCCCAAGCCGGTTGGCCCGGCCTGATGAGGAGACACGTCCGCGATTTCTCTGACCACGGAACTCATTGAAGGTGCGGAACTTTTACCGCCGTATTTCGGATGTGGCGTCTCGTTTTCACGCATCTGCCGCAAATTCCACGGCACCGGTTGCTTTACGGGCGGTCAGCCGTCGTGACCTTTTTGGTTGAGGAACGTGGCCTGAAATTCGGCGGCCTGTTCTTCTGTGTCATGTCTGGAACACAACATCCTTGAAAGAAGTTGGAGCCATGTTTGCATCCCCGCCTGATCGGGTGTTCTGATTGGACCCGCTTTGAAGCAACTGCGCCGGGACTCCCAACGCTGCCAGCGGTTGAAACGCATCGCAGGGTATACCGGGACCGGCGTTCACTTTGCCGGGTGCGGCCGGAACAGTCGCGATATATGTCATTTTACTCCAACTGCGTTCAACATCTCGTCGATCCGCTGGCGGGCCGACTGGCTGTCCTTCAACAGGTTTTCCGCATCCGCCAGCGGTTTTTCCGCCAACCGTTCCGGCAGGTCAGACAAGGCTTGGGTCGTTTGGTTCAATGCCGCGTATTTCCCGCCCGCAGGTTCCAGCCTTTTATCCGATACTCCGGCCAGCCAGAAGTACCGGTTTGCCGCTTCGTTTTGTTCGAGATCTCGGAGCATTTCGCCGGCGGCTGCAAAATCTTCTGTTGAAACCATCGCCTGCGCGCGCAAGGCAATCGCCTCTGCGGAATTGTCATCAGCCAGCTCCAGCAGGGCTTGATGAGGGCGCCCCGACAGCAAAGCGGCCCGAGCCCGCAACCGAGCCCGATCCGAGCGCCGAGACTGATCTTCCGGTTTGTTCGCCAGCGCGAATGTCTGCTGAGCAAAGCCCAGATCAGCAAGACGGCTTGCCAATGCAATTGCAGTATCGGTTGTCAGCACTGCCGTCATGTCTGGCTGCATTACCTCCATCGTCTGGAGTAGAAAGGTTGCGTCATCCGATCTTTCAGCAAGCAATTGCAGATGCCGATTGATCGCGCCGTCACTATCGGGTCCGGGTGGCTGCGCTTTGATCACGTCAAATGCACGGTCGAATTCCTGGCTCAGGCTCAGAGCGATCGCATAGGTGCGGTTCATCATCGGGCCCAGCTCCGATCGCCTGAACTCGACCGCATAAGATGCCGCCAGATCAAGCTCTTGAGAAGAAACAGCTTTGCGTTCAGACCAACGTTTTTCCACCAGGCGCGCCAAAGCCAGCGGAGATTCAGTGGCGGCGTCGGTAGAGGTTATAACCTCGGTCAACAACTCTTCTTCACGGTCACTGTCCCCTTCCGCCTTGGCAACGCTGGCTTTGGCCTGAGCGACACTGGATATCGTTTCCGGTTCAATCCGGTCAACCGAACGAAGGATTCTGCGGGCAGCCTCCAGTTGTTGTGCGCTCACCAGTAATTCTGATAACCGCGGCCCCAGCTGGCGGCGAAGATGATCTGGCAGTCTTGAATACGCGTTTTCGATTGCTTCCACGTTTGCGTCAGGTGCCAGTTCCCCTTCGGACAACACAGCCCAAAGCGCGGCATCGCTGTCACATCGTTGCAGGTCGTTGAATGGATTCCTGGGCAGCGGCGGCCGGTTATCTACAACCCGCGCAATTGCCGCAACGGGTTCGAAGCCCTCTGGCGGCGTCTCCAACAGCCTAAAGACACTCAACGCTTCGGCTCCGAAACCGAAAGAGGCGTAGAGCCTGGCCAGGTTCATGGCCTTTTCGCCGTCAAGTTTGTCAAACTCTTTGTACAGCCCAGAGCGGAGAGCTGATACCTGGTCCAGAAAAGGCGTGTCCCCTGACCAGGACGCAAAATTCATCTCAGCAGTCGAGATGCAGGCCGGTCTGTGGTCAATTGGTTGCAGTTCTGCGTTCAATACATTCTGCAAATCGTCCAGAACCGTGGTCAGACGTACGTTCGAACGCAATCGGGGCGGCACAACGCTTGTACCGGACGGGGCGGTATTGCGTGGCCCGACAGGAGCAAGCTTCAAATCCAGCAACTTGCGATCGGTCCCTTGCAGAAGACGAGTGGACAGCTGGTCTTTTATCCCCTGCTCAGTCATGGTGAGGAGCGGAAGATGCAACCCTGTCTCAACCGATGGCGGTTTGCCTTCGGCCGTTTTTCCGATCAAGGGTGGCGGTACATTCTCAAGAAGCGGCGGCAACAATTCCCCTGGCGCGATGTCCAGTACGATCATCGAGTTTCTGTACAGAAACGCCGACGCCACGCAGTCGCACCCGAACTCCAGCTCCAAAGCGCTGCCGGGGTTTTCCTGCGACAATGAGGCCAGGCGGTTCGTGGTCAAACGCCCAAAAACCGAGCTGGTTTTGAATGTGACATCGTCCAGGGCAATGGTAAGGCTGGCGCCGTTCTTCCGTTGCGCCAGCACCCAGCGGGTGTCCGGTGGCACGTCGAAAACCAGACGTGTGAATCCGTCATGCTCACCGGATCGCACCACCACGTCCTGTGCAGTCACGGCAGATGCAGCCATGACCAAAACCGCAATCAGAAACCCGATGCGCTTCATGCCGCAGCCTGCTTGAGCTCTTTCAATGCGTCTTCCAGCTCGGAAAAGCCCGGGCGGTTATGGGTTGGGGTGTTCTGGCGTCCGACTTCAATGCACATGGCGGCATTGTGGTTGTGCAGGTTGGCCACCAGTACTTCTTTGATCAGCTGATAAAAGTGGTTGTCTTCTTCAACCACGGCTTTCAGTTTGCCTGCGAAGGGGCCGACCAGACCATAGGCCAGAAAAACGCCCAGGAACGTGCCTACCAGGGCACCCCCAATCAGCTTCCCCAGCACTTCGGGCGGCTGATCGATTGATCCCATCGTCTTGATCACGCCCAGAACCGCAGCAACGATCCCCAGCGCGGGCAGGCCGTCTGCTACTGTTTGAAGCGCATGGCTTGAGTGCATGGCGTGATGAAAATTCGCCTCCATGCGCTTCTCCAGAACCTCTTCAACCTGATGCGGATCGTCATAATTCATCGCCGCCGACCGCATGGTGTCACAAATCAGGTCGACGGCCTCCTTGTCTGATTGGATCTTGGGGTATGCGGAAAACAAGCTGGAGTTTTCGGGGTCTTCTATATGCTGCTCGACCTCAACAGGGTTGGCGCGGGCAATGCGGATCAACGAAAACAGAAGGCACAGAAGGTCACGATAGTCTTCGGGCTTCCATTTCGGGCCCTTGAAAACCTTGGCCATGTCTTTGATCGTATGTTTCACGCCGCCCATGTCATTGCTGATCAGAAAGGCTCCTACGGCGGCACCACCGATCATCATCATTTCGAAGGGAAGAGATTTCATGATGATGGTCATCTTGCCACCTGCCGCGAGATAGCCGCCGAAGACCATTACGAAGATGACAACAATTCCAACAATTCCAATCATTTGAGATCTCCAGATGAGTTCTGTGCGATACCGGGCAACACGGGGGACTACTCCTGTGGGGCCGAGGCGTTGCGTCCGGCCATGACAACGCTGATCGTATAGGCCGCTTCGGGGCTCAGGCCCGCCAGTACGCCAGCCGCTGCGTCTGCCGGCATGCGGGACAGGAACCCTGCGGCAAAGGTCGGGTCCATAGTTTCAAACAACGCGGCTGTGTCCTTGGGTTTCATGTTCTGGTAAACATCCGTCAGGCGCGCCAGATCGTTCTCTGCCGCCTTGTCCGCAACCGCCAACGTGGCACGCAGGGCATCTTCTGCTTCCTTCAGGGCCGTCAGACGCGTTTCAACGGCCTGGGTTGCGATCTCCAGTGCTTTTTCCTGATCGCGCAATTCAGCCTCTCGCTGTTTGACGCGTTCCTCCCGGCGTAAAAGTTCTGCTAGCACAACCTGAACATCGCGTGTTTCGGACGCGGCGGGCTTGTTTTCCACGGCTTCGGGTGTCGCCGGTTTGGCGAGCGCGGGTCCTGCCTCCAAGCCAACGCGAATGGCTGCCGAGCCGATCATCAGCAATGAGATGACAGCAAGCACACCGCCGCGCGGACGTGTATCGTGTTTGGCGTTGCGCGCAAGGCTCATGCCTGCGCCCCGTTCTGTTTGCGGTCATGGCGGAAGAACATCAGGCCCTCTGGCGCCTTGGGTTGCTCTTCACGCGCACCAGTTTCGGCCGGTTCCGCTGCTTTCTCGTGCTTGGTGCCCTGTTCCTCTTCAGGCTGGGGCTCGTCTTGGACAGGCTTTGCCGTTTCCGGGGCGGCAGTTTCTTCTTCGGGGATGACATCATGCAGAGATGCCATCATCAGCTCCAGGTGCTGAGCCACGGTCTCAGCCCTTTGCGTCAGCGCCTTCAGCTGATCCCCCGATTGATCCGAGGCATTTCGCGCGCTGTCCAGGGATTTCTTCAGCTCTTCTGCCTGGGTCGACAACACGGCCACCGCGCCACCGACGCCTTTTTCAAGATCGGTGAACCGCCTGAGGCGGCGCGACAGCACAAAACAATAAAGACCCGCGCCCAACGCACCGGCGACCAGCAAAATATCCGCAATCAGCTCCAATTCCGCCTCCTAATTCAGTACAAATTCCATCACCAGCACATCGCGAACGCGCCCTTCGCCAACAACAATTCCAATGCGTCGCAGCAGGTGACCTCGGATGCGCGTCAATGCCAGCGAATCCTCCAGGTCCTTCAATTCAACGGCTCGCAGGTATCCGTTCAGGACATCCATGATTCGTGGCTGCATTTTTTTCACATCAGCTATGTACGGCGCGTTAACTTCGAGCTGAGCGTGGAACTTCAAATGTCGCGAATTGCCGGAATTCACCGATACAACAACCGGCGGCAGATCAATGAACCCCACATCCGCCAGCGCTTTGGCAGGTTCCTCTTTCGCCTCGTCCTTGCCGGCCTCAACCGCGGCCTTGCCACCCAGCGGAATCAATCCGGATGACGTCAGGAAATACCCGCCCGCAGCGCCGGCGATGGCAAGAAGCATCCCGATCAGCATTCCCTTTTTCCCTTTTTTCCCGGTGGGTTCCGCCAGTTCGTCGGTTGCGTCGGTCATGACGTCCTCATTCATCAGTTCCGACCCCGTCATAACCGCGCAGGGACTAACCGATTGTTAAGAGCAATCGTCCAAACAGAGGGTGCGTCGGGCAGAATGCCGGCGAGTCGGAGGTGAGCGTGCAGCAGATTGGAACTGTCTGGGCTAATTTGGACAGGCGTAAACAAATCATCGTCGCCGGTGCGGTTGCGCTGGTGTTTCTGGGAATCCTTGGCATGTCGCGCCTCGTGACGGCTCCGTCCATGACGCTGCTTTATGCGGGTCTGGAAAGCGGTGCCGCCGGGGAAATAGTACGCGCGCTGGACCAGCGCGGCGTCACATATGAAATCCGGGGCGGATCGATCTACGTATCCGGCGCGCAGCGCGACGAGCTGCGAATGACCCTGGCCAGCGAAGGCCTGCCCGCAAACGGCAACAAAGGGTACGAACTACTTGATTCGCTAAGCGGGTTTGGCACCACCTCTCAGATGTTCGATGCTGCCTATTGGCGCGCGAAAGAGGGTGAACTGGCCCGGACGATTGTCGGAAGCCCGCATATAAGTCAGGCGCGCGTCCATATTGCCAACGGGACGGCAAACCCGTTTCAGCGCAGCGTGTCACCAACGGCTTCGGTTTACCTCGTGCCATCCGGGACCGAAATTACCGGGGATCAGGCCAAGGCCATCCGGTTCCTTGTTGCCTCGGCCGTCAGCGGCCTGACGCCCGAGAACGTTACGGTGGTTGATTCGCACGGGGCCGTGATTGGCGGGCAGGATACCGCAGCGCCTGCGGACACTGCGGACGACAAGTCGCGCCAGTTGCGGGAACGTGTTCTGCGTCTGGTCGAGGCGCGTGTCGGTACAGGCAATGCCGTGGTCGAGGTCAGTGTGGATACCGAAACCAAGACGGAATCCATTCGCGAGCGGCGCTTTGACCCCAAAGGCCGCGTGGCGATCAGCACGGATGTCGAAGAACGTTCGGACAGCGCCCGAAACCAGTCATCGGATGTCACCGTGGCGTCGAACCTGCCGGATGGCGATGCGGCGGGCGGGGACGAATCGAACTCGACGGCTACCCAGACTCGTGAGCGGGTGAACTACGAAGTCTCCGAGACTGAGTTGGAAGTTCATAAGGCTCCCGGCGCGATCAAGCGCCTGACGGTTGCAGTTCTGGTCAATGGGAAAAGATCAGTGGACGCCTCTGGTGCCGAAGTCTTCACGCCCTTGCCCCAGGAAGAGCTGGCCGCTCTGGAAGAGCTCGTGGCGTCGGCAGTCGGGTACGATGCGGCGCGCGGGGACGTTATCACACTGAAATCCATGGATCTGCCGTCGGTCGAACCACAGGGCACCCTGGTATCGTCGTCGCTCTGGCACAACGTCCATCTGGACGTCATGTCCTTGATACAGATGGCCGTGCTGGCTTTGGTTTCGCTCGTGCTGGCCCTGTTCGTGATCCGCCCGATCCTGACGAATGCGACACCGACACCGGCGCTGCTGGCGGCGTCAGGAGGGGCGGATTCGGATACCCTGGCACTGACAGGTGAAATTGCACCGGAAGAACCGGCAGAGCTCTCGACCCTGCCGGCAGAGCGTGGTGTTCCGGCCCTCGGCTCGAACGCCACGGAGGATCCTGTCGACCGGTTGCGCGCCATGATCGGTGAAAAGCAGGAAGAAACTGTCGAGATCCTGCGCAGTTGGCTTGAAGAAGGTGAGGAGCGGGTGTGATGTCGATTGCCCATCTTCTTGAGGATTTCACCACCCAGACCGGTACGGGGCCTGTTCTGATCTTGAATGAGGACACGCTGGAAGAACAACGGCTTGCTGCCTTCGAAGACGGGTATGGGGCCGGTTGGGAAGATGCCTCGCGGGCGCAGGAGCAAAGCCGCAGCCAGATTTCGGCTGAATTGGCAAAGTCGCTTGAGGATATGTCTTTCACCTATCACGAAGCCATCGCCCGCATGACCCTGTCGTTGGAGCCCATGTTCACCAGCCTGGTTCAGACCGTACTGCCTGAGATGGCCGAGCGCGGCCTTGCAGCCCGCATCGTGGAGCAACTCTGTGAAATGGCGCGTTCGCGGATAGAGCAGCCGATGCAGATTTTGGTGCCGCCGGGTTGTGCCGAGAGTGTCGCAGCGCTGTTGCCGCAAGATCTGCATTCCACTCTTCAGGTGATCGAACACTCTGAACTGGAGCCGGGTCAGGCCCGCCTTCAGGTCGGCACGAGCCGACGTGAGGTTGATTGCACCGCTTTGCTCGCCGCCATCGAACAGACCTTTGACGCTTATGTCTTTGAGACAAGAGAGGCTTTGTCCAATGAATGACACCCAGATCCCGAAATCTGAAAAACCCAACCCCTTCGACTCGGTCCCGATTGAAGTGACCGTTTCCGTTGGTCGTGCGCGCCCATTGATCAAGGACCTGTTGAACATGGGAGAGAATGCCGTGCTGACTCTGGACAAACGGATCGAAGACCCGGTTGACCTCTATGTTGGGGATCAGTTGGTGGCGCGCGGGCTGTTGGAAGAAATGGAAGGCGATCAGGCAGGGCAGCTTGCAGTGCGCTTGACCGAGATTGCGGATTTGCACAACGGAATCGGTTGATGCGCTATGTAATCTGCCTGGCTTTGGTGGCCGTGTTGACGCCCTCACTGGCCGCTGCCCAGGATTTGACCTTGTCCTTGGGCGAGGGCGGGTCGATTTCCGCCCGGACGATCCAGCTGATTCTGCTGATCACAGTACTGAGCATCGCTCCGGGGCTGGCGATCATGATCACCTGCTTTCCCTTCCTGATCACCGTTCTGTCGATCCTGCGGCAAGGGATTGGCCTGCAACAATCTCCGCCCAATATGCTGTTGGTCAGCCTGGCGTTGTTCCTGACCTATTTCATCATGGACCCGGTGTTTTCAGAAGCATGGGCGACAGGGATACGACCGATGATGGAAGAGACGATGGAAGTGGAACCAGCGCTGGAGCGCGCGTTGGAGCCGTTCCGGGCCTTCATGGCGGCCCGACTGGATGCGGACACGTTCTATGCCATGGCGGCTTTGCGCCCCGGTGGTGAGGCTATGGAGTTGTCCGCACAAGCGCCATTGTCGGTCTTGATGCCGTCCTTCATGCTGTCGGAAATCGCACGGGCGTTTCAGATCGGGTTTCTGATTTTCCTGCCATTTCTGATCATCGATCTTGTCGTGGCTGCTGTATTGATGTCGATGGGCATGATGATGGTGCCTCCGGCCATCGTATCCTTGCCATTCAAGCTGGCGTTTTTTGTGATTGCCGACGGGTGGGCTCTGATTGCGGGCGCATTGGTGCGCAGTTACATGCCGTGAGCTCGACATGTAGCCGCGGCGCGCTGAAAAAACAGGCGGTCAGGCGCCTCTGCCCCACTGTTGTCAAAGGCGTAATTCAATGCGTGGCCGCAAGTGAAACGGATCAACCCGTATTTTTCAGGTCCTTGATCAACTGGTCCAGGTTGCCTTTGCGGGCATCCAGCATCGCGCCGATTTCGGTGCGTTCGGTCAGCAACAAATTAACGCCTTCGATGAACATGTTGTAGAATTTTTCACGCCCAGACTTGTCCGAAACGAGGAACGTTACATCAAACGGCGCCGAGCCGCGCAGCTTGACCATTGTGCGTACTTCATATCCGGCCTTGATCTTGCGGGCATTGCGCACGTTGACCTCACCGCCAATGAACTCGCGGAAGCGGCGACCATATTTGCGGGAAATATAGCCCTGAAACGCCTTGGTGAATTGCTTCAACTGGGATGGGGTGGCCGTGCGGGCATCGGCACCGAGGGCATAACGCGCCATGATCGGGACGTCGGCATATTGCACAAAGATCTTCTCGAAATCACGCAGCATCGCATTCTCTGACTTGCCCGATGCGATAACCCTGTTGATGTCGTTGACCACACTGTTGACCAGTGCCTTGGCTGATGCCTCGGTCTGGGCAAATGCGGATTTGGGCAGGACCGCCAAGGCCAGACCAGCTGCGACAAAGCTACGGCGGTTCAACTCGTTATTCAGCATAGGGGTCCTCGTATGGGTCTAAATAGGGGTCCCTGACCGGGTCTGTACCGGTTTCGGCATAGGGGTCGGAATACAAATCCAGATAAGCGTCTTCGTCATCTCTTGCCAGTTCGAAGCGGCGGTTTTGCAGATAGATCAGGCGGGCCTGCGCGTAACTGTCTGCGCTTTCATACAGAATCGAGTCCACGGTATCCGAGAACCGCCCACGATCGCCCATGCGGCGAACGACTTCGGCATAGACGCCCAGATTGTCAGCGGGCCGGACCGGGGTAAAATTGATCGGATTCGAGAACAGGTTGATCACGACCCCGATGGCATCCCTTTGGGTCGACGGGCCATAGAAAGGCAGTTCAACATAAGCCCCTTCACCGACCCCCCAGACATGCAGGGTCTCACCGAAATCAGTATCGACGGGCGGCAGGTTCAGCTCATCTGCGGGCGCGGACAGGCCAAAGCCGCCCACGGTCATGTTGATCACAAAGCGCAGCAGCGCATTGCCCATCTGTTTCGGGTTGCCCTGAAGCAGGTAGTCGACCGCTTGTCCGGGCAGCGAGATGTTTTCGGCGAATGTGCTGAAACTGGTGACCATGGGATCAGGAACGATCTTCACGTACCCTTTCGACGCAGGTCGAAACAGAAACCGGTCAACGCCCAGATTGAACTTGTGAATTCCCCGGTTCGTGTTTTCGTAAGGGTCAAACACGTCGCTGCGTGAGGCGCCCTCGGGCGGTGTCGTTGCACAGGCGGACAGAATGGCCATGAGCGACAGGACAACCAGGTGTTTCAGGCGAAATCTGCTCGACACGATCTTTGCTTCTCCCAAATGCCCGGCATACGTTCTGTCGGGCAAACAATCACAATTCACCAATACTTACTCGCCGGTATGGCACAAGTTCTTGTCACATAGTCGTTTCAGGTCTCAAATGAAACACCTAGCGTGTAACCTGTCCGTCAGGTCCGGGTAAAGCAATTGAGCATCTGCAAGTCATAATAAGTAAAGATATGCTCAGATCGCATGCAAGCCGGAATTTGCCGCATTCCGTCTTTCCACGGCTGTGCTTCCCGGTTAGCGTCCGGCAGAGTCAATCAGGGAAGGACCCTTTCAATGAGCATCGCTGCAAAACTGGAAAGCCTCGGTGTCACGCTGGGCGACGCACCCGCGCCAGCGGCAAATTATGTGCCGTATGTACGTGTGGGCAATATCGTGTACGTGTCCGGCCAGATATCGAAATCAGACGAGCTGATCACCGGCAAGCTGGGCGATGACATGGATGTCGCGGCCGGAGCCGCAGCGGCGCGGGTCTGCGCGATCAATCTGCTGGCACAGGTCAAGGCGGCCTGTGGCGGAGATATCGACAAACTGGTGCGTGCCATCAAGCTGACCGGTTTCGTGAACTCGACCGCAGATTTCACTGCGCAGCCGCAAGTGATCAACGGTGCATCCGACTTTCTGGTCGAAGCGCTGGGCGACGCCGGTCGCCACTCGCGCTCTGCCGTAAGTGCTGCGTCGCTGCCTTTGGGCGTGGCAGTCGAGATCGAAGGCATTTTCGAGATCGAATGATACCGCCCCTGCCAGCTGCGTTTTTGCAGGCCCCGATTGCTCATCGGGCGCTGCATGACGTCTCGAACAACCGCCCGGAAAACAGCCGGGCGGCCATTCGTGCCGCCATTGATGCCGGATACGGGATCGAGATCGACCTTCAGCTGACATCTGATGATCGTGCCGTCGTGTTCCATGATTACGACATGGGGCGTCTGACCGGCCAGCCCGGGCCGATCCGGCAGGTGTCGGCGGCGGCGGCGTCCGAATTGACCCTTCTGTATGGTGATGACGGCATTCCAACGCTTGATGAGGTGCTGGATATGGTCGCAGGCCAAGTGCCGCTGCTGATCGAGCTGAAGGATCAGGACGGCGTTATGGGTATGAATATCGGTGCCCTCGAGCACGACACCGTGCGCGCATTGCAGGGCTATGACGGCCCGGTGGCCCTGATGTCCTTCAATCCAAACTCGGTTGCGGAACTGGCGCGGCTGGCCCCGCACCTGCCGCGCGGCATCACGACTTGCGCCTATGAGCCCAGTGTCGAGCTTCTGCCGCATGACGTCTGCGACACCCTGCGCGACATTCCTGATTTTGAACGTGTCGGGGCCGGTTTCATCAGCCACGAGGCGGAAGATCTTTCCCGCCCGCGCGTGGCCGAACTGAAGGCGCAAGGCGTGCCGATCCTGTGCTGGACCGTCCGAACGCCCGAACAAGAGGCAGAGGCCCGCATTGTTGCCGACAATGTGACCTTCGAAGGGTATCTGGCTGCGCATTCAGCTTGAACCCTGCCGCTTCGGTCACAGATAAAGGGCTGGTGCGGAGGAAACATGGATCAGGCCCAAATCGAAGTTCAGGTCATTGGGTCTCTGTCGCGGATTTCAGCGGCCGAGTGGGATGCCTGCGCCTGCCCCGAGGCCGCCGATGGTGGACGGCCCCTTGATCCCTTCACCACGCATCGCTTTTTGCTGGCGCTTGAGGAAAGCGGCTCGGTCGGGCGCGGTACGGGTTGGCAACCGCAATACCTGACCGCCTTTCTTGACGGGATCCTGATCGCAGCGGCCCCTATGTATGCCAAATCGCACAGCCAGGGCGAATACATCTTTGACCACAGCTGGGCCCATGCCTATGAAAGCGCAGGCGGGCGGTATTATCCCAAGCTGCAAATTGCGGTGCCGTTCACACCCGCCACCGGGCGGCGGTTTCTGGTGCGCCCGGGCTATGACAGGATCGGAATGTCGGCTTTGGTGCAGGGTGCCGTTCAACTGGCGGCCGACAATCAGGTTTCTTCGGTTCACGTGACCTTCTGTACAGAAGCCGAGGCATTGGCGGGTGAGCAGATGGGGCTAATGCTTCGCAGCTCGCAACAGTTTCACTGGCTGAATGATGGCTACGCCGAATTCGATGACTTCCTTGCGGCCTTGTCCTCACGCAAGCGCAAGAACATCCGCAAGGAACGGGCGCAGGCCAATGGCTTTGGCGGTGAAATCCGCACATTGACGGGCGATGACCTGCGCCCGGAACACTGGGATGCGTTTTGGCGGTTCTATCAGGACACCGGGGCGCGAAAATGGGGCTCACCCTATCTGACGCGCCGGTTTTTTGACATCGCACAAGAGACGATGGCGAATGACATGGCCCTGTTTTTGGCTGAACGGGATGGTCATGCCATTGCGGGTGCGCTGAACTTCATAGGCCGCGAAACGCTTTTTGGGCGGTATTGGGGCTGCATCGAACATCATGCCTGCCTGCATTTCGAACTGTGCTACTATAGGGCGATAGACTTTGCCATTGCCCACGGTCTGGCCCGGGTGGAAGCGGGCGCTCAGGGCGAACACAAGCTGGCGCGGGGCTATTTGCCGACGCGCACGCATAGCTTGCACTGGGTCGGCGATCCGGGTTTTGCCGATGCCGTCAAAAAATATCTGGACGCCGAAGGCCGCGCAGTGGGAGAAGAGATCGAGATTCTGACGGATTACGGCCCGTTCAGGAAATCGAACCCGGAGGAACAGCAATGACTGAACTTTTGTCCGCCGAGACCCGTGGCCCGCTGCTGGATCCGCTGTTCAAAAACGGCTGGACCATGGTCGAAGGCCGCGACGCGATCACCAAGACCTTCATTTTCGACAACTTCGTGCACGCATTTGGCTGGATGACGCAAGTGGCGATCTGGGCCGAGAAATGGAACCATCATCCAGAATGGTCCAACGTCTACCGCACGGTCGAGGTGGTCCTGTCCACCCATGACGTAGGCGGCCTGTCGTCACTGGACGCCAAGCTGGCCCGAAAGATGGACAGCCTGTGCTAGCGGTCGTTGCCTGACCCCTGGCCACCGGCAAGCGACGCAGCCGTGCCCATCTGCTTGAATTCCGCAGGTGTGACGGTGCCATCGCTGACATCGATGGACCGTGGGATGCCAGTGGTCTTGTTCCCGATCTGGCGCACGCTGCGCGCCGCTGGGTTGATATCCAGACACCGGTTTTCATAGCAGGTCAGGCCAGACGAATTGATCTGGATGCGGACCTGTCCGTCCGGCCCCGTCACCACGGGAGCTTGCGGAACGTCACAGGCCGCGGCCAGTGCCAAAGCACCCATTCCGATCCATTTCTTCATAGCAAGCTCCTTCAAGCGGGCTTAGTCCAGTTGACCGTTGCCGTTCTGGTCTGCCGCGCCGAAATCTTCATTCATCTGTGCATCATATTCCGACCTTGAGATAAAGCTGTCCTTGTTGCGGTCAACATTTTGGAACTGCTTTATGTCCAGAAACGGCTTGGCCTCGGCCTGACCCAGTGTGCCGTTCTTGTCTTCGTCCATGGCCTGAAACGCATAGTCCGAAAAAGCGTCGAACTCGTCTTTGGACAGGAACCCGTCATTGTTCGCGTCGATGGCATTCAACTCTTTTTCATGCAGCTCGGCCACGGTTTCGGCATTGGTCGCCGAGGTCAGGAATGCAGCCGTGAATACAAAAATCGCCCGTTTCATGTCCAATCTCCTCAGCATGCAAATCTTTGGCCTTCAATGCCACCGGCGGCAGCGCCGGCTGCGGTCAGGATCGTCTTGCCCGATCCGCCGCCGAACTGGTTGCCGATTGCACCGCCGATCAAGGCGCCGCCCAGTGTGCCGCTGAGGCAGGCAATCTCGTGCTGTCGTGCGGCTTGCTGTTGCGGGGTTGGGGCCGGACCGCAGGCTGCCAAAAGCGCTGCGCCGGTCAGGATGGATGAAAATACCTTAAGTTTCAAAAAAATCTCCCCAATTTTGTGCGACGAGTATTCGCGCATTGAGGCAGTGCTTCAAGTTAAATTGGGTTCACGCGGCCCCGGACAGACCGGGGCCGGCCAAATTCAGATCACCTCCAGCAGGCCTTCACCCGCCGAGATCCCGCAGGCACCGGGGTTTTCTTCCAGGTTCAGGGCCGTGATCTTGCCGTCCTCGACCAGCATCGCATACCGTTTCGAGCGCGCGAACAGGCCAACGGGCGGGGCGTCGAAATCCATGCCGATGGCTTTGGTGAATTCTGAGGCCGCGTCTGAAACCATGGTCAGTCCGGCCGCGGTCGCGCCGGTGGATTCACCCCAGGCCTGCATGACGAACGGGTCGTTGACCGACAGGCACATGATCTCGTCCACGCCCTTGTCGTCGAACTGCTTTTTGGTGCGAATGAAGCTTGGCACATGTGCGGTGGTGCATGTGCCGGTATAGGCGCCGGGCACAGCGAAAATGACAACCTTGCGCCCTTTGGTCTTGTCTGAAATCCGAACTTCCTCCGGCCCGTCGGCCCCCATCTGGATCAGTGTGGCTTCGGGCAGGGTGTCTCCTGTTGAAATCATTTTTCAGCTCCTGTCGTTTGGATTTGCAGAATTGGGCTAAGCCGCAATATAGGTGGTCAAATCAGAGAGACCACGGGAAAACTGCAGGGTGGGCAAAGCATGAGCCATATTGTCGTGATTGGCGCGGGTCAGGCAGGAGCGTCCTTGGTGGCGCGGTTGCGCAAGGACGGGTTCGACGGAGAGATTACTCTGATCGGGGCCGAGCCGCATCTGCCGTATCAGCGCCCGCCTTTGTCCAAGGCCTATCTATTGGGAGAGATGGAGCTGGAGCGCCTGTTCCTGCGACCCGAAAGTTTCTATGCCGAAAACAACATCACTCTGCGGCTTGGCCAGCGCGTGACCGGCATCGACCCCAAGGCCAAAACGGTCACTGTTGGGGACGAAGTCATCCTGTATGACGAACTGGCGTTGACCACCGGGTCAGATCCGCGCCGCCTGCCTGCCGCCATCGGAGGCGATCTGGACGGCGTGCACGTGGTGCGCGACCTGGCCCATATTGATGAGATGGAACCCAAAGTGACCGAAGGCGCCCGCGCGTTGATCGTGGGCGGCGGTTACATCGGGCTCGAGGCCGCCGCCGTCTGCGCGAAACGCGGCGTCAAGGTCACCTTGGTCGAGATGGCCGACCGCATCCTGCAACGGGTCGCTGCGCCAGAAACCAGCGCGTATTTCCGCGCGTTGCACAGCGAATACGGTGCCGACATCCGCGAAGGTGTCGGGCTGGATCGTCTGATCGGCGAAAATGGCCGGGTTGTGGGGGCCGTATTGACGGACGGCACGAAGCTGGATGTGGATTTCGTCGTGGTCGGAGTGGGCATCACCCCCTCTACTCAACTGGCCGAGATGGCAGGGCTCGAACTGGATAACGGCATCAAAACCGACGCCCATGGCCGGACCTCTGATCCGTCGATCTGGGCGGCGGGCGATTGCGCCTCTTTCCCGCATGGCGAAGGGCGTATCCGTCTGGAAAGCGTCCCCAACGCCATCGACCAGGCCGAAATCGTGTCGCAGAACATGCTGGGCGCGGCCAAGGAGTATGTGGCGACCCCATGGTTCTGGTCGGACCAGTATGACGTCAAGCTTCAGATCGCGGGCCTGAACACCGGATATGACCGCGTGGTGACCCGCAAGGGCGAGGGTCAGACCGTGTCCTTCTGGTATTACAAGGGCGACAGGCTGATTGCTGTGGATGCGATGAATGATCCGCGGGCATACATGGTCGGCAAAAGACTGATCGAAATGGGCAAGACCGCTGATCCCGAAGTCGTGGCAGACCCGAACGCGGACCTGAAACCGCTGCTCAAGGCGTGAGGATCATTGCCGGAGAATTCCGGGGCCGGGCGCTGGCCTCGGTCGGCAAGGGTGATGCGGGCGCGCATCTGCGCCCCACCACCGACCGTGTGCGTGAAAGCCTGTTCAATGTGCTCAGCCACCAGATCGAATTTGACGGTTTGCGGGTGCTGGATCTGTTCGCGGGAACCGGGGCGCTGGGGCTCGAGGCGCTGTCGCGGGGGGCGTCGCATGTCACCTTCGTCGATGACGGGCGAGTGGCTCAGGGGTTGATACGCAAGAATATCGACCTGACCCGCAGCGCCGACCGTACCGACTTGGTCCGCCGCGATGCGACCCGGTTGGGCGACAATCCCGGCGCGCCTTACGATCTGATTTTTCTGGACCCGCCTTACGGGAAATCCATGGGGCAGAAGGCCGTCGCCGCCTTGGCCAATGGCTGGATCGCGGATGATGCCTTGTTGGTCTGGGAAGAAAACGCCCCGATGCAGGCGCCGGCCGGGTTCACATTGCAAGACAGTCGCAAATATGGCGACACGCATATTTCCTTGATGTGGAAAGGTGTACCAGGCTGAGACGTTCCGCGCGGTTTGGCCGGCGGCCTGTGTTTGCAATGACCGGACAGCTTGGATAGGCCGAGCGCGAGGCACAGCAGGAATCCCATATGCACGATCTTGTCATTTTCGATTGCGACGGCGTTCTGGTGGACAGCGAGGTGATCTCGAACCAGGTGCTGGTGGACAATCTGGCGCATCATGGCCTGCATCTGGCACTGCGTGAATGCATGTCCTTGTTCGTGGGCGGAACCATGGTGGGGGTGCGGGACAAGGCCCGCGCGATGGGTGCCGTTCTGCCCGAAGACTGGATAGATCAGATCTATGCCGAAACCTATGACCGCCTGCGCGCAGGTGTGCCATTGGTCCCCGGTATCGCAGACCTGCTTGCGGGGCTGGATCAAAAGGGTATCCCCTGTTGCGTCGCGTCGAATGGCAGCCCGGACAAGATGAAGATCACTCTGGGTCAGAACGGGCTTTGGGACCGTTTCAAAGACGTGATGTTCTCGGCCCATGTGCTTGGCACCGGAAAGCCGGACCCAAAGATGTTCCGCCTGGCCGCCGAGCACTTTGGCGCAACGGCTCCGGTGGTGATCGAAGACAGTCACAGCGGTGTCACGGCGGCGATCCGCGCCGGCATGCGTTGCCTTGCTTATGCGCCTCATGGCGGCGGCGAAAAGCTGGCGGATCTGGGGGCCGAGGTGATCACGGACATGTCACAGGCGCATGGGGTGTTGGGACTTTGACTCGCGGTTGTGCTAATGTGCCCGCATGGACCGCACCCTGACACCTTTTGCCTGGACCTTTTCCAGTGACACCGAAGCCTCAACTGGCCCCGAGCGCAAACCTATGCGCGCGCCGGCCTTCATCCACGACGCGGTTACGCCGTGGGGGGCTGAAACGATGCTGCTGAAACTTCTACGTGAGCAGGCCGCTGATCAGGACGAATAAGTCGGGTGAAATTTGCCAGCGGGTGACAGGGTAAAGATATCGACCCCATCCGAGGTGACGCCCACCGAATGTTCGAACTGTGCCGACAGCGATTTGTCGCGGGTCACGGCTGTCCAGTCATCGGCCAGAGTCTTGGTTTCGGGACGACCCAGATTGACCATGGGTTCGATGGTAAAGAACATACCCTCTTCCAGCACGGCACCGGTGCCCGGGCGACCATAGTGCAGCACGTTCGGTGGCGCGTGAAACACACGACCCAGACCATGACCGCAGAAATCACGCACGACGCTCATCCGATGTGCTTCGACGTAGGACTGGATGGCATGGCCGATGTCACCAAAGGTATTGCCCGGCTTGACCATCTCGATGCCCTTGAACAGCGCGTCATGGGTCACCTGGATCAGCCGCTCCGCCTTGCGCGGCAGCTTGCCCGCCACATACATGCGTGAGGTGTCGCCAAACCAGCCATCGACGATGACGGTGACGTCGATATTCAGGATATCGCCGTCCTTCAGCTTTTTCTCACCGGGAATACCGTGGCAGACAACGTGGTTCACGCTGATGCAGCTGGCGTGCTGATAGCCTTTATAACCTATGGTGGCCGAGGTCGCACCGGCGTCTTCGACCATCTGCGTGATCAGCCCGTCAAGTGC
Source organism: Ruegeria sp. HKCCA5463 (assembly GCF_013034175.1). NCBI lineage: Bacteria > Pseudomonadati > Pseudomonadota > Alphaproteobacteria > Rhodobacterales > Roseobacteraceae > Ruegeria > Ruegeria sp. HKCCA5463. The sequence goes on from NZ_WQFL01000002.1 coordinate 367,647, forward strand.
GCCGGTGGTTTGACCGGGAAACACATGTTCTGCAATATCATCCAGAATCCGCGCCGCCAAAGCCCCTGCCGCGTGCATCCCGGCAAAGTCACCTTGTTCATAGATGCGAATGCCGTCCTTGGTCAGGCGGCCACGATGCTCTTTCATCGACGCTAAGCTCCAAATGTTGCGCGCAGCATTCCTTTTACGCTGCTTGTGCAGAAAGTACCAGAGGGCGAGTGTTCAGACTGCGTAAACCATGCGGGAAACTTGGTTCCGTTGGCTCAGGATTCAAGAGTAGGGGCTGCATTGCAGCATCTCGGACCCCACCGCCTCGACCGCAATCCGTACGGCTACTGGCTTGGACTCTTTTCACGGCAGGCGGATCAGTATCTAATGATTGCACTTTTTCTTGAGAAAATCAGGGAACCGGATGCATGTCACAGAAACGAGAATTGATCTCTAACGGAAACCCCATGGAAAGCATCGTTGGGTTCAGCCGAGCGGTTCGGGTCGGGAACTTCATCGCGGTCGGGGGAACCGCACCAGTCGATGCTGAGGGCAACACAGTGGGTGTCGGCGATGTCTATCTGCAAACCAGACAGTGTTTCGAAATCATCAAAGATGCGCTTGAGCGTGCCGGGTCAGGGCTGCGCGATATTGTCAGAACGCGTGTCATCCTGACCGAAATCGAAAACTGGAAACAGGCGATCGAAGCCCGAAAGCTGTATTGTCTGGATGCTCGCCCTGTAGATACTATCATGGCCATCGAACGATTTGTGAGTCCCGAGTGGCTGGTCGAGATAGAGGTTGATGCTGTCGTTTCGGACTGACTCAGCCGGCCAATATCCTCACCTCGGTCTGCACCCAAACCCCCGACGGCGTTATCCGCGTCCCGCAAACGATCCGTTCCACCCCCTGCGCCTGCGCGACCTCAAAGGCCGCCGCATAGGCCGGATCAATATCTGCGGCCAGCGCAAACCGGTCGCAATCGGTTCGCTGAACCAAATACAGTATGATCGCCCGGTGCCCTTGTGACGCCATCGCGGCCAACTCGCCCAGATGCTTGGTGCCACGGGCTGTGACGCTGTCGGGAAACTCGGCCAGTCCGGGCTGGCGTGACAGTGTCACGCTTTTCACCTCGACATAGGCATCCGGCAGGCCCGGCCCCGTCAGCAGGAAATCGATGCGGCTGTTGCCGCCGTATTTCACCTCGGGCCGGACGGTGCCATAGGCGGCCAGTTCGGGAATCTCACCGGCTTCCAAAGCAGCCCGCAGCGCCCGGTTCGGGACCGAGGTATCGACCCCGGTAAAATGCTCGTTTTCATGATCCACCAGCCGCCATCCGAATTTCAGCTTTTTCTTCGGATCGTCGTTGGGTTCCAGCCAAATCTTTTCGCCGGGCTCGGCCAGCCCCATCATCGACCCCGGATTGGCGCAATGGGCCGTTACCTCACTTCCATCCTCAAGCCTGCAATCAGCCAGAAAGCGTTTGTAGCGGCGGATCAGCCGGGCGGGGACAAGAGGGGTTTCAAATCGCATGGTTCAGGGCCTATACCTGCCCCTGAGGACGATCAAGAGGGGACAGTGCCATGGCCAATCCAACCGCAGCGATGCTGGTGATCGGGGATGAAATCCTGTCGGGTCGCACCCGCGATGCGAATATGCATTTTCTGGCGCAGGAACTGACCAAACACGGCATCGACCTGAAAGAGGTCCGCATTGTCAGCGATGACGCCCCTGCCATTGAAGCGGCCGTCAAAGCGCTGTCCGACGCCTATGACAATGTCTTCACCAGCGGCGGCATCGGCCCGACCCATGACGATATCACGGCCGATTGCATTGCCCGCGCATTCGACACACCCATTGATGTGCGCGATGACGCGCGCGCGCTGTTGCAGGCCCATTACGACAAATCCGGGCTGGAACTGAATGCCGCCCGCCTGCGCATGGCGCGTATTCCGGACGGGGCGACGCTGATCGAAAACCCGGTTTCGACGGCGCCCGGGTTCACGCTTGCGAATGTGCATGTCATGGCAGGTGTGCCGTCGGTTTTTCAGGCGATGGTGGCGAGCGTGTTGCCAACATTGACCGGAGGCCGCCCTTTGCTGTCGCAAACTCTGCGTGTGGACCGCGGAGAAGGTGATATCGCCGCAACCCTGGCGGCCTTGGCCGAAGATTTCAGCGACCTGTCCATCGGGTGCTACCCGTTTCAGATCAACGGTGCCTTCGGGGCCAATGTGGTTGTACGCGGCACCGACGGGGGCCGGATCGACGCGGCCACCACCCGCCTGGCGAAAGAGCTTGAGCTTTGAGCAATAACTGGGCGGAAATAGTCGACGGAACCTGGCCCGCCGCACGCTATCAGCGGCTTGGCCCGTTTCTGCTGCGTGAGGGGCAGGGCGGAGGGTCGCGCGTGTCTGCGGCCAGTGCATTGGGCCCGGCCGATGAAGACGATATCGACGCCGCCGAGGCCGCGATGCTGGCCATGGGGCAAAAACGCATCTTCTGCCTGCGGCCCGGGGATGAAGCCCTGGATGCAATGCTGGCCCAGCGGGGATACGACATTCTTGACCCGGTCAACATATATGTCTGCCCCGTCTCTCGGCTGATCGATCAGCCGATCCCACCGGTCATGGTGTTTTCAATCTGGGAACCGCTTGAGATCATGCGCGAAATCTGGGCCTCGGGCGGGATCGGACCCGAGCGGATCGCGGTGATGGAACGTGCCAAGGGCCCCAAGACAGGATTTTTGCTGCGTCACAACGACAAACCCAGCGGAGTGGCTTTTGTGGCGATGCATGCAGACACTGCGATGGTCCACGCGCTGGAAGTGTTGCCCGAACACCGTCGTCAGGGGCTGGGCCACTGGACCATGCGCGCGGCGGCATTCTGGGCGCGTGATCACGGTGCGCAGAACCTCAGCGTGATCTGCACCAAGGCCAATGAGGGCGCCAACGGTCTTTATCGTGCGCTCGGGATGGAGATCGCGGGCGAATACCATTACCGTCATCTTGTCTGAACCGAAGAGGCCGCCGTGACACAAAAAGACATGCCTACCGCGCTGAACCTGCCCATGGTCGATCCGCTGCCGCCGGAAACGCAGAAATACTTTGATATCTGTGTCGAAAAACTGGGCATGGTGCCGAATGTGCTGAAAGCCAACGCATTCGATATCGACAAGCTGAACGCCTTCACCGCGATGTATAACGACCTGATGCTGGCTGACAGCGGGCTGACCAAACTGGAACGCGAGATGATCGCGGTCGTCGTTTCGTCGATCAACAAATGCTTCTACTGTCTGGTCGCCCATGGGGCGGCTGTGCGTCAGCTTTCGGGCAATCCGCAACTGGGCGAAATGCTGGTGATGAACTATCGCGTCGCCCCGCTGGAGCCGCGTCAACGGGCGATGCTGGACTTTGCCGCAAAGATGACTACCGCCAGCGCCGAGATTGAAGAGCCCGACCGCCAGCGCCTGCGCGATGCAGGCTTTTCCGACCGCGACATCTGGGACATCGCCAATGTCGCCGGGTTTTTCAACATGTCAAACCGGGTCGCCAGCGCGACGGCGATGGTGCCCAACGAAGAATATCACGCACAGTTTCGATGATCCGCGCCGCCGCCCTTGTTGCCCTGCTGATGACAGGGCCTGTTGCCGCGCAGGACCTGACCCTGCCGGCCAGTGCCCGACAGATCAGCGACCGAACATCGCCACTGGACAGCTATGATCTGCCGACGGGGCCTTATGCAAATGGCTCGGTTCCCGCAGAAACACTCGAAGGGCGCGTGGAACGCTATACGTGGCGGCTTCAGGCGGGGTCGAGCACGACATTGCAGCTGCTGGCACCGTTGCGGGATCAGATCGAGGCGCAGGGCTACAAGATCCTGTTCGAATGCGACGCGCGGGTTTGCGGTGGTTTCGACTTTCGCTTTGGCACCGAGGTCGTGCCAACCCCGGACATGTATGTCGCCATTCAGGATTACCGGTTTTTGTCGGCCACCAAGGGGCCGGTTGCCCTTAGCCTGCTGGTCAGCCGCAACCCGCCGGATGGCTATGTGCAGATGATCCGGGTCACACCCCAGGACGCGCCGGGCCCGGACCCTGTGGTGGTAGAGCAAGCCGTGGAAGGCTCGGTCGGGGTGTTGGAGGCCTTGGCGACAACGGGCCACGTGATCTTGGATGACCTGCATTTTCCGACGGGCGAGGTTGCCCTGGGCGAAGGGCCGTTTGACTCGCTAACCTTGCTGGCCGGATACTTGACCGCCAACCCGAACACACGCCTGGCGTTGGTGGGGCACACTGACGATACCGGTGCCTTACAGGCAAATATTGCGGTCAGCAAAAGCCGGGCCGAGGCGGTGCGAACCCGCCTGATCGATGCGCATGGCGTGGCACCCGACCGGATCGAAGCGCAGGGTGTTGGCTATCTGTCTCCGCTCACATCGAATGCAACTCCGGAAGGGCGCGATCTCAACCGTCGGGTCGAAGCCGTATTGCTGGTCAACTGACCCACCACAGGTACAGCGGCAATCCGACGGTGATGTTGAACGGAAACGACACCCCCAGCGACAAGGTCAGATAGATCCCGGCCTCGGCCTTTGGAAGGGCGATCTTCATCGCGGCGGGAACCGCGATATACGAAGCCGAGGCTGACAGCACCATGAACAGGAACAAGCTGCCCTGTGGCAGGCCGATCAAGGCACCTACCGCCCAGGCCATAAATGCGCCGATCAGGGGCATCAAAACACCAAAGGCGAACAGGCCAACCGACAGCTTGTCTCGGTTGCTGATCAAGCTGCGCCCTGCCGACAAGCCCATATCCAGCAGAAACAGGCACAGAATTCCGGTGAATGGCGTCACGATGAAGGGCGCGATCATCTGCATGCCTTCACCACCGGTGATGGCTCCGATCAGGAAGGCACCGGTAAGCAGCACGATCGAGCCGTTGGCCAGCAGATCGCGCCACAGCTTGTCATCCTTAACGCCATTGCTTCCGGTCTTGTGCGCCAACCAAAGCGCCGACAGGATTGCAGGCACCTCCATCGCAGCCGCAACGGCCACCATGAATCCGTCATGGGTCAGCCCCACCAGATCCAGCAAACTGGTAGCTGTAACAAAGGTGACGATCGAGATCGAACCATAGTGCCCTGCCACGGCCGCCGCGTTCAGCGCATCCAGCCGTGTCATCACCCTGAGCAGGCCAAAGGCCACGAAGGGGATGGCAAAGGACAAGGCGACACCGCCCAGCAGCGTCAGGAAAAGTTGCAGGTGAATGCCATGCGCGGCAAGACTGGCACCGCCTTTGAACCCGATGGCCAGCAGCAGGTAAAGCGACATGAACTTGGCCGCGCCCGCCGGAATGGACAGGTCACTGCGTACAAAGGCCGCCAGAAGCCCAAGGGCAAAAAACAGTATGGTCGGCACCAGCAGGTTGCTGGACAGTGTCTCGATCACTCCGGGCATAATTGACTCCTGATCCCTCGTTTTCGGGTTAGGTGCCTTGCAAAACTGATTTCGCCAAATACTATCTTTCTAAGTTATAAATAGTTTTAGGCTATGTAATGCGCCCGACATTACGACAGTTGGAATACATCGTTACGGTCAGTCGCCTTGGGCGATTCAGTTTGGCAGCCGAGGTGCTGAATGTCAGCCAGCCCAGCCTGTCGACGCAAATTGCGACTGTAGAACAAGAGCTTGGCGTTCGGATCTTTGAGCGTAACCGTGGTGGTATCCAGATGACGGCGAAGGGAGAAGAGTTCATCTTGCGCGCACAGAAGATCCTGGCAGAGGTCAAGGACCTGCGCCACGCCATGTCGAACGATATGCCCGTCGGAGGACGATTGCGACTGGGGGTTTTGCCTTCGATCGGGCCTTATCTGTTGCCGCAAGCCATCAAACAGGTGCACCGGATTCGCCCCGGATTGCGCATTGCGGTGCGCGAGGAAAACACACTGGATCTGGAACAGGGTCTGAAATCCGGTCGCTTTGATCTGATATTGTCCACGCCCGAAGACCATCCGAATACCGTGCAACACCGGTTGTTCAACGAACCTCTTTGGGTCGCGGTTGCCGTCGATGACGTTCTGGCGCGGGATTTGCAGGGTGTCAGTGCCACCGATCTTCAGAACCGGATCTTCCTCACCCTGGATCAAAGCCACCGCCTGTCGCGCATCGTCTATGCATTGGCGGCGGAATGCGGTGGGGTTGTTTCGGATGAGTATGAAGGCACGACGCTTGATTCCATTGTTCTGATGGCGGCTTCGGGTGTTGGTGTTGCGGTACTGCCTGATCTTTATGCTCGCAGACAGGGGATCTACCGCGACGAGGTGCGCTTGCGACCGCTGTCCATCGCCAATGCAAATCGCGATATCGCCCTGTTGGCACGCAGTTCCGAAACCCCACCGCCGGGTCAGAATGTGCTGACGGACAGCTTGCGCACTTCCGCCCGGTCCATGGGACTGTCAGTAATCGACCCGTAAAAAAAGGCCCGCACTTTTACATGCGGGCCAAAGGTTGGTCTTCAGGGAGAAATTACCAGTCCATCGGACCCTTCCCGTGGAAGGAATCAACGAGGAAATCGATGAAGGCCCGCACTTTGGGTTGCGTAAAGCGGCCCGGCGGGTAGACAGCGTAAACGCCTTGAACTTCGTCAGGCAGGGACGGCATTGCATCGACAACCAGCCCGGCCTTTAGGGCTTCAGCGTAAAGATAGCTGGGCAGATATGCGATACCCAGGCCGGAAACCGCTGCGTTCAACAGGGATTGGCCATCATTGACACTCAACCACCCGGCGGTACGAACCTGACGTTTTTCGCCGGATGGCGCGGTCAGTTTCCAGACATTGCCCGAGGATTGGCTGGAATAATGCAGCAGCTTGTGTTCGTTCAGATCATCGATCTTCTGCGGCCGGCCGAACCTTTCGACATAACTGGGCGCGGCGACCATGCGTTTGACCGTCTCGGTCAGTTTGCGGGCGCGCAGTGTACTGTCTTCCAGCTCACCAATACGCACGGCCACGTCAAATCCTTCGGAAATCAGCTCGACATAGCGGTTGTTCAAAACCATGTTCACAGTGATGTCGGGGTAGGCTGCAAGGAACTCGGACAGAACAGGTGACAGGTGATTGACGCCGAAATCCGTGGCAACGCTGATGCGCAAAAGACCAGACGGGGCCGATTGCATTGACGTGACCAGTGAATCCGCTTCTCCGGCATCATTCAACACGCGCCGCGCGCGGTCATAATAGGCCAGCCCGATTTCCGTTGGTGAAACCCGGCGCGTGGTTCGGTTCAACAGCCGCGCTCCCAGGCGCGCCTCAAGGCTTGATACGTGTTTGGACACAGCTGATTTGGAGATGCCCATCTTTTTGGCCGCATCGGTGAAGCCACCCTGGTCCACCACATTGGCGAAGGCTTCCATTTCGGTCAGTCGGTCCATACTCGTTCCCCAGATCTTGATTTCCGTCCTGACTATGGCGCTGAATCTGGGCGGAAACGGGGCAGACATGGGATAATATCAGGGATTTGAATCGGATCGTTTGCGTATGGGAAACGTAGAAACAGTGGTTTCCAAACTCGCCTCAGGCATTGTGATGCTGTGTTTTTCAGACAATCGCGCTAAGATCTCACATTGAGAATGGCATTTTTGTGACCAGGGAGGAGATCATGAGAACCTTTTTCGCCATTGCTGCGCTTTGCCTTTCGGTGGGCTTTGCGCATGCCGGAGGAGAGACCCCATCGAATCCTGATGCAAAGGTCTATTTCGTCAACCTGTCGGATGGCGATACCGTGCAATCACCGGTCACGGTTGTCTTTGGCCTAAGCGGCATGGGCGTCGCGCCCGCCGGAACCGAGAAAGAAAACACCGGGCACCACCACCTGTTGCTTGACCGTCCCCCGCTGGGTGAAGGCGAGGATGGCGCGGATGAGTTGGCAAATGGTTTGCCCGCCGACGATAATCACATGCACTTCGGAGGCGGTCAGACCGAAGTAACGCTGGATCTGGCGCCGGGCCAACACACCCTGCAATTGGTTCTGGGCGACGCCGGGCATGTGCCGCATTCCCCGCCGATTGTATCCGAGGTTATCACGATCACCGTGGAATAGCCGCAGGTCGTTGAAACCGTCCGTTCGGTTCATGTGATGGAAAGGCATTTACATTTTCGGCGCACTTAGTGAATCTGCCTGCATTTGCAGGGGGGTAATAATGTCGCTGGAATTCTTCGTCACATCATTGATTGTTGTTTTGCTGCCGGGTACCGGCGTCATCTATACTTTGGCTGTCGGTCTTGGGCGCGGGTTTCGCGCAAGTCTCGCCGCAGCCTTCGGATGCACACTTGGGATCGTTCCGGCGGCCTTGGCCAGCATCATCGGACTTGCAGCCTTGCTGCACACCAGTGCCGTCGCGTTTCAACTCATCAAATATCTTGGCGTCTTGTATTTGTTCTACATGGCATGGGGTATCCTGAAGGACGGCGGTGCCATGGATGTCGCGGCGGAGAAATCCGCAAAAAGCGACTTTGGAATTGCCGTGACAGGAACGCTGATCAACGTTTTGAACCCAAAGTTGTCGCTATTCTTCCTGGCCTTTCTGCCTCAATTCCTGCCGGCGAATGCAGCAAATGCAGGAATAGAGCTGGCCAAACTGGCGCTGGCCTTCATGGCCATGACATTTGTTGTTTTTGTCGGGTATGGGGCATGCGCCGCACTGGCGCGGGACTATGTGATCCGGCGCCCTGCTGTGATGGCGTGGATAAAGCGGTGTTTCGCAACCGCTTTTGGTGCCTTGGGTGCAAAGCTCGCGCTGTCGGACTGAAGACACTCTGAACGAGTGGCTTCAGAACTCCGCGGCAAGGCGTGTGCCCTGATTGATTGCGCGTTTGGCGTCCAGTTCCGCGGCCACATCCGCGCCGCCGATCACATGCGGGGTGATCCCGCGTTCGATCAGCGCGTCGGCCAGCGACCGCTCGGGCACCTGTCCTGCACACAGAACGATCGTATCCGCCTTGATGACGGTCGGATCGGCGCGCTCTTCTCCGAACGAGACATGCAGCCCCTCGTCGTCGATGCGTTCATAGTTCACGCCGCCCACGAAGCTGACATCCTTCATCTTCAGCGTGGCGCGGTGGATCCAGCCGGTGGTCTTGCCCAGCCCCTTGCCATGCGCCTGCTTCTTGCGTTGCAACAGCGTGACCTGCCGCTTGGGCGCCTCGGGCTGCGGGCCTTCGGGCGCCAGGCCTGCGCGGTGCTGCTCGGGGTCGGCGACGCCCCATTCCTTCATCCACAAGGGCAGGTCGGTGGTGGGCGAATGGCCTTCCTCCAACAGGTATTCCGACACGTCGAAGCCGATGCCGCCCGCGCCGATCACGGCCACCGATTTGCCCACCGGGGCCTTGTCGCGCAGCACGTCGACGTAGTTCACGACATTGTCGCTGTCCTCGCCCGGGATCTGCGGGTCGCGCGGGTTGACGCCCGTGGCGATCACCACCTCGTCGAACCCGACCAGATCGTCGGCGCAGACTTTGCGGCCCAGTTCGACCTTGACGCCCAGATCGTTCAGCATGGTGCGGTACCAGTCCACCAAGCCCCAGAACTCTTCCTTGCCCGGCACCTGCTTGGCCATGTTCAGCTGGCCGCCGATCTCGTCGGCTTTGTCAAACACGGTCACGTCATGGCCGCGCTCCGCCGCCGTCATCGCCGTGGACAGGCCCGCCGGCCCCGCGCCCACGATGGCCACGCGCTTGGGCGTGGCGGCCTTTTCGATCACCAGCTCGGTCTCGTGGCAGGCGCGCGGGTTCACCAGGCAGGAGGTCAGCTTGCCGCTGAAGGTGTGATCCAGGCAGGCCTGGTTGCAGGCGATGCAGGGCGCGATCCTGGCCGAGTCACCTACCATCGCCTTGGCTACGAAATCCGCATCCGCCAGCATCGGCCGCGCCAGAGAGACCATGTCGGCACAGCCCTCGGCCAGCACCTGCTCGGCCACTTCGGGCGTGTTGATCCGGTTCGAGGTGATGACCGGAATCCCCACCTTGCCCATCAGTTTCTTCGTCACCCAGGCAAAGGCCCGGCGGGGCACCGATGTGGCGATGGTCGGAATCCGCGCCTCGTGCCAGCCGATGCCGGTGTTGATGATCGTGGCCCCGGCCTTTTCGACCGCTTGCGCCAGTTGCACCACCTCTTCGAAGGTCGAACCATTGGGTACAAGGTCGATCATCGACAGCCGGTAGATGATGATGAAATCGGTGCCCACCGCCTCGCGGGTGCGGCGCACGATTTCCAGCGGCAGGCGCATCCGGTTCTCATAGGACCCGCCCCAACGGTCTGTGCGCTTGTTGGTGTGGGTCACCAGAAACTGGTTGATGAAATACCCCTCGGACCCCATGATCTCGACCCCGTCATAGCCCGCCTTTTGGGCCAGCACGGCGGCGTTCACGATGTCGCTGATCTGTTTCTCGATGCCGTCCTCGTCCAGTTCGTTGGGGGGGAAGGGCGAGATCGGCGATTTCACCGGGCTGGGCGCCACGCATTTCGGCCCATAGGCATAGCGGCCCGCATGCAGGATCTGCATCGCGATCTTGCCGCCCGCCTGATGCACACGGTCGGTGACGACGGAATGGTTTGCCACATCCTTGTCGCTGGTAATCATTGCAGCCCCCGGCAGGACCGAGCCTTCGAGGTTCGGCCCGATGCCGCCCGTGACCATCAGCGCCACGCCACCGCGCGCGCGGTCGGCATAGAACTCGGCCACCCGGTTCCAGTCGCCGGTTTCCTCCAGCCCGGTATGCATCGAGCCCATCAGGACCCGGTTCTTCAACGTGGTAAAGCCCAGATCCAGTGGTGCCAGCATGTTTGGGTACACAGTCATGGCAAAACTCTCCCTCCTGAATTTGCGTGATAGATTGACGTTCGCGTAAACTTTGTCACGCGAAACCCCACGTCACCCTCTTTGCTGTTGCGCCGGTGATTGCTAGAGGTGGGCGAAACAACACGATGAGGCCGCGCATGACCCCCGAAGAAATTGCCAAACTGCCCTATCGCCCCTGCGTCGGGCTGATGCTGATGAACGATCAGGGCCAGATCTTCGTCGGCCAGCGCAACGACCGGTTCGAGGACGCCTGGCAGATGCCACAAGGCGGCGTGGACAAGGGCGAAGACCCTCGTGATGCGGCCTTGCGAGAGCTGTTGGAAGAAACCGGTGTAACCGGTGATCTTGTGGAAATCGTGGCCGAGACCGAGGGCTGGCTGCCCTATGACCTGCCGCATGACATCGTGCCCAAGATCTGGAAGGGCCGCTTCCGCGGGCAGGAGCAGAAATGGTTCCTGATGCGATTTCTAGGAACCGACGACCAGATCGACATCGAAACAGACCACCCCGAGTTTACCCGCTGGAAATGGCAGGACCCCGAGCGCCTGATCGCCGAGATCGTGCCCTTCAAACGCGAGGTCTACGAGCGCGTCATGGAGGCCTTTCGTGGGTATCTGCGCTAAATAAGGCTGTCGTAATTCCGCGCCGGGATCCCGGCTCAGGCATTCTGTTTTTCGTAGACAGGCGTGCCGTCGGGCTCATAGCCGATGACCCCCGGTTCCCACCACCAAATCGGGTTCGCCTTGAAACTGCCGCGCGCATCCAGCCGGTCGAGCAGCGCCGAAACCTTGCCGTACCGGTCCAGCTCCAGATCCACCCCAAGCGGCCTTGCCTGCACGAAACGCACATGGGCGGCCAGAAAGATATCCTGCATCGACAGGTAGCCCGGCACGAAACCACACTCGCCGGTCAGCCGGTCTTCCAGCCAGCCCAGGATATGGGCCAGCTTCTCGGCCGACCGCTGAAGATGCGTGTTCTGGCCCACGCTCACGCAGGACCACTTCATTTGCGAGATGGTCGTGGCCGCATAGCCGAAGGTTTGGATGGTCGAGAACACCAGCTTGTCCTGCCACTGCGCGTCCCCGGGCCGAAAGGCAAAGGGCGCCAGTTTCGGCGCGGCCTGCGGCCTGTCCGGATAGGTCGACAGCAGGTATTCGACGATGGTGCCGCTTTCCCACAGCACAAGATCGCCGTCCCAAAATGTCGGCACCTGCAATGTCGGAGTAGCCTGCGCACGTTGCTCGGCGCTGGGCGTGGTGATTTCCTCTCGCCTTTCGTAATCCAGCGAAAGTTCGTCCAGAACGATCCTGACCGCCCTTGCAAATGGCGATCCCGTCGTGAACAGCAGTGCTCTCATGACGGCCCCCTTTTTTGATGCGAAAAACATAACGCCGTCAGAGCTAGCCCTGCCAGCGAAAAAGGGGCGTCGCGGCCCGGTGTTCAGGCCGCGCTCGCAGGGTCGAGCCGAATTTTTTCCCGAAGAAAGGCGTGGGAAACCCGCGTCCTCAAACCAACCCTTCTTCCCTCAGCAGCTCCAGCATGTTCGCCTCGGGGCGGGGGCCGATATGGCTGATGACCTCGCGGGCGCAGACATTGCCGATGCGGGCGCAGGTCTCGTAATCGCGTCCCGTCGCCATGCCGAACAGGAACCCGGCGGCAAACTGGTCGCCGGCACCTGTTGCATCAACGGGGACGACCTTCTCGACCGGTACGTCAATGCGAGCATCACCGTTCATAACCGTCACCCCGTCACCCGAGCGGGTGCAGACCACCAGCGGGCAGATCGCCGACGTGCGCCGCAGCGCCTCTTCCAGGTCGTCGGTCTCGAACAGGGATTTGATCTCGGCCTCGTTGCCGATCACGAAATCCAGCTCGTTTTCAATCAGCAGCAGGAAATCCACCCGATGCCGTTCCACGCAGAACGGGTCGGAAATGGCGATCCCGGCTTTGCCGCCACCCTTGTGACAGGCACGTGCGGCCTCAAGGAATGCCGCCTTGCCTTTTTCCTTGTCGAACAGATACCCCTCGAGAAACATGATCTGGCTGTTTCCTGCGACCTCATCCGGAACGTCCTGAGACGACAGTTCCGAGGAAATGCCCAGATAGGTGTTCATCGACCGCTCGCCATCAGGCGACACAAAGATCATCGAGCGTGACGTCGGCAATTCGCCACCCGGAACAGGCGGGTTCACGAAGTCGACGCCATCTTCGTTCATCGCATCTGCATAGAACCGGCCCAGAGCGTCATCGTGTACCCGGCCGATGAACGCTGCATCCAGCCCAAGCGCGCCTGCGCCCGCAATGGTATTAGCTACTGAGCCGCCCGGCGTTTGAACTCGGCTTTCCATCGAGGCGTACAGCACCTCGCCGCGTTCCTGTTCGATCAACTGCATGATGCCTTTTTCGATGCCCATCAGCTCCAGAAAGCTGTCATCGGCCTGGGAAATCACGTCCACAACGGCATTTCCGATGCCGGTCAGTTGATAAGTCTTCATAGGGTTTTGTCCTCGAATTGGCAGAGATCACGGATGATGCAGGTCGGGCATTGCGGCTTGCGCGCCTTGCAGTGGTACCGGCCATGCAGGATCAGCCAGTGATGCGCATGAAGTTGAAAGTCAGCGGGAATATTGTCTTCGATGGCGCGTTCGACCGTGTCCACATCCTTGCCGGGGCAAATACCGGTGCGGTTGCCGACGCGAAAGATATGGGTGTCCACCGCCTGCGCCGGTTGCCGCCACCACATGTTCAGAACCACGTTGGCCGTCTTGCGGCCCACACCCGGAAGGGATTGCAGGGCAGCCCGGGAATTGGGAACCTCGCCACCATATTCGTCAACCAGGATACGGCTGAGCTTGATGACGTTCTTGGCCTTCTGGCGGAACAAGCCAATGGTCTTGATGTGCTCGATCAGGCCGTCCTCGCCCAGATCCAGCATCTTTTGCGGCGTGTCGGCGATCTTGAACAACTCGCGCGTCGCCTTGTTGACGCCCGCATCCGTGGCCTGCGCCGAAAGGGCCACGGCGACGACCAGAGTATAGACGTTCACATGCTCCAGCTCGCCCTTGGGTTCCGGGTCGGCTTCTTGAAAGCGCGTGAAAATCTCGCGGATCGTATGATAGTCGAGTTGCTTTGCCATCCGGGCCTTAATGCCGTCCACCGCGCCCTGACACAAGCACAAAGCCAATGCGCAAGTTCCGGGTCGCGGCAGCGTGGCCGTCGCGCTATGGTTTTGTCAGATGATGAGGTGGAACCATGAATGTCCAGACCCCGGAAAGCGGATACCATTACAACGTCATGCGCCGCGCAATCGACCTGATTGATCAGGGCGGCGAGGGCCTGAGCCTTGATGAACTGGCACGCCAGATGGATATGAGCCCGGCCCATTTCCAGCGCCTGTTCTCGCGTTGGACCGGAGTGTCGCCAAAACGGTACCAACAATACCTGACACTGGGCCACGCGAAGGCATTGCTGCGCGAACGGTTCACAACACTGGAAACGGCCCACAATGTGGGCCTGTCCGGCAGCGGACGTCTGCATGATCTGTTCCTGAAGTGGGAATCCATGAGCCCCGGCGAATATGCCCGCAAGGGCGAAGGTCTGACGATCTATTGGGGGTGGTTCGAATGCCCCTTTGGCCCCGCGCTGGTCATGGGTACCGACAAGGGCATCTGCGGCATGGCCTTCGGGGCCGAGACCGGCGAAGAGGCCGCGATGGAAGATATGATCTCGCGCTGGCCCAAGGCGACGTTCGTCGAAGATCCGATGCGCCTGCGTCCTTGGGCGCTGAGTGCTTTTGGCGCTGCCAGCGACCGGTTGGAGCCGACACCGGTTTTCCTGATCGGATCACCTTTGCAAATCAAGGTGTGGGAAGCGCTGATGCATATCCCGTCCGGGCAGGTCACGACCTATTCCGAGATCGCCCAGCGAATCGGCTCGCCGCAAGCCGTTCGCGCCGTTGGAACGGCAGTTGGCCGCAACCCGGTCAGTTGGTTGATCCCCTGCCATCGGGCATTGCGCAAATCAGGGGGTCTGGGGGGCTATCACTGGGGCTTGCCTGTCAAGCGTGCCATGCTGGCCTATGAGGCGGCGCAGGCAGACGCCTGATTGACATACGGCCCGGCCGCTGCCAAAAGGCACCTCAGGTTCGGGTCCCCTGCCGTTCGCGGCCATTGGCTTTGGTGAAACCCGATTTGAAAAGCATCTGTTGCCCTTTCCCGGCGCGCGGATGGAAATGCGAGCCCCGTCCTGACTTCGCGCCCGTTTAAGGAAACGAGGCACATGATGAAACGATCCCGAACCGTTGCTCCGATTGAAGAGCTGAAAGCGCAGGCGAGACGCCTGCGGGAAGACTTGAAAACGAAGGGCGTTTCGCTGTCGCACAGTGCGGCATTGGAACTGCTGGCCCATCAGCATGGCGTTCGAGACTGGAACACTTTGTACGCAATGGCCGGAAACCGGATGCATCTGCGCGTGGGTGATCGGGTCGAAGGGCGCTATCTGGGTCAGGCGTTCACGGCCGAAATTCGCGGTCTGACCATGCTTGGCGATGGCGCGCGTCGCCGAGTGACCCTGCATTTCGATACGCCGGTAGATGTGGTGCGCTTTGACAGCTTTTCTGCATTTCGACAGCGCGTCACCGGAGAGATTGGGTGGGACGGTCAATCCCAGCGCCGCACGTCCGATGGCGTGCCCCAGCTTGTAGTGCGGCCCCTATAGGGGGTTGCGGGCGGGGCCAACCGCGTTGCCCCGCCCGATCTGTCTGCTTTGCAGGTATAGTTACTCTGCCGCCCAACCACCGACAGCTTTGATCTCGAGGAAGTCCTCAAGCCCAAAGACGCCGCCTTCACGCCCGTTGCCGGATTGCTTCATGCCGCCGAACGGTGAGCCCGCGCTGCGCGATTGTCCGTTCATTTCGACCATGCCCGAGCGCAGCGCCCGCGCCATGCGATTGGCACGCGCGCTGTCCTGCGTCTGAACATAGTTGGTCAGGCCATAGGGTGTATCATTGGCGATTTCGACAGCCTCTTCTTCGGTGTCGAAGGGGATCATGGTCAGAACCGGGCCAAAGATTTCTTCGCGGGCGATGGTCATCTGGTTGTCTGCATCGGCAAAGACCGTGGGGCGGACATAGTAGCCCTTGTTCAGCCCCTCTGGCCGTCCGGTGCCACCTGCGACCAGCCGCGCCCCTTCATCGATGCCTTTCTGGATCAGGTCCTGAATCTTGGTCCACTGAACTTCATTCACCACCGGGCCGATATGGCGGCCTTCCTCTGTGGCAGGGCCAACCTTGACCATGTTTGCGACCTCGGCCGCGGTTTCCACAGCCTTGTCATAGATCGGGCGTTGCACCAGCATCCGGCTGGGGGCGTTGCAGCTCTGGCCGGTGTTTTGCATCATGTGCAGCACCCCACGCTTGACCGCTTTTTCGTCCGCGTCCTCAAAGATGACGTTGGCCCCTTTGCCTCCAAGCTCAAGATGTACTTTCTTGAGGGTATCAGCCGCATTTTTGGAAATCGCGGTGCCTGCGCGGGTCGAGCCGGTGAAGCTGACCATGTCCACATCCGGATGGCCCGAAAGTTGCGAACCAACCCCCGCGCCGTCGCCGTTGACCAGATTGAACACACCGGGCGGGAAGCCTGCCTCGTCCATCATCTCGGCAAAGATCATCGCGTTCAGCGGGCTTTGTTCCGACGGTTTCAGCACCATCGTGCAGCCCGCAATCGCAGCAGCCCCAACCTTGAGCGTGATCTGGTTCATCGGCCAGTTCCACGGCGTGATCAAAGCGGCAACGCCAACGGCCTCGTAAATGATGCGATCATTCGGCGCATGATCCCCCAGCGGGCGCTCAAATTCAAACGACCTGGCGGCGCGGATGAAGTTCTTCAGGTGATAGATGCCGGCGCCCGCCTGCGCCGAGCGCGCCAGATCGATCGGGGCGCCCATTTCCAGCGACATCGCCTGCGCCAGATCCTCTGCCCGGGTTGCATAGAGTTCGACCAGTTTTTCCACCAGCGCGATGCGGGTTTCCACTGGCGTGGCCATCCAGCCCGGCAGGGCGGCCTTGGCCGCGGCAACGGCCGCATTCGTGTCGGCTTCGGCGCCAAGCGAGATCACGGCGCAGGGGTCTTCGGTCGACGGGTTGATGACCTCGAAGTCATTGGGCTGCGATGGGGCCACCCACTGACCATTAATATAGAAATCCCGCTTTTCGATCATCCTGAGCCCTCCTGAAGGTCTGCCTGAAACCGGCTGTTCGGGGACACTCTGTCACCCATGCACAGGCTGAGCAATAGTGAATTTGATCAAATTATTTTCTGGCAATGCCCACGAATTCCGTATCCCCAAGCGTGATGGACGGTTTAACCTGCACACAAAGTGATTAGGTTCCAAACAACCGATTCAGGTTTTTCACAGAGAAGGAGATGCCCCATGGGTTTGCGTATCAACGACACCGTTCCGAATTTCACGGCAGAAACGGATCAGGGCACCATTCAGTTTCACGACTGGATTGGCGACAGCTGGGCCATTCTGTTCTCGCACCCAAAGGATTTTACACCTGTTTGCACCACCGAGTTTTCGGCCGTTGCGCAGTTGAATGACGAATGGGCCGCGCGCAACACCAAGGTGATCGGCGTATCGGTCGATGGTGTCGAAGACCACAAAAAGTGGAAGAAGGACATCGAGGAATATGGCAAGGCCAAACCCGGCTTTCCGATCATCGCCGATGACGGTCTGGCTGTGTCCAAGGCTTTCGACATGCTGCCTGCCGAAGCATATCTGCCCGACGGCCGTACACCGGCTGACAGTGCCACGGTGCGTTCCGTCTTTATCATCGGCCCGGACAAGCAGCTGAAGCTGTCGATGACCTACCCGATGACCGTGGGCCGGAACTTTGCCGAAATTCTGCGTGCGCTTGACGGTTTGCAGATGTCGGCCAAGGGCGTTGCGACACCTGCCAACTGGGTGCCGGGTGAAGACGTGATCATCCCGCCAACCGTGTCGAACGAAGACGCCAAGGCCAAGTTTGGCGAGTTCGAAACGATCTTCCCCTATCTGCGCAAGACCAAAGCGCCGTCGTAAGCCGGTTGCCGGGTCAGGGGGGCTGTCTGCCCCCCATCGTGCCCGCTGGCACGATTCCCCCCGAGGATATTTTTTCGCCAGATGAAGCAGGCGGTTGTTGCAGTTCGGGCGACCACCGAAATGTCCTACCCGTGCTGTATTTTCGGGGTTTTCCGGGTGCCCCCGCGCCTGAGGCGCGAAGGCAAAGAGGGGCAGGAAACCGGAGAGAAACCTGACACCCGAAGCAATCAGAAATTATGGCGAATTCCGAAATTGATGCTGAAAGTATCCAGATCGTCCTCTACGTTGCCGGTCAAAGCTCCGTTGGGGGCCAGGCGCTGCGACGAAACATCAAAGGCACGGGCGTAACGGGCATCAACGGTGAACGCTGTCGACGCGTTGATGTCATATGCCACGCCGGCGATCAGCTGGGCGGCCAAGGTGGTGTCGGAATCGTCCAGCGCCACACCCGGCCCGTAAGAAAAATCCAGATCCGAATAGGTGGCCCCCAGACCAAACCCGGCAAACGGTGTCAGCGCGCCGGCCTGTTTGAAATCGAACAGCAGATTGGCAAATAACGAGGTTTGCGTGACGTCGCCCGAGATATTGCCCTCGGGCCCCGGACCATTGCCGGTAAAGTTCACACCATCCACGTCACTTTCGCTGTAAGACAGTTCCAGCTCGATCCGCGTTCCGATGATATCGTTGGACCATTGCGGGATTTCCTTGCCTATCGCGAGGCCCAGTCCGAAACCTGCGTCGAATTCGGTATCGACCGATTGCGTCGCGCCACCGATCGTCCCGGTGAAATCGCTGTCCTGTAGCTGGCTGTAGCCGATGAAGCCGTGAATATAGGTGCCGTCGCCCAGGCTCTGCGCGGCAAGCGCCGTTGCGCTGATCGCCAGAGCCGAAGAGGCGAGAATGAGGCGCGTGAACATAACCATCTCCAGTGTTCCAAAGTCCGCATGCCATGGATGTGGACGAGGCTGGCCCAAAAAGAAAGGCGCCGGGCCTTCACTTCGTTTCACAGGTTTTTAGGAATGTGTGAGTGAATAGACATGAGGTTCTGCCACTGTTTCAGGGCACATCCCTGATCAACGGTTCTGACAGGAGTTCGTCGACAAAAAAACTGAGCAACTGCACCCTGCTGGAAACGCCCGCCTTTCGATAGACCGCGGCGCTTTGGGCCTTGATCGTCCCTTCTTTCGTCTGTCGCATTCCGGCGATTTCCGCGATGGAAAGACCCTTGATCGTCAGCATGGCGACGTCACGCTCAGCATCACTGAGCTGCCACTCGCTGAACTGGGTTTCGATGACCTGGGCAAAGGCCCCTTGCGCCACTTGCAGTTGCCGCTGCATGTCGCGCACCCGTCTGGACTGGGAACGGATCAGGGCGATCGTGGCGCTCAGGCCGCCGACAAGCGCCAGCGACAGAAACAGTTCGAACGAATGAAGGTGACGAAACCCTGCGCCGTCACCGCCTGTCCAATCCAGCACCGCATCCGTCATGAAAAAGGCGGCGCAGAGGGCCTGCACCACCAGAAGGAGCCAGAGCAAAGACGTTTGAGGTACTTTCATGCGGCCCCTTGGACGTTGCAGGTTCAGTCGTCGTCCTCTTCGAGCTCGATGGCTGTCACCACCCCGTCCGTGTCAGACAGAACCAGTTCAGTTTCCACGCCATCCTTGGTGAGTTCAACCTCGATCTTCCCACCTTCGAATTCGATCTCTTCGATCGGGTACCCCTGGGCTTCAAGCGCCGTGCGGATATCGGCTTCGCTTGTGCCCAGTTTGTCGCCCAGTCCGACATTGGCCAAAGCAAGAACCGGTGCGGTTGCGATCAATCCCGTCAGTGTCAGCAGTTTCAAGGTTTCCATATCGCATCTCCTTTTTTCGTTGTGGCGATGCGGTCGAACTGGGGATGGCAGCGGACACCTGCGATTGGTTTTTGGTTGAAACAGGGCGAATGGAACCAAGGTTTATGCCATTTGCGGCCGTTTGCGCGCGTCAGGTTCAGATTGCAATCAAGTTGTGATAGTTTGTTTTGCGGAAACATACGGGCATGTGACCAACGATGTCGGGCTTTCTGACTGTCCTGAACAGGAGAAAACCATGGCTTTTACAGATTGGTACGTCGAGGGAGAAAGCTTCGGAAACTGCAACTGCGGCTATGCCTGCCCCTGCCAGTTCGAGGAATTGCCGACGCATGACGATTGCCGCGGCTTCGAGGTGCTTGAAATATCCTCCGGATATTTTGGCGAAACGGATCTGAGTGGAACCAAGGCTGCGTTGATCTATGCATGGCCCGGGCCAATATTCGAAGGTGGCGGCGAAATGCAGGTGATCGTCGACCCCGCGGCCTCACCGGCGCAGCGCGATGCGTTGGAAAAAGTCTTTCACGGCGAAGAAACCGAAGAGATGGCAACCCATTGGTACGTGTTCCGGGCCATGTGTGAGACGGTGCACGACACGCTGTACCTGCCGATCGAGCTTGAGATGGATATCGAAGGACGAACGGCCAGCGTTGCCGTTGGCGACGTTCTAAAGTCGACCGGGCGCCCGATTCAGGCCCCGCATGGTGGCGGCGAACACCGTGTACGCATCGATATTCCCGGTGGGATCGAATTCACCATTGCCGAGATCGGCAGCGCCTCGACCCGAGCCGATGCGGCGATCAAACTGGATCTGAAAGACAGCTACGGCCAGTGGCACCTGTTGAAACATGGCCCTGGTGGTGTCGCGCACTGACCTGTGGTCAGGCGGCTTTCGCGGATTCATTGGGGCGGACCTTCCAGCCCGGAACCGCCAGATCCGCCGACAGCACCCGGACTTCGAAGGGTTTGAGGACCGGCAATGCGGTTGAACCGTAACTGCCTTCACCATTGGCAAGTTCCGGGAACAGTTCGAACAGTTCGCTTCGGGTGGCGGGTGCCATTGCGCCAAGGCTGGTGTCGCCGGGGTAAAAGGACTCGGACCAGATTCCTTCGACATTCACCAACTCATGCTGATCAAAGAGGATATGAATGTACTCCACCCCAAGTGCGGGCGTTTCCTGAACGATGGTATGCCCATTGATCAGCCCCTTTGCGGGGGCCAGCATCGCTGCTTCGCAATGCATAAGCTCCATCATGGTCGACGTCACGGCAATCCGGTGCTGTGGGGAAATGACGAGATCGCGGCTTGGGCTGTTCGGCCCGAAACAGCCCGCCTTGATCCGTACAGGGGACAGGTGCGTGTTTCGCCGCAACTCAGCCGCGGACAACCGGCGCTTGCCGATCCAGCGGACCGGGCGGGCATGGCCGCCGGCGGTGATGACCGGGTCGCCGGGTTCCAGCGCCTCGACCCGGCGCAGCCCAGTCGGTGTCTGGATCAGAGATCCTGTGGTGAAACACACGAAAGAAGGCAAAGTGTCATACGCGGATGGCGGCGCGGTGCCGGCAAAACTGGTATCTGAAATCGTGTCATTCAGTTCGGCCTGACCCGAAGTGACTATGATGTAACGCGGGTTTGAAAACTGGATCAGGATGAACGTGACCGGCGCGCCATCGACCGTTCCTGTGTAGTTTTCGAAAGTACTGAAATTCTGGGTCGAGCCGGAAAAGCCGGGAAGAGACCCGAGGTCAAGTTGCGGGCTGCCATCCGGGTCGGGATCTTGCAGCAGGGCGTCATTATCCGTGACGTCGACCGAATACGCAGCAGTAATATCAACACTGCGGTTGCTGAACGGGTCTGCGCTGATTTCGTAAACAGTAATCGATGCCACGGTCGAACAGCTTCCTTGAAAACGGCAATATCCCCCTTAAGGTTGAGCTAATACACGCAATAAGTGTTAATAATTGATTTACCAAAGTTGCGGCGCAGTTAACCGTCCTGCTGCCGCGCAAACAAAAAGGCCCCGGATGAAACCGGGGCCTTCCGCTGTGGGTCAGAGGGGCAGATTACTCTGCGTTTTCCTCTTTCTTTTCTTTCTTTTCCGGAACGATCTCTTCGCCGGTTTCCTGATCGACGACTTTCATCGACAGGCGCACCTTGCCGCGATCGTCAAAGCCCAGCAGTTTGACTTTGACTTCCTGACCTTCTTTCAGAACATCCGACGGATGGTTCAGGCGGCGGTTTTCGATCTGGGACACGTGGACCAGACCGTCGCGCTTGCCAAAGAAGTTCACGAAGGCACCGAAGTCGACGATCTTGACCACTTTACCGGTGTAGATCTGACCTTCTTCCGGCTCGGCCACGATCGAATAGATCATGTCATAGGCCTTCTGGATCGATTCACCATCGGGCGAGGCGATCTTGATGACACCGTCGTCGTTGATGTCGACCTTGGCACCCGAAACCTCGACGATCTCGCGGATGACCTTACCGCCCGAGCCGATCACTTCGCGGATCTTGTCGGTCGGGATGTTCATGGTCTCGATGCGCGGGGCGTGGACCGAGAATTCGTTGGTCTCGGACAGGGCTTTGCCCATCTCGCCCAGAATGTGCATCCGGCCTTCTTTGGCCTGTGCCAGAGCGGTTTCCATGATCTGCGGCGTGATGCCCGCGACCTTGATGTCCATCTGCAGCGAGGTGATGCCGTTTTCGGTACCTGCCACTTTGAAGTCCATGTCGCCCAGGTGGTCTTCGTCACCCAGAATGTCGGTCAGAACAGCGTAAGAACCGTCATCTTCCAGGATCAGACCCATGGCCACACCGGCAACTGGCGCTTTCAGCGGAACACCTGCATCCATCATCGACAGCGAACCGCCGCAGACAGAGGCCATCGAGCTTGATCCGTTGGATTCTGTGATCTCGGACACCACGCGAATGGTGTAAGGGAAGTCGGTCGGCGCAGGCAGAACCGCCTGAAGCGCGCGCCATGCCAGTTTGCCGTGGCCGATCTCGCGACGGCCGGGCGAACCAACGCGGCCAACTTCACCCACCGAATACGGAGGGAAGTTGTAGTGCAGCAGGAAGTTCGATTTGAAGTTGCCGTGCAGCGCGTCGATGAATTGCTCATCGTCGCCGGTGCCCAGCGTGGTCACGGCCAGCGCCTGTGTTTCACCGCGGGTGAACAGGGCAGAACCGTGGGTCCGGGGCAGAATCGAGGTTTCCGCAACGATCGAGCGGACATCGGTGGTCGAACGACCGTCGATCCGCTTGCCGCCCCTGACGACGTCGCCGCGCAGAATGCCGGCTTCCAGCTTTTTCATCGCGGAACCGAGGTTGCCGTCTTCCAGCTGCTCTTCGGTCAGCGCCTCTTTGATCGCTTCGCGGGCGGCGGCAACGGCGGCGGTGCGCTCTTGCTTGTCGGTGATCGCGAAGGCGGCGCGCATCTGCTCTTCACCGGCGGCCTTAACGGCGGCATAAAGCTCGGAATAATCCGGCGCCTGGAAGTCAAACGGCTCTTTCGCGGCTTCTTCCGCCAGCGAGATGATCAGGTCGATGACCGGTTGGATCTGCTCATGCGCAAAGTTCACCGCACCCAGCATTTCCGCTTCGGACAGTTCGTACGCTTCCGATTCCACCATCATCACGGCGTCTTTGGTGCCGGCCACAACCAGGTCCAGACGCTGTTCGGGGTTCAGGCGCAGGTCCTGCATGTCGTCCACGGTCGGGTTCAGGACATATTCACCGTCGGTGTATCCCACGCGGCAGCCCGCGATCGGGCCCATGAACGGTGCGCCCGAGATGGTCAGAGCAGCCGAAGCAGCAATCATCGCAACGATGTCGGGATCGTTGACCAGATCGTGGCTCAGCACGGTACACATCACCAGGACTTCGTTTTTGAAGCCGTCAACGAACAACGGACGGATCGGACGGTCGATCAGACGCGCGGTCAGCGTCTCTTTCTCGGTCGGGCGCGCTTCGCGCTTGAAGAAGCCACCCGGAACCTTGCCGGCGGCATAGTATTTCTCTTGGTAATGCACGGTCAGCGGGAAAAAGTCCTGACCGGGCTTCTGTTCCTTGGCGAAGGTCACGTTGGCCATGACGCTGGTTTCGCCCAGGGTGGCAATCACGCTGCCGTCAGCCTGACGGGCAACCTTGCCGGTTTCCAGTGTAAGCGTTTCCTCGCCCCACTGCATCGATTTCTTCGTTACATCAAACATATGCGTATCCTAGATGGGAGCACTCCCGCCCCTGCGGGTCTCCCGTTTTGCGTGGCGGCCCCATTGCCGCCGACCCCAATTTATCTTCCATTCGAGTGCCGGGGTCAGGGCACAACGTCTCAGATACCGCGCGCATACATGAGAATGCGTTGGAAGGAAAGCGAAACTGCATCGGATGGCCGTTTCATGCCGGGACTGGCTTGTGCTGCCACCGGGCGCAAAAGATTCAAGCCCGAACAACGATCAACTTATCAAGTCGCTGTTGGTTCTTCAGGTCCGGGGTTACGGGAACCCGGAACAGCATGTAGCGCTAACATATCCGCAATCGAATGCATTTTGTAAAAATATGAAGGCAGTATAAGCTCTTATCACTAAGCCTGCGGTCGAAATGACGGAAGCGCGCCAAGGGGGTTAACTAACTCATTCCCGTCCGCCGACCGAATACCTTGGCGTTTGCAGACAGCGAACAGAAGGGCAATCGAATGGCACAAACAAAGAAGATGCTGGATCCGGACCCCCGGATTTACGACTTCGAAACGGAATATGAACTGGGGCAGGATAACGTCCGGCCGTTTGGCTTGGACATTCACAACCCGGTCTTTCTGATCTCGAGTATCATGATCTTTGCGTTCGTTCTGATCGCATTGGCCAACCAAGAGGCCGCAGCTACGTTTTTCGGCTGGCTCCGGCCTTGGCTGACCAGCACGTTCGATTGGTTTCTGGTCCTTTCGGTAGATGCAATCACCCTGTTTTGCCTCGTTCTGATCATCCTGCCCGTCGGCAGTGTGCGGATCGGCGGCAAGGACGCCAAGCCTGATTATTCCTACGCCGGATGGATTGCGATGATGTTCGCCGCCGGTATTGGTATCGGTCTTTTGTTTTTCGGTGTGATGGAGCCGGTCTACTACAACTTTGCCGAAGACGGGAATGCGCGCCCACTGGGTATCGATATCGCTGTTCCGGGCAATGAGTATATCGGCGTTGTTGGAACCATTCACCATTGGGGGCTGGAAGGCTGGGCGGTTTACGCCGCAGTCGGCCTGAGCCTGGCGATTTTCAGCTACAATCTGAACCTGCCCCTGACTTTGCGTTCGGCCTTCTATCCAATTCTGGGTGAACGGGTCTGGGGCTGGTGGGGCCATATCATCGACACGTTGGCGGTTTTTGCCACGTTGTTCGGATTGACCACATCGCTCGGTCTGGGTGCTCAGCAGGTTGCCGCTGGCCTATACGAGGTCTTCGGCATCGAACCCAGCCCCACCGTCGTGGTTCTGCTGATCATTGGTATTACATTGATCGCGCTGGGCTCGGTTTTGCTGGGCATGGATGCGGGCGTCAAACGGCTGAGTGAGATCAATATGATCATGGCCGTGGGGCTGTTCCTTTTCGTCATCGCTGTAACGGGCATTGGCACCGCCATCGCGCGGTATTTCAACGTGATGACTGATTACGTGCTGCACCTGCCCGCGCTGTCGAACCCGTTCGGACGGGAAGACACCAGCTATTTCCACGGTTGGACGACCTTCTACTGGGCGTGGTGGATCGCATGGTCACCGTTTGTTGGCATGTTCATTGCCCGCATTTCAAAGGGCCGTACGGTGCGCGAGTTCGTAATCTGTGCGCTGCTGGCGCCAACAGCCGTCTGTGCCCTGTGGATGTCGACCTTCGGTGGCGCAGCCATCGACATGTTGAACGCAGGCGGAGCAGAAGGTGTGCGCGCGACCGTGATCGACAGCTACGCCCCCGAGGGAGCGCTGTTCGGTTTCCTGAAGGAGCTGCCGCTTTACGGCATCGTAGCCCCGATCGCCCTTGTCCTGATCGTGATCTTCTTCGTCACCTCGTCTGATTCCGGATCTTTGGTGATCGACACGATCACCGCAGGCGGCAAGATGGACGCACCCGTGGTTCAGCGCGTGTTCTGGTGCACTTTGGAAGGCCTGGTTGCCATCGCATTGCTGTTGGGAGGCGGTCTTTCCGCATTGCAGGGCGCGGCGGTTTCAACCGGCATCCCCTTTACGCTGGTGGTTCTGATAATGTGCTACTGCCTGTGGCTGGCGTTGAAATCAGAGAAGGCGAAAATGTAGAGCCGAAGATTTTTCCCATGAACGAGGCGCCCGCCGATTGGTGGGCGTCTTCGGTTTTGTGGAGCCTGCATAAAGTGAAGAGATCTGCGCGGTGTCTTGACCGGAATTTCATACCCGTCAGCGCGAAGAAAACCGCACAGGTCGGGCTCTGCGCTTGATGCCGGATGCCGAACACCCGGGCGCAGGATGTCAGCAAAGCAGGGAAGCTGCCAACTTTACGCTGGCCAGGAAACTTGCCCGCTTTGCCGCATGTTCCGGAACATTGCTATTGCGTTGACATTGAATCCTCAGAATAGGACGTTCACGCGAAGAAAACCGCTTTGGACCACCCTTCGGAGGAATGAGTGTCAATTGTTGATGTCCTGGCTGCGCGCCTGATCGAAGATGTCAAATCCAATGACCTTTCAGGAAGCTTTCTGATGCTTGGGCGGCAGGATTGGATCGGTGCGCGCCGGTCTACGTCCGCCGCATTGTTCAGGGAAACCTTGCAGAAATACTTGCCCGGAGTGGCCGAAGCTGACCTTTGCAACCCGGATGATGGATATTCGGAAACGTTCTTTCGGAAACTTGGGTTCTTGGAAGTGGATTCGCTGGATTTTTCGGATTTCGAAGGTGCGAGCATCGTTCAGGATCTCGCGGGGGACTTGCCTGAAAATCTGGTTGGTCGGTTTGACGTTATCTATGACGGTGGAACATGCGAGCACGTGTTCGACTTGCCGACGGCCTACAGAAACATCGACAAGATGCTGAAGCCCGGGGGTGTGTTTATCGCACATTCGCCATCGAACAACTGGATCAATCACGGCTTCTATCAGATCTGCCCAGAGATCGTGTACGGCTTTTGGGTCAACGCCATGAACTATGAGGCTCTGAAATGCGTGTGGCAGCCATTGAGGCCATACGCCGCCCGTGACGTGGTGAAGATGACGGATCCCAACAAGACAAAGAAACGTCCGCGACCGCTGGGAACTTTTGGTCCGGGATTGCCTGTTCTTCTGGATTATGTGGTTCGAAAACCTGTTGCCGGCACCAAGACAAGTGCAAGTGTGTCGCAAAGTGACTATGCCACGCGCTGGGAAAACACGCAGAAAGCTTAGAACCAAGTGCCGCAACGGACATTCCCTGACGGCCACGTAATGCTCAGCTGCTCTGGCAAGTTAAGAGGGATGTATCGCTTGCGGCGGATCCAACGGAAAACGCCCGCCGGTTGGCGGGCGTTGAACCGGAAAACCCGGTTTCAGGTCATTTGCAAAAAAGCGCTTAGCGGCGGATGCCCAGCTTTTTGATCAGGTCCTGGTAACGTGCTTCTTCTTTGCCTTTCAGGTAGTCCAGCAGCTTGCGGCGCTGGGCAACCATCTTCAGCAGACCGCGACGACCGTGGTTGTCTTTCTTGTGGGTCTTGAAGTGCTCGGTCAAAGTGGTGATGCGCGAGGTCAGGATGGCAACCTGTACTTCAGGCGAACCGGTGTCGCCCTCTTTGGTTGCGAATTCTTTCATGACGCGTGCTTTTTCTTCAGCAGTGATCGACATCGGGGTCTCCTTCAAAGGTTAGAGTTGATGGCGCAGGCCGGGATGTCGTCCAGCACAGGCCCATGGAGAAAACCGCACCGATTCCGATGCGGATGGGCGCGTATAAGCGCATTTTCACCAAATGGCAAAGGGAATTTGCGGGCTCAGACCATCTGCCCGTACTGGGCCAGTTGCGCTTCGGTGATCAATTGTATGTCGGCCACCGTCATGCCTTGGGCCCCGTATACCTGCGCCACTTCCTGACCGTTGATCATGACCCGGGTCAGGTTGGCGTTTTCAGCGTCGCGTTCCACCTCGATCTCCGGGTCAGCCTCATCCTCCCAGGTGACAAGCAACTTGTCCTCACCGGGTTGGAATCCCATGACGGTCACGTCTTCGTCACCCGGGCTCAGCACGATGTCATCGGCGCCCTGCCCACCGTTAACCACATCCCCGCCGCCTGCCACAATGGTGTCGTCACCGGCGCCCCCATTCAGGAAGTCTTTTTCGGCTGCGCCTTCTTCGAGGCCAAAGACAAAGTCATCGCCGTCGCCGCCAAAGACCGTATCTTCACCTGCGCCACCGTTCAGGGCATCGTCTCCGAACCCGCCCTGCAACGCGTCATCATCGGCCCCGCCCGTCAGAGTGTCGTCGCCTTGACCGCCATAAAGTTCGTCTTCGCCTTCGCCGCCATCCAGGGTGTCGTCCCCGAAATGGCCGAACAGGGCGTCGTCCCCCTCATTGCCGAACAGAAAGTCGTCATCCGCCTCTCCGTGCAGAACATCATCACCCTGACCGCCCGAAATCGTGTCCGTACCTTCGCCCCCGTGCAGAACGTCATCACCCCTGCCGCCTTCGATGGTATCATCGCCGCCAAACCCGTTGATCTGGTCGACACCGTCCTGCCCGGTGATCTGGTCAGGGCCATCGCTGCCGGCAATCACCAGGTCTCCTTCGAATTCAGAGATTACGGTGCCAGTGGACTGGGTTTCGATGTCGGGATTCACCGGGTCTTCGACGTTTTCGCCAATATCAAGAAACTCTCCGGTGTCGGGTTCCGTTTCCGGGTCCTCGTTGGGCCCGTCCTCTGAAACGTCCTCGTCTTCGATCAGCATGTCGCTCATCGCGTATGCGGCACCGCCGATGGCGGCGAGTCCGATCAATCCGGCCAGAAACATGACACCTCTCCGATCGCAGAATGCTCCGAGGGTGAACATCCCATGCAATTGGCGATCGGGTCAAAGTCAAGTTATTGAAATGGTTAATACTTTATCACCATTGCTCGGGCTGTTGGCTGTAGGCGACATAAAGCGGGTGCTTGGGGTGGCCGTCTTTGGTCAAGCCCAGATGGAACAGCGGCTGGCCGGTGTTGCGCAACAGGGTCTCCACCGCCGGGCCCCGGTCCAGATGCGCACCATGGGTGCCCCAGGCGGCGATGACCTGATCGGCCCACCGAACACCTTCAAGAATGGCGGCGTCATTTTCCGGGCCTACCGGATCGGCAGCGGCACGCATCTTGCGCGGATCGGTGTCGCGCCAGGCAAAGATGTTGGTCACCTGAAACGCGCCGAACCCCAGCGCCCGGGCACGACGTTCGCAGCGTTCAACCGTCGGGTCGTTCTGCACTTCGGTCGCGGTAGACGGGTTCAACATGACAAACAGCGCCTTGCGCCCTGCCGGGTCCCACACGCGGGTCAGGCTATAGCGGTATTTCTCGCAGTCGGAGTAGATGGCGGTCGAGGGCGCATCGCCCTTGGTGTGCGTTCGGGTGATCATGCCTTTCGCCTAACACGCGGTTCAGGCGGCGAACACCCGGCTGGGATGCAATTCGCCTGATTTGTAAACCCCCACGGCCACGGCCTTGCCATCCAGCGAGGCCCATGCCTCGTCGCCGTATTCAACATCCGAGGCCAACACCATGCCCGGGTTGCCATTGCGCAGGCGGGTTGCGCCTTCGGGGGTGCATTTAAGCTCTGGCAGGTCGGACAGGCCGGCTTCCAGCGGGTGCAGATAGTCGTCCAGCGCCGTTGTCTTTGCCATTTCGTCGATCTGTTCGATGCTCACCCCGTCTTCGGCCTCGAACGGTCCGGACCAGATCCGGCGCAGTTCCCGGACGTGGCCGTGGCATCCCAGCGCTTCACCCAGATCGCGGGCGATCGAGCGGACATAACCGCCCTTGCCGCAGGTCATCTCCAACACCACGTGATCCGGGTCGGGGCGATCGACAAGGATCAGTTCCTCGACCCAAAGGGGCCGGGCTGTCAGTTCCACGTCTTCGCCGTCGCGGGCCAGTTTGTAGGCGCGCTGGCCGTCGATTTTCACGGCGGAAAACTTGGGCGGAACCTGCATGATGTCGCCCAGAAACGGGGTCAACGCCCGCTTGATGTCTTCGTCTGACGGGCGGGCATCGCTTTCGGCAATCACTTCGCCCTCGGCATCGTCAGTGTTGGTGGCCTGGCCCAGACGGACAGTGAAGGTGTAGGCTTTCAGAGCATCCGTGATGTAGGGAACGGTTTTGGTCGCCTCACCCAGAGCCACGGCCAGAACGCCGGTCGCTTCGGGGTCAAGCGTGCCCGCATGGCCCGCCTTTTTGGCATCCATCGCCCAGCGCACCTTGTTGACCACAGCGGTCGACGTCATGCCCGCGGGCTTGTCCACCACCAGCCAGCCGGAAATGTCGCGACCCTTGCGTTTGCGTCCCATATAGCACCTTCAATCTTGCTGAGGCGCGCGACCTAGCGGATCGCCATCGTCCTGTCAATTTCAAGGTGCGTCTTCGACCACACCCACGATCGGCCCCAGCGAAAACCCGACATCGGACCGATTGTTCGCGCGGTCATACATGCGAGAGATATTGCCATCGAAGAACAGCGCATTCGGAGTTTCCAGCACGTCGCGGAACAGACGGCCGAATTCGTGGAATGTGACGTAATCTTCGGAAATCACGAACACCGCACGGGTGCCATCGGTGCTGGTGCCCACCCCGTTGCGCACATAGAGCGAGGTCGAATCGGGCAGGAACCGGGGGTGCAATTCACCATCGATCACCAGCATCGGGCCGGATTGGCTGGCGAACCGGCAGTCGGGGGCCCGGTCGATGAAATCCAGCGTCTCGAACACGTCAGCGCGGCCCGCGCGGATGCAGAACACGCCGTTGGGCAGCAGGCCGAAATTGCCGGGGCCGGGGTTGGAGATCACCCGCATGACCTCTTTGCCGTTCTCGACATAATGGCCGACGGGCGAACGGTCATCGTGGTACATGCCCGCGTTCATGGCAAAGGCCAGACGCTTGCCGCCGGGGACCAGCGCCTCGTTCACCGACGAGAAATGCCCCAGCAGATCCCCGTTTTCGTCGTTGAGAAACAGGCGCAGGTCTTCGTTCGCCGCGTCGACTTCGCAGACGGTGTAACGCTTGTCATCATGGGTCAGCTTTTCGCAAGTAACCGCAGAGGCTTGCACGGCCCAGACAACCGCGCCCAATGTGACAAGTGCCCGGATCACTCGTCCAGATCGCGGCGCACCGCGTCCTGTTCGAACATGCGGCGGGTGTCGTCCAGACGGTCGAACGTGTCATCAAGGCGGAACCGCAGATCGGGCGAGAATTTCAGGCCGACCTTTTTGCCAACCATGCGCCGCAGTTCACTTTTGTTGCGGGCGAGCAGATCGATCACGTCCTCCTGCCCTTTGCCGCCCAAGGGCAGCACATAGGCGGTGGCGATTTTCAGATCGGGCGAGGTGCGCACCTCGCCCACTGTGATCGACATGCGGTTCAGGTCGGGGTCGTGGACATCTCCGCGCGCCAGAACCTCGGACAGGGTGCGGCGGATCAGTTCGCCGACGCGCAGCTGTCGTTGGGACGGGCCGGGGCCATCGTGGAATTTGTTCTTTGCCATAATCCCCGATCTAAGCGCAAACCGGGGCTTTGCCAAGCGGGCGCGAACGAGGTAGGAGGCTTTGAGCAGTTTGCAGCAAGGGAATACCGCCATGACCCATATTCCGGGTATCGTCATCACAGGGGCTTCGGGCCGTATGGGGCAGATGCTGATCAACACCGTAACCGACAGTGATCAGGCGCGTCTGGTCGGCGTGGTCGAGCGCAAAGGGCATGACTGGGTCGGTCAGGATGTGGGCGAAGCGATGGGTGGCAAGGCGCTGGGCGTCAAAGTTACCGATGACCCGCTGGAAGCTTTTGCGCAGGCACAGGCGGTGATCGACTTTACCGCGCCCGAGGCGACGCTGGACTTTGCCGCTTTGGCCGCGCAGGCGCGCTGTGTGCATGTAATCGGCACAACCGGCATGACGGATGAGCAGATCGCCGCTCTGGAACCGGCCTCGCGCCACGCGGTGATCGTGCGGGCAGGGAACATGAGCCTTGGCGTCAACCTGCTGGTGCAACTGACCAAGAAAGTCGCGGCTGCACTGGATGAGGATTTTGATATCGAAATCATCGAAGGGCATCACCATCACAAGGTGGACGCACCATCCGGCACCGCGCTGATGCTGGGCGAGGCCGCCGCCGAGGGGCGTGGCGTCAAACTGTCGGATGTGGCCGACCGGGGGCGGGATGGCATCACCGGTGCGCGCAAGCGTGGTGACATTGGCTTCCACGCCATTCGCGGTGGCGACATCGTTGGTGAACATGACGTCCTGTTCGCCGCGCCCGGCGAGCGAATCGTTTTGCGCCATCTGGCCAGCGACCGCGCGATTTTTGCCCGCGGCGCGCTGAAGGCGGCACTGTGGGGGCAGGGGAAGGCGCCCGGTCAATATGACATGGTGGATGTGCTGGGGTTGTAGGCGCTTCCGTCAGATGTAGACGCGCACAAGGACATAGGTAAAGAAAACGGCGACCCAAAAGAGCACTGCGACAAGAATCGATGCGAAACCTAGCATAAATGATTGTAAAAAATTGGCATTGGGGACGATCCTTATGCCATTGGGCACATTTAAGTCGTGGCACTTTTCAGCCATGAAAAAATAGTTGGCCGCCCCATAGGCGTTCAGAATCAGCCTTCTGCGTGATGGCGGAGAGCCGCGCGTTCTGATCCAGAACTCAATAAATTCATCTTTGAAGTTGAATATCGGGAAAACCGAAGCGAGCAAAATTGCTGCTGCCCAACTTGTAAGTGTCATGATTGTCACGAAACCAAACATGAACAGGAACAGGAGCCCCAAATTAAGCTCCTTTCGCAGTGCAACAGTTGCGTTTTGACAAGAGCAAAAACAGGCTTTCCCGAGGTACTTTTTTACCCTGTTCCAATTTAGTCCACTCGAATCTGGCGGTTTTAAGATGATTCCATCTACGTTCAGAGGATTTGCTGGGTTTTACGCGGTAGACGCTTTGTCTTGGGGCGCTAAGGTCCAAGTATGCAAACCCTGAATTCTCGTGTGGCTATCGGGCTATTGCTGGCAGCGTTCTATCTGACTCTGCTGCCCTTTGTGATGCACGGGTTCGACACGATCGGCGTTGGGTTTTCGCAGGACGCCGCCCGGCACAGCTATTTGTTCGCTGATGGTGAGAATGTCGGCAATGCCGCGATGTTGCTGCACATTCTGGCAGGTACTTTTCTGGTCGCACTCGTCCCGCTTCAACTGTTGAAGGGGCTGCGGCTCAAGTACAATCGATTTCACCGCATGATGGGAGCCTGTCTGGTGGTGCTGGCATGGATCACCGGGCTGGCGGGCATGAGCTATATTCCCCTGCGCGGAACCATCGGTGGGCCGCTGATGTCTGCCGCCTTTTTTCTGTACGGGCTGTGTCTTTTCACGGCTGCGCTGATGGTGGCGCGCAGGGCTTTGGAAGGGGATCGCGCAGGCCATTGGGCATGGGGATTGCGGCTGTTCTGGCTGGCGTTGGGGTCGTGGCTTTACCGCGTCCACTATACGCTTTGGTATCTGCTGACCGGAGGGGTGGGGTCAGAGCCCGATTTCTCGGGCCCTTTTGATCTGGTGCAGAATTTCGCGTTCTTTGTGCCTTATCTGCTGGCCTTGCAGATCTGGATTGCACACCGGCGCCCGAGGCATCAGGGGGCGTTGGTCACAAATCCCTGACTTTGTCCGCCCGCAGCGGGCAGGCCAGATAAACGCCGAACTCTTTGCCGATATCGGCGCTGACCCGCGCGTGGACCCGACCCTGACGATCCAGAAAACGCTGGTTGTCTCCAACCGGGAAAATCCCTTCGTGCCAGATGCCGGGATGGATATAGAGCCCCTTTGACCCGTCGCACCAGAATGCCACCACTTTCTCAGGGGTCAGGTCGTCGCCGGGCAGGGCAGCAGGCACGATGAAGGGCTTGTTGTCCAGCGGCCAGAACATCTGGCCGCCATCGGGGTGATAGTTCATATGCCACAGCAACACCTGATTCCGCGGGGCCGTTTGTCGGTCGGTTTGCGCCTGCTGAGGGTCGGCGGACCAACCCAGCACGTAATGGCCTTTGACCGCCTCGTTCTCACCGTAAAGCACGTCACCCTGCCAATCGCATTTGAACGTGCCTTCAACCCAGCCGCCTTCGTCACCCGTGCCGTCGTCAATCGGTCGCCAGCCCTGCTGCGGCCAGCGTACGATCTCGATTTCAAAGGTTTCGGGGTCGCCGACCAAACAGCCGTACCCCTTGACCGTGCTGTCCGTCGCCCGGATCAGGGGAACCTCGTGCCACGGCAGGGATGGCTTGGAACTGGCCTCGAAGATGTACTCGGGTGCGCTCATGATGCCCCCAGGTGTTTGTCGACCATGCGCTGCACCATCGGTGCGAAATGGGCGAAATCCGGTGTCTCCATATCCGCCCGTTTGCCGGCCTCATCCAGATACCGGACCTGAATGATTTCTTTCAGGTTCGGATTGGATTCGAAGGCGGCGACTTCTTCGGCGCTCATCGGGCCGCCTTGCAGTTCCAAGGTATGGACCGAGGCGGCAGAGAGGCGGTTGAAATATTCGGGCTTGGTGGCGCAGAGATACCGTTTGGCGGCCACGTGATAGCGGCAGCAATCGGTGATGACCGAAGGGAAGAACTGTTCCAGCACCTCAGCACCCGCATCTTCGTGGTGGCGATCTTCGGTATCATCGGGGTGGTAGGTCCCGAACTCGGATGTGAAATGGCCGATATCATGCAACAAGGCGCCGACGATGATCTCTTCAGGCTGGCCGTTCTGTTCGGCGATGGTGGCGCCTTGCAGCATGTGCTGGGCCATGGTGACGGGTTCTCCAAGATATTCCTCACCGCCGCGGCGTTCGAAGATATCCCCGATGAAGGCGACGATATTGTCCCGGTTCAGGGTCGAGAAATCGGGCTTCATTCCGCTGCCTCCGGCTGCGTCATCTCCATCGCCGCCAGCGTGGACAGCAACCCGTCCTTGTCGGCATAGCATCCCTGCAACCAGCGCGAACCGGCACCGGAATAGCCCAGCCGTGCATGCAGGACACGGGTGTTGTCGACGATGAAGCTTTCGCCCGGCTCCAGTTTGAACGACACGCCCAAGGCCGGGTCGTCGATGATCTCGCCCAGTTGGCGGTAAGCCGCGTAATAGGCTTCCATCCTGTCGAAAGGCACGTCCACGAAAGGCGCTGAGGAACGGTTGTTGAAGCGGATGCCAACCAGTTCGCCATCCGGCGACAATTCGATCATCGGACGGCGGGACCGCAGGCAGACACCGTCAGACCCCTTGTATTCAAACCGTGCCGGGTAGCCTGCCAGCAGCGCAAAACCTTCGGGGTTCTGCGCACGCAGCTTTTCGGCAGCGCGAAAGCCATCGACCACGATCGAGTCGCCCCCTTCGGCGCTGTTTTCCAGACAATAGAGGATTTGCAGCGTCGGCACAGGGTCGCGATAGGGGTTGTCGGTGTGGGCCTGCAAGCCAAGCCCGGTATAGGCGAGGTTGGTCGGGTTCACTTCCGTCCGAACCTCGAAATAAGGGCCATAGTTGGTTTCGCGGACATAGCCGAACAGGTCGGCCACTTTCAAAAGCGACTCTGGTTCGGTTGGCCCGCCAGTCAGCTTGGCAAAGCCGTAACTCGCCACAGACGCCAGCCAGTTGCGTTTGGCCGCAGGGCTGGCATGAACCTCGTTCCAGTCGCCAGAGGGGGCGGCGATCCCGCCTTCCCAGGTGATGATGCCGGGGCCGGTGCGGCCCAGCGTGTCGTCCCGTTCGCAATCATAGTTGTGTTCGGCCAGCCATTCGGCCGGGAAAGTAACGGTTTTGTCTTCGGGCTGGAACGTGACCTGAAGGCCGCCCGCGACAACCTCGGCTGAACTGACCGAGATGTCAGCAGGGATATCGCCGATGGTGATCAGCCGCTGGCCGTTGCCCGGGGCCCGGGTTTCCGGGTCCAGCGCGTTGTCGCGCAACCAGACGGCGTGAAAGCGGGCTTGCGTTCCTGTGTCGAACGCGACGGTGACGACCGAAGTGTCATGGGTGGCGGTGCGCAGCATTTGGGGTCTCCTGTTCGGCGCGAGCTTTGGTTGAGCAGATACGCTGTTCATGGCATTACGACAATTAATCCTTATTTCGGCTGAGGCTTGGAAAATCTAATGGCTAAGAAAAGGATCGGGCTACCGCCACTGGACTGGCTGCGCGTGTTCGAGGCCGCCGGGCGTCTTGGTGGGTTCTCGGCAGCAGCCAAGGAGTTCGGGCTGACGCAGGCCGCTGTCAGCCAGCGGATCGGCAACCTCGAAGCCTGGCTGGGCCGATCCTTGTTCGTGCGCGAGGCGCGGGGCGTGTCACTGACGGTCGAAGGTGAAAGCTATCTGCCTTTGGTGCAGGACAGCCTTCGCGCGCTGGAGCGCAATACCGAGGACCTGTTTGGAAAATCCCCGCGTGAGCTGCGCGTGGCCGGCTTGTCGTCGAACATCCACGCACTGGTATTGCCGGCGCTGACCCGGTTTCACGAGATGCAGCCAGGGGTTCGGGTGATGACCGACTCGGTCGCGCGCCGGTCGTCTTTGGACGAAGAACGAACCTGGCTGCAAATCCGATATGGTCGGGGCATCTGGGCCGGGCGTGATGCCGCCCTGATCGCGCCTGAGATCCTTGCCCCCATGGCGCCGCCGGGTGTCGACTGGGGCGCTCCATTGATCGATCTGCGCGGAGAACGACCCGGCTGGAGAGAGTGGAGCCAGAAAAACGGCCAGCAGGACCTGCCGCAATCAAAAATCAGCTTTGATTCGATGGAACATGCGATTTCGGCTGCGCGGCGCGGCATGGGTGTGGTTTTGGGATCGGTTCCCTTGGCCCTTGCCGACCTGCACGAGGGGCGGTTGCGGCGGCTGGATTTACCCGAATTACACACCAAAGACGGGTACTGGCTGACCTGGCCTGAAGACCGGGCGAAGTCCAGAAAACAGCGTGCCCTGATCGAGGATTTCCTCAAGGCGCTGCGTGGTTGACCGTTCAGAAATCGATGGCGATGCCCTTCTTTTCCCAGTCACCGTAACGGGCCGGGTCCGGTCCGTCCCGGCCACCCAGCTCTTTCGGCAATTCCCGGGCCTGGGCTTTGGCTTTGCGGCGGCGTTCTTCCGCTTCTGCCAGAGCGCGCTGGGCGGCGGGGGGCAAGTCTTTGCGGTCGTCACTCATTACATCGGGTTCCTTTCCTTGCGCAGTCTTGATATACGCCCGCGTCCGCCATTGGCAATGCGGACGCAGGTCACATGAAGGCGGTACCATGTCTAACAGCGCGACAGCAGCACGGCGCAGCGCAATCTATCTTCTGGATCAGGTTCTGGGCGAAGGTCGCCTGCTGGCCGAGTGTCTGGCGGCGGGCGCAGTGGATCGCTTGGAACCCGAGGATCGCGCGCGTGCCCAGCGACTGGCGTTGGAAACACTGCGTGGGCTGGAACGGGCCGACCGCCTGCTGGCCAACCACCTGAACCGAACACCCGCTCTGACGGTCCACAACGCGCTGAGACTGGGTGCGGTCGAACTTTGCAACGGCGAAGCCGCCCATGGCGTCGTCAATTCCATGGTCGAGATCGTCAGCCGTTCGCGCAAGCATGGTCGCCTCAAGGGGTTGGTGAATGCCGTTCTGCGCAAGGTTGCGGCAGAAGGCCCCGAGGCTTGGCCGAAGATGCGCGTTCCGCGTTTGCCGGACTGGTTGCGTGAACCGCTGATCGCAGCGTGGGGCACGGATGCCGTTACCGGAATCGAGCAGGCACATTTCGCGGGTGCGCCACTGGACCTTACCTTGAAACCCGGGGCGGAAGGCCCTTCAGGCGAGATCCTTCCGACCGGGTCGGTGCGGTTGCACGATGCGGGTCAGGTCTCGACCCTGCCGGGGTACAAGGACGGAGACTGGTGGGTGCAGGATGCGGCGGCCGCATTGCCGGTTCGCGTTCTGGCCCCGAAGGCGGGCCAGAAAGTGCTGGATCTGTGTGCGGCGCCGGGTGGGAAAACGATGCAGCTTGCGGCCGCAGGGGCCGATGTCACGGCACTTGACGTATCGGACTCACGGATGGAACGGGTGCGCGAAAACCTTGCAAGGACCGGCCTCAGGGCGAAGGTCATCGTGGGTGATGCGCTGGAACACGAAGACCGGTACGACGCGATCCTGCTGGACGCGCCGTGCTCGGCCACGGGTACGATTCGCAGACATCCTGACTTGCCGTTTGCCAAGGACGGTTCGGAATTCGGCGGCCTGATCGAGCTCCAGTCGCGCATGTTGTCCCATGCGTGGGGCTTGCTCAAACCCGGTGGGCGCCTGGTCTATTGCACCTGTTCCCTGCTGCCGGACGAGGGGGAAGTTCAGGTGGAAGAGGCGCTGGACATGTATTCGGACATGAGCGTGGATCGCGACGCGCTGAACGTACCCGGTGTCGAAACGGATTGGATCACCGAGGAAGGCGGCTTGCGATTGCGACCGGATTATTGGCCGGATCGGGGTGGTATGGACGGGTTCTATGTCGCGTGTCTGACCAAATCCGTCTGAACGCACGCTTTTCGATGACTTGACGATCGGCGCGGTCTATCGTTGGGTCTCAAGCGCCAGCAGAGCGCAAGGGGCAGAGTAACACGCGTCATGTCGAAATCAGACACCATGGCCAGTCGGTGGATGCGGTTTCAGAACCGTTTCTATGCGCACCTGAGCCAACGGCAAAAGGCGGTCACAGGGTTTGTTGCGCAACCGGATCCGCGCTCGGTGGGTTCGTTCGCACGTGGCCGGCAACTGGTTGCCGGAAATCTGTTGTTCGCCGGCTATCTGGTCGAGGCCGAAGATACCGGGCTTTGGGACGTCACCGCCCCCAGCGCCGGCTTTGACGAAGAACGTCACGGCTTTGCGTGGCTGGATGATCTGGCCGCGGTCGGAGACATGCGTGCGCGGGAAAAGGCGCAGCGCTGGGTCTGGGGATGGATTGAATCTCATGGCCGCGGGCAAGGGCCCGGCTGGGCGCCTGATCTGACCGGACGTCGGGTGATGCGCTGGATCAACCACGCGCTTTTTCTGCTGCGAGGGGCGGATGAAAAACAAAGCAAACTGTTTTTCCGCTCGTTGGCCCAGCAAACATGGTTCCTGTCCAAGCGCTGGCATGCCGCGACCCCGGGACTGCCCCGGTTCGAGGCGCTGGCCGGACTGGTACAGGCCGGGCTGGCGCTGGAGGGTCTGGAGCGGATGGCCGACCCGGCCCTGCGCGCCCTGGCCGGGGAATGCGACCGTCAGGTGGATGCGCAGGGCGGAATTCCAACCCGCAATCCGGAAGAATTGCTCGAGGTGTTCACGCTGCTCAGCTGGACTTCGGCGGCGCTGAATGATCTTGGTCGCGGGACGCCTGCCGCCCAGGCCAATGCGATCAAACGGATCGCGCCGACCTTGCGCAGCCTGCGCCACGCGGATGGGGCCTTGGCGCGGTTTCATGGTGGCGGGCGCGGTGTCGAGGGGCGACTGGAACAGGCCCTTGCCCAAAGCGGCGTCAAACACAAGGCGGCCACCGAATTGCCGATGGGCTATGCCCGTCTGTCGGCTGCACGCACCACGGTGATCGTGGATGCCAGCATACCGCCGTCGGGGGCGGCCTCTTACAATGCGCATGCCTCTACTCTGGCGTTCGAGTTGACCTCGGGGCGGCGGCCGCTGATCGTGAATTGCGGGTCGGGGGCCAGTTTCGGGCTGGAATGGCGCCGCGCAGGACGGGCGACGCCGTCGCACTCGACGCTTTGCCTGGATGGGTTCTCAAGCGCCCGGCTGGCCAACCCGGTGCCGGGGCGTGAAGCGCAGGCGCTGGTGGACGCACCACAGGAGGTGCCCGTTGATTTCGAGGATGCGTTCGAGGGGATCCGCTTTATGGCGGGGCACGATGGATACGCAAAGGTCTTTGGTCTGACCCATGCGCGGACCTTTGAGTTGCGATTTGACGGGCGCGAGCTGACGGTCGAGGATATTCTGCTGACGGCGACCGACAAGGCAAAGCGTCAATTTGACAAGGCGATGGACGCTTCGGGCCTCAAAGGCATTGGCTATGACATCCGGTTTCACCTGCATCCGGATGTCGATGCGGCGCTGGATTTGGGCGGTGCGGCGGTATCGATGGCGCTCAAAAGCGGTGAAATCTGGGTTTTCCGCCATGACGGCGTTGGAAAATTGTCCGTCGAGCCAAGCGTTTACCTTGAAAAAGGGCGTTTGAAGCCACGCGCGACAAAACAGATCGTTCTATCCGGGCGCGCAATGGAGTATGCGACGCGCACCCGGTGGACTCTGAGCAAGGCACAGGACACAGCCTATGCCGTGCGCGATACGCATCGGGACGAGCCCGAGTTAGACTGACGCCAAAAGGACCTTTGGACCCATGACCGATCTTCACCCCGTGCGCCGCGCGTTGCTTTCCGTATCCGACAAAACCGGGCTGATCGAGCTGGGCAAGGCGCTGGCCGAGCGCGGGGTCGAACTGCTGTCGACCGGCGGCACGGCCAAGGCGCTGCGCGATGCAGGGCTTGTGGTGAAGGATGTCAGCGAGATCACCGGCTTCCCCGAGATGATGGATGGCCGGGTCAAGACCCTGCACCCGATGGTGCACGGCGGGCTGCTGGCCCTGCGCGACAACGACACCCATGTCGTAGCCATGAGCGAACACGGCATCGATGCAATCGATCTGCTGGTTGTGAACCTGTATCCGTTTGAAGCAACCGTGGCCAAAGGCGCAGGTTACGATGAGTGCGTCGAGAATATCGACATCGGTGGTCCGGCGATGATCCGCGCGGCGGCCAAGAACCATGCGTTCGTAAACGTGGTCGTGGACGTTGAAGACTACGAAAAACTGCTAGGCGATATGGATCAGCACGACGGCGCGACCTGTCCGAAATTCCGCCGCAAGCTGGCGCAGAAAGCCTATGCCCGTACGGCTGCCTATGACACGGCAGTGTCCAACTGGCTGGCCGATGCGCTGGAGCTTGAAGCCCCGAGGCGCCGCGCCTTTGCCGGTGAATTGAAACAGACCTTGCGCTATGGCGAGAACAGCCATCAGCAGGCTGCGTTCTACACCGACGGCACCAATCGGCCCGGTGTGGCGACCGCGATCCAGCATCAGGGCAAGGAACTGAGTTACAACAACATCAATGACACGGATGCGGCCTTTGAACTGGTGGCCGAGTTTGACCCCACCGAGGGCGCCGCCTGTGCCATCATCAAGCACGCCAACCCCTGCGGTGTGGCCAAGGGTGCAACCCTGCTTCAGGCCTACAAGGCTGCCTTCGACTGCGACCGCACCTCGGCCTTTGGCGGGATCGTGGCGTTGAATCAGCCCCTGGACGCCGAAACCGCGCAGGAGATCACCGGGATTTTCACCGAAGTCGTGATCGCTCCGGGCGCATCGGATGAGGCCAAGGCAGTCTTTGCCGCCAAGAAAAACCTGCGCCTGCTGACAACCGAAGCTCTGCCGGATGTGACCGCCGGTGGGAAAACCGTGCGTCAGGTGGCCGGCGGGTTGCTGGTGCAGGACAAGGATAACGGCTTTGTCGGCTTGGATGATCTGAAAGTCGTGACCAAGAAGGCCCCGACCGACGAACAGATGCGTGACCTTTTGTTTGCCTGGAAAGTGGCAAAGCACGTCAAGTCCAACGCCATCGTCTATGTCAAAGACGGTGCCACGGTGGGCGTCGGCGCGGGCCAGATGAGCCGTGTGGACTCGGCCCTGATCGCCGCTAAGAAAGCCGAACGCATGGCTGATGCGCTGGGCTTGGCCCAACCGCTGACCATCGGTTCGGCCGTTGCGTCGGACGCGTTTTTCCCCTTCCCTGACGGCCTGATGGAAGCGGCCGAGGCAGGCGCAACCTGTGTGATCCAACCAGGTGGGTCCATGCGGGATGACGAAGTCATCGCCGCTGCGGATGAGGCCGGCCTGGCCATGGTCTTCACCGGCATGCGCCATTTCCGTCACTGATGCGGTCAAGCCTGCTTCTCTGGGCGGCGCTGACCGCCTTTGCGATCGACCAGATCAGCAAATATCTGGTCGTTCATGTCATGCGCGTGGCCGATCAGCCCGGCGGTATTGATGTTGTGCCGCCGCTGCTGGTGTTCAAATACGGCGAGAACCGGGGCATCAATTTCGGCCTCTTCCAAGGAAATTCGGAGGCTGCGCGCTGGATTCTGATCGGTATTTCCGTGGCGATCTGTGTCTGCGTGCTTGTCTGGCTCGGCCGTGCAGCCCATTCGGGTCTGATGCTGTTTTGTGGCGGCCTGCTGATCGGCGGTGCGCTGGCGAATGTGGTGGATCGGGTTCTTTACGGCTTTGTTCTGGATTTCCTGAACATGTCCTGTTGCGGCATCAACAATCCGTTTGTTTTCAACCTCGCAGATGTCTTCATATTTGCAGGAGCCATCGGGCTGGTGCTGTTTGACGGCAAAAAGGCCTCGTGACGCGCGGAATGATATGCGATAAAAGCGCCTGAAACAGGCTGGAGACACCAATGCGGATGCCGCGCGCCCTATTTGTTTTGATTGTTGCCGCTGCGGTTGCGGCGTGTTCGAATCCCGGTCTGCGGGATCTGGAGGCTCCGGGCCCGGGGCCGGATGAGTTTTCGGTGCTGCCGGTCAAGCCGCTGACCCAACCTCAGGACTATGCTTTCTTGCCTGCACCCACGCCGGGTGGCGCGAATCTGACGGATCCGAACCCAAATGCCGATGCGGTGGCTGCGCTGGGCGGCAATGCTGCTGCGCTGAACCCGAACGCGGCTGTGCCATCCTCGGATGCAGCGCTTGTCACGGCCTCCAGCCGCTATGGTGTTTCCCCCGATGCGCGGCAGGTGGTCGAGGCTGATGACGCCGCGTTCCGCAAACGCCGGGGGCGCTGGACCGGCCTGCGTCTGTTCCCGGTCGACCGCTATGGGCAAGTTTACGAAAAACAATCGATCGATCCGTTCGCGGAAACAGAAGCCGCCCGTCGGGCCGGCATCGAAACTCCTTCTTCGCCGCCGGGTGAATAATTCTTAACTTTCCGTCATCGGGCTTGAACCCGGGCCGCGTCACCGTAGTTTGAATACCAGAAACGAAACGGAGGATGCCCTATGGTTCGGGCCCTGGCCTTGTCGGCTGCCCTGATCGCTGCCGCCCCGGTATTCGCCGAGGATGGGAAAGAAGCGGTTACCACATTCACATTGGACAACGGCATGGATGTCGTCGTGGTCGAAGACCACCGTGCCCCAGTCGTGCAGCATATGGTCTGGTACCGGGCCGGATCCGCTGATGAGCCGATCGGATCATCCGGCGTGGCGCATTTCCTGGAACACCTGCTGTTCAAAGGCACCGACACGCTGGCCCCGGGAGAGTTCTCTGCCACCGTCGCTGCCAATGGAGGTAACGACAACGCCTTCACTTCGTATGACTATACAGCCTATTTTCAGCGTGTCGCCGCCGACAGGCTAGAGCTGATGATGCGGATGGAATCCGACCGGATGCGGAACCTTCGGCTGAGCGAAGAGGACATTCTGACCGAACGGGACGTGATTCTCGAGGAACGCAACCAGCGCACCGAAAACAACCCGCGCGCCCTGTTCGGCGAACAGATGAGTGCGGCCCAGTATCTGAACCACCGCTACGGCGTGCCGATCATCGGCTGGATGCACGAGATGGAGGATCTGGACATGGAGGACGCGCTGTCGTTCTACCAGACCCATTATGCGCCCAACAACGCCATTCTGGTGGTCACAGGTGATGTCGATCCCGCTGAAGTCCGCGCGCTTGCCGATCAGTATTACGGTGTGATTCCCGCCAACCCGGACCTGCCCGAGCGGGTTCGGTCCCAAGAGCCGCCGCAAACGGCCGAACGTCGCCTGACCTTCAAGGACCCGCGCGTCGCCCAGCCTTACGTTCAGCGCAGCTATCTGGCCCCGGAACGCGATCCGGGCGAACAGGAAAAAGCGGCGGCTCTGTTTCTGCTGGCCGAGTTGCTGGGCGGCAGCACGACGTCTTACCTGAACGAAAAGTTGCAGTTTGATCAGCGAAAGGCCGTCTATGCAGGTGCGTTCTATCGCGGTGTTTCGTTGGATGACACGACCTTTGATCTGATCGTCGTTCCGGCCGAGGGTGTTTCCCTGCAAGAGGCCGAAGACGCCATGGACCAGGCCGTGGCCGACTTCATCGCCGAAGGTGTGAACGAAGACGATCTTGAGCGCATCAAGATGCAGCTGCGCGCCGCCCAGACCTATGCGCGCGACAACGTGGACGGCATCGGTAACCGATATGGCCGGGCCCTGACCAGCGGCCTGTCGGTCGAAGATGTACAGGCCTGGCCCGAGATCCTTCAGGCCGTGACCGGGGATGAGATCATCGCCGCGGCCCGCGAAGTTCTGCAACCCGAGGCGTCGGTCACCGGCTGGCTGATGCGCGATGACGAGGTGACGCAATGAAACGGTTTGTTGCAACGCTGATTGCCTGCCTGGTCG
The DNA here is from genome assembly GCF_013034175.1 of Ruegeria sp. HKCCA5463. Classification (NCBI taxonomy): domain Bacteria; kingdom Pseudomonadati; phylum Pseudomonadota; class Alphaproteobacteria; order Rhodobacterales; family Roseobacteraceae; genus Ruegeria; species Ruegeria sp. HKCCA5463. The sequence goes on from NZ_WQFL01000002.1 coordinate 412,082, forward strand.
CCCTGCCGGCTTTGGCCGAGATCGAGATCGAAGAAGTGACCTCGCCCGGCGGCATCAAAGCCTGGCTGGTCGAGGACCATTCCATCCCATTCACCGCGCTGGAGTTACGCTTCCGTGGTGGTACGTCACTGGACGACCCCGACAAACGCGGCGCGGTCAACTTGATGAGCGGGCTGATCGAAGAAGGCGCGGGCGACCTGGATGCGCGGACCTATGCCCGCGAGCTGGAGGCTCTGGCGGCTTCGTTCCGATACAATGCCGGCGACGATTCAGTTTCGATTTCCGCGCGTTTCCTGTCTGAAAACCGGGATGAAGTGGTCGATTTGCTGCGCACGACGATCCACGAACCGCGTTTTGATCAGGATGCGGTTGACCGGGTGCGCGCGCAGGTTCTGTCGGGCCTGCGCTCGGACCAGACTGACCCGAACGAAATCGCAGGCCTCACCTTTGCGCAGATGGCCTACGGCGATCACCCCTATGGATCCGAAGGGAAAGGCACCATCGAAAGTGTCTCGGCCCTGACCCGCGATGACGTGGTCGCGGCTTACGAAGGCGTGTTCGCCAAGGATCGTCTGTACGTGGGGGCCGTCGGCGATATCACGGCAGAGGAGCTGGGTATCCTGCTTGATACCCTGCTTGGCGACTTGCCGGACACCGGCAAGCCCATCCCGGGCAAGGCCGAGGTGAACATTCCCGGCGGCGTCAGCGTTGTCGAATTCGACACACCTCAGTCCGTGGCCTTGTTCGGTCAGGCCGGGATTGATCGGGATGACCCGGATTTCTTTGCGGCCTTTGTTCTGAACCATATTCTTGGCGGCGGCGGGTTTGAGAGCCGGCTGATGCAGGAGGTGCGCGAAAAGCGTGGCCTGACCTATGGGGTCGGGACCTATTTGGTGCCCAAGGATCTGGCTTCGGTCTATCTTGGGTCCGTGTCCTCGGCCAATGACCGTATCGCCGAAGCCATCGACGTAATTCGCGATGAATGGGCGCGCGCGGCCACCGAGGGTGTGACGCAAGAGGAACTTGACGACGCCAAGACCTATCTGACCGGCGCCTATCCGCTGCGGTTCGATGGCAATGGTCAGATTGCCTCGATCATGGTCGGAATGCAGATGGAAGGCCTGCCGATTGACTATATCGCCACCCGCAATGACAAGGTGAACGCGGTGACATTGGAAGATGTGAACCGCGTTGCTGCCGAACTGCTTGACCCGGACGGTCTGCACTTTGTCGTCGTTGGCAAGCCGGTGGGCCTGGAAACAACGAACTGAACCTTTTGGGGTAAGCTGCGGCTTACCCCTTTTTCATGCTGCGCAGCATGTCTCCCATCATCTGGCCGAACTGGCCCGAGCCGCGCTGATACAACGCCCCGTCCACTGCCAGAACCGTACCGCTGATATAGCTGGCCATGTCCGAGGCCAGAAACAGGCAGGCATTGGCCACGTCTTGCGGCGTACCCCAGCGGCCCAGCGGCACGTCCCTGCGCAGCTGCTCGCCCGCGTCGGGGGTGGGGGCCAGCCGTTTCGCGCCTTCGGTGCCCTCGATGAAGCCCGGCACCACCGAGTTCACCCGGATGCCTTCCACACCCCATTCCATCGACAGGGTACGGGTGATCTGATCGACGCCCGCCTTGGCGGCACAGACATGGGCCTGGCCCTCGTAGGGCAGATAGGATTGCGGGGCCGAGATGTTGATGATGTTGCCGCCGGGCCGTTTCAGATAGGGATAGGCGCCTTTCAGAACATGCACGGTGCCCATCAGGTCGATTTCGACAACGGTGCGGAAGGCGTTGGCCGACATCTCGGCCATCAGCGCCGGGAAGTTGCCCGCCGCCCCCGAAACCAGCACGTCGAAATCGCCGAGCGCCGCTTGGAACTGTTTCAGCCCCTCGGCGACCGCATCGGCGTCGCGCACGTCAAAGGCCGCGCCGATCGCCTCGGCCGCGCCTGCCGCCTTCAGCGCAGCGACGGTGTCATCCACCTTGTCCTGCGAGCGGCTGGCCACGGCCAGTTTCGCGCCCGAGGCCGCGAAGGCCTCGGCGATGCCCCGGTTGATGCCACTGGTGCCACCGATGACGATGACGGTTTTTCCCGAAAAATCCATGTAGGCCTCCCTTGAAGGGGAGCCCTACTCGCCGTAGGGCACCCAGATGTTTTTCACTTCGGTCGAAGCCTGAAGGAAGCGGCGGGAATGGTCCATGCCCCAATCGAATGCCGTCGCGTTATTCACCCAGGTCCGTTTCAGGTTCCCGGCCGAGACGACCTCGATCTGCGCCGACAGGTCCGTCGATGAGAACGACCAGACCGCGTCCACGTTCAGGTGCGAGGCCAGCGGTTTGGCCAGTTCCGCGTGGCTGCCGGTCAGGATGTTGACCACGCCTGCGGGCACGTCCGAGGTGTCCAGCACCTGATAGAAATCGGTGGCCGCCAGCGGATAGGGCTCGGACGCCACCAGAACTGTCCGGTTGCCCATCGCGATCGCCGGCGCCATGGCCGAGACCAGACCCAGCAGCGGCGCCTCATCCGCGCAAAGCGCGCCGATCACGCCCACCGGTTCCTTCATCGCAATCGCCACGCCCCGGATCGGAACGCCATGCACCTGGCCGTCATACTTGTCGGCCCAGGCGGCGGCGGTGAACAGGCGCTGGATTGCGGCGTCGACCTCTTTCGCGCCGTCCTTGCGGCCGGTCATCGCGTCGATGCGATGCGCGAACTCGTCGGAACGGGCCGAGAGGTTCTCGCCGATATAGTACAGGATCTGCGCCCGCAGATGGCCGGTGGTCTTGGACCAGCCCTTGGCCCCCGCCGCGGCCTCGACCGCGTTGCGCACGTCCTTGCGGTTGGCGAGACCCACATGGCCCAGCAGCCCCGCCTTGCCCCAGACCGCGCGGGAATAGCCGCCATCGGGCCTTGCCTGCTTGCCGCCGACATACAGCTTGGCGGTGCGGTCGATCGGATCGACCGGAGCGCCTTCGCCCGCGACAGGTTCGATTTTCGCCAGCGGCTTCGCCTTGCCCTTGGGCTTGGTATAGGCGCTCAGCCCTTCCCAGCCGCCTTCGCGGCCAAAACCGCTTTCGCGCACGCCGCCAAAGCCCGCGGCCGCGTCGAACAGGTTGGTGGCATTGACCCAGACCACTCCCGCGACCAGCTTGGGCGCGATGTCCAGCGCAAGGTTGACGTTTTCGGTCCAGACCGTGGCCGCCAGCCCATAGCGGGTGTTGTTGGCCAGTTCGACGGCCTCGGCCGGGGTGCGGAAGGTCGACGAGACCAGAACCGGGCCGAATATCTCCTCTTGCATCAACTGGTCCGAGGTTTCGAGCCCGGTGATCAGCGTCGGGGGGTAGTAGCAGCCATTTGCGGGCAATTCGCAGGCAGCCTGATGCACATGACCCACCGTATTGCTGTCGACCATGGAAGTGATCGTCTGCAACTGAACCGGATCCACCACGGCACCTACGTCGATGCATTTGTCCAGCGGGTTGCCGATGCGCAGCGTGTCCATGCGGGCGCGCAGCTTGGCATAGAACCGTTCGGCGATGCCTTCCTGCACCAACAGGCGCGAGCCCGCGCAGCAGACCTGGCCCTGGTTGAACCAGATCGCATCGACCAGACCTTCGATGGCTGAATCGATGTCGGCGTCATCAAAGACGATATAGGGCGACTTGCCGCCCAGCTCGAGCGTCAGGGCCTTGCCAGACCCGGCGGTGGCTTCGCGGATGCGGCGGCCCACTACGGTCGAGCCGGTAAAGGCGATCTTGTGCACGTCCGAGGCCACGATCATCTCACCCACGGCACCGTCGCCGGTGACGATGTTGACCACGCCCTTGGGCAGACCGGCCTGCATGCAGATATCGGCAAACAGCAGCGCCGTCAGCGAGGTGTATTCGGCGGGCTTCAGAACCACCGTGTTGCCCATGGCCAGCGCCGGGGCCACCTTCCACGCCAGCATCAGCAGCGGGAAGTTCCACGGGATGATCTGGCCGCAGACCCCCAGCGCCTGTGCGTCGGGCAGCTCGGTTTCCATCAGCTGGGCCATGCCCGCGTGATAGTAGAAATGCCGCTGCACCAGCGGAATGTCGATGTCGCGCGATTCCCGGATCGGCTTGCCGTTGTCCAGCGTCTCGAGCACCGCGAACAGGCGGGCGTGTTTCTGGATCAGCCGCGCGATGGCATAGAGGTATCGGGCGCGGGCGGGGCCGCCCAGCTTTTCCCATTTGGGCTGGGCCTTGCGGGCGGCGGCAACGGCGGCGTCCACATCGGCCTGTGTGGCTTGGGTCAGCTTGGCCAGAACCTCGCCCGTGGCCGGGTTGCGGCTTTCAAACCCCTTGCCCGGCTTGGTGAAGGCCCCGTCGATGAAATGGCCAAACGTGTCGCCCTGATCGACCAGCCATGCCAGGGCCTCGGCGGCGCTTTCCGGGGCGGGTCCGTATTCCATAGTCTCGAAAATCTCTTTGACTGTCATTGTTCCTGTCCTCAGCCCATCGGGTGCCGGTAGCCGGCCGAGTATGCCCCGGTGACGAAATGTTCCAACTGCCGCTCGATATCACCCAGCAGCGACGAAGCGCCGAACCGGAACAGGTCGGGTTGCAGCCAGCGGTCGCCCAGCTCGTCCTTGATCAGCGACAGGTAGACCAGCGCGTCCTTGGCCTTGGAGATCCCGCCCGCGGGCTTGTAGCCCACGCGATGGCCGGTGCGCTCGTAGTAGTCGCGGATGGCGCGGATCATCACCAGCGACACGGGCAGGGTGGCGTTGACGCTTTCCTTGCCGGTCGAGGTCTTGATGAAATCGGCCCCCGCCATCATGCAGACCAGCGAAGCGCGCGCCACGTTGCGCAGGCTGCCCAACTCGCCCGTGGCGAGGATCGCCTTCACATGCGCCTCGCCGCAGGCCGCACGGAACGCCTTCATCTCGTCATACAGCGCCTGCCAGTCGCCTTTCAGCACATGGCGGCGCGAGATCACGATATCGATTTCTTCGGCCCCGGCCTTCACGCTTTCCTCGATCTCGGCCACGCGCAGGTGAAAGGGCGACAGGCCCGCCGGAAAGCCGGTGGACACGGCCGCGACCGGAATCCCGGTGCCTTTCAGCGCCTCCACCGCCGTTTCGATCATGTCGTGATAGACACAGACCGCCCCGGTGGTGATCGGCGGCATGTCCAGCGCCTTCAGCAGGGCGGGCGACACCGGCTGGCGGGCCTTGGCGCACAGGCGGCGCACGCGGCCTTCGGTGTCATCGCCCGACAGCGTGGTCAGGTCGATCATGGTGATCGCCTTCAGCAGCCAGGCTGCCTGATATTCCTTTTTGACCGACCGGCGGCCCGGCAGGGTCGCGGCGCGGCGCTCGATAGCCGAGGTATTGGCCAGAACGGCGCGCACCCAGTCCAGATCCAGATCCATGCCGGGATTCCGGGCTTCGGTCACTTGCGGCAGATGCGCGGTGCGCACGGGGCTTTCTGAGCTCTGCGTATCCATTGTCACGTCCTTTGGGAGGTTTGCGACAAAATCGCACGGGAGACCGGGGAATGGAAGATGCAGGCGGGCAATGTTTGGATAATTTTTGACCAAATGGACAAAATGCGACGGCTTTCTTGCGAATAATTCGCATTAGCGTTGACTTACTTGCGAATGGTTCTCATATTCAGCTCACACAGGAAGCAAAAGCTGAGGTCGAAGATGATTCGCCGGAATTTTCTTGCAGTATTGGCGCTGGCGGTATCCCTGCCAGTCACGGCCTGGGCCGATGCACCCCTCAAGGTGGTGGCCACGACGGGCATGATTGCCGACGCGGCACGTCAGGTCGGTGGAGATCATGTTGACGTCAGGGGGCTGATGGGGCCGGGCGTCGACCCGCATGCCTATCGCCAGACCCGCAGCGATATCGTTGCGATGACCCGTGCGGATCTGATCCTGTGGCATGGTTTGTACCTCGAAGCGCAGATGGAGGATTTCTTCCATGACCTTGAACGCAAGCGGACCGTGGTTGCAGTTGCCGAAGGTATCGACAAGTCGAAGCTGCGCGCACATGACGATTATGCCGACAAATATGACCCGCATGTTTGGATGACGCCCGAGTTGTGGCGGGACGTGGTGCTTGAAGTGCAGGCAGCCCTCACCGAGGTACGTCCTGAAGCGGCCGAGGTTTTTGCAGCGAATGCGCAGGCACACCTGGCGGATATCGATCGTCTGACAGACTATGCAGACAAAGCTCTGGCGTCCGTTCCGGACAACAACAAGGTTCTTGTCACAGCCCATGATGCCTTTGGGTATTTTGGTGAAAGCTTCGGGTTCGAGGTTCTGGGAATTCAGGGCATCTCGACCCAGTCCGAGGCGGGCCTGAACCGGATAGGCGAATTGGTCGATCTGCTGGTTGACCGCAAGATCACGGCTGTTTTCGTCGAAAGCTCGGTCTCGGATCGGTCAATCCGCGCGCTGATCGAGGGCGCGGCTGCAAAGGGACATGAGGTGCACGTGGGGGGCGAACTGTTCTCGGATGCCATGGGTGAAGAAGGAACCTATGAAGGCACTTATGTTGGTATGCTGGATCATAACATTACGGTCATTGCCAGTGCTTTGGGTGGTGATGTGCCAGATCGTGGAATGGACGGAAAACTGTCGGCGGGGTTTTGATCGATGCTGGGTCTGGTCAGCAATGAAGGTATGACCGTTGGTGACAGGGGGTTGCTCGACAGCCCCCTTGCCCTGCGCGGCCTGACGGTCTCTTACGGGCAGAAACCTGCGGTGTTTTCAGTCGACATGACCGTACAGCCCGGGGCGATGACCGCGATCATCGGACCGAACGGGGCCGGGAAATCCACATTGCTCAAGGCGGCGCTTGGTATCGTTTCCCCCCTGTCAGGTCAGGTAACCGTGTTTGGCCAGCCATTGGACACGCAGCGCGCACGCATTGCCTATGTACCTCAGCGCGCCAGCGTGGATTGGGATTTTCCAACGCGCGTCATCGACGTGGTTCTGATGGGCCTGTCGCGCGAACTTGGCTTGCTGGGCCGTGTGCGTGCCCGCCACAAGGCGTGCGCGATGGATTGTTTGCACCGCGTGGGAATGCGGGATTTCGCGGATCGCCAGATCGGGCAGCTGTCCGGCGGGCAGCAGCAACGTGTCTTTCTGGCGCGCGCGCTGGCGCAGGGCGCGGATCTGTATCTTCTGGACGAACCTTTTGCAGGCGTCGATGCCGCCACCGAGAAAGCCATCATCTCGGTTCTGAAATCCCTGAAAGAGGCGGGCAAGACGGTTGTCGTAGTGCATCACGACCTTGCGACCGTGACCGATTATTTCGACCATGCCTTCCTGATCAACACCCGCAAGGTGGCCGAGGGACCAGTGGCCGAGGCCTTCACGGCGGAAACGTTGCAATCAGCATATGGCGGTCGACTGGCAACCGCGCAGATCGATCAGATATCGCGCGCGCTGGGGTAACGCATGCTTTGGGATGCTTTGACCCTGCAACTTGGCTACAACGCCACGCTGGTCGCCATCGGTGCAACCTTGCTGGGTGTTTCAGCCGGTGTGACGGGGACGTTTCTGTTTCTGCGCAAGCGCGCCTTGGTCAGTGACGCAATCAGCCACGCAACCCTGCCGGGCGTCTGTCTGGCTTTCATGGTATTGGTCGCACTCGGAGGAGACGGGCGCAACCTGCTGGGCCTGTTGGCAGGATCGGCCGTCTCGGCCTGGATCGGCCTTCTCTGCATGAACTGGCTGACGCGTCACACGCGTTTGGCCGAAGATGCCGCCATCGGAGCAGTCCTGTCGGTCTTCTTCGGCTTTGGCATCGTGTTGCTGACGGTCATACAGACGATGGGCGTAGGCCGTCAGGCCGGGCTGGAAGGCTTCCTTTTGGGGTCCACTGCCGGGATGCTCTGGGCTGATGCGATGATCATTGCGGTCGGCGGCGCTGCGACGCTGCTGCTGGTCATGATCATTCGTCGCCCGATGATTCTTGTGGCCTTCGATCCTGAATATGCTGCGGCCCGCGGTTTGCCGGTGCACAGGATTGATCTGGCCATGATGGGTTTGGTCATGGCCGTGACCGTGGTTGGCCTGAAAATCGTGGGTCTGATTCTGATCGTGGCTTTGCTGATCATTCCCGCCGTGACCGCGCGGTTCTGGTCCGAACGCTCGGACCATGTGGTTCTGCTTGCGGGATCGGCCGGCGGGTTGGCGGGGTACATTGGCGCGGCCATTTCGGCCTCGGCGCCAAACCTTCCGACGGGGCCGATTATCGTTCTGGTCAGCTTTGCCTTTTTTGTCGTGTCTTTGTTTCTGGCGCCGATACGTGGCGTTTTGGCGGCGGTGCTGCGCCATTTGCGCTTTCAACGTCGGGTGCATATTCGTCAGGGTCTCTTGGCCTTGGCGCAGGGGCAAAAGATCTACGAGCCCCTGACCCTGCGCTTGCTGCGCCGCGCTGGGCTGGTGCGCGCGGACGGCGTCGCGACCGACATCGGCAAAGCCCGCGCGGCCAAGGCGTTGCGGGACGAAAAGCGCTGGGAAATCGTGCGCGCAGATCAGGCGCATGAGGCAACGGCTGCGCTTTATGACGGGTTGCGGGACATCGAAACCGTCCTGACCCGCGATCAGATCGCCGAGATAGACCGTCGCATCGGCGGGCCAATGGGGGTGGCGTTATGAGTGGTGAAGAATTTGTCCCCCTGTCTCTGACACCGTTGCTGATCGGTACATTCGCGGCCATTGCCTGCGCGTTGCCGGGTAATTTTCTGGTGTTGCGCAAACAGGCATTGATCGGAGACGCGATCAGCCATGTGGTGCTGCCGGGAATCGTCGTGGCATTTCTGATCACCGGGGCGATATCGACCTGGCCCATGATGCTGGGCGCGGCGGGCGCTGCCGTTGTGGCCGTGGTGCTGATCGAAGCCATTCGCCGATTGGGTCAGATCGAACCCGGGGCCGCCATGGGCGTGGTCTTTACCACCATGTTCGCCGCGGGCGTCCTGCTGCTTGAGCAGACGGATACGTCGACGGTGCATCTGGATGTGGAACATGCGCTTTACGGCAATCTCGAAAGCCTGATCTGGCTGGACGCCACCGGATGGTCGTCCTTGCTGGACACAGAGGCGCTGTCCGGGTTGCCCCCGGAATTACCCCGCATAGCGCTGACACTGGCCGGTGTATCTTTGTTCACCTGGCTGTTCTGGCGGCCGCTGAAGATCTCTACCTTCGACGAAGGCTTTGCCCGGACCATTGGCATTCGCACCGGCGTTCTGGGCATGGCATTGGTCATCACCGCGGCAATTGCGGCGGTGGCGGCCTTCGACGCGGTGGGCTCGATCATCGTGATCGCCATGTTCATCTGCCCGCCCGCCGCGGCGCGGATGTTGACCAACCGGCTGGAAGCGCAGATTGCCTGGAGCGTTGTGTTCGCCATCGCCTCGGCGGTGTCGGGCTATGTGCTGGCAGGTTATGGGCCGCTGTGGCTGGGCGGCGCGGATGCCGTCAGCGCGGCGGGTATGATCGCCACGATGTCAGGCCTGATTCTTGCGGCGGCAGCGATGTTCGGACCCTGCCGGGGCAGGATCGGCGCGCGCATATCTGCCTGATCAGGCATTTTCCCGCCACACATGCCCACACGTCATCGGCCAATCTCTGCCAAGAAACTGAGCCTGAGAATCTTAAGCAGATTTTCCGACAGGTGCGTGATACATGCGATCTCATAAATTAGCTGAAACACACCACTCACTTGGCACGTCCGGGTGATCCTGAATGAGTTCTCGTTCGCGGATACCCGGGCGCCCCCTCTCCTTTAGAATGTGCGATTCAAACCGGTGGCAGAATCGTGCGCGACTATGCTAGGTGTAGGGGTATGGCGCAGGCAAACCCCAATATCGGCGAAAAACGCCCCGTAATTAGGCAGCTCGACGATGCCGCAATCAACCGCATCGCGGCTGGTGAGGTGGTGGAACGACCGGCGTCGGCGGTCAAGGAACTGGTCGAGAATGCAATCGATGCCGGGGCCACGCGGATCGCCATCGATATCGCGGATGGCGGCAAGACCCTGATCCGGGTCACGGATGATGGCTGCGGTATCGCGGCGGAAGATCTGCCGCTGGCGCTGTCCCGCCATGCCACGTCAAAGATTGACGGTTCGGACCTGCTGAACATCCACACTTTCGGCTTTCGGGGCGAGGCGCTGCCTTCCTTGGGTGCTGTTGGGCGTCTTACCATAACCAGCCGTGTTCCCGGCGCGGATGCGGCGCAGGTGCACGTCGCGGGCGGCAAGATGGATGCGGTCAAACCCGCCGCCCTGCGCGCGGGGACTGTGGTCGAACTACGCGATCTGTTCTACGCCACACCGGCCCGCCTGAAATTCATGCGCACGGATCGGGCCGAGGGGCAGGCGATCACCGATATTGTGAAACGGCTGGCCATGGCCGAACCTTCCGTGACATTCGCCCTGCGGGATGTATCCGGCGGCGGCGAGGGTCGCGTGACCTTCCGTGCGGATCGCGAGAACGGAGATCTGTTTGATGCGCTCCACGCCCGACTGGCCCGCGTGATCGGGCGCGAATTCGCAGAAAACGCTTTGCAGATTGATGCCTTGCGTGATGGCATCCGGCTGTACGGCTATGCCGCCCTGCCGACCTACTCGCGGGGGGCTGCCGTGGCACAGTATCTTTTCGTCAATGGACGCCCCGTGCGCGACAAGATGCTGACCGGCGCGCTGCGGGCGGCCTATTTCGATTTCCTGAGCCGCGACCGCCACCCGGCTGCGGCATTGTTCATCGACTGCGACCCCACGCTGGTTGACGTGAACGTCCACCCCGCGAAATCCGAGGTTCGGTTCCGGGATCCCGGTGTCGCGCGGGGGCTGATCGTGTCCAGTCTGCGCCATGCATTGGCGGAAGCCGGGCACAGGGCATCCTCAACCGTGGCGAATGCGACGCTGGGCGCGATGCGGCCGGAACCCGCACAGCCTGCTCCGGCGCGGGTTTACCAGATGGATCGCCCGTCACCTACCGCGCGCACGGCGGCGTATCGCGCGCAGGCTCCGGGTTTTGCCGAGCTGGCCAACGACTACAGCGGCAGCATTGTCGAGCCGACCCCGGTTGCGCAGGTCGCCGAGGTGCAGGAGCAGCCTCAGGCGCAGGATCTGCCGCTTGGTGCAGCCCGCGGACAGGTGCACGAGAATTACATCATTGCCCAGACCGCCGATGGCATGGTGATCGTAGATCAACATGCTGCACATGAACGGCTGGTTTATGAGAAGCTGAAAACGCAGATGGCCGAGAATGGCGTCGCGGCGCAGGCCCTGCTGATTCCGGAAATCGTGGAATTGTCCGACGGGGATTGCGCCCGCCTGATGGCCGTCGCAGATGACTTGACGCGCCTTGGCCTGACCATCGAGCCCTTCGGCGGAAGCGCCATTGCCGTACGCGAAACCCCCGCCATTCTGGGTGAAGTCGATGCACGCGCCATGATCCTCGACATCCTGGATGAACTTGCCGATCAGGGTGAAAGCCAGATGGTGCAGGCAAGGATCGAGGCGATCCTCAGCCGGGTGGCCTGCCATGGGTCGATCCGATCCGGTCGTCGGATGCGCGCCGAAGAGATGAATGCCCTGCTGCGCGAGATGGAGGCGACACCGCATTCCGGCCAATGCAACCATGGGCGGCCCACCTATGTGGAACTGAAACTCAGCGACATCGAACGCCTGTTCGGGCGCAGTTGATCCTGCGGCCCGGCGGGGCTATGAAGAATAAAACAAGAACACGCGAGTTATGATGATCGAGATTGCAGGCACCCAATATGCATTGAATGACCCTGTCATACTGGTCGGTGGTGGCGTGGTGGCGTTGATTCTGCTGCTGCTGTTTCTGTCGTTGCGGGCGGCCAACCGCTCGGCCCGGATGGCGGAACCTCTGGCGCGGCAGATGGCGCATCTGGGTCAGCATGTTCAGCAACTGGGCCAGGGGCAGGAACAGTTGCGCGGCGGTCTTCAGCATGTCTCGGACACTCAGGCCAACGCGCAGATGCAGGTGATTCAGACGGTCGAGGCGCGTTTGGCTTCAGTCCAGCAACAGATGAATGACCGGCTGGCGGATAATGCGATGAAATCGGCGCGTGCGCTGGCCGAGATGCAGGAACGGATGAAAGAAACGTTGCATGGCTCGTCGAAACAGACTGCGACCTCGCTGACCCAATTGCAGGAACGTCTGGCCGCCATCGACAAGGCACAGGACAATATCACCAAACTGTCAGGCGATGTGCTGTCTTTGCAGGATATCCTGTCAAACAAGCAAAGGCGCGGGATGTTCGGTGAAATCCAACTGAACGATATCGTGTCCAAGGCGCTGCCCGCTGACAGTTATTCATTGCAAGCCACGTTGTCGAATGGCAGGCGGGCGGATTGCCTGATTCACTTGCCGAACCCGCCGGGACCGATCGTGATCGACGCAAAGTTCCCGTTGGAGGATTTCGAGGCGCTGGCCGCTGCGCAGACGAAGGCGGATGTCGAGAGATGCCTGCGGGCCTTCGGCGCTGCGGTGAAAGTGCATATCAAGGCGATTTCCGAAAAGTACATCCTGGACGGGGAAACTGCGGACGGCGCCTTGATGTTCGTACCTTCCGAGGCGATTTACGCCGAGCTGCACGCGCGTCTGCCCGACGTCGTGCGTGAAGGGTTCGCCGCGCGGGTCTGGATCGTGTCCCCGACGACATGCATGGCCACGTTGAATACCATGCGGGCTATCCTGAAAGACGCGCGTATGCGCGAACAGGCCGGAGCGATCCGCAAAGAGTTGGGGTTGCTGCACAAGGATGTGGACCGCCTGGGTGATCGCGTCTCGAACCTGGATCGTCATTTCGGGCAGGCGGCCAAGGATATCTCGGAAATCAAGATCAGCGCCGAAAAGGCTGGCCGACGTGCGCAGCGTTTGGACAATTTCGACTTTGAAGAAATCGAGACCAAGGCCGAAAACGGCGTTGTGCCCCTTGCTCGGCACGAAGGTTGAAATCTACTGGATGGACAGGTCCAGATTGTACCCCACGGTTTTTCCGGTATCCCTGTCATTGCCCATCAGATAGACGCGGATCGTATAGTCTCCATCGTCGGGCAGGGTGATCCGAGCCGTATTGCCGTCAATCGATCCGTTATAAATCGCCACACCGTCGCTGCCCGGCGGCAGGATGTTGAAATAGATCACACCATTACCATTGGTGTCGCTGACCTGAAGATCGGCAAACATCTCCTGTCCGGCTTTGGCGCCCAGCGAATAGTCGAAGTACTCATCTCCTGAGATGGTCCCGCTGACCATGGTGCCAAAATTGCCGGGCTGAAACTGAACCTCGGCCGACATTTGGGCCGATGCGACGGGCGCGATTGCAACGATAAGGACGCACACAGCAAGTCTTGCGAACATAATCATTCCTTTCAAAACACGCCGTACGCGGCCCTCGCGGGCAACATTAGATGCGCAGGAAGGGTTGGAACAGGCGTGGCATCAACTTGGTGAATTTCAACGGTGCATCCGTAACCGCCAGACAAATGCAATCTTCCGAAATGTCCGCCACAGGCGTGTGTTCCAAATCCTCGTCCGCGATCTCGACGTCGCCACGGGCGAAGCGATCCACTTCGTCCGAGAATGCGCCCTGAAGCACCATCGTCAATTCTATACCGTTGTGGCTATGATCTGGTACAGCCGTTCCGGCTGGAATGAACAGCAACCGGGCCGAGGCCTCGCTTGTGGTCGGAAGAATGGCCTGTTTCACACCCATGCCGATCGGTTTCCATCGGATATCTGAAACCGTACCGCCGACATAATCCTGCAACGGGGCCGGCAATACCGAGCAGTTCGGACGCGCCGGTTTAGCTGCTGGCGCACCTTTGGAGATCAATGCCATAGTCGCGGCCAGAGATTTGTCACTCATGGCGATGGATTCAGTCTGTTCCTCCAGAACATGCCCACCCACGGCGTCGTAACTTTCCGCCCGCGCACGGCAATGGTCACACAGCGACAGATGCGTCGCGACCATCAGGTCGAATGCCTCGGGCAGACTGCCTGCGGCATATGCCATCAGCAGGTCATCTGTCAGGTGATGTTTGATCGATTTACTCATCGTACTCATCTCAGTTCATCGCATGACGCAAGCGGTCCAGCGCCAGCCTGATTCGTGATTTGATCGTTCCCAGGGGCAACCCGGTCTGAGACGCAATTTCCCGATGACTCAGATCACCGAAATACGCCTTTTCGATCAGCTCTCTCTGCGCGTCTGGCAACGCTGTCAAAGCGGTGCGAAGCTGCGCGGTTTCTTGTTGCAGCGCGATGACATCGTCCTGCTCAGGCTCGGCCTCGGGACCCCACCACAATTCTTCGGGTTCGGGGCGGCGTTGCTTTCGCAGAACGTCAATGCGCTTGTTCCGAGCAATCGTGAATACCCAAGTAGCCACTGTTGCCCGCGTCGGGTCGAACAGATGGGCTTTGTGCCACAAGGTCGCCATCACCTCCTGCGCACACTCCTCGGCCATCGTGGCGTCTGATCCTGACTTCATCAGGAACGCCTTGATTCGTGGCGCGAAGTGCTGGAACAGCTCGGCAAATGCCGCCTGATCCTGCGCGTCGCGGATGCGCCTGACGTGATCCACCCATTCGGTTCTGGTCTCGCGCCTGCCGTTACTTCCGTTCACCCGTCTACCCTTGATGCGTTTCTTTTCGCGCCGAGGCTGAAGGGCGGCCGGTTCAGCCGCAGGTTCGTCCAAGGTCACGGTATCGATCTCGGTAAACATAACCTCATTACGGCGCGTTCCCCAAGCCGGATCACTTTATCGGGACATTATGATCCAAATTGTGCAAATTGCCGTATCGGAATTACCAGCATCTGAAGGAAATCAGTGTAGTTCAAGGCATTTACGGGAAGGCCAGAAAGCAGCGGATGACGCAGAAAATAGACCATATCGCGGGTCATACCTATCACGGGCGCAAGGGTGCGATTGAAAACGCATTCCGATACTCGGTCGATTACATCCTGCTGGATCCCGAAGCAGAGCTGGACACCCCTTTGCTGTTTTCGGTTGATCGCGCGAATGTCACGAACTGGCGCACCAGCGATCATGGGGGAGAGCCGGGTCACGGGGAAGGGGCCCAGTGGCTCCGCGTTCGATTTGATGAAATGTCGGTGCAACAACCGGCGCGTTTCAAGTTGCTGACGCAACCGCGCGTTTTGGGTCACGTTTTCAATCCCGTCAGTTTTTGGTTCTGTTTTGACGACAGCGATCACCTTTATGCCGTGGTGGCCGAGGTCACCAATACCTATGGCACCCGTCACAGTTACCTGTGTCACAAACCCGATTTCTCGGTCATCGAACCGACTGACAGGGTGGTGGCGGACAAGCTGATGCATGTTTCACCGTTTCAGAAAATCGAAGGCAGCTATACGTTCCGCTTTGACTATCGCGCGGATCGGGTCGGTGTCTGGATTGATTACGGCCGCGCTGACGGTGGGCTGATCGCGACGCTGACCGGCCCGCGGCAACCCCTGACCAACCGCGTGATTCTGTGGTCCTTGCTGCGGCGGCCATTCGGCGCCCGGAGAACCTTTGCACTGATCGTCTGGCAGGCTTTCCGGCTGTGGCTGAAAAAAGCCACCTTTCGCCCGTTTCGCAGGCAACCGGTACCGGACCAGCCGATTTCGCGTGCGCGGAACTAGGGCCGTTGTTTGCGTAAGATCAAAGACTCGGCCCTTGTTCGGTGATTGTGATGGCACGACAACCGCGAACACGAGGAGCTGATGCATGTTGGAAATATCGGCAAGAAAGGTCGCTCAGATTGCCATGATGGGGCGCGAGCTGAACCGGGCAGAAGGTGAAATGCGCGCCTTCATCGAACGTATGAGCGAAGACGAGCAAGCCGAACTGGTTGCCATCATGTGGATCGGCCGCGAAAGCTTTTTCCCCGAGGATCTGGCCGAAGCGATTGCCACTGCCAAGGCCGAGGCCTCGACCCCCTGCGCTGACTATCTGATCGGCACTCCGCACATGTCAGACCACCTCGAGAACGGTCTGGATGCACTGGGGATATCAGCCGAGGACGTCGAAAACGATCTGATGTGACTTGCCTGCAAAGGGGCGGTTTCTGCGACGGATCGATATTCGCGTTATCTTGATCCGCCACTGAAAGGACATGTCGCGGGCCTGGATCGAAGACTGTAATCAACGCGCCGGTCCAGCCCAAACTTTCCCTCCAATACAGTCTTAACAAACCTTAATGAACCGGTTTGGCAACGTTAAGGCAGCCTTCCCAAATCTGATGTCAGGAAGACAAAGACATTGAGTTCAGGAGGAGAAAGACATGTCACATACACAAACATTCGAAGGCCGGGGTGGCCTGCTTGACGGTCTGTTTTCAAACTATGCAGAAGCAAAGGTCGAGCATTTCCGCCGCCGGATTTTTTCGAAAACCGTGCGGGATCTGGAAAAGCTTGATGACGTGCAACTGGCCGACATCGGCATCCAGCGGGATCAGATCAAAAGACGCGCATATGAAAGTGTGTATCACAACAAGCCATACCGGCAGTGATCAAGCATTCAGCGTGAACTGAGACAATCCCCAAAAGCCTGTCAGCGAGGTTACCAGAATGTTCGACGTCATACCGCCCACCAATCAACCGGCTCCGGCCGCCAGTGCGCTTTTGCTGTTCGATCGTGCCATGCGGATCCGTTCGATCAGCCCTGATATTGTCCGCGCAGCCCAGCATCTGAATGCTTTGACCGATCATCAGTTGTCCGAGCTGGGCATCAACCGCAGTGATATCGAAGATACCATCCAGCGGTATATCTGAAGGCCGGGTGAGGGAAACCCGAACGAGGACAATATGCGTAAAGTACAAAAATGAAAGCCATTCCAGACGATCTGGAATGGCTTTTTTCATTCAGGCCGTGTGATCGACGATTTGCAGATGCTGGGCCAGCTTGTCGATTTCACCCATCCATCCCTGCACCAGCTTGGGATCGCTGGGGGCCGCGTGAACACCGGCCGGGATGGCGCGGTTCAATACGGCCTCGACGGCAAGTGAGACCGGAATCGACACCAGACGCGCCATTGCCGTGCCGCGCTCGTCGCCCCAGGCGTCCATGACATAGGTCTTGTGCCAGACTTCGATGCCGTCTTTCTCGGCCTTCAATCCCACGCACAACACAACACGATCAGGCTCGCCTTCGTCATAGGCGTTTTCCTCCCAGAACTGGTCCGACATCTCTTTCAGACGCGCATCCCCTTCCGGGCCGGACAGGGTTTCGATCTCGGTGAACACATCCGACCACGCGTCGGCCCAGCCGTTCAGACGCAAGGTGCCGCGGACGAATTCCTTGACCGGCCAGTGGTCCTCGAAATGGTACTGCGCCATGAAGGGGATCGAATCGCGGTTCGGGTAGACCTCGAAGCTTTCCGGTGTCGGCAGCGGGGCGATGTAGCTGCTGATCGCATCCCAGGGGCGGGCAACGTCCAGCGGCGCGTAATCGCGGATCGATTTCGACGGCGACCGCAGCGCTTTCAACACGCCCAGCGGCGACCAGCTGAATTTATAGCGGAACGGGTTGGGGTTCTTGGGAATGCCGCCGCAATAGGAAATGAAGCTCAGGTGGTTTTCCGGGTCGAACGCATCGGAGCCGCGGTAGTCGTCGATCAGGGCATGTGCCATCAGGTGATCGATGCCCGGGTCCAGCCCGACCTCGTTGACCAGTGCGACACCGGCCTCGCGCGCCTTGTCATCCAGCGCGCGCATCTCGGGCGCGATATACGAAGACGAGACGAAATTGGCCCCTTTCGAAATCGCCAGTTCCGCAAGCGGCACATGCCAGTCACCAGGCAGCATCGAGACGATTACATCGCCCTTCTCCAGTACGACGCCAAGCGCGTCGATGTCGAAGGCGCGGATGTCGTCGGTCAGGTCTCCGACCTCGGCCCTGGCCTTGTCGACGGTCCGGTTCCACACGGTGACTTTGTGGCCGCCTTCGATCAGGCGACGCAGGCCGGGAATGGCTGAGAGGCCGGTGCCACACCAATGAATGGTCATCGTTCAGAGTCCTTCAATATGCGTTTTGTAAGTTGCTTCTGCCCGACCCCAGACACCGCTGTCCAGATCGGTCAGGGTCAGCAAGGACGGCAGCAGTTGCGCGGCATAGTCTTCCGAGCTTTCGACCGGCAGCATCGACGGCAGGTTGTCGATCGCCATCACGTCCATCACCGGGTCGGTGGCCACGCGCAGGGCGGGTTCTTGCCACGTGGTGGCGCGGTCATAGACGGGCACCGGGTTGTAGTCGCTGTCAGGGTCGCAGGCCACGTCACCGATGGCGGTCAGCTTGCGCGGGGCGGTCAATGCCTCGCGCGGGACGAAGACAGGCGTTCCGGGGCGCGCGAAGATGCAGTTCAGGAACAGATCATGGTCGAGGATTTCCGGGAAAGGCCCACCGCGGGCGGTTTCGGCCATGTCCCACTTGGTGACCGCGACGCCCATCGCCTCACATAGGTCTGCGGCGCCGGTGCCTACACGGCCCAAAGCTCCGATGACGATTGCGCGGGGGCGGGGCGCGCCGGTGGCGTCCAATTCTGCCAGAAGTTCGGCGTTCAGCGCGTCCTTGCCGGGATAGACGCCGACGGGGCCGCAGATCCCGCCCCGTTGCTGCGCCGCCCAGGTCTTGAGCGTTACTGCCGCGCCCGCGTAGCCTGCCCAATAGCCGAATGCGGCGACCCGGCGACCATCCTCATCCACGAGGTATTCCAGATCATAAAGCGTGCCGCCGCCCGCCTTGAACCGTTCCAGCAGAGCCCGGCCCGAATACTGGCCCTTGAAGGCATGGCCGAACATGATGTGGCGGTGGGGCAAGGGTGTACCGTCTTCGGGCAGTTCCTTGAGGCCGAAGATGATCGCGTCCAGCGGGGCCTCGGGCCAGGAATTCTCGGGCGCGATCTCGCAGCCTGCTTCCTTGTAGCCGTCCAGTGGAATGGCTCGGGCATGGCTTTCCTCGACCGTCACGCGGATGCCGGCCGCGATCAGCGCTGCGGCACCTTCCGGTGTCAGCCCAACCCGTTCTTCGTTCGGGCGCTGTTCTGCCCGGACCCAGAGATGTGTCATCATATTTCCTTTTGTCAGAGCATTCCGGCAGCACGCACTGCCTGAACCGAAGGGCGTGCCTCCATCGCCTCACGGAAGGCGACGATTTTGGGAAAGGCCGAAACGTCCACGCCATCGCCTTCCAGCCAGCTGCACACCACATACAGATAGGCATCGGCCAGAGAGAACGCCTCGCCCAGCACAAATGGACCACGCAGGCCGTTCGACGAGATATATTCGCAGGACGCGGTCATCGTCTGCGCGACCTTGTCTTTCATGTCGTTCCAGCTGGATTTCTTGTCGGCCCAGCGGTGCCCGCGCATCTTGTGCGCGTGGTTCACATGCATGGTCGAGGCAAGGTAGAACATCACTTCGCGCATCCGGGCAGCCATCACCGGATCAGCCGGCACCAGCCCGGTCTCGGGGGCCTTGGCTGCAACGAATTCCAGCAGGGCTCCGGTTTCAGTCAGGATGCCGCCATCCATCACCAGCGCCGGAACGCGGCCTTTGGGGTTTATTTGCTTGTAAGCTGGTTTCGTCTGTTCGCCCCCGGCGAAGTCGAGCTTGACCGCTTCGTATTTCAGCCCGGTCTCTTCCAGTGCGATCGCGACAGCGACCGAGATGGTTCGGGGTGCATAGTAGAGCTGCATCAGGCGTCTCCGATCTGGTTACAGGTGGGTCTGCGCGAACTGCCGATCAGGGGCTTCCAGATGCGGAACGGCATTGAAAAGAACCGGGCTCAGCTGAGCGCCAATCGGATGCAGACGATGTATCGACGTGTTCATGATGGCAAGGGCCACCCGTGCCATTGACGGGATATCCAACCCCATCGCCTGCCGCACCACCATCGAAATCAACCCGCCCGAGGTCACGACGATGGCCGGTCCGCCCTCGGTCCCGATCTCGTGCAGCGCGTCGCGCACGCGCGTCTCGAATTCTTCGAAGGTTTCCGGCGGGTTCTTGATTTCGCCATTGGCCCAGGCCGCAAATGTTCTGGGCAGGTGTTCGACGAAACCTTCGCGGTCGGTGGGGATCGCGACGCCGTGTTGGTCCTCGAACAGTTGCGCCAGCGTGAAATACTCGATCTCGTTCAGTCGCGCGTCACGGATTGGCTCGTGCAATCCCATGCTGTCCGCCGTCTCGGCGTGACGGGTCAGGGTGCCGCAATAGACCCGGGCATAGTGGCTGCGGGTGTCACGCAGATGCGCCCCCAGCCAGCGCGCCTGCTGATGCCCCAAGTCGCTGAGCCTGTCATAGCTTGCCTCGTCCCGTGCCGTTGTGTTTGCCTGCCCGTGACGCACCAATGTGATATGTGACATGTCGGTCCCTCTTGCGCCGAAGTCTTAGGGCAGGTTCCCCTCTGGTGCCAGAGGGGTTTCACGCCTGTCGAAAAAAACCTCGCTCCTTTACTGTTTCTGGCTATGGTTTGCCCCGAACAAACCTTCGGAGGGGTTCATGACCGTCGATCACACGCGTTTTCTGACCGACCTGCATAAGTTGCGTGAATTCGGTGCCTCGGGAGTGGGCAAAGGGGTTGTCCGCCCTGCCTATTCCGACGCGGATATCGCTGCGCGCCAGTGGCTTGCCGGACGTATGCGCGAAGCGGGCCTGACCCCACAGTTTGACCCGGTGGGAAACCTGTTCGGATTGGCGTCCGGCCCTTCGCTGCTGATGGGATCACATTCCGACAGTCAGCCCGAAGGCGGCTGGCTGGACGGCGCCCTGGGCGTCATTGCCGCGCTGGAAGTCGCACGTTCCGTCGACCGTCCCATTTCAGTTGTCAGCTTTGAGGACGAAGAGGGGCGTTTTGGCGTGACCACAGGTTCTGCTGTCTGGTCAGGCGGGTTGTCTCTGGAAAAAGCTGATGTGTTGACCGATGGGGCGGGCGTCAGCTTTGGCCAGGCCCGATCCTCCATGGCAGACTTGTCCCAGGGCTTCGTGGACCCGTCCCGTTTCGATGGCTTCATAGAGATGCATATCGAACAGGGCCCCTCTCTGGACGCGTCCGGAGATCAGATCGGAGTTGTCACGGATATCGTTGGCATCCGCGATATGTCGATCACCTTCGAAGGTCAGCAGAACCACGCCGGCACCACCCCCATGCACCTGCGCCGCGACGCATTTCAGGCCCTGTCCCTGTTCAACACCCGGCTCAATGAGAGGTTTCGCAATGTCGTCACGCCGCAGACGGTCTGGACCATCGGGCGGGTCAACCTGCATCCAAACGCTTCGTCCATCGTGCCGGGACGGGTTCGGTTCTCGATGCAATGGCGCGATGCTGATGCAGACCGTTTGGCCCGGATGGAGGAGATCATTCGGGCGACAGCACAAGAAACCGCTGAGCAACTGGGGATGAGCTTGGATTACGGCCCCATGCTGGGGCTGGATCCCGTTGCCATGGATCCGACCTTGCGCCGCGCTCTTGAACGCGGTGCGGAACAGGTCGCGCCGGGTCGGTGGCGCAGAATGCCCTCGGGGGCCTTGCACGATGCCACCAACGTGTCTCGCCTGATGCCGGTCGCGATGCTGTTCACGCCCTCGATCGACGGAATCAGCCATGATTTTGCAGAAGATACGGCAGAGGTCGATTTGATTGCGGGGCTCGAAGTTCTGATGCGTGCCGTACGGTCCCTCTCTGTCTAAACGCCACTTTGCAACGAAAAATCCCGAAGAAGGTGGTGCATCGGCGGTGAAATCCTCCCCCCCGGCACCCGGCCGGGCGCCGGGGATTTCACGCGATGGAAACGAGGGTTGTTGCCTAACGGAAAAAAGTTTCCTATAGGAACATTCGTGATGCATGCGTCTGTATACCGCCTCTTCTTCGGATCGGTGTTTCACTAGAAACCGGGTGGAATCATTGCATTCTATGCGGCTTGGGGCAGACTGACGGTTATGCATTTTGACCTTTGGATAATCGGAAGTTGACCGGATCATGACCACACCGAAGCGCACGCCGTTGTATGACCATCACGTCGAGCTTGGCGGCA